>CAZYYU010000005.1:0-190323 GCA_964651735.1 uncultured Gammaproteobacteria bacterium | reverse complement strand
CAAATATTATTACTGTTCAATATCTTGAAAATCACGTAAAATACTAAATAACTGGAGACACATATGAAATTTATTAAGATCGCCTACATTATTTCAATACTCATATTTTCCCAATATCTTTTCGCCCAAGAATCTGAACCCCTACCTCTCGACAAAGCATTTGAGTTCAGCGCTATGGTCAAAGATGAACAAACCATCGTAGTAAAATGGCATATTGCGCCAGAACATTTACTCTATAAAGACAAATTAAAATTCGTACTTGCCAATCCTAAAATAGCCAAACTCAGCGACCCCCTCTTTCCTATCGCAACCACAAAACAAGATATTAACCTAGGACAATACCAGGTTTATAGTAACGATATTCAAATCGCTATCCCTGTGATGGTAAAACAACATGCCAAAATCATTGATCTGAAAGTGACTTACCAAGGATGTGCGGTATCAGGATATTGCTACCCTCCTACCACCAAAGAAGTTTCACTAAACATGAAAGATAATTTTGGAAAATATATAGAGGGAAAAATAGTTCCAACACCGATAGAAACCAATGAAGAAGATAATATGATTAACAATCTTCTTGAGAACGGAAAAATCATCACTATTATTGTGAGTTTCTTTGGTTTCGGTTTGTTATTATCTTTCACACCTTGTGTCTTACCCATGATACCTATTTTATCGGGAATAATTATTGGTCATCGACGAAAATTAACTACCCATAAAGCATTTTATTTATCCTCAGCGTATGTGTTGAGTATGGCGACAACCTATGCAATTGCAGGTATTTTGGTTGGATATCTAGGCAGCACCCTTCAAGTTTTATTTCAACAACCATGGATTTTAATTGCTTCGAGCTTCATTTTTGTTGTCCTAGCCTTTTCTATGTTTGGTTTTTATGAAATACAACTCCCTACTGAATTACAAAATAAATTAAATAATGTTACCAGTAAAATTACAGGAGGCTCTTACCTTAGCGTAGCGATCATGGGTTCCCTTGCAACATTAATATTATCACCCTGTGTTACTCCAGCCCTTGTCGGCGCACTCGCATATATTGCTAAAACAGGTAATGCCCTCCTCGGTGGACTTTCATTATTTAGCTTAGGTTTAGGAATGGGTGCACCACTGATTGCTATCGGTACTGCACACGGAAACTTTTTACCCAAAGCCGGAAAATGGATGAACGCCGTTAAAAATTTCTTCGGTGTTATTTTATTGGCGATGGCCATCTGGATTCTGAATCGCATTTTACCAAACCATCTTATTATGTTTCTCTGGGGCTGCTTATTAATTATCACCTCAATGTATGTCGGCTTTTTTGAAAGCACTAACAAAAAAACACATTACAAACATTTTCGTCGAGGTCTGGGCATCATCATGTTAATTTACGGAATCCTATTAGCCGTTGGTGCCGGTTTTGGAAATCAAAATCCCATTAAACCGCTAGAAAATTTATCGACAGTACAACATGAAGCAAGCTGTGAAAAACTTAGCTTTACCACGATTAAAACCCTCGATGATTTTAAAACGGCTCTAGCTGAGGCAAAATCCGAACATAAAAATATATTATTAGATTTCTATGCTGACTGGTGTATCGCTTGTCAAAATATGCAAAATGACATATTCCCCAATCATTACATCGCACCCTTACTCAAAAATTTTATATTACTTCAAGCCAACGTCACACGAAATGATCAGCTTGATATTGAACTTCAAAAATATTTCAAAGTCATCGCCCCACCCACTATTCTTTTCTTCGACCCCAACGGAAATGAAATCAAAAACCATCGAATCATCGGTGAGATAGGCGTCAATAAATTTATGTGGCATCTTCAAGAAATATTGAAATAAGCCCCACATCGACTATCGCAGTGTCAATATCAATTCGCTATAATCAAACACATGGCTATAGCTACACAACATAAAAGAAAGCTCAGTGAAATCCTTGGCAAAGTGCTCTCCAAATGGGGACGAGTGAAAATTCGCGCGCCCTATAATGACGATGATGGGGGGGAAGGATCTTCCGGACTCGTAATGAAGGAACACCCCTTTCTTGCTAGCCGCCCCATTGGTGCCTCTTCAGACCTTACCGCCATTACCAATGACAATATACACTCAGAAGATGCTGCCAAAGAAAATGTGAATGATTGCTGCCCTCAACTGAGAATGCAGCCCACCTTGCGAAATGAACTCGCTGCACGATTCAATCCTAAATACACTCCTGGAGCCTAAAGATGGACTTAGCTGATGCGGTTATTTACGGAAATATTCAACAAATTAAACAAGTCATCGCTCAAGGTGCAAAATTAGATGAAATTGATCCTTACGGTTACACCCCTCTAATAGAAACTGCTATCGTTAATGATGTTGAAAAAGCAAAAGTTATTTTGGAAGCCGGCGCTAAAGTTGATTTTTCAGATTTAACAGGACGTACCGCATTAATTTGGGCGGCTGAAAATAATAATGTCGAATTATGTCAACTATTGCTGCAATATGGAGCGGATCCTAATATGTACAGTCGCGCAGGGCAACCCGTGTTAGCGATGCCGCTGCTACGAAAACATGAAAAAATTAAACAACTACTTTATCGCAAAGGTGCAAAGCTAACTTTTGCCCAAGATTTTATTAACGGAAAATTACTGGGTCACCGCTTTGAATTAGAAGGCCGCGTCGATATTTTAGATCATCAGGGTGTATTTACCGAAATTGAACTAGAAGGATTTTATTTAGAATTTAGCTTAGCCATTGCGATTGAATCTTTTTTAGATTTTAAAAATAATTTCGCCGGAAAACATTTACAAAAATATTTTAGTTTTTTTGATATCGTCATTCAAGGAATACACAATGCAAATGAGCTTATCAAATATCAACATTACTTAACCAAATTAAAAGACGTGGAATCCAGAATTGATGCACTATTAAAATTTAAACCTCTGGTAATCCCCGTTATCTATGAGGGTCATGCGATCAATTTTATTTGGTTTGGAAATTTATTGATTCGATGTGACCGAGGTCAATTTGGACGCGATAATGGCACTGTTATCATATACACCATAGAACACCCTGGAAAAATGAATGCCAAATTCATCAAAAGTCTCATCTACGAAAGACAATACAAACAAGTGATCGATGAAGTCATGATTCAGGCCTTGGGTCTTAATCCCATACATATCATACCCATCTCCACCCAGGTATCCGGAAACTGTTCGTGGGCAAATGTGGAAGCCATCTTACCGGCCATGATGTTTTTATTACTACTGAATAAAGCCGGCAAAGTTAACAAAGAAACCATTGCCGATGCGCAGTCAAAATCACTCAACTTCTACGAGGAGTGGCTAGATTGGGATAAAAAACGAGCACTTTCATTTTGCATCCAAAGCTTTAAGCGCTCAGGCGCTGCTCGAAAAGCCTCCAAGGCTGCCTTATTAGCCGCTATACTATTCCAGAAATACAACTTTGATAGTAAAGAAGAACGTTTGCACGCCGAGACTATCATCGATATTTTCCGAGATAACCCTGAATATATGCCCATACTGAAAGCCTATGCCGAGGTTTTCCAATACGACAAAGAAACGGATCTATTTAGTAATTTCATGAAATTTATGGATTTTTATGACATTGATGTTTTTGGAAAACGATAAATAGCTCCGAACTGTGCCTATCTTGCTTATATCATACTTGATCTGGACAAATCTCGGAATGTAGAGGATAATATAATATATGAAGAATATATTAGTATTACATGGACCTAACTTGAACATGCTGGGCAAACGCGAGCAGCATATCTATGGTTATGGCTCCCTTGAACACCTTAATCAACGCCTTCAACGTATGGGCAATGAGCGTGAAATTAATATTCGATGCTTTCAATCAAACTCCGAAGCCCAGCTCATCGAATACGTTCAAGCCGCCGATGATAACATAGATGTCATCATTATTAACCCCGCAGGACTGACACACACCAGTGTTTGCTTAAGAGACGCCTTATTAGCGGTGGAAAAACCTTTTTTCGAAGTGCATATTTCAAACATCTATGCACGAGAACCTTTCAGAAGCCACTCTTATTTTTCAGATGTGGCCTTAGGAGTGATTAGCGGACTTGGAACATTCGGATATGAATGTGCCTTAATGGCAGCAATCACCTATTTAGAGCATAAAATGGAGACTAGTGAAACGTGGCAGTAGATATTAGACGGATCAACGCACTGATCAAACTCGTAAAAGAAAGCGGCATAACCGAAATTGAAATTACGGAAGGTGAAGACACCATTCGTATATCTCAACAATCATCTGCCGCCCCGGTGGTTCAACATCTCACCACACCTATGGCTTTAGCAACATCAGCACCTACAATGACTCAAGCTGCGCCAGAACCCACAAAAGTCGATGACACACCCAGTGGTCATGCTGTCAAATCTCCGATGGTGGGCACTGTCTATTTATGCCCTGCTCCCGGTGAAAAAACGTTCGTGAAAGTGGGTGACCGTGTTGAAGTTGGGGATACCTTATGCTTAGTAGAAGCCATGAAAATGTTTAACCAAATTGAATCGGACAAGTCTGGTACAGTTTTAGCCATTCTCATCGATAATGAACAGCCGGTTGAATTCGATCAACCCTTATTTATTATTGGATAAATAACAATGTTAAAAAAAGTTTTAATCGCTAATCGCGGTGAAATTGCGCTCCGCATTTTACGCGCTTGCAAAGAAATGCATATTAGCACTGTCGCTGTTTATTCAACGGCTGATGTTGACTTAAAACATGTTAAATTAGCCGATGAAGCGGTGTGTATTGGCCCTCCCAATGCTGCAAAAAGCTACTTAAATATTCCTGCCGTCATTAGCGCTGCTGAAATTGCAAAAGTTGACGCTATTCATCCTGGCTACGGATTTTTAGCAGAAAATGCAGATTTTGCGGAACAAGTTGAAAAAAGTGGATTTATTTTTATTGGACCCAGACCCGATACCATTCGAAATATGGGTGACAAAGTATCTGCCATTGCAGCAATGCAAAAAGCTTCCGTTCCTTGTGTACCCGGATCTAACGGCGCCTTAGGTTATGATGATAAAACTAATTTAAATATTGCTGCTGAGATCGGATATCCTGTCATTATTAAAGCAAGTGGCGGTGGTGGTGGTAAAGGAATGCGTATCGTACGCGAAGAAAATCACCTCTTGAAATCCATCAAAACCACTCGACAAGAAGCTGAAGCTGGCTTTGGAAATCCCAATGTGTACATGGAAAAATTTCTGGAAAATCCTCGCCACATTGAAATTCAAGTACTCAGTGATGGACAAGGTAACGCGATTTATCTTGGAGAACGTGATTGTTCGATGCAACGTCGCCATCAAAAAGTATTAGAGGAAGCCCCTGGTGTAGGTATTTCTGAAGAACAACGAAAAATGATCGGCGAGCGATGTGTGAAGGCCTGCAAAGAAATGAATTACCGCAGTGCAGGCACCTTTGAATTTCTTTTTGAAAATAATGAATTTTATTTCATCGAAATGAACACACGTATTCAAGTTGAACACCCCGTTACAGAAATGATTAGCGGTGTGGACATCGTTAAAGAACAATTATTAATTGCTGCTGGACAAAAATTACGCTATCAGCAAAAAGATATTCATATACGTGGTCATTCTATTGAGTGTCGAATCAATGCTGAAGATCCAGAAAGTTTTATCCCCTCACCTGGAAAAATTACACAATGGCATGCGCCCGGAGGTCCCGGCATTCGAGTAGATACTCATATCTATAATGGCTATGTTGTTCCTCCCAATTACGATTCGATGATCGGTAAAATCATCAGTCATGGTGAAACACGTGATGAAGCAATTGCTCGCATGAACACTGCTCTCGACGAAATCGTGATCGCTGGCATCAAAACCAACATCCCCCTGCATAAAAAACTACTCAATGATCCTGATTTTCAAAAAGGTGCACTCAATATCCACTATCTTGAAAAGAAACTATCGAAGATTGTGTAGCCAAAACAAGATCGTTATAATCCTTAGCTTGCTATGTCTTTCTACAGGGAATACTCATGAGTAGTCATACACTACCCCCGCTTCGTGAACAGGTTAAACTGTCATTACGGCAATATTTTGCTCAGCTAGATGGTGCCGCACCTGCTGGTTTATACGATCTAGTACTCAAAGAAATGGAACATCCATTACTCGAGTGTGCCATTGAACATACGGGCAATAAAAGCAAAGCGGCTCAGTTGTTGGGGATAAACCGAGGTACTTTATTAAAAAAACTTAAAGAACATGGCATTGAGTGAAAACTCCTAGAAATTAGGCTTTATTGTGAGGCAAATTTCCTCTATGCTATGTTGATAAAGGTATAACACGGAGGCAAATTAGGTGAAAGTATTAATCGTTGGTAGTAGTGGACGTGCTCATGCCATGGCATGGAAGTTAGCAAAATCTCCTTTTGTTACTACAATCTATACTGCACCTGGCAATGCAGGAACGGCCGCTGAACCAAAAACTCAAAATGTTAATATTCAACACACTGACACCCAAAAACTCCTTGATTTTGCTAAAAAAAACAAGGTGGATTTGACTTATGTGGCGAATGAAAATGCCTTAGCGATGGGTATTGTTGATGACTTCAAAAAAGCAAGAGTACCTATTTTTGGCCCCACTAAAAAAGCCGCAACCGTTGAAACCTCTAAGTCCTATTGCAAAGAATTTTTAACACGACATCATATACCCTCTCCAAAATACGCCGTATTTACTGATGCTGCCTCGGCAAAAAAATATGTTAAAGCTGAGGGTGTTCCTATCGTCATTAAAGCTGATGGACCTGCCAACAGTCGCGGCGTTGTTATTGCACAAGATCTAAAGACTGCCGATCATGCAATAGACAACATATTCAATAAAGAAAGTACTCAAAACAACCAAAAAGTAGTGATAGAAGAATTTGTAAAAGGTGAAGAAATCAGTTATCTAGTCATGATTGATGGAGAACATGTACTACCTTTTTCCAGTGTCAGAGATCATAAAACTTTACACGATAATGATGAAGGTGTGATCACTGCGGGAATGGGTTCATATTCACCTTCTTCATTAATGACTCCTGAACTTGACGCAAAAATTATGCAACAAATTGTGATACCAACGCTCAACGGGTTTAAAGCTGAAAAAACACCTTATCAGGGATTTTTATACATAGGTTTGATTGTTCTACCTAATGGTGATTTGAGAGTTCTTGAATTCAATTGCCGTCTGGGAGATCCAATGGCACAAGCTGTATTGATGCGACTTGATGATGATTTACTTAAATTAATGCTCGCTGCCGTTGAAAAACGCCTTGATGAGGTGATCACCAAATGGGATCCTCGACCTGTGGTGTGCGTAGTCATGTCATGTGATGGCTACCCCGACAATCCAAATAAAACCGAAATGCCCATCAGCGGACTACCAAAAGTTAGCATACCAGAACTAAAAGTATTTCATGCTGGAACCAAGCTTGCTGAAAACGGTGATGTTTTGACCACGGGTGGTCGAATACTTACTGTAGCAGCTATGGGTGATACTTTTGCTGAGGCTCAAATTCGAGCCTATGATCTGGTTAAAAATATTAAATGGAAGCATCTACATTATAGAACGGATATTGCTAAACGAGCCGTTGAGAGGAAAGGATGATTGACGCAGCCTTAGCGCCAGCTACCACAGCTCCTAACAATTTGACTATTACAGCAGCATATTATCGATCCAAAGCATTCACCGTCAACAACAGCTTAAATCCACTGGTCGCTGCATCCTTACCTATTTTTAGTGTCATCACCCAATGTCAAAATTTAAATCATGATCAGGATCTCAATCAACTAAACAAAGATTTTTGTCATGAAATTCGGGCATTTGAAAGTCAAGCACATTATAAAGGATATCATCGCCCTACAATTTTAGCGGCTCGATATGCCTTATGTTGTTTGATTGATGAATCCATTCAGTTAAATCCCAATTTAGATGAAAAAACCTGGCCATCCATGCTCAACGTCATTGATGAAGATAATTCTTCGCATGATCAGTTTTACACCATCGTTCAACATTGTTTAAATGATCCAGTACCACAAATCGACATGCTTGAACTCTTATATCTGGTACTCAGCAGCGGATATCAAGGCCAATATGCTAATTCACAAGAAGGTTATATTATTAGAGAAAATACTTTAAATTTAATTTATCAAAATATACGACAAATTCGTGGTGAATTCTCGAAAAATCTTTACAAAGAAAAAGAAACTGGACATGCCACCAAAAACGCTAGCGCCATTCAACTTCCTTGGGGATGGTTATTAGCAGGGTGCATATCAATAGCCGTAATTATTGGCTGTTTTAGTATTTATTTTATAGATCATTCAGCCAATACCTTTGAAAAGATTTTGACACAAATCGAAAAAAATTCGATGCACCACATAAAGATGAATCAGCTTTCGGCCCAGCCGGCAGAGATTACTTCACAATAGAGGAACCGATATGGCATCATTTTTAGCGATATTGAAAGATTTTCGCGTGCGACTACTTATTTTTTTTATTGCTATAGCCGCTATCATTTGGTTTGTAGGTCCACATTTGGTTTTTGGTGAATTTCATCCTCTGAACACACCAAATCAGCGTTTAACAACATTATTAATTGTTTCCATCATTTGGGGAGTGGGATACTGGTATGCCAATACTTTGCATCATTTAAAAGTTTCAACTCATCAAAACACCTTAATCTATAACGAAATCAAACGATGGCAATATTATTTTAAATTAGCTATCTTAGCCTCCCATCACAAATGGTATCATAGCATTGCCGGTATACCTCAAAAAAATTGGTATTTAATGATTGGCCCTAAAGGGGTTGGAAAATCTACTCTACTCAAAACAACTCAAGCAGAATTGCATGATGAAGAGTACCTCACACCCAAACCTATTACTAACACAAAATCCTGTGATTTCTGGTTTTACCCTAATGCAGTTATCATGGAAATGTTCAGCAATTATTTTGATGCTAATAACAATGTTCCCTTAGAGTTGTATGCCGCGGAAATTATTAAATCTATTAAGAATTCTGGTGTCAATTTCAGAGGAATTTTATTAACCGTCGACGCATTATCCATCTTCCAAGAAGACAAAGAACCTATTTCAGAAGTCAATCGCATTCATTTATTTCTTGATAAAATCCTCCTTCATTTCCCTAAAATTCCTATTCAATTAATTATTTTGAAGTCGGATCAAATCTCAGGCTTCATTGAATTTTTTGATGATATGGGCCCCGAAGAACGGATACAAAGTTGTGGTTTAAGTTTAGCCAATGATCAGGGCGATAAATCCCTACCCGAACTTTATGATATCGAATTTGATGAATATTTAACTCGGATCAACGATCGATTAATTTGGCGATTACACCAAGAACATGATCAAGACAACCGAAATTTAATCAAGGATTTCCCTATTCAAATCGCGATGTTAAAAGCTCAATTAGCCCATTTAATGAATGCAATTCTTCCGCATACGGATATCAATTTACGCGGCATTAACTTTACCAGTTGCCAACAACAATCCGCTCCCGTCAATAATATCCTGCCCGTCATTGGACAATCCTTTAATTTACCCATGATTGCACCTGTTTATCAGCCACATTCACAAAAAATATTTTTCGTAAAAATGCTCATGCAACGCCTCTTGGATGACAATGTGCGTGTTCATAAAGCCATTTATAGTAATAGACCTAAATATTTAGCCATCTCAGGGGTAACGGCACTGAGTTTAATTCTTTGCTTAAGTTATGCTTATTTCCACAGCAATAATCTTCATATTCAAAATGCAAAACTCATACTAACAAAAATCAATTTACGTCAACAAAATCAAAACTTGCATCAACTTTTAGAAAAGCTCATTGTTTTAGAATTAGCGACTAAGGAACTTGCAACAAAAGAAGAAGGCATACAGAATTTAAATAAAACCAATAAACGATTAGCTAATAAAACCGCCGGCACCTTTATTCAGGTCCTTCACAGCGAACTATTCCCCACCTTAGTGGAAACCACACGCAAAACCATCGAACAATATTCTGCAGACAAAGATAAACAGCATCTCACCGAATTATATGATGCTTTAAAGATTTACCTGATGCTGACTCAACCCCAATATTTAAAAAAGGAAGATATTTTAACGTGGTTCAATCAGAGCTGGAGCAAACAATTCGATCCAAAACAACTTCAAGCATTAAATAAATACACCGAACTTCTTTTTGTAAACCCATTACCACTCAGACAACCCGACACAAAACTCGTTAATAATGCTCGACAATTACTAACAGATATGTCTCAAGAAAAACTCATTCTAGCGATGATTAATACAGAAAAAAATACCCAACATGTTCCTATTATTCTCAGCAAGAATCCGAGTATATTATCCGAAGACAATAATTACATCTCAGCCAAATACACGAGCGAACAGTTCTTCACTATTTTTCACAAACAGATTCCAGAGGCTGCAGAAAAAGTGGCTCAAGGCGATTGGGTGCTGGGAGAAAACACATTATTTCAAAAAAATGAAAGTGGCAATATTGCCGAACTTATTGCTTTGACACAAAAACTTTACTTGGAAGATTATCGAAAAGCATGGGAAACTGTATTACAGAATATCAAACTGCCTGAGGTTCGAGGTCTTGACAGCTTCTTAGTTGCCATGAATGAAATTAATGATGACGATTCGCACCTAATTCAATTATTTAGAACCCTGAAGATAAACACCTCTAGATTTGCGGCAGAATCTATGTTTAATCATCAAGTCAGCAAACATTTTGAATCTATTAATAATCAAAATTTAGATAGCCTATCAGGCGCCTCGTATCAAGCCCTTAATCAATTAGCCGCATACGTCAATACTATTTCTAACTCAAAAACTTTTGATGTCACTGCATTTAGCGCTGCAAAAAAACGAATGGCTAAGGCTTCGGAAAATGACCCTATTGATAATTTGATACGCGCTACTCGTCAAATGCCTGAGCCTTTAAAAACATGGAGTTTACATATTGCATCCAGCACTTGGAAAGCCATTTTAGACGGTGCAAGCAACCACATTCAAAATGCTTGGGCAACACTGGTCCTCCCTGAATATGAATCGAATATTTACGATCGATACCCTGTGTTTCAAAATGGCAAACAAGATATTTCACTGACTGAGTTTTCAACATTTTTTGGTCCACACGGTATTATCGATTTATTTTTTAGTGGTTATTTAGCCCCTTTTGTTGACACTCAAAATTACGCTTACCAATGGAAAGAAGTCAATGGCCAAAAACTCAACTTTGATACCTCAGCCCTCGATATATTTATTCGAGCAGTCCTCATACAAAAAATGTTTTTTGCTGGGGCAGACAATAAAATAGGTGTTAATTTCTCATTAAGCCCAATTGGAATAAACCCAAATATCAAAGATTTTACCCTGAATATACACGGACAAAATGTAGATTATAAATCTCAGACAGAAAATTCAGCCACACTCACGTGGCCTGGATCTACCTCTGATGGCGTCTCCCTAAAATTTATCAGCAACACCGATAGACCCACTGAAATTAGCTTTAAAGGTGATTGGGGATGGTTTAAATTATTAAAAGAATCAAAAATCGCTACAACCACTAATGCCAAAGAATTAACCGTTTCATTTAACTATTCTGACTCAAAAATAGCAGACTTTAAATTATCAACTACCAACGTCATAAATCCATTTTTGCCTAATATAGTTAATAGTTTTAGATGTCCTGAGAAGTTGAGCTGATGGATAAGCCAGCTGAAATAATTGACGGAACATCTCAATGGTTTGCAGATGATATTCAAGATTTTCTAAGAGGTATGATTAGGTCTAAACTTGGAGGTTATTACTCAAATAATCATAAGTACCTCTTAATAAAAAAACCAAATATTCCTTATATTCTTATCACACCATCCATTAGTACTTTTGAGCAAGACATCAGCTTTGATTTTTTTCTCAATAAAAACCAACAGGGTGATCCACAAGCGACTGATGTATTTGACGAGCTTATGCCACTACTAAATGTGCCTAATGGACATGCTAAAATTCTTTTTAGTTTCAACCTCCATAATCTCCATTGGTCAACCTGTGAAATTAATATAGTAAAGACAAATAATATCTATGTTGTTACGGTTTTTTCTCATGATCCATACGGAGGTGGTGAACTTGATGGACATGTATTTGATATCATTAGAATTGCTATAATAAATGGCATAAAGAGTCATCATCCAGCTTCTGATGTAGTTGTCACTAAGGAAAAGAGCCCCTATTCAGCTCGACAAAATCCCGAAGACGGCTCATCTTGTGGTGTAATTTCAACAAGAGATATTATTAAAATAATACAAGGTGAAAGTATTAATCAGCTCTCTACCTATTCAATTGGAGCCCTTGAGTTGCGTCAGGAATTCCTTTCACAACTCGATGACCTTGATATCAGCCTTGTCTGTAAACAACGAATTAGAACAAGCAACACTATTCAAGCTTTGAACAACAGTAATAAAAAAAGTAAAAAAACTACTCGGCAACTTGTCTTTCACCCCACACAAGAAGAGAGTTCTTCCAGCTACACCTCATCAGAAGACACAACATCCACAACAGATACTTTTTATGCAAGATATTTTAATTTCAAAAATGGCTATCCTTTCGAGATAAAAGATGACGAGGCCGGAGATGTTAATCTAGACTCATCTGAGGAAAGTAGTTCAAGTGGATCAGAGGAAGATGAAGATCAAATGGTGACGAACGATGAACAAAAACCAGGGTATGTGTTAAATATACCCTCAGTTGCCAATGGTTCTAAAAATACATTGATCGCTAAAATTCAAAATACACTATTCCCCCAAGCTTTTCATGCCACACCCGATGAATCAGTACAGGAAACCAAATATCGACTGCGTATTAACATAGGATTTAATAGGATGCAGTCAATAAGTAAAAAAAAGAATCGAACCTTACAAAAAACAGTAGATTCAGCAAGAGAAGAAATGGATGGTGAAAAAACCAATGCCTTCGGTTTTTTCTGGGTTCCAAAATGGTTCGACAAAATAAAAAAACAACCAGTTACAATTAAACGTGTTCGTTCCTGGTACAAAGCTCTTAAAGGCAAAAAACCCAATGAGGCAAAAAAAGCTGTAACTCAACTTGAAAGCAAAATTACATCCGACATGATTCCGTATACTAAAATCAGGGAAAAAGTCAAAAAAAACAAAAGAACTAAATCCTTCGTAAGAAAATTAAGAACCAATGAAAGAGTCAACCATGTCTATCTGGCTAGCTTCGATGATGATTTTGTGAGTTTACGCTATGCGCAGACTGGCCTCTTTAGTGAATACGATCGCTTAATTGCTGAGCACGAAGCTAAGCAAGGAAAACCCCCACAGGTCTTAACAACAGGCTATCTTGTATCAAGTGCGCATATTCCAATAATTGAAGTGGCTGTCAAACTCGATATGTGCGTACGAAATGCTACTAGTAAATTTTTCAAAAATGCTGTTTACTTTTGTGAGCCTAATACCATTATTTATGTTAAACCTGATGAGGAAACAATTGAAGCAAGTTTTATATTAAATAATAAGTCCTGTAAAAATGAAATGCCTACCTTGATGGCAAATCTGATAAAAAAACGTTCCTTAAATCCTGACAATTGCTTCGTATTTTACTCTTCTAATGCACCCTTAGTGACCAATATGCCAACTCGAATGCAATATGCCTCAAAAAAATCAGTCAGAAAGGTGTTTACAGGACAAAAAACAAAAGAGGGCAAGGTTTTACGATTCAATTATGAGGATCTCAAACAACTCATCAACACTTCTCAATCTCATGTCAAAGCTAGAGATTGGGCAAACAGAATAATAGCTTGCTTAATCATTCCTAAGAGCGTTGTGATTGATGGCTGTACTCTATCACGATTAGAAATAATATCAACTTTAAAAAGTCTGTTACCACGTATCTTTATATTTTATAACCCTATATACACTGCCAAAGATAGATTTAAAAACCAAGCAGTTTTAGTTAATAAAGTCAATAATTATATATATCAGCTAGAACACGTTTGCATAAATTATGCACAAACACTAATCTTTAAAAAATATACTGCTAAAAAATCGAACAACAGAGATAAACTCAAGAATAAACAATTAATACCTTTGAGAAAAAAACTTGATGACCTCGATAATATAAATACTGTTATTACATATATTGGAACTCTACTGAACGATGCAGCAACTGCGAAGAACATTCATCATGCCGCTCAAGCATCCGGCATAGCAATACGTGATGAACTAATAAATACTTTAAGTTTTGATTTTCCAAGAATCATATATGCAATGCTGACCGATTTTTTCCAAGAGTTTGAAAATGAGCAAGTAGACTACTGCGAATTTGACAAACTAAGTAATGAAATGAAATCTGTATTAGAGAGCTTGGCAGACAATAGTTTTATCAGCAAATATCACAATAAATCCTTAGAAGAATTGAATGCAATTATTCTTGAGCACGGTTTAAAATTAATACATTTAGCCGTATTATCGGGCAACAAATCTGCTGTCAAATTTTTAAAACAAAAAGGTGTATCTTTATACTGTGAATCCGTAAATTATTCTGTATACCCTTTACATCTAGCAATCCTATATTGTGCAAACCATGGGAATGATCTTGAACTACTCAATTTGTGTATTGAAAAAAAACAATTATCTGCTCGACTTCGCAATGACTTTAGCCCTCTCATGATGGCACTTACAATGCTTGATGATCCTTTACCCGTGGTTAGTTTATTATGCCAACACGGTGCATTAAAAAAAGAATTGCACGAGCCATTGTTTCACATAATCCGTTTATCTGAAGGACGCGAATTAAGGACACCATTATTAGCTTGTATTCATTATTTACCCAAACTCTCACATTTAGCAATTGCAATGTTAGAAAATGGAGCTGATATTAATCAACGTGGAATTATTGAGTCAAAAGCCTATGGACAAGAACCAGAAAGGCAATTTACCTATCCATTATGTGAATGTATCACCGGTGAAAATATTGAATTACTTCATTATTTATTAAAAAATGGAGCACAAACGACAGAAATCTATGACAGTGAAGGCCGACCACCTCTCATCATTGCTATACATGACACTTCACATCCAGTATTTTTTGTCAAACTTCTCTTGCGATACAATGCCGATTTAAGTGAGTCTGATCTCATTGAAGGTACTTATCCCATACACGAATCAATATCCCCCTTGCATTCTCGCTATTTAGCACCAGGCCCTAACAAACAAAAATATGAAGATGCATTTATGGAAACATTTAGAAACCTGGGTCAACATCCTCCTGCTGAATCGTCTTTATTTGATTATTTACTTCACAAATCCACCGTTGACCAACTTGACCTTAGAGATGGAAATGATGATACGCCCTTAGAAGTAGCTTTGGAAATAGAGGATGACGTAGTTATCGCTAAGTTAATTTCTGCAGGTGCCGACACTGATTACTTAGATCGAGAAGAATTTGAATATATACGAGAGAATACGGAGCATAAAATTTATCACAGCGAAGAGCGTGAAGAACAAGCTGATCAACAAAATATGGATCTAGCAGAAGATGCTGTCGCTGCAGAAGGTATCGATCTAGACACTTCAGATTCACAAGAAATCATCAGAGCACTTAATGTATTGATTGATAATGCGGTTGATGATCCTGTTGAAACTTTAAGCCGATTATACAAAAAACCAGAAAGTGATGAGGCCGAAGAAGACTCCTCCGAAAGCTCATCAAGTTCATATAAATTCATTTATGACACGATAAATCCTAATCCATTAGATTTCAAATACGAGGATGAAGAAAACCTCGACGAAGAGGAAGTCGACTATCCTGATGCTCCACCCAGTAGTAACCCACAAAGCCCAGTAGACTCGTTTCACGATTCTTATGAAATGAGTGAGCATAATTCAGGCGTATAACTCAAAAATCATCAGCCTTTTTTGGAATCTTTATAATTAAGTTGTAATTTAGCGTAAAATATATTTTATTATGAAAGTTATTATTAATAAAACTAAAGAACTTCGAATAAAAATTGTTTAGCGCATAAATTCAAGGTGGCAAATAAATATTTGAGCAATCTAGTACAACAATTATCTTAATATTTTGGTTAAGCCATCTTCTGGATCAAAGAACGAATTCGTGACTAATAATCAAATTTATTCAATTTTTCTCGAATCTCATAATATATATTTGACACCCAGTATTTAGCTGTTTTTTCATATGATTTTTTTATGGTATCGACAAAATCATCGGTGTCAAGCCGTCCTTTTTCATTATCAATTCCAAGCAAAAATCGACAAATAAAGGCATCAAATTGTTTGAATATATGTTTATAATCATTTGAATCAATATTTATATAAAAGTTCCGCTCATATTGATCAATAAATAATATAATCTTATGTAGTTTATTAAAAACATAGGCATTGTCTCTGATGAATGAATATGAAAGAGACGTTATTAGAGCACTTCTGAGCATATTTAATTCGCATAATATATTTTTATTTAAACTTTTAAGATCATCATCAGTTTTTAAATTATCAATATCGTTTACCTTTATATAATTTCGAATTAATTTAAAATCGAACATGTTTTCTTTTTTCAGTCTATTAATTCCTTTTTTTCCTATCAACTTACTCGAAACCCAACCAAAAATACTATATTTGGTATCTGTATATATTTCAATCAAAAAATCCTTCATAACTCTATCTTGCTCTATTCTCGGGTAGTAAACCATAAAATAATAAAATATTGCACTAGAAACAAGTGCATAAAAAAGTTCACATATAATTCTACTGGCCATGGTATTCCTCAAATAATGTAATCTTCAGGTAATATTATAGCAAATTTATAATACTCATATTTGAATATAACTCACAAACTGTTCCAATTGCTTATATACTCGATCAAGCTGGAATTTATCATAATCACCAGCGCGTAATGTTGGAAAAAGCTCTGATTGAATTTGCATTCTTAGCATATTCAGCTTAGTTTCACTTAAATCAATTGAATTCGTTTCAGGAACTTTAATTTTTGAAAACACTTGGTCACGAAATTTTTTGTTACCTAAGTTAATTGTTCCATTTTGAATTGCATGATCAAGGTCGAAAAAGTCACGAATTGCTGGTTGTAAACGACAAAGCGCAGCCCTTACCTTCTCTGCGTAAGCTTCAAATTTTGAAAAACATCTCAAAGTAATTTTTGGACTATAGGCTATCTCTGTGAATGGATTTAATAATATGGTTTTCACCTCACAGAGCAATGTTGAATCTATTAGAGGTTCGCGTACACTCACTTCAAATCGTATTTTTCCAATCCCTTTTGTGATGACTGAATTATAACAAAGCTCACCAATATATTGTTTTGATTCATTACTGCCCATTAATCCAGATCCAATATATAAACCCGGTACTTTTCGTTCAAATGACTTGTATAAGTCCTTAACTGGCTTAATTGCTTCTTTCCTTTCATTCCTTTTTGCAGAAATGGTGATAGGAATTGTAAAATCGAGATCTTCACTAAGTCGAAAAAAATCATTATAAACCTTAGTTAACATCGTTCCGCCTTTGAATATCAATTGATTGTCTTCTATTGTTGACAGATACTCTAATATCAACGAACAAAAATAATCTTTTTCAATTAACTCTGAACGAAATCCAAGCTTAGAAAAAGTATATTGTATAGCTGCCATAAATTCTGAAGGTGCTTGATGTAAATTCAACATATTGTTTCCTTATACAGAATTGTCAATAATTCCCCATTTCTTAATTATCTTTCCCTTGCTAGGACGATTTGGATCTAAAACAACCCATCCTTTTGCATGTGGAATTTTACCAAGTATTTTTTTAAGATGTAAACCGGAAACACAATTTTTTTCCAATATAAAACCGATACGTTTTTTAGTGGCAACATTTGAATATTTCAGGGTAGCCTGAATCAACTGTGATAATATATTTTCATTATTAATATATGTAGATATCCATTTGTATGCAATAGGCAAAGTATTAAACCTAGACCATTCATAAACTGAATCCATCAATGTTCTACCAAAATTTGAGATATAAACAAATTTTTCATCACTTAGCTTAATAATGTCTCTCCCACCAATACGAGATCCATTAACTTTTATTAATTGAAGACTAAGACGACCAATTTTTTTTAAACCAGATAATTTTGTATTGTAAATGGCAATTACATTTGGGACTTGTTCACTCAGACCTAAACGCTGAAATGACAAGGGACCACAAATCTGATAATCAGCGTCAACATGCCGCATGAGTTGAAATATAATTGTGTATTCATCCGGCATCCATTGACCACCCGGAGGTAATATAGATGGCACCAAATACACTCCTCTTGTTAATCGAACAATAAATCCTTTACGTACTAACCTACTAAAGAGCTCTCTCTCCTGTTTAGGTGTTATCTTCAAGATATTTTGAATGTCACCTAGACACACAATTTCCTTGGAATATAGCTGTACCCAAGAAAAAAATTTTGTTTCTAATATGCCTAAAACAGGTTTCATTCCATTTCTCATTAATTGCCTATTAAGCAATTATTACATAATAGAATGAAATTGTCTACATCTACCTGAAAAGTTACTCACTCAATCTCAACTCTATAAGCAAAATGATCCTTATTATTATACGTTTTTCCAGCTATCTTATTCATTGGGTTAGCGTCAATTGTCAGTCGTTTTTCCTTACAAATTGAGATCTTATTCAACGAATTTTAGGTTTCACTCAATCAATAATAATATCTCTATTTTCTATGCATACCTTTCCTATAACTCTCAAAAATGCTAAAATTCACAATTATGTCATCACACCTATCAACAAGATCCTTTATTAGTGCAGCATTTGGAACCATCGTGGAGTATTATGACTTCGCGCTTTTTTCAATATTTTTACCTATTATATCGCCCTACTTTTTCCCAGCTTCCACCAAATATGAATCCTTGGTCAAAGCTTATGGCGTTTTGCTGCTAGCGGTAATATCTCGACCCTTAGGGGGAATATTTTTCGGACGCATCGGTGATTTATTTGGACGACGGCGTGCACTAGGTTTATCGATGTTTGGAATCGCTATTTCAACCTTGCTCATCGGTTTTACTCCCACTTACCAAAGCATTGGTGTATGGTCTATTGTCATCATAATGTTCGCGAAAATTGTTCAATCATTTTGCTTTGGTGGGGAATATAATGGCGCAGGAATTTATGTTGTTGAACACGCCAAAAATCACCGTGAAGGTTTAGTGGGTAGTTTATTAACGGCTATAGCTGTTTTTGGATCCATGCTCGCCTCACTATCTGCGGTCATCACATCTCTTGATTTTATGCCAAGCTGGTCCTGGCGATTGGCTTTTATTTTTGGTGGTATTATTGGAGTAATCGGCCTTTTTTATCGAAAAAATCTTTTAGAATCTCCACATTTTAATCCAGCACCGCCACACAAATTTCCTCTGATTAATCTATTCAAACTATTTCCTAAAGAATTAATAGCTGGCTTTTTTATTGGTGGATTTTCTACGATGCCACTGACAACCGTAGTCACCTTTATTAATCCTGTATTGATAACAAATGCTTATTTCACTGAAAACCATGCCATGTTACTCCAAACCTTTATTTTATTCATAGGTTTTATCGCTCTCGTTATTTCAGGCCAATTATCTGACTCAAAATCACCCTTAACTATCATGAAATGGGGCGCCCTACTTCTCACACTCTTTGCATTCCCGCTATTAAAAGCTATCGATTCAGGAGTATATTACATTATTCTTCTTGCAGAAATTGCCATCGTTTTATTCAATGAAATGTTACTAGGACCATCAAATGCCTTACTTAAAAACATTTTTCCAATGAAATATCGTTACCGAGGTAGCTCCCTGAGCTTCACACTAGGTATGGCGGTTATCGGTGGTCTCACTCCGATTGTAGAAAGCGCACTCTATAGCAACACAAAACACTTTACAGCGATAGCACTCTGGCCAATCTCAATATCCCTTGGCACTTATCTTTCCTTAACCGTGCTGAATCTCAAAAAACCTGTTTTAAGTACTGAAAGTATTGAAGCTCAAAATATTCAATAGCGATTACTTAACCACTGATCTATTTTTGCAAGAATGATTAGACAGATGAAGAGACGGAAGATTTTTCTTCAAGACTGAGTTCCTCGATTTCTTTATCTCCTTGACTCTTAATTACCACATTCAGATTTATTCTAGTAAAAAACCAAGTTATTGGATCTTTGCTTTCCCATTTTTGAAACTCAGTTCCATAGGCTATTAAACATCCTAGATAAAAAATGGCATGAACGATTCCAAGGGTGAATACACCTAAGAGGAGGTTTCCTAAGACATACAAATGACCACGTGTTTCTTCTTCTTTCTTCTGGAAGGCTTTGAAATCTTCGTGAATTCCCGCATAAGTTTCTAAATCTTGTTTTTGCTGTTCATCGAGCGATGCATCTAAAACATCGCTTAATTCATTATGCTCACTATGACTTTTAGACATACTATTACCTCTACCTTACAACCCATTACCGTGCTCAAAACCTTCGATAACCACATCTTCTTCTTTAGTCCACTGACAGAAAAATCGATTTCTGGCTGATCGAGGTGATTTAGGTTCAAAACAATCAGGCGCATCTTTCTCTAAAGCTTGATGAACATCTAAATGTATTTTAGTCAACAATTGATGCATACCTGGCTGTGACATAGCATGACCACGAGCAGAAATTAGCTCCGCGGCCTGAGTGATAACATTATAAGTTGAAGAATTTTCATCGGTCAAACATAAGGTAATCTCGAGGAATTTATCTTCACTATCTTCTACATTTTCTGAATTATCTGCCATTCCTAATAGTTCACATTGTTTATTTAATTCATCGGTAAAAATCTTCGTTAAGGTCTCGTGTACCTTTTCAACATCCTGAAAGTACGTAGTAGGATTTAACTTTTCTGGCGCCAAGCCTTTCAACAACCCTCTAATTAAATTTGAAACTTTCGATGTTGAATCTTTAAGTTGAGCTTTTAAAAATTGAGCTTGTTGAGGATTAGGCCTTTCTGAAGTATCTGTCGCTACAGAGGCCGCGAGTGAACCCACTGCTTTGATGGCATCATCAGACACCTCACCCCTGGATAATTCATTCATCATTTCTACATATTTTTTAGAGAGAGATATCGGTGTTGCTGTATTTGAAATCGACAATAGACATCCCATGATTTCGGGAACTATTAATTCCATGGTACGTTTTTGGAGATAGCTAATGATTTTAATATTATAGGCATCTTTTGCTTTAGTTACCTCATCATCTGACTGACCATCCATTGCTTCTAAACGTTTATTTGCTTTATCGACTAATTGACTACGCTCTTCCAATAGAGTCGGTATTATTTTTCGTATAACAGGTTCTACCATGTGCTTTACAGGCTGTATAAAAGGATTGTCTGTTAACACATCCATAAGTTTTTGAATGTCCATAGGATCCGCATTTAACCTAATAGGTTTTTTCATGATTTCACCTTTATTTAATATAATAAATGTTATATTTTAACATAAATAGGGGCCTTGTCAAGCCTTAAGTGGCTATAATGCGACTTCCATATAGAGCCCTAAGGTCAGTTACAGCTTAGAAATTAGTATGACAACCCAATGCTTAAAAGCAAGTTCAAAGTTTGCTTTGAAATTTAATCAATAGTGGATTTTGTGTTACAGATGCTAATCGCTGACTATTTGAAAATTTAAAAAAACGATGTGTAGCCTGATGTGCTTTTTCTCTACATGCAACATCTACTAATGCTCGAAGTTCTGGGTGCTGTAAATTCAATTCGTTTTTAACAAGACTACCCGCTACTGTTGTAATACCAGTAGCCACTTTGTTAAGCATATAAACAGGCGGACTAATGACACATTCAACCACTTCACCGGCAATCAATACAACATGTTGAACAGTATTACTGGCATATTGTTGAACAAGTGGCATGGCAATATTATCCTTAGCCATTTTGAAATAAGTTGCTGGATGCGCACTCTTGTATACCTGATTAGCGACTCGAAAAGCGCCAGTAAGGTGATAAGCCGATCCAACCCAAGTGTCCGATAGTGTCTTAGCTTCTTTCTGTTTCTTTTTCTTAGGTGCAATCTTTGCTGATTTTTTAACGACTTCTTTTTTCTTTTGCGACATTCTTCAGTTTCCCAGATTTAATATATTTATGAACTATATAGTCAGTGCCAACTTTAAACCAGTATACAAGAAATGCCATCAAAGTCGACCCAATATATCTCAATTGGTGCATTGAAATAAAATAATTTCATTATTTCACTATGTATAATCATAATTCTACTCAATTCCTGAAATAAGGATATTGATTCTAGATACTAAAACCACCTAAAAACAAGAGCAATGCTTTCTGCACATGAAGCCTATTTGCACTTTGCTCAAATATAACAGAAGCAGGAGTATCGGCTAAGGAGCTTGATACTTCTTTGTCTCTTTCCATAGGCATGCAATGCATAAATATGGCTTCTGGTTTAGCATAGGACATTAATTTTTCATTGACTTGAAAACCCTCGAAATCTTTTTCATCGTTTTTTCCTTCAAAGCCCATACTCGTCCATACATCGGTATAAATCGCATGAGATTGAGCAACTGCCTCTTCAGGGTTTAGATATTTTTTTACTTTATCCTGATCACAATGATTGAAAATCTCTGGATTAGGTTGATGTGTCGATGGACAACAATATTTTATTTGAACACCGAGTAAAGGACAAATAAGCATTAAACTGTGCAAAATATTATTTCCATCACCAATGTAACTCAGTGTTAATTCTTCTAAATAGCCAAAATATTCATATAGGGTCAGTAAATCCGCTAAAATCTGGCAAGGGTGGTGCAGTGCCGATAAGCCGTTTATTATAGGTATACTTGAATGTTGAGCCATTTTTTCTACTATTTCATCTTCATGTGTTCTGATCATAAGAAAATCACAATAGTTATTCAGTACGCTAATAGTATCCTGAGGTACTTCATGTTTTCTATTACTCGCCAAACTCTCTACACTTTTTCCTCCCAGCGATTGTATAGCCAGAGAAAAACTCAAACGAGTTCTGAAAGAAGGTTTATCAAATATCATGGCTAAACTTTTTCCTTCGAGTATTTTACTGTATTGCTCTGGATTTTTTTTGAGCAATATCGCCATTTCTAAAATCAATTGTAAATCTTGAGCTTTAAGTTCCATTCCTGTTAATAAATGATTCGTTTTAAAAGGATGTATTATTTCTTTATAGAGTGATTGCAGTGATTTTATAGGACTGATTGTCTGATGCACTATGCTTTTTAAAATGATATCAGCAGCTTCTATTGTAGAAGCATACGGAATATTATTTTTAACGGCATAAGATAGGTATTTACAGTCTAGTGAAATAATTAACTCTGGAAGTACTCTCAAATCAATATCAGACTGAATATGACACCCTAATTCTTTGATGGTCTTAAGTAATTCTGAAGACTCACTGAGACCAGAAATTAATAAGGTAAATTTTCCTTCAGGCAATGGCTGTCCTGCAGCTTGTTGTGTTTTTATATAAGCCTCATATGGACTGCGACCTATACCCATCACTTCACCAGTAGATTTCATTTCAGGACCCAACACAGGATCGCACATCATAAATTTCTTAAACGGTAAGACGGCTTCTTTCACACAATAAAAAGGTAATTTTACGGGTACTACACATTTTTGTTCTTTAAGTGTCTTGCCAAGCATGCAATTTACGGCGATATCAATTAAGGGCAGTCCTGTCGCTTTACTTATAAATGGTGTTGTACGAGAAGCCCTAGGATTCACTTCAATGATATAAACTTGCTGGTCTTTTACAGCAAATTGTATATTAAATAACCCAGTTAATTTTAAAGATTTTGCAATAATCTCTGTCTGCTTGTGTATCAATGTTGTCATTGCTTTTGTCAAATGATAAGCAGAGCTAATACAAGCAGAATCTCCTGAATGCACACCCACGGCTTCTATGTGCTCCAAAAAAAGAGGTATAAAAACATTTTCACCATCGCTGATGGCATCCACATCAACCTCAATAGCATTTTCTAGGAATTCTTCAATTAGCACCGGATGCTTTTCATCTAGAATAAAAGGTAATATTTTTTTCTGCAGTGATGGAAAATCCGCCACCACTTCCATACCTCTGCCTCCTAAGACATATGAAGGACGAATAATCACAGGGAATTGCAAATCACTTTTGACAGTCTCTAATTCATCTAAATGATTTATAGCAATATTTTTCGGTTGTTTTAATCCCAACTTATTCAATAATTCACGAAATTTATCTCTATCTTCTGTTAAATGAATGACATCAGCATTCAAGCCAATTAATTTTACTCCTGCATGATTTAATTCATCCACCAAATTAAGGGGAGTTTGACCACCAAATTGTAAAGCAACTGCCAAAGGTTTTTCAGTCTCAATAATATCCATCACCTTTTCAAAGGTCAGTGGAATAAAATAGAGTTTATCAGCCACATCATAATCCGTTGACACTGTTTCTGGATTACAGTTCAACATTATGGTTTCGAAACCGTGTTTTGAAAAAGCTTGAATTGCTTTGACACAAATATAATCAAACTCCAATCCCTGTCCAATTCTATTGGGGCCACTACCAATGATGATAATTTTTTTCCTCGCACTGATACTTGACTCACAATATTCTTGATAAGTGCTATACATATAACTGGTGGAGGTATTAAACTCTCCTGCGCAACTATCAACATGTTTATAAACTGCTACAACTCCACTTTCTTTTCTTTTACTTCTAATGATAGTTTCACTTGTCTTAGTCAGCTCAGCAATTCTTTTGTCTGAAAAACCATTTTTCTTGAGTTGCAGAAGATCACTGTTTTCCACTGTTTTTTCCAAATTAATAATTTCAGAAATTTGAAACAAAAACCAAGGATCAACAAAGGATAAATTGTGAATTTCATTAATACTAAGCCCCCTCCTAAAAGCCTCAGCAATGGCATATATATGATGATTGAGGTGACTTTTTAACATCTCCCTAATCTCATCATCACTTTTTTCTTTAAACAAATCCAAACCCGAAGAGCCTATTTCTAAACTACACAGAGCATGTTGCAAGCTTTCTCTAAAGGTACTTCCAATCCCCATCACCTCGCCCACAGAACGCATTTGAGGTCCTCTAGAGAGCTCATTGGCATTAAATTTTTCATTATGAAATCTTGGGATTTTAACGACAACATAATCTATGCTCGGCTCAAATGAAGCCGGTAATACTCCTGTAGTAATTTCATTTTTAAGTTCATCAAGCGTGTACCCAACTGCCAGTTTCGCCGCAATTTTTGCTATTGGAAAACCTGTTGCTTTGGAAACTAGTGCAGAAGAACGAGATACTCTAGGATTCATTTCAATCACAACCATCCTTCCTGTTTTTGGATGAATCGCAAATTGAACATTGCTTCCACCAGTGTCAACACCTACTGCTCTTAACACTTTAAAAGCTGCATCACGCATTCTTTGATATTGTTTATCAGTCAAGGTTTGTATGGGCGCTACCGTTATAGAATCACCGGTATGGATACCTAATGGATCAACATTTTCTACCCCACACACCACTATACAATTATCATTTTTGTCACGCACCACTTCGAGTTCGAATTCTTTCCAACCTATCAACGCCTCATCGAAAATCATACCCACTTCAAAAGCATTGATAGCTTCTTCCTCAGTATTAACGATTTGAGCACCCATACCACCTAATGAAAAAGATGAACGTAAAATCAAGGGTAATCCTAAATAATTAATAACATCTTTTATTTCTTCTTTTTTCTGAACACTAATACTTTTAGGAACATCCAATCCAATCTCAAGCATCTTTTCACGAAATAAAGTACGATCTTCTGCAATATTAATAGCTTCATAGGATGCACCAATAAGCTGCACTCCATGTTTTTCCAGCACCTTATTTTTATACAATTCAAGAGCACAGTTCAGTGAGGTCTGTCCACCTAATGTTGGAATAATGGCACAAGGTTTTTCTAGATTAATAATTTTCTCTATATATTCAGGTGTAATAGGCTCAATATAAGTTGCGTCAGCCATTTCTGGATCCGTCATTATTGTCGCAGGATTTGAGTTAACTAAAATCACTCGATACCCTTCTTCTCGAAGCGCTTTTAGTGCTTGAGTACCTGAATAGTCAAATTCACAGGCTTGTCCAATCATAATTGGACCAGAACCAATGACCAAAATACTTTTAATGCAGGTGTTTTTTGGCATTAAACACCTCCTCAATAAATTGCTGGAACATAATGACTAACTCCTTGGGTCCCGGATTAGCCTCAGGATGTCCTTGAAATGAAAATGCCGGTGCGTGCTTATGTTTAATTCCAGCTATCGTCTGATCAAAAAGTGATGAATGCGTAATTTCAAAACATTCTGGTAAATTAGTATCATCCACTACAAATCCATGATTTTGACTGCTTATAAACACAGAACCTGTTTGATGACATTTAATGGGATGATTGGCACCGTGATGACCAAATTTCATCTTCTTAACACTGCCACCCGCAGCAAGCGCAAGAATTTGATGACCTAAACAAATTCCGAAGAGAGGGATTTTTTCTTTGAGTGACTTTTTCACCAAATTAATGACATCAGTACATGCTGAGGGATCTCCCGGACCATTTGAAACAATAATTCCATCTGGATTCAGAGACTTCACCTTTTCAAATGAAATATTCTGAGGAACAACTGTAATTTTTAGATGATGTCTTTCTAATGACTCTAAAATCCCCTGTTTTATACCGCAATCAACGACTACGACATGCCCACTATTATTTATTGGATTTGCATGTACAAAGGATTCAATAGTCGATACCTTTTTTGCCAAATTACGCCCGTGTAGAGACTTATGTGTATTTAGTAACTCTAAGGCTTGTGCTGGCAACATGACATCATCAGTCACAATGCATCCACCTTGACTACCTTTTTCACGTAAAATAATCGTTAATGCACGCGTATCAATCTCACTAATTGCAACCACTTGATGATGATGTAAAAATGTTTCTAAATCATTCGATGCTTTCCAATTACTATAATAATTACAAAAATCTCTGAAGATAGCGCCCGATGCATGAACCTTAGGAGATTCATAATCATCATCGTTAATTCCTACGTTACCGATATGTGGAGTCGTAAAGGAAATCATCTGACCACAATATGAGGGATCTGTCAGAATCTCCTGATACCCCGTATGTGAAGTATTAAAAACCACTTCACCCAAAGCATACCCTTTAACACCAATTGATTTTCCGCGAAATATTGTACCATCCGCTAAAATTAAGTAGGCCATTTTTTATCCTCCTCACATTTAGCAATCCACAAACCAACTTGATGATGTGCATCTCGAAAAGGAACTCCTTTTAGCACTAAAGATTCGAGCATTTCAGTCGCATGCAAATACTTTGACTGTGCTCTCTCCCTCATCACATCCGAATTAAATTGAACACTCTCAAGAAAGGGACTCATCACCTCTAAACAAGCAATAAGTGTATTCACAGTATCAAAAAAGCCTTCCTTATCTTCTTGCATATCTTTGTTATAAGATAAAGGCAAGCCCTTCATTACTGTCAAAATCGCCACCAGATGCCCAAAAACACGACCACTTTTTCCTCGAACCAGCTCTAAAACATCAGGATTTTTTTTGTTCGGCATTAATGAAGATCCTGTTGCAAAGGCATCATCGAGCTTTATAAAATTAAATTCCAGGGTTGCCCATAAAATCAAATCCTCACAAAGACGTGACAAATGCACCATGATAATTGAGGCAACACTGCAAAATTCTATTATAAAGTCCCTATCACTCACCGCATCAATCGTATTTTCACATACCCCAAAAAAATCCAGATCATCTGCTACATATACCCTATCTAATGGCAAACCGCTTCCTGCTAAAGCACCAGCACCCAATGGTGAAAAATTCATTCTATTTTTCCAATCCTCTAAACGACTATTATCTCGCTTAAACATCTGCAAATAAGCATCAAAGTACTTTCCTAAAGTTATGGGTTGTGCTTGTTGTAAATGTGTATATCCCGGCATCTCTTGATGCTCATATTTCTGTTTAAAATGCTCCAATATTGTCATCATATTTTGAAGTAAAATTTTTATATCTTCATATTTATCACGAGCATACAATCTCAAATCAAGAGCAACCTGATCATTCCTACTTCGTCCCGTGTGTAATTTTTTACCGGTTTCACCAATTTTCTGAATGAGTAATTCTTCAATATACATATGAATATCTTCATAATATTCATCGAGTGCATGAATACCCTGCTTAAACTCATGATTTAATTCAACCAACCCATCACAAATCAGCTTCATTTCTTCAGCACTTAACAAACCTTGTTTCGCCAACATTTTTGCATGGCTGATGCTTCCTTTAATATCATATTCATAAAGAATATAATCAAATGTTATTGATGCATTAAATTTTTCCACTTGAGAGTTTAAGGCTTTTTTAAATCGTCCACCCCATTTTTTATGACTCATGTTTAGCTCCCGCATGAACCATGCCATACACTTTAGCGGATAAAGAAAATAAATTAATAAAACCGGTAGCATCAGCTTGATGGTAAACCTCATCTTCTTCAAAAGTTGCAAGTGCAGGATTATGAAGACTAAAAGCTGAACTCATTCCACAAGGTACCATATTGCCCTTATAAAACTTCAGTTTCACTGTGCCTGTTATATGTTGCTGAGTCACATCAAAAAATGAGGACAAAGCTTCTCTACTTTGAGAAAACCACCTTCCTTCATAAACAATATTTGCAAAAGCTTGTTTAAGGGATTGTTTGAGGTGTAACAAATGTCGATCTAAACACAATGTTTCCAACATATGGTGAGCCTTAAAAATTACTGCAGCAGCAGGTGCTTCATAAACACCTCTAATTTTCATTCCAACGAGACGATTTTCGATAATATCGGAAACACCAATTCCATGTTTAGCCGCTATATTATTGAGTTCAGTGAGCAAGCTTATAGCATCTTTTTTTTGACCATTTATCGCCACTGGTACCCCATGCTCAAAATCAATACTGATAATTTCTGAGAGATCCGGCGCTTGCTCTAGCGTGGACGTCATCAACAATAAATCATCGGGTTGCCCAAGGGATGGATCTTCTAAAACACCACCTTCATGAGAGATATACCAAATATTATGATCCCTAGAATAAGGAGCCTGTGGTGTCACCGATATTTCCACACCTTTTTGTTGAGCATAATTAATGGCATCTTGTCTGGATTTAATTTCCCAACTTCTCCACGGTGCAATAATTTTTAAATGAGGTGCGAGTGCTTGAATGGTGTATTCAAAACGAACCTGATCATTTCCTTTGCCTGTAGCTCCATGAGCAAGAGCATCTGCATTTTCTTTTAAAGCGATTTCACACAACTTCTTAGCAATTAGCGGCCTAGAAATCGTCCCTAAAATGTATTGTTCCTCATAAAGCGCGCCTGATTTGACCAAAGGCCATAAATACTCTTTGACGAATTCTTCTTGAACATCGACCACATAGGCCGCAGAAGCACCACTTTTAATCGCCTTATTTTTAATACCCTCTATATCCTCAGCCTGCCCAAGATTCACAGTCACTGCAATAATCTCAGCCTGCTCATAGTTTTCTTTAAGCCATGGAATCATCACCGAGGTATCTAAGCCCCCCGAATAAGCCAATATAATCTTTTTAATCATAACGCCCCCATATGGATACATATTCAATTTATATTCACTTTTTGATTATAATGACAGAAAATTGCACTGTCAACCCAAAATGAATATAATTTCACATATACTGATTATGTATTCTAAATGGAGGTCGACTATGCAACGTAATGAGATTATCGATGGGCATATCATCAATATCGTGCAAAATAATGAAATCTTAGAACAGAGCGATCTACAAAAAATGCTGAAAGACAGAGGCTATGATATTCCTCAAGCAACCTTATCGAGACGCCTAAAAAAGCTCAACATCGCTAAGATTTCTGGGATATACAAAGTCATGGATCTCGATAAACCAAATTTACCGCTAGTATTAAACATCCAGGTCTCGGATTTCGGCTTGATTGTATTGCATACACATCCAGGTAATGCCAATAGTCTGGCTTATTTTTTCGATCAAAAATACGTGACCTACACCCCAATAAATCCAAAAAAATCCGGAATACTGGGTACAATAGCAGGTGATGACACCGTCTTGTTGATTGTTAAGAATAAAGCCGATGTAGAAAACGTTCTAACAATAATACAAAAAGAGCTACCTTATTTAATCCCACCTAAAAGTTAAGGCAATCGCTTAAAATTAGGATCTTTAGTATATTCAGTAAGAATCTCTTCCACCAGCTTATCAATAACACTACCTTTAGTATCTTCATCGATAAAGGCAGCCGTTTCTTTTAGCGCAGACAATCTCTCTTCAACAACCACTGCAGCAGAACCCGAAGGAAACACATTTGCTAAAACGCGTCTGGCCTCACGAGGACCAATTTTACGATAGAGCTGATTACGAATATTCGCATCTTCTGCCGTGGTACTAAATGCCCATAATTCAATAGGACCTAAGGTACTGGTGAGCAATTGTAAGTTCATACCTTCTTTAGTAGCAAATTGCGCCAAAAATGTCGCACCACCTGCACGCGGACCGTGCACTTGAGTACGTAAGGCATGCACTGCAGTAGGTGATAAACCAAATACTTTCGTGGTCTTTTGAATGGCTTGCTCTGGCCCTGCATCCATAATAAATACAGAGGTTGCAAATTCCACCATCACATCATCAAAATCATCCAATGATTGTGATAGCAATGCAATTTGCACTTTCCATTTACGACCTTCTCGCATATCTTGAATAACTTGATCTCGCACGGCTTGAACTTTCGATGTACGATGAAATTCGTCAAACACTAAACGTTTTTGATCTTCACGTATTTCAGCGACTTTTGTTGAGTGGAATTCACGGTAAGTTTCAGGCATATCTCCCACATTTTCTTCAGTGAGGAAATAATTTTTTCCTAAAATATAACGCGCGATCATGTACATAACTGCGGTTTGACGATTTGCAGCATCACCACCACTTTTTGCAACCTCATCCAAGTCCAGAGAAACAATTCTTGCATCACCCAAATCAAATTTTGTGATTTGTGAAATAATGGGATACTCACGTACAGCACTCGAAATCATACGAGAATAAGCAGCAATTAATGTTTCACCCGTCGGTGCAATAATTTTTCCATACAAATCTTCAACCTGAGGTAAACGACACACTGTTGCCACATCTGCTAAAACTGGCATAGCATGACGTTGGGCAAGAGTCGCCTCATGAGTAAACCCTGCTGAAAATAATGAATCGGTCACTTCCCACCACGTGGTTTGCTGATCTCGAACAAATCCAATTTCTTCTAAAATACCATCAATAATGGGTTCAACATTTGGTGTATAAACATTAGGATTACCTTCATCAACGGTATTTTTATACAACTCATCCACTAACATTCCTGACATATCCGTAATACCATCATAGGGCTTTTCAGCACCTACTGGCGTACCTAACAAGGTCAAAAAGTTTACTAAGAAACTTCTTTCTTGTGGGGTAGGATATCGTGCTCCTAACTGCGTATCAAAAGGATTAATCGCATAATCGGGCGTCATTCTTAATCGATGATAAGCCGCAAAGTGACGTTGACTAGGCGGCAGAGCTTCTTTTAGTAATGAAATTAAACCACTACTAGAAGGACCAATATCAATAATGGCAATACGTGGTAAACGTTGTATACCACCTTGCAAACAAAGTGCTAAATTAATTGCATTTGATAATACCGATTTACCCGAACCTGGACGTGCAAAACAAAGATCAATCCATGTAGTTTGCTGAGTTGAACCTGGTTGATAAGGTAAGGGTTTCCCATCGGGTGAGCGAAATAAAATTGCACCATGTTTCCAAGGAGATGAAGGTCTAAAGAGTGGTAATAAATATAAAACATCGGATAAAGGCGCTACCGTTGGAGCAGCAACACTTAAACCGGAAACACCCAACATACTGGATACGATGCCATCAAATGCATCACCCGCCACTTCGGATACATCACAAGAACCCCAACCCTGAATCGCTTTAGACAGCTGAGCCGTTCGCGCTCTTAAAGTCCGAATATCGCCTTCGTCGGCCCAAGTACATGCTGTCACACGCAAACGAACAACAGCATCATCAGTATTAATATCTATATATTTTAGTAAATTCACAGAATTGTTGAATAATCTATTTTCGGAAGAAGCAAAACTTAAGACTCCCGATAAAGCCGCACGAAGCTTTAAAGATTCTAAGCCACCACTCTCAATTAAAAATGAAACTCTCCACGGAATTTGCAAGGGTAAAGTGCGCATAAAAAGCGAGCTAAAAGGAAGAATTTCTTTTGGAAAAAGATCAATAAAAACGGCAGAGTAAATTTTTCCACCGACCTGACAAGTACGCAAATCTAAATTTTCTGCATCCCTTGGTAATATTTGTCGAGCAAGGTTAGGCCATAGTACATCTGAAACATCACCGGACCATTCTTTTTGTTCTTTTACTTTAATTCTATCGCCTGGCAATATGGGCTTCCAATCTTTATCCGTGAAATCATGATCAACGGAATTACGAATGGCATGCACTGCATCATGAACTTCCAACAATGAAGATACTAATCCTAAACTATTCAAATCACTGGTGGTCGCACGAACAAAGGAATCATGCGCATCACGCAAATCAGGAATTGCTGCAATAACATTTTGTGTATTACGAAAAGGAGGAACTTTTTTCTCCTTCATCACGATGCGTTTTTCTTTGATAGATCGTGATTGTTGTTCTTTGGTTAATGAATCGGGTCTGGTCCACAGTACTAAATACACTTCTTCATGTGCACAATATCTCGATAAGAAGGTGGCACGTTCATTAAATAAATCTTCTAAATTCATTCCAAGTCGTTGTGAAGTTTCTCTGGCTGGACTTAAGATTTCATTGATTTCTTCACGAACTTGATCTTTATTATAACTAAAATAAGCTTGAATCGTATGACCTTTACGCTTCATCGTAGTCTGCAAACTATATTGCAAATTGGTTTGTATACGATCGAATTCTTCAGAACCCACTAAGGCTTTAACGCCTTCAATTTTTAATACCGATAGCAAGGAACCATCATGAGCAACTAAAGCAATTTTACTATCTGCTGTTTGCAACTCACAATAAGATTCGGTGGTTTGTCGTAATGATGTATTTAACCATGCGATAAAAGTATCCACACCGCTAAAAAAAGCTCCTGCCAAACTCATTATGTTCCCTCATATATTAAGCTGTCGAGGCCATTTCCTCTCGTGCTGCTTTAGCCCATGTGTCTATTTGACGTCCAAATTTAGTTCTGGACGGCAATAGCCGTATATCCTTGAATATTTTCATTTGAGCAGATTCTTTATCCTTAATAGGCGAATCTATTAACATTTGACCTAATCGTGCAGGATCACTCAAACCTGCACCAAAATTCTGTTCAATCGTTTGCGATCTAAATTTTAAGGTTCTATAAATATTCTGAGCATCACCTCTATAGCTTGTGGCATTTGCTATTGCACAAAATAGCACATGGCATAAACCATTTAAGTTCGCTTGAGAGATTTCGGGCAAATAAATAATAACACCACCACCGTATTCATTATTATTGATCGACTCCACAAAAAAACATTGTGTACAAAAACAACAGGCCGTAATCAAATTCTCTTTTTTATTATTCTGATAATTGTTGTCTTTATTAATAACTTGCTGAAATTGTCGAGCTTGAAACCCACAAAATTGGCAAGTGTAATTATCTCTTTCAAAAATTTGTGTTTGAAATTTAAGGAAGGCAGGATCTGCCTTCCTTGTAGTAAACACACGCCATGCAACAGGTTGCGCACGCAGTTGTAATGGCAAATACGTCATCCCATTTATCCTTAGGGACCGGTTGAAGCGCCAGGCAAAGCAGACGCACCTGCACCAGTAAAACCACCCGCTGTAGCTTCAGATCCACCGAATAAAGTGGCACCAGCAGGTTTAATGATTCCTGGTAAGAAGATCAATGCAATACCAATAGCGAGTAATGCGATTGGCGTACCTAATGGAATCTGAGTTGGGTTATCTTTATGTTGTTTGAACTTAAAAATTGCAGCCATAGTGAACCCAAGACCCGCAATAAATGATATTGCCAAAATTAATTGGCCAAATTGCAAAAATGACCCAGTAATATTTTGAGCAATAGTACCAAGATTTTGGTCTGTTGTAGCTGCTGCAAAAACATCACCTACATGGAAAAATGACATCACATAAAGCCCAATAATTGCAGCCTTAGTTAGCCTCTTTAATGTTATACTCATTACTAATACCTCCGTTATATTTTCAGTTACATACCTAATGTAGCTTTAACAACATTAATAGTTCCTACAATATTCATTGCTAGAACACCCCCTAACATATGCATAATACCTTTACCCAGTGTACCGGGTTGTGCTTGTTCTGCTCCTAGTTTAACCAGTAGTGTCCAACCACGAACAAATGCAATCAGTCCAAATAGTCTAACTATTGATAACAGTGGGTTAACTACGGCATCCCAGTTAGTCGTATCAGTAGGATACTGCAGTACTGAACCAGAGCCATAAGCCCACAGTGAATCAACACTTATACTAATTATAGTAGGAATATATAAACATCCAATTCCGCAAAACAAAACAATGAAAGGTTTTGAAATACTATGATGTTGAGACATCATCGTTTGCCCTTGCCCATACATCTTCAGCATATAGACAGATTTCAAAATCATGCCTACACCCATGGTATAACACAGGGCAACAACCAACTTTGTAATCTGTGGAACAGTCGCTTCAACATTAGCCAACATGGAAGCGATATCTGACACAGTAGTTCCCATCGCTTGGATTGGTATTAGGAATACCAATAAGCTGATAATACCTATGTTCCAATGCGCTTTCATAACATCATTACCTATCATAAAGCCCGTACTGTATCGTAGCACCTGAGCTTAATTTTACTATACCTTCTGTCACATCAATACTTTCGACTTTTCCATAACCTACTAAGGTTTCTCCTACTTCAATAGAAGTTAATTCACCATTTTCTGACTGAATCCATGCCCTTCCTGGTACCACGGCTTTTACTTCATAGACCATTGGCAGCACAGTAGGGGCGGTAATTCGAGGGTGGTTCCTTGAACCCTTGTGTTTAGGCCCAAGTTTCTCTTCCACAGGTTTTTGTGCAATTTTTTCAATTTGATCCAATTTAGCACTTATCGTCACCATTTCTTTACCAAGATCACCCACAGTAGCCTGTAGTTGACTTACACTAGCATTCAGTTCATTAATTTTAGCTGCCTCAACGGGAGGTTCTGAAGGGGTGGCTGCAGCAGTTTGCTCTGGCATCACTGGTGTCATAGATTCAGTTGGCTGTGTTAGTGTAACCTCTTTTGGAGCCTCATGAGCTTGATGTACCTCATGTGCAGGCGCTACAGGAGGCGCTGCAGCTTCAGGAGGTAACTTATGCGATAGTTTAGCTTTAATAGCTCCCGCTCCCCCGATATCTTTAGGCTCTTCTGTATGTTTTGAGGTTAAGGTCATCCATAGGTAAAGAATTAAAGTAACAACGATTACAAGACCGGGTACAACAAATTTTCTGCCCAAAATGCCTGGTAACCCCGCAGATCCTTCCTTAGGAGCCTGAAATTCTTGAGGTTCAACATCTTCTGTAATACCAAATTCCTCACCAGAATACTGATATTCTTCTTGACCTTGATCCTTAGTATCTTTGCTTTCAGCCATCTCTCATCTCCACCATATGAAAACATCAAATGTTTCTATATCATATTATAGTATACATTTGGTTAAATTACTCATAATTCATTAAAAATTCATCATTCCTTGAGCTTAACATCAGCATCCTGCATGAATAACACACCAATTCCTGTACCCCCTTCGATCGTTACCGTTGGAGGTCTAGTAAAGGTATCGCCTAATACTTTGGAATAGGCTGTACCGACTGCACCAACAGCAACGGCGACTTCTTGAGCAACACTTAATGGAGCATTAGTAGTTAATATACCCCCTGCTCCAGATGAGGTTTGCGAACCTGAGGATGAAATGGCACTCGCAAATCCGCTCAAAAATGATGAGGCAAATAATCCGCCATATCGTTGCATATAATGATTATCAACTTTATGTGCCAAAGCAGTCCGCGCCGTGTTGGGGTCAATAGCCACAGCTTGTATGCCAACACTCTTACTTAACCAGGGCACACTCAATTGATTAAAAGTCAACACTACTTTACCTTGAGTACTACCTTGAACACCTTGAACAAGTGCAAAAGTACCTACCAGTCGAGCTCCTTTCAATTTGCCGGAAACAATGGATGCAAGAATTGGGCTGTTTTCATCAGAATTTACAGCGGTATCTAATACCGCAAACATCACATCCCCCGCGCGAACTGGAAATGAAGGTCCCATGGGTACTTCTGAACCTTTACCACTTAAGCCCCCAATTTTGGGGGTGCCTGAGGCTGCTACTCCACCTCCAACTCTAAGACCCCTCTCCCTCTCTTCACCACCTTCTTCCGCATTTCGTTTAGGCTCGTCTCTGAGTTCAAATCTTTGTTGAACGGGTGGCATCCAATTGTTCATCATATCACGGGCATTTCGTCCCATGGATTGTTGTATTTTATTAATCTCATCTTCACGATCTTGAGCTGTTAATCTAGCCTCTTGTGCACGTTCTAAAGCATCAATATCAGCATTTTTTGTTGATACAGTAGGGGTAGCAGCCGCTGCAACTACCGGCAAAGGTTTTAAAGCATCTTCAATTTCTTTAGCAGTAAATCCACCTTGAGCAAGCTCTTGACCACAAGCACCCGCATCAATTAAATCTCGAGCGGTATAACCTGCATTACGTAAAGATTGAACTGAACAGCCCCCTTGACGTTGAGTACGAACTGCTATTTTTTTATCTTTAGCCGATTTGATCGAGTCCATTGAACACCGTTGCCCAATTGCTCCATTAGCAGTTATAATATCCGCCGGTGAGAACCCTGCTTTCTTAAGCGCATTTTCATCAAAACCAATACCGATCAATTCAGGAATTAATATTCCCGCTTCATTATAAGCTTTGCTGTCACATTGCAAGGAATCTAAAATGGTTTTTAATGTACAAGAAGCTAATTGCTTATCCACATGAATCTTTTTCAAGGTGTTCACATCACAGACATTACCATGCCCAACGACTTCATCATGAGCATATCCAGCACGTAATAAGTCTCCTTCACTAAAACCTGCGGCCTTAAGTTCAGCTGCACTAAATCCAGCTGCTTTTAGCTCAGCAGCAGTAAATCCAGCAGCCTTAAGTTCTTCAGCACTTAACCCTGCTGCCCGTAATTGTGCGGCAGTGAATCCAGCTTTACGTAATTCACCCGCCGTAAAACCAGCATCTAATAATTCTTTGGCGCTAAAACCCGCGGCTTTTAATTCAGCTGCACTAAAACCCGCTGCTCTTAATTCAGCAGCAGTAAATCCAGCTGCACGTAAAGCAGCTGCACCACAACCGCCTTTACGAAGCTGTGCTGCACTCACGCCAGAAGCCCTGGCACGTTTTAAGCTTTCTACACTACAGTCTGTCTTGACGGCGTTTACACCAATACCTGCTTCCGCTAATTCAGACTTGGTAAATCCTGCAAAAGTCAATTCATCAGGTGTATAACCTGCCTGACTTAATTCGCTGGCGGTATAACCTGCATTTTTTAAGTCCGTGATGCTGTATCCAGCTCTCTTTAATTCAGCAGCAGAAAATCCAGCCGCTTTTAATTCTGCGGCACTAAATCCCGCTTTCTTTAAATCTTCAGCACTATAACCTGCAGCAGCGAGTTCCCCAGCGGTATAACCTGCTGCTCTTAAAGCTTCCAATGGGCAATTTAAACATTTTAATTCCGCCGCTGAGACGCCAGCTGCTCTGGCTTTTTTCAGCTCCTCAACGCTACATCCACGTTTAGTACCGTCGGGTATACCAAACTCACCAGGCCCAATATAGCTGGCACGTACAACGGTAGCGATAGCGCTCTTACCTTCTTTTTTAGCTTCTTCTGCGCGACGAATATTTTCTTGCTCAATTAATTTCAGATATTCTGGAGAGGTTGCTTCACCTAAAACAGAGGAGACATTAGGGGCACCAGAGAGTTCAACTTTGGAAGTTAAACCTTGAGTGTTACGAATATGGAAATAATAAACATAAAAGCCAGCTAATAAAGCAGCGACACCCAAAACGACAATAAACCCACGGAATTTATTTCCGCCTCCACCAATTTTACTCGGTCCACCTTTTTTGCCAAATATTGCCATGGTATTAAAGTCCTTTCACTATCAGTCTGCTCACTTTTCCATGCAGTGATGCTAATATCACTGGGGTCTTAGCAATTTGGTACGCATGCATGCCATCTGCACTCGATAAGGTCGCCTTCCAACCCGGTGAAAGTATTGTCATCCGAGTTCTGACATACATGTTTCCACCAACATACCAAATATCACCATCAAAACCATCAATTGATAATCGCTGACTGCCACCAGGTGGTACACCATTTAACACTTCTAATAAAATTGAATCTGCACCACTGGGTAAAGACAAGGTGGTAATTTCCGTGTTTGGACCCGCTACAGGAATACGTAAATCCACACGATAATCGACAGCTTTTTGGCCTGGATCTAAATCTATCATTACTGGTGTGGGTAAATCTTTCAGTAACACTGCTAAATTACCACGTTTATACATCGTAATAGCTTGCACCAATAAAATATGGCTTTGATGGATTTGACTACTCTTATCCCATTGAATATTAAAGGAGCGAGGATCACCTAGATCATAAGCAGATATAGGCCATGGGGCTCCAGACCGATCGGTAAAAACCAGCGCACTCACAAAACCAGATTGCATACGAACCACTTGTGGTGTTGCTCCTGGAGACATATCAATGATGACTGATCTTGACGTGGGCTTAGGGGGAGTATTTGGATCACTAGCCTGAGCACGTTGTACTTGATTAAAAACATCTCGTAAAGATGTCACTTGTTCTGCATTAAACGGTAAAACATCCTTTGACATTTTTGCATAAGCTTCATCTCGCACAGGTGGTCTTTCAGGTGCAACAGGAGCAGCCTGAGGTTGAGCAACAGGAGCTGCTGCAAAAAAGTCGGGATTCTGATTGGCTGAAGCTGTGAGATCTTGTGTAGTTCCGAGTGTAGTTGCATTAGTTTGTGCTTGAATTGCATTTGGATCCTTGCTTTTTTGTACCGCCGTTTGAAGTCGCTCAATTTGTAATTCAAGTGGAGTTTTAGCAACCTTCGCTGCGGCATCTTCTGCAAACGTTGTTAGAGGTAAATGCATACCAAACACAACCAGTGCCACAAAAGAAACACCTAATATATTTTTACTACCCATTATAATTTACGACCTCCACTCGCTGGTGTAGCAATATATTGAGATATAGCAATACCTTTAGGCACGTTCAAAGTAGATACGCGAGTAATCAACAAAGTTACCATCAAAGGATCTTGAATACTTGTGCTAGCACTTTGGTAAGTCACTAACAAAGGCATTTGCACTTTCCACGCATAACGACCTTGAATTTCACCTTGGTCAATAATAACAGGTGCGCCGGTGGCCACCGCTGATACAACTAGCTTTTTGGCCAAAACGGTTTCAAAGTTACCAGAGTTTTTCAAGGCTGTTTGGAAATCTTTCCAACCATTCGGTGTAAAATAATCTGAAGCTAACTGTAATGATTGGCGATAATCAGCGAAGTTATAAGTATAGGCAGCCACAGCTGCTTGATTTGCCCACTGTAAGAGTGCCGATGCAGATACCACAGGACGTGAAAGTGGATATATAGGTGTAATTTGGCCATCTGCACTGGTGGCAAAATACTTAGGTTCAGGTCGGGTCTGATATTGATATATAATAATACCAATCAAAGAGATGTTGATTACTAAAAGAAATAATAATGCACTCACAACACGGCGATAATTGTCCCTATAAAAATTATTGCGCAAGTGCACAATTTCTAATGCATCTTCTGGCATCTTTTATAAACTCCCTGTCACTTCATAAATCGAGAATACTATAACTTACAGTTCAAACACAAACAAGTAAATAACCTGGCACCAGCTATTAATTTAAACGTCTAAATGTTATTTCAACTCGTCGATTTCTTGCACGCCCGTAATAGTCAGTATCATTCGCTATAGGAAATAATGGACCATATCCTTTGGCGTACATATAACGGGTATCGATACCCATCTTTCCTAAAAACTTTTGAACCCTTTCTGCTTGTAATTGTGTTAAAGCGGTGTTTTGTAAGAACGGTCCACAACAACCAACATCCGTATAGGCTGCAACTTTTAAACCAACTTGATCATAGCATGATATCAATATTGAGGCCGCAGACAATACTGGCAAATAATCTCTAATTAAATTAGCAGAATAGGATCTGAATAAATTATCCGACGGTATAATTAAACGTAAATCTTCACCCACTCTCACCACTTGCACATCATGTGATCGTAAATAAAAGATCAAAGACTCTTTCATACATAAAGAGCAAGGCTTTTTCGCAGGACACAAGGGCACATTGACAGTATCAGGTGGTGGACAATCCGGTGCAGGTATATAGGGTTCTAATCTCAAACGAGCACATCCCGTAAGAGCAATAATAATCATTAACTTGATAATCCAACGCATGCAAAACGTCCCTTCCTTGCAGATTGTCAGATTATCTAGAAACCGATTAGAGATTGCAAGCTTAAGAGATTTATTTTGATTCGTCTGTGGTTCGCTCTTCTTTCTTCTCAGAAATGGAGCTAATTAACTCGAGCACTAACACAGCGAGTTCTGCACCCGTAGGTACATCGAATAATTTTGGTGGATAATGTGTGGCCGTTTGCATATCTTTGACAACTTCTTGAGCTACGTTGGCAGAATAGGATTCAGGCTTACCGAGCACTCTTTCCAGATAACTGATTTGATCACGCGTTGAGGCGTAGACCAAAATAGGTTGTGCAAATTTCGCATTTCCTTTTGTTAACAAGGTATTTTTAATGTATTCATTTTCACGAAGCGGAGTAAACACGTTAATTTCTTCTTCAGATATTTCCGCTTGCTCTTCCAACTCAACCAGTTCTTCGGGTTCGGTAGATTCATGGTAGGTCAACAAGGTAGAAACTGCTTTTTCAATGGATGATTTATCCGAGACCTCATTGAATGAAGCAGCAAGTCCATCAATCTCCGCGCTGAATTCTGTCACATTTGCAAAAGGATTATCTTGACTAGCTAGCTTTTCAAAATCTTCCATATTTTTAACAAGAGGATACAGAATTGAATCATCAGGATTGACCACTTTTAAAAATTGATTTAATCGCATTAATTTTGAGGGTGGAGGATTAGCACGAAACATTTGCGCACGAATGATGTTTGATTTAAAGAATATATGAGCCTCACCTTCACGCTGATCTTTTAAATCCATCAAATCGATTCGCGCTCTTTTTTCTAACTGAGCACCACGATTGTCCATGTAATTATTCATCACACCACGAGTATCTGATTGGAATCCACTGACATGTGTCACATAAGCTTCACCAGCCGTTTTAGAAAAGAATTCCCAGGTTTCCATTGGATCTTCCAATTTCATACATACTTTAATGTTTGTATTAGCACCAATAGAAGCTGCTTCTTCTTTTGAAGCTTTTTGGAAGGCCGGCAAATCTTGTCCAGCAAATACCACTGAAAAACCCAAAGAACGCGCTTGAGCAGGAACCACAGCAAAACCCTGTACCGCATAATATCCATACTCATCCAACACACACAAATAGGGTGTAGGAGCATTGGTTGGTTTGCGGTTAACGAGGTTGTGGAATTCACCTTCTACCTCATCACCCAGACCAGCAGCCATCATCGCTTTTAAGGCAGAAATAATAACTTTACCCAAATTAGCCAATTCATCAGGCGATTTTTCTAAAGCAGGTAATAAAACCACTAATATCCGCCGATTTAATACCACGTCTTTTAAATCAACTTCTGCAAGATCAGTACGCAAAATATGTCCATAGGTATCTGCGAGAGAACCGAATACCCGTGTTAATTGCATGGTAATATAACCGTGCTGTTCATACACTTGTGAAACCTGTTTTCCCTTACGCTCTTTGTTGTAACCAGGCAAGTTAAAAAGATAATTGTTGATTGGTTCCATAATAATGGGGTTAATATTTTCCAAAGAAATGGGTTCCTGGTTATCACGCACAAAAACCTTATCCATTACCATCGCTTCAAGTCGTTCGATAGAAAAATAATTACGGATTGTATTGGCATCGAGCAATATATTTCCTGCATCGCGCATTGCAACGAGAATTTTCATTAATGCTTCTACGAATGAAATCGCTCGACCTTTCCACATATCACCGTCGCCACCCTTGGATCCAGATTCCATCAAATTTACAACCAAGTTAGACAACATACTCGATGATCCACTGCAAAAAGGATTCAGAGTGTTTGATAGACGTGTTTTTTGAGGTCCTATAATATCACGAGCACCTGTCATAAAATTAATTAATAACAAATCATCATCCCGACCCATGGCACGGACCATACCAAAAATTTTTGCGTATAAGGAATTATCACCCTTACCATCGACATAAATAAAACCACTGCCTTGTAATAAGGCATTATAAGAGATTGAAACCAGTGCTTCTGTTTTACCACTACCTGTGGATCCAAAGATCAATGCATGTGTACGCATGTCATCATTACCAAACCACAACTCACTTTCTGTGACTTGCTCATTACCAAAATAATAAATTCCTCTCGACATTCGAGGTTTATTAGAACCTGGTATAGGATCATTATGATCTTTGACTTTTGCACTTTGGGGAATTCTAAAGGGTAAGGTCAATTTCTGAGTCAGAGAAATTAAACAAAATATGATCCCAATGATAAGTATCACATCAGAAATACCGGGCACAAAAAATACGGTAACTGCCATCATTCCTAAAGAAATAGAAACTGCAACAGGATTTTTAAAAAAATCCGAAACCCGCTGACCAAAAGTCCGCGTATCTCTAATCAAGCGCTGCGGATTTTGCTCTTGCTTTTTATCTAATCCTCGTCTGACCTTAGCAACCATTATTTATCATCCGGTTCGTAAATTATACTAGCGATAGCAATTTCAAGGCCTTTTACAGCTTCTTCAACCATAGGCACGCGCAGTGGGCGACCTAATTTCTTTTCATAAAGCCAATGACAAAAAGGACCACCAACTTCTACATAGGGTGTTTGGCGACCCACTGAATTTAACATATACCATAAACGTCTATCGGTAGGCTTTACCCACAAAAATTCCGAGGTTGCTAACACACCATCCGATCGTGCTAAATCTAACATCGATGCCATTAGCGTTAACACATAAGCGTGACGTTGCACAACAAATTGCACTTCTTTTGTATTTAAATGCTTAGCCACTATTTCTTTAACACCTGAAAAATTGAGCTTTCCTGATGCTTGGCTGGTCGATAATTGTGTTAATAATTTATCTGAATTTTTTCGATCACGATTTGCTCGCGCAGCAAAAATAGCAAATAATGCTTGTACATGCATCGGTAAACTTTGAACCTTGCTAAAGGTTGGACCCAGTTGTAAAGAAAATGCTCTTGCCGATGCTCCCTTATCAACGGTGACCGTTAGTGGTCTAGTCCCTTTATTTTCGATGAGAAGCTTCTGATTTTTGGCGTAGATCATTGGGGTCATGGACATTGCCCAAGGGCCTTTATTGATGTCTTCTTTGATTAAATCTATTTTACCGACTGGGTGAATCATCGGCCATTCTCTTAGCTCTGATTTTTTCAAACTAAACATATCGTGTTTATGTCTAAATTTTGCAGTGACGTTGCCTCTAAAAACAAGATAAGACAATATCACTAAAATAAATGCAATGGGAAATGCATAATACCAACCCACGGTATCACTAATATCTGAAATAATTCCAAAAGACATTGTTTTAGAGGGACCTGCATTAATTGCATTCATAGCCGTCACTAAAGGACTCATATCAGGAATAGGAAGATGAAAACTTTCTGCGAATTTTGCGTAATATTGAACAAAGAAATTAATGCCGAGAATTTCTACATAACGAATTTTAAATATAATAGAGGCAATATAAACTCGACCAAAATACCAGGCGGCCAATAATGCTGCGATAACAAGAACAATCGCCCATAGGAAATCTAGCGAATTATCGCCACCCCCTCCTCCTCCGCCACCTTGCTGTGGTTGACCTGCCATATATCCCTCTATCCTTAGTCCCTGACTATCCTAACAATATTATAGCTGAAATCTATCTTAAATCTAATGAATCTTATATCTTGGAAGCTTATTAGGAGCTGTGAGAATGGCTTAATCGTTTAAATTGGATGAGTAGTTGAAGATTCTAAAGTTAACTCTCCATTTTCATATTTATAAACATTAACACCATGAACAAACTTGCTAATATTTTCAGATTTTATAGCCCCCTCACGAATTGTCAGTAATTCATTTCCAAATCGATCGGCAAGTTGTTTTCCCGAATAGGGCTTGATGAGATCAGTTTCTTTGACATGAACAATGGCATAACCTTCTTTTGTGGGATCTGGACGCGCTCGAATTAATTGCTTAATCGAATCTTCATTGCGATAAACAGGTCGAGAAGTACTAAATTCATTAATACGCTTCAGTGTTCTCGCCCACATCATAAGATTTTTTGCATCTGCTTGGTAAAGAGAAACAAAAATATTGATAAAGCCTGTTGACTTTGAGGCAGCACCCACCGCACCAACATTTTCACTTCCAGCGATTTCTTCGACCAACGCATTGGCCTCTTGTCGCAGCTCTTTAATTTTTCCAGAAATGGTTTGTAAGTAGATGCCTTTATTCCAATCATCAGAATTCAATAGCTCATCAATGAGCTTGATAAGCTTCTTTAGAATATCCTTATTTTCTTCTAACGTTGCCATAACATTTTTTTAAGACTCAAATCCCTTTTGAATATCTTGCTTTTGCTCTTCCTTTGGTGAAACAAAGCTTAAGTTACGTTGCAATTCAGTACTGTCGATGTTAAATCGATTAAATCGCTCTGCGAGATTACGAAAAGGTTCCCGCGCTTCTTCTGGCTTCTTAGTCGCCATAATAGCTACACTGGTTGCATATCCTTGGATTTTGGATATGACATCCTCAACCTTATTTTCAACACGGTCTGATATCAAAGCATCAAATCGTGCACTAGAAGTCCCTGCCATTTTATACACCCCACGTGTTTATTATATTAAGTTTACTATTATTACTTTTATTTCCTTGGACAGTATTAACTATCAATCCTTGACAGTACTGGTTTATCCTAAAAAGTATATACCTTCAATCACAGTATAGCTTAAAAAGCTTATTGTTTTCTTAAGTTGAATTTTACTCTCTCTACTTTGAATATGCTACCGTAATAATTACGTATTGTGACCCAAATTGATTAATTTTTAGTCATACATCAATTCGTCAAGAGGAGTAACTTCTCGATTTGGAGCAGTAACAATCAGCTCTGTTAGAACATCCATCATACATAAAAGGCGTAAAACATTTGGTGTAACATCATCAAAACTCACTCGCACACCCAGTACTGAGCCTTCAGCCTCATCAAAAGATATCCCTATGCCATAACCCAGACAAAGCGAGGCTAATTGATCAGCTCGCCTGGCTATAGCAGGTAATAAACCATTATCGGCAAATACTTCTTTATAAGTCATTGGCCGATCGTTAAAGGTGAAATTTGCCTTCATTGCTTTGGCAATTGCACACATTGAATTACTTAAATCCATATGCCCACCAAGGTTTGGCCATCTTACGCTTACCCGCAATAAAGGCCCGAGAAAATCGCAAAAAGGTGCCCACCGTAAATCCAAAGCGCATTAGTAATGAAAAGAAGACCATTGCAACCATTGCAACAACAAAAGTCCATACCTGTATATGAACTAGAAAAATAAAAATAGGAAACACTGCTCGTGAATCCAAAAAGAAAAATTTTGGATATCTTGCAGAATCCCTCCAGCTTGCAGCTGCAATTGGTGCTGCCATTTCATATCTCCTTAGATGCCCATATCAATTTTAGCATAACTCACAAGAACTAAAATATGAATTTTTTATTCCTTAGTCTTTTTCAGCGCGTTTAGCACTGGTAGAAATAATACGATACACACGTTCAGAAATTCTTCCTTCATCGAAATATCGTTGAGCTTCAACCATCATCGGTTGACCCGATTGTTGCAGCAGTTTTCGGGTTAATCCTGTCACCTCAGTCACGTCCACTGACAATAATGCATCCCGTACTTTTTCATCAAAAATTAAATATTCGCGTAAAGCAATTCTCTTTCCATCAACCGTGGGCACGAGTTGTTGCCAAATAATCATTCTCAAGGTTTCAATAATATCGATGGTACGACCATCTCGTTCTTCTTGGGGAAATGTTTGTACGAGTCGACGAATGGATTCTGCAACACCTGTACTATGCAGTGTGGTATAGACTGGGTGCCCTGTTAAGGCGGCTTCAATAACAGCACTAATGGTTTCTGCATCACGACACTCACCCACTAAGATCAATCGAGGTTTACGACGTAAGGCATTACGTACACCATCTGCAAAGGTAGGAAGATGTCGTGGTATTTCAGATTGACTGACAATAGAACTCGGCATTTGTACGGCATCATAAACAAATTCAATGGGTGACTCATAGGTTAACACTTTACGATGCCCTTCAATATCCTCAACAATATCTCGAATAATGGCTGCTAATAATGTGGATTTACCTGAACCTGTTGCACCCGTCACATAAACCACACCATCCTTTGGTGCAATATTATCAACTATATCTTGGGGCAAACTCATATCCGTTAAAAACGGTGGCTCTGATGGAATGGTCCGCAAGGTTAACTGCGTACCCGTTCTTCCCTCAACTTGACAGGCAGTACCATTAACACGATAGCGATAACGTTCTGTACGAGATGGTCGAGTTTCAAAATGGGTATCAATATCTTGCCCTGATAAGAGCTGAGTAGTTCCATTTGGACCATAAATAGCGTTCAGCAAGTCATTGACTTCGGTATTGTTCAATTTACGTTTGGTCACTTTATATAAACGACCAAAGATTTCTGCATAAACCGGTTCGTTGGTTTGAAACGTAATATCAGATGCATCATGTTGGGCACAAAATGTTAAGACACCCTCAAGAAAATCAGGCGTAAAACGACTGGGCTCATTTGGAAATAAGAACTGAGATGCATCAATCTCGGGTTGTTCCGAATTTTGCCCGGGTTCTGGCTGTCCATCCATAATTAATTAACCTTTTGTACTAACCGTAAAATCTTCTACAGTATAGTACGATTTATATTTCATATTCTTAGGTATCGTTAAATTTGGACAAGGAAGGGCAAGATCTGGGAATCGCTTACGTACCTTAATAGGCCATAAAGCAGCATTCCATTCTTTGGAATTGATATTCAACTGAGACATTGAGGCAATACGTAGAATACGATCATTGACCCGCATTTCATTCCCATCACCCGTAACACCTAGCTCAGCCTTAGAGACAAAAGGTGCTGTGATCATATTTTGAGCATAGAGACGATGATATAAAACCATACCATTGTAATCTCGTGTTAAACGATTCAGATTTTCGGCGAAAATATTATCTGCTTGTTGAATACCTTGATCCCAACCTTTTCGCACAAAACAATTCCAAACGGCTGCTTCTTTGGCTTTTTTAGGTAATAGTGTTTCACTGGGACGTTCAGGCTCATAATAATTCATCCACAAATATTCTCTCCAATCAGGAGGATTTGAAACAAACTGAGCAGGACTGATGATACGATAAATAATATCTGCTGTACGTACTGTTTCATAATTCGCGATATTCATTTCTCGGCGCCCCTCAACGAGAATAGGGGGTAAGACATCATCTCTTAACATCAATGAGCGGAAATTATAAATGTGACTAATATCTAATTCACGCTCTCGTAGAAAGCAATTAATCTGCTCCGCTCTCCAGGCCAGACCTGCTTGTGCACCCGTAGATTCTGCTGTTTCACGTAAAGCGTTTAATCGCAAATCTGTTAAGGAAGAAGCATTAGTCCCAAAGGCTTTTAAACCACTAATTTGTACCAGTTCGCGTGGACTATTAGGGTCGACACTTTCACAACCTTGTAAATACAAAGCCATCAGCGAGGCTAAAGAAACTAAGGCAATTTTTTTCATAAATCTACAATTCACTTTTATTAACGCAGATATCGCAATTCAATCACTTTAGAACGCGGATAAACAACGATATCCGCTTTTTTTGCAGATTGATAAACTATATCACGTAGAATATCTGCAACCGGAACATCGTTTACTTGCACAGCAATAATCACGGGTACGGGTGGTTCTTGGCCGATGACATGGAGGCGATAGCCACTGGAAAATGCAATCTTTCGTAATAGTGGTTCAGCAGGACCCGTCCAATCTACTGATGCCCGATTTGCCATGCCTAATTTTGCAGGATTCGGTGGAGGCGCAATTTGTACCTCATGATGTATGGCTTTTTCAATTTGTGCTAATTGATCAAGAGAATGACTGACTGAACGAGCAGACTCAATTAAATTAGTTTCACTTTGCTGCGTGGAAAATGCAGTAGGCTTAACAATAACTGTTCTATTTACAATTCGCACCGGATTGGGTTCAGAAGCACCACAACCAGCAAGCAACATTAATGGTATAGCGAGTAATCCTATTTTTTTCACTTTCTGCATTCTGTCATCCTTTACTAAAAAACTGAGTTATTGAACCAATAGCATCTTCCAGTGTCAAGCGATATATTATCCGCCGATTCCACCGCCACCACCCTTGGCTGCACCACCAAGTTTCTTACCAACTTCAGCCCCAGCTTTAACGGTTGACTGAATTCCTTCACTAACTTGTTGACCCATTTGTTGAGCAGCTCCTTCAGATTTTTGCAGAGCTTGCTCAACACCAGGCGCAGATTCAGTTTGTGTACCAATCCAACGCATGACTTTATCGGGAATATAATGTATCAAACTATAACAAACGTGTATCAAGCTCACTGCCAACGAACAATAGGTTGTGAAAACAAAAATAAATTCAAACAATCCTCTGGAATAAGATTGCACAATAACAATAAAACCCTTATCCAAAATGGTAAGTGCGATATAGGATAAAATCATTCCGCCTAAAAGACCAAAAATCATCAGTACTGGTCGAAGAAAAACGTTTAACAGCAACATTACAGCCTGTTCACTTTTACCCATCAAGTTTTGTCCTTCAGGATGAGTCAGCCCTAAAGCAACTAGGGGTGCTGCAATCATGGATTCAAACACCGCAACGAACCAACCGAAGACCGTAAAGGTAAATACTATAAAGGGTATGAGTGGTATATAAATAGCGAGCATGAATCCGGTGACGAACATGGATCCCGCTAAGGCCATAAAAATAGGGATAAACATGGTGATTGCATCGAAAACGGCTGGACCGATTGGGTTACTACCTACACAGACGTTCAAGCCTAGCCCTAATACGAACATCGTTAAAGTACCGCCGATCCAGATAAGAATAATTACTCCCATCAAGGTATTACCAATACTTTGCATTTTTAGCACTGGATCTCCACCTTGCATAATCATGGCTGCCATTACATAGTTAATGACGCCCAATAGTGGGGCAAGTATGATAGAAAATATATCTCCCGCATTAACATCAAGCCTTGGAGGCAAATTATTTGCCGCTTGATCCGCTTGCTGAGCCAAACCCAGTGCTGCCCTTGCGGCAGATCCTGCAGTCTGATAGGCATACAAAATATTTTGTGTATCAGCTGTGAACACAGAGGTATCGATGGGAGGAGCTACTGAGAAATCAATATATTGACCTTTGGTTGTATTACTGAAGCCAAAAATTGGGGTCTGAAATGTTAATGGAATTGAGGCTGCATCATTGAAGGTTCTTTGAACACCTGTCAATGTATAATAATAAGATCCCGCGAAAATCCAACCATTTGCCTTTGCAGTAGTATAAAAACCACCCAAATCAAACTGATTTTGCGATCGGGCAGGCATTGTTAGATTAATCCATGTTGCAGCGCCTGCAACAATAGCCTGAGAAGCATTACTGATAACGTTATTAATTGATACACCGGGTATTGGTGCTGCAATTTGTTGGGCAGCTGAACTCGTTGCATCGAGCACACCCTGTAATGCTCGTTGTGCATAGCTACTGTTATTCGTTAAAGGTGTGGACGTTCCCCCTTGGTTAGGAGTGCTCGGATTTCCAGAAACAATTGCCGTATAATCTGGAATAGAAATTTTATTATCGGGTTGTCCCCAATAAATCTTTCCACATCCATCATCATTATTACCGGGTTGTGAAGGAAAACTCACTGTTTGAGCATTCATATCCCAAGTGGGTCTAAAAGAGGGGATGAAAGTCGTTGCCAATGGATTAGGTGGTTGCCCAGGTACAGTTTGTGATGCAGCAAGAGATTGAGCGCCCAAATAATAAGCTTGATAGCCATACATACACACTTCTGCCTCAAAAATAGTACCGGCTAAATTAATACTTTGAGAAATATCTTGACCACCCTGCGCAAAAACCACACCTCCAGATTGAAGATAATCTAAGGCTTTAGACCAGGCCGTATTTGCAAATCCAATACCTTGTAAAACTACCCACATCACAAAAACTTGGATCGATGAATAACCTGTAGAAAAATTAGGAACCAACAAACCAATACCAGCAACGGTACGAGTAATGGTAATACCGGGATTTCCTTGGCGCCCCATGAATTCACCTTCCTGACTGGTTGACATTACAGCACTACCAACACCCCATATCAGGAATATACCGGACACAACCAACAAGCCAATATTAAACACTTGGAAAATGGTACCGAGCAATTGCCCACTGGTACCAGTTAATACATTACCTACTGTACCAAACATTTGTCCTAGAAAAATCACAGAGGGATCAGTCATAGACACTTGAAATAATGAGGTTGTCACATCTGTCTGAGATAAAGATTGAGCAAAAGAAATCATAGGAACAAATAATAGTGATAATGCACTGAATAATTGAATTAATCTCTTCACACTTATTTTCTCCATGTGATGAATCGAAACCACTGTTTTAAGGTACATCCTAGTTTACGCTCTTTCATCTGCATATACCAAAAACTTTCTCTCATTGCCAAAACACCAGCTAGTATTGTCATCACAGAACTCATCAAAATACCGAGATAATTTATTCTAAAAATCAAAACAAAGGTATAGAAAAGAAGACCCGCAAAAAATAAGAAATATACCCAACTTGATATCCATGTTTCTTTTATTCTGCGTTGAACATCAGCTTCAGTTAGGTTGAGACGCTTCATTGAGTGCTCGAAAGATTCTTTTTTTGCCTGATGGGTTTGAGGCGCATGAATAAAGTCTTTTGCAAAGCCTCGAATATTTCGAGCATCGCGACTTAGATTTTCAGTACCCATCCACTTCCTAAACGGAGATGTGATAATTCGAGCGCCTGACTTTATTATACCCATGGATCCTTCCTGAGTTGCTAAGATTGAATTTGCATCTTGCCATATAATATTAAAATCCTCAAGCGCTTCGTATCAACTCTGCAAATAGCGAGGAATATAGCATTTGTAAAATCTTCAAAGTGAATTATACTAAAGCTTATAGGAGTATAAAACGAAGAGAATGGATTATGCCTAATCTTAGCAATGAAGCTTGCCACAAATTTTGGCACGAATATCATGACCCCATGATATATCGTGTGATTAGCTTTATGGAAAGTGTTGAAAGCTGGACTCTTGATACTGATCCTAACCTTGAAGACTCCATTAACAAATTAGGTGATACTCTAGACGATATCGGTAATATTGATCTTCATAATGAAGACAACTTCATTAAACTTGCAGCTTACATCAAAGCAGGACGCGGTTTGCGTTTATTACAATGCTTAGATGTGGCCTATCCAGGTGCAGCATCAAAATTACTCATGCATGCGGAAGAAAATACAAAATCCACCGAAGATATCCCGGGTTTATTTCTACGGCGCAATATTGTTTTTGAAAGACTTCGACTCTTGGGCCGTGTATTCGCACCTGAACGTTTATCATTACTACTTAAAGCATTGGAGGAAGTTGAGTTATGAAAAAGATTTTTATTACAGGATCTCTTATTTCAATATATTTGCTCTCGTTCACAGCAATGGCTCAATCTGCATTAGAAGATTGTTTAGCGAGAAACAAAGATCCTGAACACGGTGAAACCGCTTGTTATAGCCAATTTATTAAACAGGCCCAACAAAAAGGTAAAGATAAATTTCAATCGGATTTACAAAAGAATACTAGCGATAATCAAGCAGCGATTAAAAAAGCAAATGATGATCAACAAAAGCAGTTACAAAACAGCAACAATGCACAAACTGCCACATCTGGAAGCACGACAACAACAAGAGCGCCTACAAGCACATCAAGCTCAAAATCATCCAGCTCTTCTTCACAGCAGCAGCCACCTAAAACTGAAGAAGAACAACCTACTAGATCTATACCTTATTATTGATATTAACCTGATGAAAAGGATTTTCATATGAACACACTTAGCAGAAAAACCCGACAATTTCTTAGTTGCATTATGCTGTGCAGTCTGATTTCTGTACCAACATATGCAGATTGTACAATATGTAGTGTTAATCAAACCATTGCAGCATGGGGAACTAACATTCAAACCTCCATCGAGAAAATCTACTCTTTACTTTATACAGCACTCAACCAAAATTTTGGCGACCTTAGTTATTATGCCAGTGATGTCGCCGATAATTTAACGCTGGGCAAACAAATAACCCCTACAGGCTCTGCAATCACATCAGCGGTAAACCAAATGAATGTTAACAATGGTTGGATAGGTGTGATCGGATCTATTGGTCCTTCATCATTATTGCCAAATAACAATTTGGCACAAAGTTCTATAAGATTTACGCTAACCTCTCTGATCGGCGGAGATACTTGGGACCCTGCTCTTGCAAGTTCCAGTGGTGATGCGGCCTCATATCAAGCTGATCAAAGTTGTGGTAATAATATAATGTCATTTGAATCTCTGGTGAGCCCCTTAACTTATCGCACGACTCAAATGAGTTGTGATGCTTCTTCACCTTCACGCACTAATCGAAATCAAGCAAATTATGCATTAAATTATCTTCAGCTGATTTCAGATGGAATTGATCCTATATCAAATTTGACACCTGCAACCGCTTTTACCACAGGTACTCCCTCTGCTGATAATATTAAAGCTCTCATCAATGATAAATCGATGGTCTATCAAAATTTTATGAACCTCCGACGCTCTTGGCTAGCGGCTTGGAGTGCGGCTTATGACAATTTATTTTATCTTTATACTCAACATTCTATACCGGTCGATGCGAATGGCAATCAAATCGGTAATGATAGTCCTATAGAAATTTCAACCCGAATTGCTACCCGCAGAACCAGTGATCCACAATGGTATTCTGATATTCATGGAGCTGCTTCGCCAGTATTACAGCGCGAAACCGTATTTATATTGGCTGAAATTCAACGTGATATAAATGAAATGCGTCGTGAAAATCAGCGTTTACTGGCCTTACAAGCTATCCAATTGGCTGTGCAACTCAAACAAGCAAAACAATTTATTAAACCTTTAGAAATGTCAGTAAGAAACAAAGCACAAAGTATACTCAGTGCTTCTGCTCAAAAAGAAGGCAGTAAAAAACCGGTCCCAACAAGCTTACAAAATAATTACGAAAATTCTGGCTCTAGTACTGGCTTTTTTAACCCCCCACCAAGTCACTAAAAGCTTAATTGAAAAAAGCCCCCTTAACATTAAGGGGGCTTTTTTTTATGCAGCGATGGTATCTAAATAATCTTTCACACCTAGTTCAACCGTATGAAAATCACCATCATATCCAATATTTCTGAGCCTGCTTAAATCGGCTTCAGTAAAGCTTTGATAGCACCCCTTCAAATGATCTGGAAATGGAATGTAATTAATGCTGCCTTTTCCATGCCAATGAATAACCGCCTTAGCAACATCATTAAAACTTTGGCTTCTACCAGTGCCTACGTTAAAAATACCGCTATTTTGCTGATTATTGTAAAACCAATAATTGACATTGACGATATCTTTAACATACACAAAATCTCGCCGCTGTTCACCGGGGCCATATCCGTCTGTACCATCAAATAAACTTAAATTGCCTTTTTCTTTAATCTGATTATTAAAATGATAGGCCACACTAGACATGGATCCTTTATGATTTTCACCAGGACCGTAAACATTAAAATATCTCAAACCTACAACTTGGCTGTCTGTGTTTTTGACATGCCTCCTGACATACTGATCAAACAAATATTTTGAATAGCCATAAACATTGAGCGGCGCTTCAAATTCCGGTTCTTCAATAAAAGTTTGTCCAGCACCATAAACTGCTGCACTCGAGGCATAAATAAAAGGAATACGTTGTTCAAGACAAAAATGAAGCAAGGTTTTTGAATATTCGTAGTTATTTTGCATCATGAATTTTCCATTCCACTCTGTGGTGCTTGAACATGCACCTAAATGAAAAATGGCATTGATTTTTTTATTAGAATATTTTTTAGCGATAATATCATTTAAAAAATTATCTTTATCTTGATAATCTGATATTTGGCAATCCACTAAATTTCTAAATTGTATACCATTCGTCAAATCATCAACGACTAGAATATTATCCTCACCAAGATTATTTAAACCTCTAACGATATTACTGCCGATAAAACCAGCCCCACCAGTTACAATAAACATAAATTAAACCTCCTCAACTAAATCACTCTTTTTTTGTGAACGTGCAATAATGTTCGAGGTCGAACAACCTGGAACAAATTCAATTATTTTTACCTGACCACCATTGTCCATCACCTCTTTAGCACCGACAATAGTGTCAATTTGATAATCCCCACCTTTTACTAAAACATCTGGGAGAATTTTTTGAATTAAACGTAAAGGCGTACTTTCTGAAAAAGGTACAACCCAATCGACACAACGCAAAGCAGACAAGACATGCATACGTTGAGCAAGTGGCACGATAGGACGCGAGGGTCCTTTCCAATTAGCCACTGACTCATCGGTATTAACTGCTATTAATAATCGATCTCCTAAGGTTTTAGCTTGTTCTAAATAAGTGACATGTCCCGTATGTAATATATCAAAACATCCATTTGTCATGACAATTTTTTCACCGTGCGCACGCGCATCAGCAATAGCAATCATTAAATCGTCTTCATTGAGCACACCAAAACCGGATTCAAATCGTCCATGAAGCGTTCGCCGAATTTCTGGAACAGTGACACTCACAGCACCCACTCGCCCAACGGCAATTCCTGCTGCCGTATTCGCTAACATCGCCGCATCGTTTAAATCCATGTTAGCACCAATAGCAGCTGCCATCGTAGCAATGACAGTATCCCCAGCACCCGTCACATCATAAACTTCTTTGGTATAGGCTTTAAAATGTACGGCTTCTTTGCCTTGTTGTATTAAGGTCATTCCACGTTCACCACGTGTAACTAGTACAGCGTCTATGCTTTCTTTTTCTATTAATTTGAATCCGCGATCAACCAGAGTTTCATCATCCGAACAAACCCCTACCACCGCTTCAAATTCTTTTTGATTGGGTGTGAGTAATGTTGCACCACGATAAACACTAAAATCCGAACTTTTAGGATCGATGAGAATTGGAATACCTTGTGCGCGCCCAATATTGATAAATTCACGAATGGAATGCGTTACTCCCTTATTGTAATCCGAGATCAACATGACATGTGAGCCTGCAATATTTTCTTTAATATCAGAAATTAATTTGCTGGGATCCACATGATGAAAATTTTGTTCAAAATCGCATCGAATTAATTGTTGGTTACGCCCTAATACTCGGAGTTTCGTGATGGTAGGCATCCCTATAACACGTTGTAAGAAAGTATGTATATCGGCTTTTTTCAATTGCTCATTTAAGGTCTCACCTGACAAATCGCTACCAACCAGTCCGAACAATTGTGTCTGACATCCTAAGACTCTTAAGTTTAAAGCCACATTACCTGCCCCACCTGGGCGCTCTTCTATATCTTGTATATGTACAACAGGAACGGGAGCTTCCGGGGAAATTCTGTTTGTTGCACCATGCCAGTAACGATCTAGCATTACATCGCCAATGACAGTTACTTTAATTGGGCGGAAATCGGGTATTGAAAATGTCATGTTCTGCCTTGTTGTCAAAATTATGAGTGAAAGCTATGCTATCACCTTATAAAACGGAGGTACACATGCTATCGGTCATTATCATTACTAAAAATGAAGAAGCAAACATACGAAATTGCTTAGAATCCGTTAAATGGGCAGACGAAATTATCGTCGTTGACTCAGGTAGCACCGATAAGACGGTAGAAATTTGCAAAGAATATACGGATCAAATCACGGTCACTAACTTCCCTGGCTTTGGAGCTCAAAAAAATCGAGCATTGGCTATTGCAAAGGGTGATTGGGTCCTCTCTATGGATGCTGATGAGGTGTTAAGTCCTGAATTGCAAAAAGAAATACAAACGGTTGTCACAGCGAATCTTGATCAAGACGCCTACAATATCCGTCGAAATTCTAGCTATTGTGGCAAGGTCATCAAATGGGGTGATTGGAGAAATGAAAAATCGACTCGACTGTTTAAACGCAGCAAAGGAAAATTTTCAGATGACCTGGTCCATGAAAAACTGATCTTTGATGGTTTAACAGCGGATTTAAAAGCACCGATGTTACATAATGCCTTCACAAATTTTGAACAAGTACTGCATAAAATGAATTTTTATTCCACCTTAGGTGCAAAAGTAAAACTCAAGGAAGGAAAAAAAGGCGGACTGATACGGGCATTAATTCACGCTGGCTGGACTTTTGGTCGAGGTTTTGGATTACGATTTGGATTTTTAGATGGCTTTCATGGATTTATGTTGGCCCTTTCAAACGCTGAAGGAACTTATTATAAATATATTAAATTAGGATTGTTGACTCCTCCCAAGAAACCTAAGTCTACATCGTGAACCTATATATAAAAATGCACCTAACAATAATATTGTTATAGTATCAACATGAAAAAAAGTGACTGGTTCATGAGGCTTAAATTTATCAGCATTCACTATGACACTAATCAATTGCACCACATATTGAACAATGATATAGCTAAAAATCACAGCACCCAGACGTTGATATAACTTGAGATTCTCTTCAGATAACCAATAATTTTGTTTAGAGTAATTTTTAATAAGCTTGATTAAAATTCGTATTCCATAAAGTTGTAATCCAATCGTAGAATAAGCCAATACCATATTAATGATGATCTGTTTTGGGGTATAGTCAGCATGCCCAAGTTTAACTGCCATAAACCACATAATTGGAACTGAAACCAAAGCTACCAAAGCAACCAGGATTATTTTTTGAAATAACCGATTTTTTTTGGACATTTTTTCTTTAAAATTACCCGTAGCCATTGTCTTACTCTCCCTTTAAACTCGCCAACTGATCAACATGCTTTGATAAACCAAGATTATACTTGGAAATAAATCCTGGTTCTATCACAAATTCTTTTGCTTGGAAAGATTCTATAGCCTTCTTAATTCCTTCCGGAGATATATCTGGCAATATTATTCCGGATTTTTCATCGAGCACATCTTTTGCCCCAACAAATTCTGAAATGATAACTGGAGTTCCACAAGCCAGTGCTTCAGTGACAACCAAACCAAAGGGTTCATAATGCGATGGTAAAATTACACCATCGACCGCGGAATATAATTCTGCCATATTTTCTACAAATCCTAGAGATCTTACATTAGGCAGTAATTTTGCTTCTGGAGTATAAGTACCTGCAATGAGTAATTCATAGTCCTTGGATAAGCTTTTAAAGGCTGCTAGTAATTCATACAACCCTTTGCGACGATGCCCAGTAGAAGGAAATAACAAGGTGCATTTCTTAGGATTTATTTGATATTTTCCCTGAGTATCAGCGCGTGATTTTCGAAAACTGAAATTAAATTTCTCAGAATTCACTGGTGGAAATAAACGTACAATTTTTTCCTTGGGAATATCATAATAACGTATAATTTCATCCCGAATTAAATTGGAATGTGCGACAATAATCTTAGATTGTAAAAATCCTTTACGTTCGGCAGCAATTTCCAACCGGTCAAACAGCCGAGCTTTTTTTCCAGTAAATTCCAGGTAACCTGGGTGCGTCCCCCCACAAATATTAATATCTTGAGAAAAACTCCGCATAGTGCTTATCATTAAATCAACTTCTAATTTCTTTTTAGCAATTGAATGTGCAAAATAATATTTTTGAAATTTTCTGGGTAACCATTTCAGGTTTTTTTTATGTACATTACAATGTGGTGGCACTAATAAATCAACATCCTGCTTATAGACAAATAAATCAACAGTGTCTCCTCGATGACCAAAATCGTGGATTAGATCAGAGATATATCGCTCCATTCCACCTTTATGAGCATACTGGTGATGTATTATTCCGACTCGCATATTGATCAACCCCAAGCTTCGCAATGACTTCTTTACTATTTTGAATTTCTCTCAATCGTTTCAAATTTTCATCCCAATTTTGTCGATCACTGGCGGGGTGCCAAAGATGTACCACAGGAACTGAAAATCGTGCATTTTTACGATATACTCCCTTTCGAATTAGTCTAATGACTAAATCAGAATCCTCAAAACCCCAACCTTGATAAGCCTCATCAAAACCATTGACCTCAAGAAAATCAGACTTCCACATGGCCAAATTACAAGTCTTAGCACCTGCCCAAGATTTAAATTTAATTTTACGTAATATTCCAAAAGGAATTGAAAAAATAGGCAGAATTCTGTTACATTTTCGAGTACATCTTGCAAATATCCAATTCAACACAGTCCATTGATCAAAAAATATCTCTTTTTTTTCGATTTCTCGAGTAAAAATATTTGAGAGCAAAATCCGATTACCTGATACTAACCACCCTTTCTCAGCTAAGAGACGATGATTTTTTACAAAATGAGTGAGCGGTACACAATCTCCATCAAGAAAAATTAAATAATTACCGCGTGCTTTTGCCACCGCTTTATTTCTGATCATACTGGCTCTAAAACCTCGATTTTCTTGCCAAACATGATCAATTAACAAACTATCTGAAAATTGTTTAATGACATTTAAGGTGCTTGGATCGGAACCATCATCAGCAACAACAATATCGAATTTATTATCTGACTGTCTGCTAAGATGAGAAAGAACCTGATTTAAGGCTTCAGGTCGATTATAGGTAGTAATAATAATGGAAATCTGAGTTGATGATTGACTCACGAAATTAATCCCTGCAATTGTTTTAAAACACGTTGTGGTGTAATTTTTTCAAAACAGGCAGGAAACACAGTCGTTGGACCCTTATAATGACAGCTTTCTTTTAAACAAGGTGAACACACCATTCGTTCAATGATATGTTCTTGAGCTAAACCCACAGCACCCGTAAGCACCGGATCAGTAGGACCATACAATGACACACATGGAATACCCAATGCTGCTGAAAGATGTCCCAATCCTGTATCCACAGCCACAATACCTTTGGCTTTGCTGATAATCCCTGCAATACTTGTTAATGACATTTTTGGTAATACTTCTGCACTCACACAATGACTCATGATTCTTTGAGCACGCTCTTCTTCTCTTTTATTTCCAAAAGGTATTAAAACCCCCAAACCTTGTGCTGCAATAAGATTCGCTAATTCATACCAATAAGTTTCTGGCCATTCTTTTGTGGTCCACGTTGTTCCGTGACATAAAACGACATATTCTTTTTTACTTGGCTCATAAGCGCTGATTAATTTTTCTCGATCAATACCATAGTTCAACCAAACATCAGCGGGTTTATATTCAAACACTTTAGCAAATAAATGACGCATGCGTGTTACCGCATGTAAAGAAGGATCTACTGAAACCGTATTGTTATAACATAAGCTCGCGAGTGGCTCCCATGCAGAATGCCAATCCAACCCATATTTTTCCAAGCAAACCGCTTGAAAGGTTAAAAACGCACTTTTCATTAGCCCCTGAGCATCGATAATAATGTCATACTCATACTCATTTAGGGATTTTTTAAAGGCTCGCCATTCTCGAATGGTGTTGAGTGAAAAAGGATTTTTTCTCCATTTTCTGAGTTCTACCGGTATTATTCTTTTCACATAGGGATGCCAGGTTAACACTTCTGAAAAATTTTTCTCAACCACCCAATGTGCTTTAAATGCAGTCTGATGCCTAAGTTCAGTTAATGCTGGTAAGGTATGTATCACATCACCTAAAGAAGAGGTTTTGATGATCAATATTCTCATAAGCTTTCTAAACTCTCTAATATTTTCTCCGGATACAAGGTGTTCATGCATTTAAAATGCCCTAAAGGACATTCTCGTTTAAAACAAGGTGCACATTCCACTTTTAACCATTCAATTTTTGCTTTATCGGATAAGGGAGGAGTAAAAGTGGGGGATGAAGATCCATAAATTACGATCATCGGTTTATCTAGGGCGGCTGCAATATGCATTAAACCCGTATCATTCGTTAATACTTTCTTTGTGATCGATAACAAATCAATGGCTTCGGATAAACTGGTTTTTCCGCTTAAATCTACGCAAACATTTCCAGAAGCGGCTTGTATTTCATTTGCAATCGGACGATCTTTGGGACCTCCAAAAATCCAGATATCCCAATCCATTGCGTGATAAGATTTTGCAATTTCTGCAAAATATTGAGTAGGCCAGCGTTTAGATCCACCAAATTCAGCACCCGGACAAAAACCAATGATGGGTTTCTCAGGATATGGCATGGCTAATTTTGCTAATGCTGCGCGCACACGTTCATCGGTGGTGACTAATTGTGGAAAAAATTTTTCTGCGGGTAATTTTTCAGATTCAGTAATAGCTAAAGCTCTATAACGATCGACCATTAAAGGAATTTTTTTAGGATCTAATTTTCGCGCATCATTCAATAATCCATAACGCATTTCCCCAAGCCATCCGATACGTCTAGGAATCTTTGCAAAAAAAGGAACTAAAGCAGACTTAAACGAGTTGGCTAAAATATAAGCCTGTTGATACCCATTTTTACGCAATTCTTTGCCCAAACGGTATCGATCACCCAGTTGAAATTGCCCACGCTTAAAAGGAGAAATAATGACGCGATTAATTTCTGGCATACGAGACAAGACGTCCGCGCACCAACTCGGTGAAACTGCATCAATAATGGCCTCTGGATGACGATGCTTAATTATTTTCAATAAGCTTTGCGACATTATTGTGTCGCCAATCCAGCCAGGACTTATCACAAGTATTTTAAAATCAGACATCTTATTCCACTTTGCTTGGTTTAAAATCACTTAAAAAATACTCAGCACCACAATAAGGGCACTCAGCTTTTCCAGTTTCTTCAATGGGAAGATAGACACGCGGATGTGCATCCCAAATGCGCATTTTTGGCATTGGACATGACAAGGGTAAATCCTTATGGCTTACGTTATAACGTTGCATCATACAGGCGCGCTCTGTTTCTCTCATCCTAACCTCACTAATAGAGAGGAAAGTTTAGCTAGAACTGGGTGTAACAGCAAGCTTCTGACCCGTTAATCGTGTAGATACTGTGTATAGATACTGCTTTTTTTTATTTTACCCAAGCATAAGGAGCGGCTTGGATCTACGATGACATGTTTTACTAAGGCTTTTCTGCCTAATAACATGCGGTATTTTAAGGGGTCACGGTTGGACAAGGTCATTTCGATTTCCCATGAACTTGAGCCAATGGTCAAGGTTGTCATGATGACATAGCGCAATTCATTATGACCATTTGAACTCATGATATGCCTGACATCTACGATAGGTGCATGACATTTTATAGTGATTTTTTTATCGCCTTGGAGGGGATGGATTGAGAAAATAACGTTATTTCCAGTATGATCTTCGTGAATATCAAAAGCATGTAATGCTGAAGTTTTAGCGCCAGTATCAATTTTTGCCTTAATTTGTGGAATACCCAAATCAGGTAAAGTACACCATTCATTCCAACCGACAATCAGTTTGTTTTTTGTACTATCCCTCATAATGATCTTTTGGACTGATGGGTTTTGCATGCTTTTCAATATATTTAATAACCTTAGTCGCTATATCAATTTGCGTAGTGCTTTCAATGCCTTCCAGACCTGGAGAAGAATTTACCTCCATGATGAGTGGACCACGCTTGGATTGTAATATATCTACTCCAGCCATTTTAAGCCCCATCACTTTGGCCGCTTGTATGGCAACTTTACGCTCGGCTTTGGTGATTTCTACTGGCTCGCCCACCCCGCCCTGATGAATGTTAGAACGAAACTCACCCTGAACATCTGCTCGCCTTCGCATGGATGCCACCACTTTATCACCAATAACAAAACAACGAATATCCGTTCCTGATGATTCTTTAATAAATTCTTGAACAATTATATTAGCATTTAAGCCCATAAGAGCTTGCATCACGCTATGTGCAGCTTTCCGGGTTTCCGCCAGCAGTACACCAGTCCCTTGAGTGCCTTCAATGAGTTTGATGACCATTGGTGTACCCCCGACCATTTTAATCAAATCATTAAGATCATTGGGAGAACTTGCAAAGCCAGTGATAGGCATGGCAATACCCTTTCTGGAAAGCAGTTGTAAAGACCTTAATTTATCCCTAGAACGGGTAATAGCGATAGAGGGGTTGATACTGAATGTCCCACGCATTTCAAACTGGCGCACTACAGAAGTACCATAAAATGTTCTTTTTGCGCCAATTCTTGGTATAATTGCATCAAAATCTTGCAATACTTCACCATTTAAATGTACATTCGACAAATCTGAATTTATGTTCATATAGCAGCGCAGATAATCAATGACCAAAACCTCATGGCCCCTGGCTTCTGCAGCTTCTTTGAGACGGCGAGTGGAATAAAGCCCTTCTTTACGAGATAGTATTGCGATTTTCAAGTTTGATTCTTCCAATAGTAACTAAGCTGAATTATAGCCTAAGTTGAGCTACTCCGTGAAAGGCTATTTTCATAGGATATGTCAAAATCATCATCATCAGACTCAATTTCTTTTTCAATAGCTTTAACAGCATGAAAACCTGCGCTCGTGAGATTGCTGTCATAATCCTCACTATTTTCTCGCATACTCTCCTCAAGCTTGTCTTTAATTTCATCATAGATCCATTCCACAAAGGTAGTAATTGCACTTCCCATCACCGTGGGTATGAAAATACAAAATACAGCAGTACAAACTAAACTGGCCACAGCTAATGCCATTCCAGCGAGTGTCAATAAACTTAATGCCGTTGCAATCAAAGCTGCAGCAAGCAAGCCGTACAGAGAGGTAATTAAACCCGCAATAAATTCAGGAGAGATAAAAAAATCCATACCATTTAAAACAAATGTTGATTCTAAAACTAAATTCTTATCGAAAAAATTTTTGTCTGATAGTTCTTGTTTAACATCAAAAAACCGATCACGAGAATCCATAATGGATATGGTGCTATTATATTCAACCACACATAAGCGTCTTAATGCTTCAAAATTTTCTTCAATATATGTTGATAGCCTTTCTTGATCTCGAACACCGGAAACTTCTACAGCTTTTGGAATATCTTCTACCTGTTTATGTCGTAAGATATGAGAGATATGCACAATTTCACATTGATGATCATTGAATATTTCATCGTTAAAAACATCTTCATTATTTTCGATAAATTCTTCCATTTTTTCGATAAGACGGGTAATAAATTGTTGGCGAATAGGAAGTAATAATTTGGAATGCGCATTACCATTCAATCTATCAAAAAATCCTCTACGATCGAGATAATCGAGAATCACATCCACATGGTGACGACAACGATGTTCATCGATAAATCGCTCAAGGCCTTTTATTTTATAGATTTTTTTCGAGACACCTAATAGAGTGCTAAATTTTTCATATTGAAAGAGTTTCAATATAAATAATACACCCTGTATTTGAATATGATCTTGAAATTCTAATTTATTCAGCGCGATTCTTGATTTTTTGCGCTCGATCCTTTCAAGCATAATTTTACTACGTTGGGAATATTACTGCCAACCCTAGGCTAAAGTAATCGATTTCTGGTTGGAAGCTTGCACCAATATTTAAATTTCCTGAATAGTGTAACCAGGATAAATCTGCTGCCCAATGTGGTGCAATTCTATAAAGCACGCCCAAACCAAAAGCCACATTCACATGAGTGCGATTTTGGTGACGCAGTTCCGGTCCTGGTCCTGAGGGTGGGTGAGTCAAATCAGGCACATTTAAGGAACTCATGTAACCCAAACCGGCTTTGGTGTATACCGAAAAATTATTATTGAGTGGTATTGAAGCTCTGAGCAACAAATCTAAGACATTAGTTTTTACACTTCTACCGAAGACAACGTGTGGAGGTGCTGGTTGAGCCACCGAATCAGTAACAGTAATAGAATTATTATTAAAGATGGCATAACCCAATTCTAAAGCCCAAACAGAATTAAACATATAACCTAAAAAGCCACGATAACCCACTTTATCTTGTGAAGTATCAATAGTGACGGTCGATGGTGTGAAATACAAATCATTGATTCCGCTTAAGTTGTTCCATTGATCAACGGCATAACCAACATCTAAACCCACATAAACACCGCAGTCTACGGCTGGATGCATGGTTTGATCATAATAATCGGTGTAGTAATACCCATGTGCAAAGCTTGGGGTACTGATGGTAATTGCAGCTGCTGCTAACAATCCTGCTAAGATGCTATTCCGTTTCATACTGATTTTCTCCATGATTGACTCCACTGTCAGATTTGCCAAAGTCTACACAGTAGAAAACGAAATTTCAATGTATATTGAGCATCTTAAGCTTGGAGGTATTTTTCTTTGGTTGATATCCACTTTTTTTGCAACTCCTCAACCAATTGGGGGGCATGCTCAAGTATATAATGGCTTGCTGCTTGAACCGTTGGCAATAAATAAGCATCTCTGAGTAAGTCTGCAATTTTGAAGGAAACCACTCCGGTTTGACGTGTTCCTAAAACTTCTCCTGGGCCACGGATTTCTAGATCTTTTTGTGCGATTAAAAATCCATCTTGGCTTTCTCGCAAAATATGTAATCGTTCTTTTGCAGTTTCACTTAAGGGTGATTGAACCATGAGCACACAATAACTTTTATCCTTACCCCGTCCCACACGTCCTCTTAATTGATGTAGCTGAGATAAACCCATCCGTTCTGCATTTTCAATGATCATTAATGTGGCATTGGGAACATCTACTCCCACTTCGATCACAGTGGTCGCGACCAAAACTTGGATCTTTCCTTGCTGAAAAAGTTTCATGATCTGTTCTTTTTCTGCAGCACTCATTCGTCCATGAATCAACCCCACATTTAATAACTGCAGCTGTCCTTGCAATAATTTATAGGTATCCTCTGCCGCTTGGCATTCCAACACTTCAGATTCTTGAATTAAAGGACATACCCAATAAACTTGTTGGCCTGAATGACAGTGCTCTTTGACCCGAGTAATAATGTCTTCACGCCGATGATTATCAATCACTACTGTTGTTATGGGCTGACGACCAGGCGGTAATTCATCAATCACAGATGAATCCAAATCAGCATGGGTTATCATGGCTAAGGTTCTTGGAATAGGTGTCGCCGTCAACACTAATTGATGAGGTGAACAACCTTTTTCCCATAAGGCCAAACGTTGGTGAACACCAAATCGATGTTGCTCATCGATAATGATTAAACCTAAATCTCGATATTCAACGCCTGATTGAAAAATAGCATGAGTACCAATTATTACCTGAGCATCGCCGCTCACAATATCGTACAAAGCTTTTTGACGTGCCTTACCCACTAAAGAACCAGACAACCAAGCAACACGAATTCCTAAAGGCTCAAACCACTCGAGAAAATGTTTTAAATGTTGCTCTGCTAATAATTCCGTTGGCGCCATCAATGCAGCTTGTTTTCCATTTTGCACAGCCAATAAAATTGCTAGAGCAGCAACAATGGTTTTACCCGATCCTACATCACCTTGTACAAGCCTTAACATGGGCTCAGCAGTCGACACATCTTTTTTAATGTCTTCAAACACTCTTTTTTGAGCATTTGTCAGTTGAAAAGGGAGAGTATTTAAAAATTGCGTGACAATTTCACTCTTCACACAAAATATAGATGAGGTATTTTTTTTACGCTGTACTCTGGCTGATAACATACTTAAGCGATGCGCTATTAATTCTTCAAGGATTAATCGCCGTTGGCAATCATGCTTAAATTCCATCAACTGATCTATATTTGCAGTTGATGGTGGATTATGCACAACTTGTAAAGCTTCAATAAAAGAAGGCAAACCCAAATTTTGTAAATAGGGAATTTCATTTTCAGTAGTTGATAATTCACAGAGTTGAAGTGCTTGACCAATAATTTGCCGCCAGGTGCTTTGATATAATCCTTCAGTTGTGGAATAAACAGGCGTCAGTGTATCTTGAATTGGCAAGATTTCACCTTCATTGTAAAGTTGATATTCTGGATGAATCATGCAATAGCTTCTTCCGCTAAATCGTACCTCACCGTAGCAACGAATTCTCTTGCCAATTTCTGACAAGTGTTTTTGTTGTGCTGAAGAAAAATAAAAAAAACGAAGTTTTAATATTCCAGTTTTGTCTTCTATCGTTAGGTTTAAACTTCGTCGACGACCATATTCTATCGTTGCATTAACAATGAGGGCATCAACAACCACTCGCTGTTCAAGTCGGATACGATTAATGGGCGAAATCATCGTGCGATCTTCATATCGCATAGGCAAATGCAGTAATAAATCTTCTAGCGTAAAAATATCGAGCTTGTTTAATCGTTCTTTTAGTTTTGGCCCTACACCACGCAGATTTGAAACCGCTTGCTGTAATCTTGGCTGCTTTTCTTTTAGCATAAATTAGTCTTTAATGACAAACTGATCTTTTCACATGCACAACAGATTTCACTTTACGTAAATTTCGAATCACTTCTGATAAATGAGTTCGACTCCTTACCAATAAGGAAAATAAAATTTGAAAATGTTGTCCATCCCGTTCATACACTTTTATATCTTCAATATTTGCATCAGCATCCGCGACTGCAAGTGTCAAACCTGCTAAGACGCCACGCTTATTAACAACATCAACTGACACATTCACAGGAAATTCACCAACTGATGATTTGGACCACCGTACAGGTAATAATTCTTCTTCCCTAAAATGTTGTTTGGCTAATGTCTCACATAATTCTGTATGCACTATTATTCCTTCGCCAGGCTTTAACACCGCTGAAATTGGATCGCCAGGTAAGGGACAACAACATTTGGCAAAATTGACAACCATCCCTTCAGTCCCTTTTATAAACAGCGGAGAAGTATTTTGGGTTTCACTCGCTACTCCAGCTAACTGATGCACAACTAATATCGGAGTACGCAAACCTAATCCTATATCTGCATATAAATCATCAATGTTTTTTAATTTTGACTCTCGCAAAAAGTGATCTATTTGTTGAGTTGGAATTTTTTTAATCGATAAAGACAGAGAAGATAAGGCTTTATTCAACAATTTCTTGCCTAAAGATATAGATTCAGATCGTTGTTGTATTTTCATATAATGCTTTAAATTATTTCGAGCTTTGGTAGTCACTACAAAATCTAACCACGCATTATTTGGTCTTGAATTTTTAGAGGTGATAATTTCTACAGTCTGTCCATTTAATAAAGACGTTGATAAGGGAACATTTTGACGGTCAATTTTTGCTGCCACACAAGTATTACCAATTTCGGTATGTATAGCATAAGCAAAGTCGATAGGAGTTGCTCCTCTGGGCAAACGTATGATAGTTCCGTTTGGTGTGAACACATAGACTTCATCGGGAAATAAATCCACTTTCACATTTTCAATAAACTCAATTGAATTGCCAGTACGTTGCTGCATATCGACCAAACTTTTTAACCATTGTTGCTGTTGTATTTGTGCTTGATCGTGAACCTTATCACCTGATTTATACAACCAATGTGCTGCAATTCCATTATTTGCCATCTGATCCATTTCATGCGTTCGAATTTGTACCTCGATTGGAACTCCATAGGGACCAATTAATGTGGTATGTAAGGATTGATAGCCATTGGCTTTTGGCAAAGCAATAAAATCTTTAAAGCGCTCAAATACAGGCTTATAAAAAGAATGTACGATGCCTAAGACTCTATAACAATCGGGAATAGTATCAACAATAATACGAAATCCATACACATCCATAATTTCCGAAAAAAGAACATGGTGTCTGGACATTTTCTTATAAATACTATAGAGATGTTTTTCCCGACCTAAAACTTCAACCTCATTCAAGCCTTCTTTACTTAATCCATTTTTCAATGATTTAAAAATGACATTCATAATTTCTTTTCTATTACCAACGGCTTTTTTAACAGCGGCTTGTAATATACGATATCGTCGAGGATAAAGCGCCTGAAATCCTAGCTCCTCCAACTCTAAATAAAAACTGTGCATACCTAAACGATTAGCGATGGGCGCATAAATTTCCAATGTTTCTAAAGCAATTCGTCGACGTTTGGGCGGCGCAAGTACACCAATAGTACGCATATTATGGAGACGATCAGCCAACTTGACGATGATAACTCGTACATCTTTGGACATCGCTAAAACCATTTTACGGAAATTTTCTGCTTGTGCTTCTACTCGGCTTTTGAATTCAATTTGGGTTAATTTACTGACCCCATCGACCAAATCTGAAACTGTCTCCCCAAATTGTGCTGTCAGGTTTTCTTTTTGGATTCCAGTATCTTCAATGACATCATGTAACAAGGCCGCAATAATGGTCTGCTTGTCCATATGAATTTCGGATAAGATAAATGCTACCGATAAGGGATGAGTGATATAAGGCTCACCGGATGCGCGCTTTTGCCCCTCATGAGCTTTTTCAGCGAGTAGATAGGCTTGATAAATCTCATCAATATCTTCAGCAGGGAGATAGCTTAAGGCTTTAAGTAATTTGTTAATCTGGGCCACGTATAACCTCTATGAGGGTTTGTGCCATACACAATTTACTCTTCCTTATCATCCGAATGGAATAAGGATTCATCACTATTCTTTGAAAAGTCAACTTTCCCATTAGCAATCTCACGTAAGGCAATAACGGTTGGTTTGTCATTATTAGCCGGAACGGAAGGCTCACGCATGGTTGTTTCTATCTGTCTTGCAGCCGTAGCAGCTAACAATACTAATTCAAAACGATTATCCACAACAGCTAAACAGTCTTGCACAGTTACTCGAGCCATAAGATTACCTCAACATGTTAAATGTATATAGGCTAACTATACACTAACTCTCATCAAATATCTAATTGCTTTAGTAGCCAGGCCTGGCGCTGTAACTGTTGGGAAGTCCGCGCCCGTTCAGCATAGATAATGCTTTTTAATTGCATTAAGGCCAGATCGTATCGATCATTCACAACAATATAATCAAAATCTCTCACATGCGTCATTTCACGATGTGCCTCATTGAGCCTACGTTCGATAACTTCAGGCTCATCTTGGCCTCGCTTAGTGATTCGTTCACGCAAGCTTTTCATCGAAGGGGGTAAGATAAAAATATGTATACTCTCAGGGAAATTCTTCCGAATTTGATCTGCCCCCTGAAAATCTATCTCTAAAATGACATCATTTCCTTTTTTTAGCTCACTCTCAACTCTGGCTCTCGACGTTCCATAAAAATACCCAAATACCTTCGCATGTTCGAGCAATTTTTTATCTCTGATCAGACCCTGAAATTCAGGTTCATCAATAAAATAGTAACTGATCTTCTCTTTTTCTCGAGAACGTTTTGGTCGAGTTGTGTAGGAAATAGAGACTTTTAGGTGCTTGACCTGTCTGATCAGTTTATTCACTAAACTGGTTTTTCCCGCACCCGAAGGTGCACAAATGACAAATAACTGACCTTTGGTTGCCATTATTCTAGATTCTGTACTTGTTCACGTAACTGTTCAATCAACACTTTCATATTTACAGCCGCATGTGTTTGTAATGTATCAACTGATTTTGAAGCTAAGGTATTAGCTTCTCTATTCAGCTCCTGTAAAAGAAAATCAAAACGTCGCCCTATAGCACCACCTTTCTTGATAATACGATGACATTCAAGAATATGAGTCGCTAAACGATCGAGTTCTTCACTCACATCAATTCGTTGCACATAATATACCAACTCTTGCTCCAACCTGTCATTATCAACGACCACATTCACATCCTTTAATTTGCCGACTAATTTTGCTCGTAACTGCTGATTAATTTCAGGAAGTCGTTGTATAACAACATCAAGCTGAGTTTGCATTTGATTCAGTCTGTCCACTAACAGAGATGAAATTGCCATTCCTTCTCGTTGTCGAACCCGTGTTAGTTCTTTCAAGCTTTCATCTAATGCATTCAAAATGGGAACGGCTATGCTATCAATTGCCAACTCTGAATTTTGAACCACTCCAGGCCATTGTAAAATATGTAGGGGATTGATGGCTCCAGTTTTTGGAAAAACACTTTCAACAATTTGTGTAGCTTTTGATAAGGCATTTAACATGTCTTGATTAAGCTTGATTTCAGGATGTGCAACAAAACCTGATTGAAATTTCAAGTTCACATCAACCTTACCCCGACTCAAATATTCCGAAATTTTCTCGCGACATTGCTGTTCAAGAACGCGAAAATCATCGGGTAAGCGAAAATAAACTTCTAAATAACGATGATTTACGGTACGAATTTCCCACGTAGCGCTACCCCAATCACCTTGGGCTTGTTGACGTGCAAAGGATGTCATACTGGATAACATAAACTAACTCTTCTGAAGATTTAGCCCAAATTTTAATACAGATTGTGAGTCATGAACAGCGCTCATCTGTATTTTATATCCCTGCTGTAGTAAGATGCTCTATAGATTATAAATGAGGTATAACATGCGTCCGAGCAACCGAGCACCTAATGAACTACGCCCCATCAAATTCACTCGAGAATACACAAAGCATGCTGAAGGATCAGTGCTAGTAGAATTTGGAGAAACCAAAGTGATTTGCACTGCCTCCGTTGAAACTGGTGTTCCACGATTTTTACGAGACACAGGACAAGGATGGGTCACCGCGGAATATGGTATGTTGCCTCGCTCAACCAATGATCGAATTCCCCGGGAATCCATGCGTGGCAAGCAAGGCGGTCGAACGGTTGAAATCCAACGATTAATTGGACGTGCTCTTCGAACTGTTGTTGATATGAAAAAATTGGGTGACTACACCATCACGATCGACTGCGATGTGATACAAGCGGACGGCGGTACTCGTACAGCTTCCATTTCAGGAGCGTGCATAGCCCTCGTCGACGCCATACGATTTTTACAAGAACGTAAAAAACTCAAAACTGATCCCTTACGTCAATTAGTGGCTTCAGTTTCGGTAGGAATCTATAACGGAGTCCCCATTTTAGATCTGGACTACAAAGAAGATTCTAATGCCGATACCGACATGAATCTGGTCATGACCGCTCAAGGAAAATTTGTAGAAATTCAAGGTACTGCTGAAAAAGAGCCTTTTGATAAAAATGAATTTCTAAAAATGATGCAACTTGGGAAAGAAGCTATTCTTCAGATTATTGAGATGCAGAAAAAATGTTTGGGGATTGTTGAGACGTAGCCTTAGTTTCTTATTGGAATATCCGAGTTTATTAAATCAAAATACTCTTGATTTATTTTTTTAGCTGCAGACCATCTATATGCTAAAACACTTAATATGGATATTGCATCTGCACCATTTGTTAGTATTTCCAACATTTTGCCTCCTGTATCAATCCCACCTGAAGCAATTATTGAAAATTGTGGGAATAGAGATTTTATTGCCTTTACTTTTGAAAGACAATTTTTATACAATGGGTTTCCTGATATTCCACCAGAATTATTTATTTCAGATACATTTGGAAGCTCAGAGTATTTTGTCGCCAATCCGAGGTCAGTCGATTTATACTTAGGGTATGTATTACAAAGTGAAACTCCATTTATACCGTATTTTTCTGCTAATTTCAGAACATTTATTAAATTGTTACTTTCGAGATCGGGTGATAATTTAATATAAACTGCTTTTCTAATATCGACATTGTCCCTAACAATTTTTATAATCTGTAACAGTTTGCTCACAGCAAAGATATCTTGATCAACACGATCATGATTTATATTAGGGCACGATAAGTTTAGCTCTATAAAATCTGCACATTTATAGGCATTTAAAAATGTATACTTAAAATCTTCTAATAATATTTCTTCATCTTTCGAATTTGAGTCTAATGCCACAGAAATACCAATTGCAATATTTTTTGATTTTATTTTTAAAATTTGTTGATTAATTCTTTTCACTACTTTATCAATTCCAGGGTTATTTAACCCTAAATTATTAATTAATGCCTTATCTTTTTTGATAAGGGCTAATCGTTTAGGATACAAATTGCCTACTTTAGGATATCGAGTTATGCTTCCTACAATGATCGCTCCAAATCCTAAGGACTCAAAAGATAAAATATTCAATGCTGACTTATTGCCTCCGGCAGAGAGTATTAGTGGGCTAGGCATTACAATAGGTTTGCTACCATCACTAAATTCTATTCTTAGAGACAAGTCATTTCGGTACCTATTTTTCGTTAAACTAATGTAACTATTTACTTTAGCATAGAGCGGTAATATTTTATGTAAGTTCACAGGGTTTCTGATGAAATAATGAATATACCTTAATACTATATTCTCATGCTCAAAATAACGATTCACAAAAAACAATAATGAATTTCTCATATTTGATTTTCCATTCTATTAATAGGATTTAATAAATCAGACTTAATATTATTTTTTGATACCCCACGAGACATTAAGCCCCGATATATCTCTAATATGGATTTATATGATCCTGTAAGAAAATAGAGTTTGTCATTAAAAATATTCAGTTGGTCCGACATCTCGTTAAAAATCTTTTCCACCTGTGCGGTTGATTCTATATTCTTGTCTTTAACCAATAACGAGGTAGTGATTAATTTCTGATTTTTAATCCAATATTCGACTTTATCACTGCAGTATGCATCGGATATATTTTCCACTTCGCGAAACAAATACAAATGATGTTTAATTCCTGTATATAAAAAATGCTCAATGATACTCTTTGCTTGAGAGAATCCTGTGCCACGAACAAAAAAAACGATTGGCATATTAATTGGCGTTAACCCTACATGACATGATCCTAATGGGAAAATAGCTCTTATTGTTTTTTTTGACTTAAAACAATACTGTAAATATTTTATCAGCTCCTTGGAAAAGGATTTATATTTGTATGAAATATGTAACTCAATTTTTGGAAATTCGTGAGGTGGTGAGGCTATAGTAATGGGTACATGACGCATGTTTTGATTAGAACCGGGATATAATAATTCCAAAAATTGGCCCGCATAGTAATTAATGTCATTTACAGATTCAATACAGATTAGCTCTATTATACATATATTTATTTTTAAAAACTTCATGTTTAATATATTAAACTCTTTAGAATGCATTATTTAAACCTCGCAAATATCTATATTATTTAAAATGCGTTCATGATTTTTAGAAAGAACCCCTTCGATGGAATAAAATTCTGAATTATTTTCACATTCTTCAATAACTTCTTCTAAGGATCTAAAAAGAGATATTGATTTTGAATCTATCCATTCGTCATTATAAATACTATTTAGATAAGTAATACCTGAATCTGGAATAATACCCAATATTATTTGTGGCTCGCTATTCTGTAATGCTAACTTTAAGCATGAAAAAAGTACTGCTCCACCAGATCCGCCTACAAGCAGTCCATCTAAAGTAGATAATAGTCTGCACACTGAAAACGCTTGTACATCACTGACTATATGTATATTTTTAATTACACTTAAATCTAGATTTTTGGGTGTCCAACTCAGTCCAATTCCATTCATATAATGTGGTTTGTACGGAAACCCAAATATTGAAGAACCGTATGCATCAACAGCAGTTACTGTTAATTGTGGAAATTTAGTAATTAATTGTTTGCTTACACCCGACAAATGAGCTCCTGTACTTACAGATGCGACTAAATGATCTATATGTTTAAAATCAGAGATAATTTCATTTGCTAGGGTATATTGATATGCGGTTTGGCTATTCAAATTATTATATTGATTCAACCAAACAGCAGAAGGAATTTCATTGAGCAAGTCCTTCACTTTTTTAATACGCGATTTTTGATATCCACCATTTTGATCTTTCTCATCAACCATCACGATTTCAGCTCCAAATGCTTTGTAATAAGATAAATTTGTCTGTGAAACTTTTGGGTCTAAAACTAATATTAATCGGTAGCCCCGTTGATTGCATATTAAAGAAAGAGAACGCCCTAAATTACCTGAAGTTGATTCAATGATGGTAGAGCCTTTTTTAAGTTTTCCTGATTTTTCTGCATCATTAACTAATGCTAAGGCCAGTCTATCTTTAAGACTTAGTGTTGGATTTAGACATTCCAGTTTTAAAAATATACGACTGGTGTCATTCGCTATAACATTTTTAACCTTAATACATATAGTATTTCCTATTATCTCTAATAAATTATTTACGATCATTATCTACTCCATACCATTATTCACAAATTACTCGATAATCCGTAGTTCTCGATCCGTTGAACTTAGCAATTGATTTCCATTCTTATTAATATGTATTGGATCTTCAACGTGTAAGGCACCTAAGCCATATTCATAATAAGGAGTTTCAACATTAATAACACAACCATCTTCAAGATAATCAGTGTTCATCGAAGATAAGATGGGATACTCATAAGCTTCTAAGCCTATTCCGTGTCCAACATGATGTCTTTTATAAGCTGAAAAACCTGAATTGTGAACAGAGCCCATAACCATGTTAAAAATATCAGCACCTGTTTGACCCGCTTTTGCATGTTCTATTGCAAATTGCTGTCCTGAAAGTAAGGCATTGTATGTTTTGACATAATAATCACTCGGTGTACCAAAACTATATACTCTTGCGATATCTGACCAATATCCAAGATATTCACTGTCACAGTCGAACCAGATGATGTCGCCCTGCATCAATGTAGTATGTCCTGGATTTACTTGGCCACTTACTGCATTCCGACCAAATCGAATTAATGTAAGCCTGGGCAATCCACCTTGATTAATCACAGATTGGTTAAATCTATTAGCCATTTCGAGTTCTGTAATTCCTACTCGTGCATAACTTGCAGCTTCTATAATAGCATTTTCCGTGATAGCCGCTGAAATTTTCAAACGCTTAATTTCTTCTTCAGTTTTTACCTTTCGAACCCAACGCCATGATTTTGACATTTCTTCAATATTTGCATTGGGTAAATTTATTTTTAATTGGTTTAAATAACCATATCTGAGACCGATCTCATCAATCCCAATTTTCTTATTGTCTAGCTTTAGATTTTTAATTGTTTTTATCAATGCTTCGATAGGTGATTCATAAATATGTGAGTTTGTAGCATTGTATAGTCGACTCTCTGAACGCGTGAGTTCTATATTTGGAGGTAGTTCACGATAAAATTCACCAAAGCATATTATATCGCTAAATGACACATCACTATCTAATATTTGATCTGCTTCACCTTTGAATGATATGAAATAAGGGTTATTAATTTTACTGCGTAATATCAAGACATAGCATTGGCCATCATAGGGAAATAATCGTAAAGAAACACTATCAATACCTGTTAAATATATAATGTTTTCTCTTGTTGTAGCTACTATTGCTTCAAAGTCATTTACATCCATCATTTGCTTTATTCGAGACAGATTATATAACATGTTTACTCCATAAATGTTTAAAATTAAAACTGATCTATAAATTCAAAATTTTCTATAGTGCTACTATTTTCACACAGCGCTCGATTGACAAGTCTGTCATATTTTTCAAAATCTTGCATATTATAAATATTGTCTGCAAGCCTTACAGGATCACCTGCATGATAGAATTCATAGAGTATCTGTCTTTGCGCAAACATACTGCATGTGGCATCTAAGGCTAACTTCATTAACTGTGCTTTTTGATATGCAGATATCTCGATACCTATATAAAACTGATTTATAAGTCCCTCTATTTCACTTTTAAAATCGTTTTCCATGGGTGTAGAAAATAACCCACCCGCTCCTAACATTTTTACAAAATCTACTATTTCTTGATACATCTTTGGAAAATGACATCTTAGAGATAAAATGGGTTGAATAGAAGGTGTAAGAACTCCCCAACAATTTACGGTAGCTTCTGCTTCAGAAAGATTAATAGCACCTTTAACCAATTCCAAATAAGCAATAATTTCACCTAGCTTCTGCCTTACATGCAAAAAAGAATCTGTACCTGTTACTTTTGCAATTTTAATTGCAATACTAACTAAGAACTCTGCTTTAGATAAGCCACGAATAATCCCTTGCTGACCTGTATGATGTCTTGTAAAAGTGGCATCATATAATTTATTCGATTTTTCGACATTTTTGTAAATAAAAACTCTCTCCCATGGAACAAACACATTATCAAAGATACATGATGAATCAATCTCATCGAATTTCGTTGATAATGGATGATCAAAATGTGAATATTCATACAAATTTAAAGGTTCTCTAGTAATAAGTTTTAGACCATGGGTTGAAATAGGTATCGCGAAAAATAATGCATAAGATTCATCACCTTTTTTCAATCCTGGCATATTAAACACCAGCAATTCGTCTGCAATTGGTGCTAATGTTGCTATTAATTTAGCACCCTGAACATAAATACCATCTTTGTTTTCGCTTACGACGTGTAAAAAAGATGCTGCATTTTCTTCTTCATTTGCTGACTTAGATCGATTTACTTGCGGATTTATTGCAGCATGAGATAAAAACAAATCATTTGACCTGCAATATTCATAATATTTTTTAATATTGTCTGAGTAACTTTTATTTTCTTCATAAAAAAATTCATTTGAAGTAGAAAATGCCATGACTGCTGAATTCAAAAAATCCGGTGACCTACCCATCATTCCAAATGTGGCATCAGACATTAATTTAAACGCATTATGTCTTTTTATTAATTCTTTTTGATTTCTTGGCGGCATATATGAAGTAGGAAAGATGTTACCCGTAATTGGACATTCTGTAAGAAGAGTAGATTTATACTTATCATGATGCTGTAAATCATATAACATTGCGATACTATTTATAGTAGATTTGAATGCGCTATGTTTAGTCACATCATTCACACATTCACCATTTACATATACCTCCCTCTCTTTAGATATTTCCTTAATATATGTCTTCCCATCTCTAATTCTCATAATATTACTCCCATTTGAAGATCCTCTAGCATAGTTATTCAAATCATTATTACTTTTGTATAGATTTTTTAAAGGGTTGATTAACCACATTATTAATGTAAACTTTTGTTAATAAATTGGTAACTAAACCATTAGGTAATTTTGGTTCAAAGCACGTAGATTGAACTGGCAAAAGAACATTCTTATCTACTATCTCAAAAAAACTGTTAATTGATATTGAAGGGATTGTTACTGTAAAACATTTATAATCGTATTTACTGTCATTTAATGAGATCATTTGTGGTATATTTTTATTATGTGATAATAATATTCCGAATTCTTTAATTTTACAAAATACCCTTTCTAAACAATTATTTGTTTCAAAATATGCTTGGCTTGGAGACAGATCAAGAGATTTTTGATGTAATGACATATTGTAATATTTTTTATTTATAGATAATATATTATGTTGTTCCTGATTTTTTTCTCCAAAGTCACTTAAGCGCTCAATTTTAAAATATTGACTAAACATGTTTAAGATACTTTCAGAGGAAATACTGTCGGGATAAAAAAATTCTTTTTGAAATGCTTTTGTTTCAATATTATCTTCATCAAATAGTGCAACCATAATCGGAGTATTAATTTCTTCATTGTCACTCATAAAAGCCAAACATGAGCTCCTATGGTGACCATCACCAAGGTATAAATCATTAATAGTAGAATATGCTTGAGTGATAAGATTAATATTTTTCTTGTCTCGAATTGCCCAAAACTTTATTAATGAGTATGGGTTTTCATATGCTACCTGAAAATCATACATTTTCTCTGTAATATTACTTAAAACATTTTTTACATGAGATGAGTTTTTATGTAATAACATTACAGGATTTATCTGTATTCTATTGTATTCAAACCGCCCCTTTAGGAAGGAGAGTTTACTCGACAATGTTTTTTCATGCTGTCGAATTTTTCCGTATTTGTAAGCTGAAGAGAGAGTATTTGCTATTAAACCAGTATGAGTTTTAACATTATTCCAAATTTGAAAAACATAGTAACATGGTTCAAGATCTTGTATAAGCCATCCATTCTGCATCAAAATTTTGATATACTCGTCATGTTCTTTATATATATAAAAATTTTCAGTATGTATCGATTCAGGTACAACTAATCCCGATTCGATTTTAAATGGTATACCGATTTTTGGTCTAACACCCTTAAATGGTGAAATAATTGACAATGGAGAATTACTCATATATTTCTACCTTGCGATTCTATTACCTGTCTTAAATAGTATTGTTTCAAAATACTATCTCCTCATTAATATTTGATTATCAATCAAACAATCAAAATATAGTTTTAAACAACAAGCAATTACCTGTGTTTATTTTATATACAATATATCGTTGGTTCTTGGATGAATCAATTAGGTATTTATACTGGGATTTTTAACTAATTTGTGACCGACTATGCTTAAAACATAATTATTCGAGGGGAAATTTTGATATATTTTTATATTTATAATGTCTTATAAATATTTCATCTCCAATATTCTATCCAGGCCTATTTTAACAGCTAAGGCAACTAACCTGGCTACTTTAAAACAGTTAAATTTTTTCTTTAACTCATCGTGATATACCTCAACTGTTTTTTTCTTAATATTGATAATGCTAGCAATTTCTTCACTGGATTTACCTTGAATTGTCCAATGCAATACAACCATTTCCCGTTTTGTCAATTTAATTTTTCTATTACCTATGTTAACGATAAAACCATCCTTAGTAATTAAATCAACATATTTATTTACATCAATGGATGTGTTTTTAGGGTGAATATTACTATAATTATTCCTATATATTTCTGGAACATGTATTTTGTGATCACGTGATAATATGTTGCCGTTTTTAATTAAATCAGCAGCTTTTACTTCGAAATAACTTGGAAATTGATATAATAAATCAATATTCTTTAAGTAAAACTCATTAATCCTTTCATCACCTTTAACAGAGTGGAAACAATATAAATCATGATAATCATCATGAACATTACAAATTGATATTCCATTCCCTAATCCAAATATTTCTTCACCCTCGTGCCAAATTATATTATCTTTATTTAAGTGCCACAGTGAAATGCCTTGAGATATAAAATAGTGATCTGAAACAGCTTCATTGCTGTATTTCCCATTTAAAAAATTTTTCATGAAAAATTCTGTCCAATCAAGATGGGTTGATAAATTTATATAAGTACCATCGTTATAGATTCGGACATAAAAAAACCCACAAATACCCAGCTCTTTTAAAGGAGCGCAAATCTGTTGAACACTAGACGTTTCTTCAATCCTTTTTTGAAAATATCTATCAGTAGTCATATCACTCCTCAATAAGCTAGCAAAGCTTTACTCTTCCAACTTACAATCGTAGAAACACTAACAAATACTCAGAAAAGTGTCAATCATTGTACTCATGTTTGTGCGTGTTAAATTATTACAGCTACATATAGAGTCAACACTAACAAGAAATCTTGCATAGATCATTTTAGTCACGAGATAAACCCTATATAAGCGAAAGCGTACAAGTAGTTTTATCGAACATAGCCGATCAGAGAATCGTCAATCTTAAATTAATACCTATCTCAGCAAGGCATTAATCAAATGCTGCATTCTAAGAAGGATTAACTAAGTATATTTACTTAATGGATCACTTTTTAGATTAAGTATAGACTTCTAGCATATGTTTAAATAATGAGGTTTCGATATGTTAGCAAAAGTATCTTCAAATGGGGAAGGAGAAAGCTTAATCCAACAAGACCCAACCATATTTTCGTATAAAACGATTTTTAAATTAGTGATTCAAACTGCTGGTGCTACAACTATTTATAGGATATTAACAACAGGAAATGCTTATATTGGATCCCTTGCCCTAGCAGCTATAAGCGAAGACGCACTCGCTGCCAGTGGACTAATAACAACCTTAAATCTCGTCATCTTTAATACCGCAACTGGGGCTATTAAAGTAACGAGCATTAAAATAGGCAATAAGATAAGAAAAGAAAAGCATGGGGAAGTTGGGCTAGTTATTCAGCAATCACTATTATATGGAGGGATTCTTACTTGCTTATCTTGTGTTGGTGCGCTTGTGTCTCCATATTGTTTATCATTATTTGGTCAATCGGATAATGTAGTCGCGATTGTTCGCTCGTATATCTATCCTTACATGATCTTAACTTTTCCAAAAATTATTCTCTCAGTTTTCTTTGAATTCTATTTTACAATTTATAAACCCTGGCCCTGGCCTGTAATAATATCAGCAGCCTTTCTTGAAATTCCTAGTGCCTTTATCGGATATTGTTGGACTTTAGGAAAATTAGGGTTTTCTGTACAAGGACCTTCAGCATTATCTTATGCAAACTCAATTTTTGCCTGGGTGGGATTAGGAGCTAATATTATCTACTTTATTAAATTAAATAGACATGAAAATTTCATTAGGTTTTCTTTATTTCATCATTATTTAGATAAAAAAGCAAAAACATTCAAAAAACTATTTATAAAAGGGTCTGAAATTTCTCTATCAATTCTTTCCGAACGTTTTTCCTTATTTTTTAGCATCATTATGTGCGGTTGGTTAGGTGATAAACAACTTGCAGCACAAGAAATTGCTGCGCAATATATTTTCTTCCTTGTCGTTCCAAGTTATGGACTCAGTCATGGCTTAGGTATCCTTGTGAGCAAACATAAGATTCCACGTGATAATCCTAAGAAAATAATAATACTTGGATTATCGATTGGATTCGTTCTGTCTAGCTGCGCTGTCATTGTTTATAATGTCGCATCAACTCAATTAATATCAGCATTTTTGAAGACTTCGGATGAAACAATTTTGGGTTTAGGTAAATCATTATTATTAATAACAAGTTTAACTGCAATTATGGATGTCGCTAGAATTACATTTATTGGAGACTTAAGAGGCTTTGAAGATACAAGGTACACATTAGTTTTAAGTCTTCTAACAATGTGGGTTCTTGGTGGACCGCTATCTTATCTTTTAGGATTTCATACGCCTTTAAATGCAAATGGAATATATATTGGAAGAGCGATCAGCATAGGAGCCTGTCTTTTTGCTTATGGTGGCAAATTACTATTGCGATTAAAAAACACTCCAGCAAGTACTGCTTCAAATGTTCCTGTCATATCAGATACAGAAGTTGAACATTTTCAAACCTCTGTTGAACCGGCGAAAGTTAATAAAGAAATTGGAGAGGTAACCAATTTTTTTAATAGAGGGAACATAAATGAAGATAGAGCTTCATCTCCCACTGGAAATAACATTGAACAACAAAAAGAATCATTTTGGAAATGTAATATTTTATAATGAAAAAAACTATGATTAACTTTATTACAAATCATATTTCTTATCGGTGTAAAAATTTGCATATTTCATATTTCCTTTCGGACTAGTTGCGACTCTTTAAAAAAAACCCATTTCGCCTTCAATATCTTCAATACTTCCATCATCATTTTCATCCTGACTATCCATGAGAATTTGTTGCTGCATATAATCATTCACGTACTCGTCTAAATATTCTGATTCATAAGGCTCAGTAATTTGCTCAACAGGAGGTGTTGGCAGATCAACCTTAAAGGTAAACTGACTTAGAACAGCTCTTTTATTTCTATCTAAACCCATTGCCCCTTTAAAATCAGCATCTTTTAATACTAAGGTCGGTAATTGTGATGTCCATTCGATTTCTAAATAAATATCATTATTACTATTCTTTTTTACTCGCCATACAGTGATTGCTTCATTATAATTATCGTATACGATCAGCTTAGCTTCGCTAATCACTAAAGATTCAATAGAATCAATTCTTTCTGTTAATTCATAAGCTGCATCGGGTCTAGTGATTACACTATAATTATTTCGCTTGGTCACCATACCCCCATCCCTCCAAAAACACAAATTTCCCCTATCATCACCTGTAACAAATAATGAATTTTGATCATCAAATAAAACGGTGCGTAATTCACCTCGACCTCGATAAATAAAAATTTTCTTAAAATGAATTTTATCGTCTTTTATTTTAAAGGTTGAAAATGAATTATTTAGACATTGATTAGCCGGCGCAGTATTTATAACTACACGTCGTTTAACTGAACTTATCCCGAGGCTCACAACAGATTCTTCTGTATCAATCCTATCTAAAATTTGATTCGAATTTATGTCATAAAGTATAATTCCTTCATTAGCTCCAATAAGTAGCTTTGGCTCATCATAATAAAAACAACAAGTATTTACAGCAACGCCAAGAAATAACTTGATAAAATTATCTCTACCACTCATTCTAGACCACACTAAATTTTCCCTCGTCACGACTGACATCATGCCTGCATTATTTACGGTCACATATTTTGCGCAAACTGGAAAAGATATATCTCTAATTTTTTGAGCGAGAAGATCTCGTAAATCGATAACTCTGACCAACCCAGAATGTATGGTTGGATCATCAAGTGGAGTAAAAGCCCCATCTTGTCGATTTAACATATATCTTAAATACTGCTCATCATCATAGTCTTTATGTTCCCCACCCACTAAAAGCGTATTAGCTGTCGGATCATATGTTATGCATTCGGGCGAAAAATCAAGCTCAACTTTTTTGACTTCTTTACCATCACTGATACGAGCTAAAGAAACATAGTTAGTCTCATTTTGATCAGCTCGAAGACTTGCTATACAACCTAGTTGAGGGATAACAAGCACAGTATATGAAGTGAATAAATCATCATATCTATACTGTCTTTCCTCAACATGTAATCTATAGATATTTCCGTATGTAGAGGATATTAGCAATATCAATTGATTATTTTGTGTAATACAAATAACATCGCTGAGTTTAAAATCTCTGCCGAGTGGAATTTTATGACGATAAAATACCGATCCATTAGCAATATTGATCCCTTCAACGACATTATTGTGATAAATTACAAAAATCTTTTCTATTTCTGGATGACAACAAAATTTAATTGGCTCATACCTTAATTTGTGTTTTACGACACTATCATCCCGAAGGTCATAAAGGAATATATGGTTACTTCGAGTTTTTTCTCCTTTGCTAACACCTAAAATGCCGATTCGAAAACCATCTTTTAAAAATAACACCTGAGGCAAATCATAGGACACAAAATCAGCACTATGAGACTCAACCATTTCTGGAATACTAAATACCGTAAACCTTCCAGAGTCGTCAACTACACATACATATCTTCCATCGTTAGACAAATCAATATCAATAACTGTAGCCTCTTGAACCTCCTTGGTATTTTGGATATCTGCTTCTTGTATTAAAACAGTCACTGTTGTAGATGTCGCAACTGCGAGAATTTTTGAATCTGCACTTAACTTGACAGCAACAGCACTATCGTCTTCTTCAAAGAAATTCATGCCTGTGAGTATACCATATCTATATTTAGTACTACATTTCACTAATCGGTTCATATCAGTTTGTGTAACATAAATCAATTCATCAGAAACAATATTAAAATCCATTGCCACTATTTCTTGTTGTGAACTCCAAAAGAAAGTATTTGGTAAATTTTGAGTGAAAATATCATCTAAAATAAGAACTTGAATACCATATTGACCCACATTAATTTCTGTCACACAATAAAGACGGTGATGAACATTATCCCATTTCATCATTGATGTCTTACCATGACCAGGTAATCTAGGAAATTCACCCAAATCAAGTCCTTCAAGATCTGATTCACAAAATACAGCACCAGCACAATAAGCATCTCTAAGCTTTAGATGTTTTAAGGATGAATGACTAAGATCCGTATTCTCTAACTTAGCTTCACTTAAATCAGAATTTGAAGCATTTATACGAGAGAAATTCTGCCCTGAAAAATTAAATCGACTATAATTCAACATGGTAAATGCATTTCTACCACCTATGGAGTAAGCCTCCCCCTTTCTTGTCCTATATACCCATCCCAACATTTTTTCTCGTAATTTTCCAGCTTCTTGTGTTTCCTTTCTTAGCCTCTCTGCATAAGTCTCTAATTCATCTTTTGCTAACAAAACTCTATTCAATTCGTCATCTAACCACTCATTTTCCTTGTCTTTAACATTTAATATTTCCAAGGGATTCTCAAATAACCTTAGCTCTGCTCCTTTTTTTATTCGATTTCGCCTCTCATTCACCAAAAAATTCATCAATAAAGTTGCTTGAATCCTAAACTCATATTTATTGTCTTTTATTTCTTTCAGTTTTAAAGGCACCCCTCCTAAACATCGCCTGATCAAATCTTTATCTCTTCCTTGTTCGATACAGTCCAGCATTTGCTCACGACTCAAGGACCCTCCAAATTCGCTCATAGCCCACGCTACTTCTTCCGATAATTCCCTGTAAAGCAACACTCGGTCTGCATTCAGCTCTCCTTGTCCGCATTCTTCTTTTGCTAAGGACTCATACCATGCATTTAATAATGCTCTACAGATCGATATCACACATCCGCTTTTTACTTCCTCTCCTTCCTTTATATCTAAATCCTTCGTCCTCAAAATTTCTATCCATCTTGGAAGCTTCTCTAAATAAATATCTAAAAAATGTCGGTAAGCTAATACTTCACCTAATCCCTGTATACCCTTTATATACCTCATATAGATATCTTTATTTAACTCATCACCACTTATTTCTTTTTCAATTTCTGCCATGGTTAATAATGGAACTTCTACTTCTTTTAAGCTATCTTCTCTATACACATTATCAATAACGGGTATAAATGACTCTCGATAATCTTCTTGTAAAAGATATAAATCACTTTTTCTTACTACAACAATAAATTTTAATCGCTCATATCGATCATTTATTAAATTCTGAATTATCCAGAGGTTTAACGTGTTGATTTGGTCTGATTTTAGAGGATGAGATATCAAAATGTAGACTTTTTCATTCGAGGAAGACTCCTCATAAAGCCTTGATATCCCTGCATTTAAAACATCTAAATTCTCAAGATTATCAGAAGATAAATTACTAACAGCCATACCATGTGTAAAGCTAAGTTTATGAAAGCTTTCACAATAAAATAAAATTATTTTTTTATTTTCAAAATCAGCACTGTCAACGCTTAGTTTTTGCTGCGACACCAATAATATCTCATTATTAAGTTATTACATATCCAGACCTTCATCATCACTGTTAAACTTGTCATATGCCTCTTCTTTTTCTTCTTTAACATCCTTAGTCAACTGGCTTCTATTTCTATGCAAGGATGCTAACGCATCTTCTGGTATTTCTCCAAGATAAGCACGTGGATCTGTATTCCTATCTTTTAAAATCATCCCTTCAACTAAAAAATGTACTCGAAACCTTTCATGCTTAAATTGATAGGTTAAAGTCTCAACTTGCGCTAAAGGAACTGCAGCCATCAGAAACTTCATGCTAGGATTATCTCGATCAAAAAATACTTTGAAATCGTTATAAAGATCTTCATCGGAAATCTCAAGCAAGGGTTCGAATCTAATCTGTTTAATTCCATGTTTATGCAAAGCTAAGGCAAACTTAATACATAGTTTTTTCATTTCCTCATTGACTTTAGTACTAGATAAGGATTGGGGTTTATCTTTGATCAAACGGAGCTTTCTTGATGCACGCTGTAAATATAAATTCATATATTCTTCAACAATACTGCCAGGACCTTGGAGTTGGTCAAGTTTATCTTCATATTTTGGTAAAATTACCATAGTCATACTTACCATCAATGGAGTATCTAATAGAGCACATAGCTTTCCATTTTTTTCTTTGCCAATCAGCAACTTTTTATAGGGCTCTGCTGTTTGCCATTTTTCTTGCTTACCAGTCAACTCTTTTTTCAGCATATCGTGTCTTTTTTCAACAAACTTATCAATATACTCTCCAATTTTCGTTTCACTGAACGGTGAAACATTATAATGTTCAAAGGAGTCAAGATCAGTAGAAAATCTGACATTTGAATAATCAACTCCAAGTTTTTCTCTATCTTCGAAACGACATGTCACTATAAATTTTGCATGCTTCCAGCGACCAAGTTCCGCATTTGTTGAAAAAATATCGATTGGCGTTTTCATCTCATCAACCGCATCAAAAATAAATAAAACACGGGCATTTTCTTTTAGATGATTAACTTGATATTCATTGAGGCCATACCTAGACCCATCGGCTTTTAATACTTCAGATAGTATATTTCCAGGATCCTTTAGCGAAGGAAGAAATACTAATATAGGAATATAGCCCTTCCAACCAGAATCATAAACATCAGGTACCTGCCTCACTAATTCATCAGCAATATTATATACAAACATTGATTTTCCTGATCCTGCGGAACCTGTAATGAGTAATACGCGATGACTATTCACCGGAGCGAGAAAATTATCTAAAACTTGATGCATATCGGTATCGTTGCCTAAATTATTTCGTTTAGCTTCTATAGGCACATATAGTTCATTTTCCTTTCGCAGCTCACCTAATAATTCATCAACTTTGTCATCGCTGCTTTCACCAGAGCTCGAGAACATAGACTTAAATACCACATAATTAGGTATAGGATTTTTTTTCTTTTCTTCAGACACCATATCATTTGCCCTCGAGACAAGATCTCGAAATTGCCCAAGGAAACTTAATGACAGCGGCCTACGTAATTCAGGGATATTTAATAGACCAGATTTTTCAATACGTTTAGTTATTTTTTTGTTATCAGCAACGCTTTTAACTAATTTAGCAATTTCTTGCTCTATTATCGCTCTGCATTCTTCAGGTCCATGTAATACTAAAAATCGTAATGCAATAATTATTTCTTTTTGAATATTCGTAACTGCTTTGTAATACTTAATAGGATGTTTTTTAGAATCAATATCAACTATGGTTTTTTGAATAGACAGAAAACGTGCAAATAAATCCTTGGTATATCGCTCTTTTAAATCATTATTTGATAAGATTATCAATGCAACACAATCTTTAATGCAGCGCAAATGATCATCATGAATTGCTTTATGATTTTTATCTGCAGATAATTTATCGAGAGCATCTTTCTTACATTGAGCTAAATCTACCTTAGCACCAAAATTTTGCCCTTTAAGAATATCTTCGGTATAAGCTTTTATCCCAGATAGTTGATCGAATCGGCCATCCACCCCATTTAATAAACCTTCAAATTCGGCCTTGGTTAATTCCCCCTTATTATAGAGCACAAGTATTAAATTACACAACCGACCAACAAGCCAAACATCACTGATACAAAGCACTTCATGATCAAAAGCTTCCGCTATTTCTTTTGTTAAAACATCATGTCCCCGCCAATTGTCACCCTTCACAAATTGAGCAATCTGCTCAAAATTCTTCCCCTTGATATGAGGATTTAATTTATTAGCTAAGACCGGTAACTTATCAACATAATCTGATCTTTTCTTGGTAGTAAGTATTTTACCTTTCATATTCTCATGGTAATACCACTCTCCATTTTTCTTAGCATCCTTCGAAACATATATTAAGTGAAATACATTATTCTGCACTCCAAGCTCAGCCAAATGTTCTTTCAATTTTTCTTTCTTACATTCTGACAATTTAACGGTATATACATGAGCAGGAGAAAGCTCTTTTGATTTATCAAAAATACTAAGAATACATCTTTTTATACCCAAGAGCTCTAGGACTGTTGGCTCTCTATCAATTAAGACTTCTAATTTATAAACAAAACCTCGATAAAAATCCCAAGTAACTTCAAATTCTTTATCAGATGTGTTTGCTTTTGCTGACGCAGCACTATCTTTTATTAAAGGGCGCCTTAATTGATCATCTATCAAGCGCAACTGCTCATACCATAAGGCAGGCTTAACTCTAAAATAAATTAATTTGTCTATACTCTGATAGAATACCAACATTTGCTTAGGAATTTTAAATAAGTTGGCAAATGCTGCGCCACCCGTAATTGCTGCTGCTGCAATTGCATTTGCAATTTCTCCAACAGAAGCCAGAGCATCACTCACTAAAGTTAGTTTTCTGAGCACCATTTGACCAGTGGATTCATTACTTTCAATACGTATCAAACCTTGTAATGCATACTGCGCCAGGAACGCAACTTCAGGATCAGAATGTGAACTATACTTTGATAAGCTCTCATAGAGCGGCTCTTTGATTTCAAATTTCTTTAACCCGGAAAATTTTAAATCAACCATGGCATCGATTACTCGACATAAACCACTCATCACTATTTGTAAACTGCAAACATTAGGATTTTTTGAATGTAAAGTATTTAAGACATTATTGATAAGCTTCAGATATCCTAATATCGTATCTTGATCAAAAGTTTTCGCACCTTGTATTAAGCACAATCTCAACACTTCTACAAACCCACTCAACAACATCATTTTAACTGGAACAATGTGTTCATCATGTAGAGCCATGAAGAACACATCATTCACTCTAATCTGCAATTCAGGCACCCTTGCTAAGCTATGCACTTCAACAATTTCAATCCAATTTTTATTACAATCTTTAAAGAGCGTTATACTTCGATCTGCAACACTGAGTGCATGAGTTCTCTGTGAGGAATCTTCACGATTGCTAAGAAGATAATTTGCTAAACTTAAACTTGACTCTAAAAAATCACCCACTGGCATTTTTACATCCTCTAAGCCAAATAATTTGGCAGGCGTAATAGTTGTTGTATCTTGACTTTGTTGAGGAATATATTTTTTTGCGTTAAATGACTTGCCCGTTTTCTGAATATTTTCAAATAAGGTACCTTGTTGAATCAAAAGATTTTTATTAATAAAACTAATTACAGATTCTACTGAACCTTCGCCCAACTCTTCTTCAACAAGACGCATCAGAGCTAATCGAAGATCTCGTGCACCATTAGGATATGCCTTAACTTGTAATGCCCTACCAAATAATCGACACTCCCAATCTTTAATGACTATAGGCCCACATGATTTTACGTCCAAAGGCGCCTGACGAGCAGGTGGTACAACCTCTGTTTTCAGTGGCTCTTGAAATTCAACAATTGAACCATCATGTAATAATGTGATTTGTGTTCTGATTGCTGATTCTACTTTTTCTATCTGCTCAGCGGTAAATTTTCGCAGACTTTGCGGATCAAACAATGAACGTTTGACTACGTATCTGTCGCCTATTTTAGTAATTTTAATCTCACATAACATCCAATGAGAATTGGTGACATTAAATGACATAAGTATTTTCACATGTGCATTAGGTAGCGCTGAGATTATTGGTATAATTTCATCAAAAACATCATGTCGAACATCATATAAATCCAAATTATACAGCTCAACTAGTAAGCGATTTTTATCAAATTTATTATCCCTTAGAATCCGTAATACACTCTTAATAACATCTTCATTTTTTTCACCTGAGGATTTTAATAATTCAACTTGCGCGAGCTCTGTGGTTTGGGAAAAATCAACTAAATTTAGGGATGATTGGTTAACTACCCATTTTAAACATTGCGTAACTGAGCTAGGAGTCTGCTTTGATTTGGATAAATAATAATCGATGGGACGATGAGTGCGTGTTTCAACAGTGGGAATATAAGCAACTAAATAAGGTATATTTTCCCCGGCATCAAGGATTAAGCCATCTTTAGCCTCACTCTGCAGTACAAAATCACAATCATCTCTGTATCTTATCTTATTGCGTTTGAGTAAAGCTCTAATGCAGAGATCTATCTCAGTTTCGTAATACTCAAATTCTTCATTGACTTGATTCCCTTCTAATAATAGCTCTAATATTCCTTTTTCTTTTATCTCTTCCTTTGCTGGTACACTATCTTCTTCATCAGATGATGCAACCTCAATCACGGGTCCACGACTATCCTTCAATGTGCGTTCAACAGACTTGTAACTCATATTTTTCCTAACCTCCATATATACTTAAGCGGGACTTCCATTTTTGTTCTCATGTGAGTCAACTTTAATATACAGCAATGTAAAGATCAAGCACTCAAATCTTCTTATTTATTTTGATAAGTTTGTGCCTCCCACTGCCCTTGATTTTTTCCCAAATTATCTTTTGAAAAGAATGGGAGCGAAGCGGATATCATCTTCATCTGCTCTGAATTTATTTTGGCTTTCGTATCATCTCCAAGATCCATTGAACTAAATAGTTGGTTATAACCCCATCTGAGCAAGACTCTCATTGCACCACCTTTTGTAACTTCTATTTTCCAGAGCTTGCGCGCACCGGTTCTATCAATTGCTAATAAGGTACTTGCATTGATAAATTTAATAAAATGAACTTGGCTTAAATGGCCATTGAAATTGACTTGTTTATTGGTTGAAATATTCCATATTAAAATTGATTCTGAAAACCCAATAGCAATAACTAATTCTGTGCTGCTATAGATTGCAATAGATTCAACGAATCCTCCACCCCACCATGCTTCAATATCTATACATTTAATAGCTTTATTTAAGACATCAAAGACATATAGCTTTTTTGCAGTACAAGTTACAGCTAAATATCTATTATCTTTTGAAAATTCACAACATCCATCATAAATCTTACCCATAATATTAAATCGAAAATATAGTGACTCATTCTCAATATTAAAAATTACAACCTCACCATTTTCAGTTCCACTTCCTGAAGCTAGAAATTTTCCATTCTCACTAAAGCTAAAACTATGAGCGTGTTGAGGATGAGTATGAAGCAATTTACTGCTTAGTTGGGATATATAATGCACTTCACCCTGACAATATCCCATCATCATTCGGAAAGGATTGAAAGCGATTTTATATCCACATAGCCTAAAATCCCTAGGTTGCTTATAGCTAATTCGGAGTTTTTCTTTTGAATCATGAAGATTTCGAAAAACAATTTCATCATTTCCAAAAAAACATACTAAAATCTCACCATCATTCGTTGCTATAAGCTTCTTAATCGCAAACCCCGTAAAATTTTTATATATTTGCTCTAGAGCACCTATATTCAAATTATATTTACAAATTTCACCTGAAAAATGGGCTACATAATAGGAATTATCTACCACTATTAAATCGACAACGAGAGATTGTGGACCCTCAATCCTTCTTTTTTCTAAAAAATCAAAATTAATCAATCTCAATCTATTATCTAAGCTGATCATGCTAAAAAAAACACCTGATAAACAAGGAATTTGAGCTATCTGTAAAACAGACTCACCCAAATTCAATAACAATTTTTGATTTTTTCCGAAACCACTATTTTCTACAGCGATACTATAAAAATTTCCGTACCAATCTGCATAGAATAACACTGCTCCGGTGGAGCCCCATATTAATTTTCTAGCAGCATTAATCTGCTTATAAAAAGTGCCTATATAAGTAAAGCTTTCTGTATCCCACAAAGAAATGCATTCTCCAAATGAAACAGCGATTTTTGATCCTGTTGGATCAAAACTTGAAACCCATGGTCGTAGTGATTCTTTTTCATTATTAGGTCTTTTAACCCCCATCTCTAACTCTTCAATAACACATTTCTCTTTTAGACTCCATACTGATACACTTTTGTCCTTTTGTGAAACTGCTGCGATAGACGATTTATTTGAATCAAAAGCAAGATGAGTAATTAAATTACGATGCAAAGGTGTGAAATTTTCAAATTTGCACTCTGATCGTTTATTAGCAATAGTAAGCAGGATTAAATTATTAGCATCATTAAAAACAAATAGATTAGAAGCACCTGCTTTCACTAAACATCTAATTTGTCCTTTATGTAAGATGCTATATGTTTCTAATCTCAAATCATACTTAACTAAAGCGAGATCTTGAATCACAAAAAGAATGTATGCATCTTCATAACATAAACACACTGCACCTGTTGATAGATCATCATCAACAACCATTTGAATATCTAATTTTGTAGCAACTTTTAACATACTTTCTATATCTTCAGGAAAACCATTTATTATATTAATCGCTAAAATACTCGTTTTCATACGTAGAATGGTGAATTTGCATATAGTTTTATCATCTAATAAATCTTGCAAGGTAATCCAGAAACCATTTTGAGTCTGCAAAGCAAGTACGATTTTATTGTTTCGAAGATCTTGATCAAAGCATCTTAAACTAGAATCGAATTCTCTTTCATATACTCCATGCTGAACACCCTCAATATTTGCTCCTTCAAAATCCGCAAATCTGAAACTCCCATCGATGCGAGACCCACTAATATTTGAATTTCTAAATTTGGCATAATCAAACGCTCCCTCTGAAAAATCAGAATTTGGAGTCTGAGTTCCAGATAAATCCCATCCAGAAAAACTTAATCGACTATAGTTCAATATAGTAATCGCATTTCTACCACCCATGGAATACTCTTTACCCTTCCTAGTTCTATAGACCCATCCTAACAATTTTTTACGTAATTCCTCAGCCTCTTTAGTTTCACTTCTCAGCCTCTCGGCAAAGCTCTCTAATTCATCTTTTGGCAACTCAACCTTATTCAAATCGTCATTTAACCATTCATCTTCATCTTGATATTCTTTGTCCCTTAATAACTTCAATGGCCCCTTGAACAATCTTAATTCTGGTCCTTTCTTTATTCGAATTCGCCTCTCATTCACCAAAAAATTCATCAATAATGCTGCTTGAATCCTAAACTCATATTTATTTGCTTTAACTTCTTTTAGCTTTACTGGAACACCACGTAGACATCGCTTTATCAAATCTTCATCTTTAGCCTGTTCTATACAATCTTGCATTTGCTCGCGACTTAAGGATCCTCCAAATTCACTCATCGCCCACGCTATTTCTTCCGATAACTCCTTGTAATGCAATGCCCTCTCTGCACTCTGTTCACTCTGCCCTAGCTCTTCCTTTGCCATGGACTCATACCAAGCATTTAATAGTGCTCTACAGATTGCTATCACACATCCACTTTTAACTTCCTCGCCTTCCTTTATATCCAGACCCTTCACTTTTAATATTTCTATCCACCTTGGAAGCTTTTCTAAATAAATATTTAAAAAATGTCGATGAGCTAATACTTCACTTAATCCCGGTATACTTTTCATATACCTCATATAGCTATCTTTATTTAACTGATCTCTCCCTATTTCTTCTTCTATTTCTGCATTCGTTAATAATGGAATCTCAACTTCTTCTAAGCCATCATCTCTATACACATCATCAATAATGGGAATAAATGACTCTCGATAATCTTCTTGTAGCAAATACAATGTTCTTCTGCTTGACACTACGACAACTTTCAATCGATCCCAAATGATAGCGCTTTGATTTTTTTCCATCCAATCTTTGAACCAACCAACACTCTTTTCATCAAAAAAACCGCTAAGTACAAGCACAAGATGACTATTCTGTAATTTTTGAAATATAATATGATCATCGATTAAAGTATGTGAATCAGAAAAATTGATAAAAAAACAAGATTTTGAATATTCAACGCTACTTATATTATTACAATATTCTTTTTCATCTTCACATAATACAATTTTAACGGTGGGCAACGCATCTTTTTCTTCCATAAAAATCCCTCCCCAATCCATTCACAATTTATAGTATAACTATCCAATATCCACATTATACTCAATAATGACAGGCGCATGATCAGAAAATTTTTGTCCCTTGTAAATATCAACGGATTTAATTTTATCTTTTAATCCCGGTGTTACAACATGATAATCAATACGCCAACCCACATTGTTAGCGTAAGCAGCTCTGCTACGTTGAGACCACCAAGTGTATTGATCGGGTTTTTGGTTGAGCACACGAAAGGCGTCAATATAGCCTACTTCATCAAATATTTTATCCATCCAGGCTCTTTCCTCTGGCAAAAATCCTGAGGTATTTTGGTTGGATTTCCAGTTTTTGATATCAATAATTTTATGGGCTATATTCCAATCACCACACAAAATAAATTCTCGCTTTTCCTTGAGATGTTTTTTTAGGACCTTTAAATAATGATCCAAAAAATCATATTTAATTTCTTGACGCCCTTCACCGCTGGTTCCTGAGGGCATATATAAGGAACCGATCGTTAATTTAGGATAATTAATTTGAATATATCGACCTTCTTTATCAGCTATATCCCAACCCAAACCAGTCTCTACGGAATCAGGTTCCTTTTTACAATAAATGGCGACTCCAGAATATCCTTTTTTTTCCGCATCAAAATAATATTGATGATAGCCATCAAGGATATGATCTTTTGTCATTTCTTCGTTCATGTGAGCACGCACTTCTTGCAAACAAACCACATCCGGATTTTCGCTAGCGATCCACTCAAAAAATCCCTTACGCTTTGCTGAGCGGATTCCATTGACATTGATAGATATAACTTTAATCAAAAGGGTAACTCCAAGGTGTTATCAACTTTAGCAACTTGATCACGAAATAATTGTTGTACTCGGCTCAAACTTATTTCATTATCCGCCTCAAAACGAAAAATCACACAGGGTGTGGTATTTGAAGCACGAATCAAGCCCCAACCATCTTCAAAATCGACTCTTAAACCGTCAACGGTATTGCATACTCCTTCAGTAAAGGACGATTGCTGAATTAGAGCCTCTATAAACGTAAATTTATAGTTATCGTCCAATTCCATTTTTAATTCTGGAGTATTGGCACTGTTAGGAAATTCAGAAAATAATTCGTGCAAGGTTTTTTTTGTCTTTGATAAAATTTCTATTAAACGAGCAGCAGAATATAAACCATCATCAAAACCATACCATCTTTCTTTAAAGAAAAAATGACCGCTCATTTCACCGCCTAATAAGGCTCCTAATTCTAGCATTTTTGATTTGATAAATGAGTGACCTGTTTTCCACATCACCGGATGTCCACCACTTTCTTTAATGACAGTCGGTAAATAGCGGGAACACTTCACATCAAAAATAACGGTTGCGCCAGGATTTCGTTCTAAAATATCTTTCGAATGCAGCATTAATTGACGATCTGGCCATATTAATTCACCATGATTCGTCAGCACACCTAAGCGATCTCCATCACCATCAAAGGCTAAACCAATATCTGCTTGATGTTTTATTAGCGCTGCGCGCAAATCTTCTAAATTTTCTAATTGTGTAGGATCAGGATGGTGATTTGGAAAATTCCCATCGACCTCACAAAAAAGTGGAATGACCTCACAGCCCAATTTTTCGAATAGTCGTGGAGCAAAATCACCCGTCACACCGTTACCACAATCAACTACCACTTTTAAGGGCTTCTCTAAATTAATATCGCTCAACACTCTCTCAAAATAAGCTTCTACAATATTTTCAGATCTTAAAATGCCCTGACCAAAGTTAAAGTGTTGTGATTTAACGCGTTGAGAAAGATTTTGAATTTCATCACCACAAAAAACCTGATGATCGATGACTATTTTTAATCCATTATAATCTCGCGGGTTATGACTACCCGTGAGCATAATGCCATTGGGAATATTCAAATGATGCGTAGCAAAATAAAGAAAAGGTGTGGGCACTGTCCCTAAATCAACGACGTGGCACCCAGCCTTCAAAAGGCCTGCCTGTAGCGCTTTCATTAACAAAGGTCCCGATAAGCGTCCATCACGAGCGACAAGCACGGGATGATGATTCCTTTCAAGAATAATACTTCCCAATGCCAAACCTAAGGTGTACACCACATTTTCGCTGAGTTCTGTTTCGACAATCCCACGAATATCATAGGCACGACAAATATGTTCAGGGATTTCGGGACAAAGGGTATAAGTCATTAATGATGTCCTGTGCTACCAAAACCACCTTCTCCACGCCCCGTTTCATCAAACTCATCAACCACTTCAAAACTGGCGCGCAAGACAGGTACGATCACTAATTGTGCAATACGCTCAGCGGGTTGAACCGTGTAGGGTTTGTCACTGCGATTCCAACAGGAAATTTTTAGGGGGCCCTGATAATCAGAGTCAATTAAACCGATGAGATTTCCAAGGACGATACCATGCTTATGCCCCAAACCTGATCGTGGCAAAATCGTTGCCGCCAAATTGGAGTCAGCAATATAAATTGCTAAGCCAGTGGAAATTAATTCAGACTGCCCAGGCATCAATACTAAAGGAGCATCCAGACAAGCACGCAAATCAAGACCTGCCGCCCCATCGGTTTCATATCGTGGTAATGGGAATAACTCACTCCCCAAACGAGGATCAAGCAGCTTGACTTGGATTTTTTTCATAAATACACCACTACACGGGGTTACAACCCAAACAATATACCACAAAATGCGCAAATGAAAATTACAGACATCCCAAAACAACAAAGACCTCGAGAACGATTGCGACGCTTAGGCCCCAATGCGCTCACTGATGCTGAACTATTAGCCATTTTTTTACGCACCGGAAAAAAAGGCGTTTCAGCGATTCAACTGGCTCATGAACTCATCTATCATTTTGGGAGTCTACATGCCCTATTAAGCGCCAAGCCTTCAAAAATTTGTAAAATTTCAGGTATGGGTCCGGCAAAAACCTCACAATTACAGGCTGCCCTAGAGCTAGGTAAACGTTTTTTGCTCCAAAAACGCCCCAAGAAAAATCGCATCATCAATTCAAAAGAGGCCAAAGAATTAATCGCCCTAGAAATGGATCACCTACATTTCGAAGCCTTTGCCTGTTTATTTTTGGATGCACATAACCACATTATCAGCTTTCAAAGGCTTTTTAATGGGTCTGTTAGTGAATCCAATGTCTATATAGGTTCAGTGGTTCAAAGTGCCCTTGAGCATCACACCGTACACCTCATATGCGCTCACAATCACCCCTCAGGTAACATCAAGCCTAGTCAAGCTGATATTCAACTGACCCAAAATCTCAAATCAGCCCTCGCATTAGTGGAGATTAAACTCATTGACCATATTATTGTGGGTGGTGGAAATACATTCTCGATGGCTGATAACGGATTAGTATGAATTCCCTTGAAATCTTCAAGGATTTTCTATACTATCTGTAACTCACTTTTGAGTCCGGAGAAGAGAAATGGCAAGAAGATGCGAATTAACAGGCAAACGCCCTTTAAAAGGGAATCACGTTTCGCATGCGAATAACAAGGTAAAAAGGGTTCAAAATCCGAATTTGCACACGATTAGCGTATATAGCCCTCTTAAAAAGAGAACGATTAAGCTGAAAGTGGCTCACAAAATCCTGCGTTCAATGAACAAGTTTGGCATAGACGCAGTTCTCAAAAAACATGGCTTAGTGTAGGAAAATATCATGGCTAAAAATGCTGGTCGCCCATTAATTAGATTAATCCCTGTAGATCGTGATAGCAAAGGTTCAGGTCATTTTTATATGACTAATGAAAGCAAGCTGAAGAAATGTCCCGATATGATGAAGTTCAATCCTGTCAACCGCAAGCACGAGATGTATAAGCGGGCTAAAGCTTCCTAATTGAATAAGACTGGACCCCGGCATTCGCCGGGGTGACACACGGTGAACTAAGCTTCCTGCTCTGCTCTTACACAATTTGCCTTAGTCGATCCCATATCTTTAATCTTAAGCGCACCCAACTTACGGCTATAATAACGCGTAGGTCTAGCAAGCCCAAACACTGATAACAATCGAATATAGAGCCAACTCAGATCAAATTCCCACCACTTCATTGAGAATTTAGCAGAGGTAGGGTAAGCGTGGTGATTATTGTGAAGTTCTTCTCCACCTAACAAGATACCAAAAGGAACTACGTTTCGAGATTGGTCGGGTGTATTGGTATTTCTATATCCAAAGTAATGACCGATACCATTGATAACTCCAGCACCAAAGAAAGGAATCCATACCATTTGCACAGCCCACATTACAACACCTGGAATACCGAAGAGTAGCAGATCAATCACAGCCAGAGCCAACACTCCACCATAAGGTACGCGAGTATAAATGCGCTCCATAAAATCATTGGGTGTACCATTACCATAGCGCTCAATGGTCTCGGGGTCTTTGGCCTTACGATACAAGCCCACACCACCAAATAGAACTCTGAGTATACCGTATTTCACAGGGCTGTGAGGATCGTCATCTTGTTCACAGTTCGAGTGATGCTTACGATGAATCGCAACCCACTCTTTGGTGAGCATGCCTGTAGTTAACCATAGCCAAAAGCGTAAAAAATGACTGATTATTGGATTTAGTTCTAAGGCTCTATGAGCCTGGCAGCGGTGTAAATAGATGGTCACACCGATAACAGTAATATGGGTCATGATTAGCAAAGTAATCACGTCGAATAAAATTGAAGAATTTAAAATGCCTGAAAACACAGCGTTACTCCTAGAGTATTGATGAAAACTCAGATTATACGCGAATCACCTTTGAATTGATAGTCTGAAGTGTTGCCTTGCTAGTGGGGTGAGGCCTGTAGTAGCAAAGATGATCTCCTTATCTTAAAATGGCCATCTAATGATAGGACTCACCCCATGAAAAGAAACAAAACTTCTCAGCCATCCCTAAAAGATACTTCTGCTCAAGGCCTACTGCTAAGAGACATTTCTGAAGTTCTACATTCCTGCATCTCTGTCTTATCCAAAAAAGAAGGTTTAGTTGAGAATGCTCTTAAAAAAGACTTACTTTATCAAAAATTCATTGAGAGGGATCTATCGGAGGTTCAGAAAGACTCCTTATTACATGACCTTATTAGCCATTTCCTAAAACTGGATGCCATATTGCTAAAATCTTCATTGAATAAACTCTTGCTTGGCCTCTCAAATCCAAACCTTAAATTATCAACAGACCATAGTCAGGATCTCTTAGAAGTGGAGGCTTTGGTTGTGCGTTTTTTGCAAAACCCCTACGAAGGCCTCTCACGCTTATCACATCAACCTTTATTAGACATTGTTGCGAAATCAGAGCAAGCGCTTAAAAAGTGTTTATCATTATTACGATGCCATAGCTTTTTCGCCGACAAAATATGCGCTCCTTTATTAGCATTCTTTGGAAAAAAAGAACCCACGGTTAAGATTCTTTACAGCATGTGTATGGATTTTACAGAAAATGAAAAAACTTGGAATGGACAAGAATTGCAAAATTATGAAAAACAATTTCTTACACTCTGTAGTGCCTTCCTTTTTAAACATCACAATCTTGAAAAATTTTACACAGAGCTATGCCTATATCATCAAGAACACAAACCTCCAGAACAACTTTCTTCTTTTAGCTCACGCAATAAAGCCGCAAAAATAGTTCACTATCACGCCCTTAGTGAATTTGTTCAACATATTGAGCAAAGCTATTGCTCACATTTATCCAAATTGCACTCAATGGATGCAAGCAATCACAGCTTTTTCGCCTTTAAATGCTCACTGGAAGCAGAGGTGGATGAAAGCTCTCCCCAAATTGAAAAAATTAGAAAATTATTTGAAAAGGTTGATAAAGAACGGCGTTTGATTTCACCAACTCAATTAACCACAGCAGAAGATATCACATTACTGAAAAAATTCTATCGATTACAACTTAAATTATGCCAAGCCAAACATGAGGCTACTTTTGCGCCATCAAAGAATGGTACTTCTTCAGCAGTTGCTCCTGAGTTTCTTTAAAATTGGGATTGAGTGGAATGCAATCCACTGGGCACACCTGTTGACATTGTGGTTTATCAAAATGCCCCACACATTCTGTACATTTCAGCGGGTCAATTTCGTAAATATCTACACCTTGAAAAATAGCATCATTAGGACATTCCGGCTCACAGACATCACAATTAATACAATCATCTGTAATCATAAGCGCCATAAATATTCCACAACTTTTTTATCGACAAAGGGTGTGACATCACCCTTTAATCGAGCTATTTCTCGTACTAATGAGGAAGAGATATTTCTATATTGATCACTGGGAATCATAAACATCGTTTCTATATCAGGTGCCATCGTTTTATTCATGCTGGCTTGCTGAGTCTCGAAGGAAAAATCAACTTCATCACGCACACCGCGCAAAATGGTATTTGCTTTTTCTTCTTTTACAAAATCAACAATTAATCCTGAAAAACTTTTTACACTAACATTTTTTAAATCGGATAAGACCAATCGTGTCAATTCTAAACGATCATCCAAAGATAATAATGTTTTTTTAGAGGAATTATTACCAATAGCAACCACCACAGCATCAAAAATCGATAAGGCACGGACGATAATATCTTTATGCCCATGTGTAATGGGATCAAATGTCCCTGGATAAATAACTTTCTTACTCATTTTCTATCCTTTTAACCTGATCAGTGTCTTGCTCACGCCATTCCTCTACTAGTAATTTTAGTACTTTTCCGTCAGGAAACACTAATTCCGGTGCAATTTCATAGAGAGGAATTAATACAAAGCCTCTACTGTACATACGTGGATGAGGGACACAGAGATGCTCTTGATGAATCACATGATTTCCGTATAGAAGGAGATCGTTATCGATCACTCGCGGTAACACCCGCCCAGGCTCACGCTCTCTGCCAGCTATTTTTTCTAAATCAAGCAAGTGTTCTAATAATTGATCACTCCCTAAGCGTGTACTCAGCGCAACCACTGCATTGATGTAATCGGGATGTCCATCCACACCAACAGGAGAGGTACTGTAAAGACTCGAAGTGTTCACTACTTTCGAGGCAGGCAATTCATTTAAGCTGGAAATGGTATTTCGAACTTGTGCAATTGGATTATTCAAGTTACTGCCAATACCAATATAAGCCATAATATCATCGTGCACGTAATAGCTCCTCTTGTTCTTTTTTAGTAGCGGCTTGAAATTTTTCCCACCAAGCACAAAGTGGAGTTAAACTAGGATCAACTTCAGCACGCAGCAACATAAAATCATAAGCTGCTCTAAAACGTGGATGATTCAAAGTACTGAAAATTCGGGTACGACGAGTTTGGGGCAAATGATATTGTAAGGTCCAAATTTCTTCAATTACTAAGGTTAAACGTCGTGGAACTGACATCGGCATATTATGATGTTTCAAAATATATTTGAGTGATTTAGCTAAGGCGCCAAAAAATTTTTCACCTTGATCTAAATGGTGCTCCAGCGTTTCTTTAAACGAAGGCCATAATAATACTGCAATTAAAAAGGCAGGGTGCACACCCTTCTCTTCTTGTATTCGCGAATCGGTTGAGGATAATGCCACTGTCATCAGTTTTCGAATATTCAGCGCATCCTCGCTATGATAATGTTTCCATAAACGAGGAAATAATACCGCCAACAAACCTACTTTTTCTAAAAGCGCAAAAGTTTTTTCTGAATGTCCGCCCAAACTGATTTTCAAAAATTCATCAAATAATCTTGCGGCAGGAACCTGATTAATCAGTTCATTCAGTTCAACAATGCCATCCATTGTTTTTTTCTCAATCTTTAAATCTAATTTTGTAGCTAAACGAACGGCTCGAATCATACGCACAGGATCTTCACGAAAACGTTTTTTAGGATCTCCTATCATTCGCAATGTTTTTGACAAAATATCTTTCATTCCATCAACATCATCTACTACACTAAAATCAGCAATATTGTAATAGAGTGCATTAACGGTAAAATCGCGACGTAAAGCATCTTCTTCCAAAGAACCATAAACGTTATCACGCAAAATCATTCCCGAAGCAGATTGTTGATGGTGCTCATGCTCCGGATCATGTCCTCGATAAGTGACCACCTCAATAATTTCTCGACCATAACGAACATGAACTAATTTAAATCGTTTGCCGATAATGTGACTGTTTGAAAATAATGACCGGATTTGTTCTGGATGTGCATTGGTTGCCACATCAAAATCTTTGGGTAATATTCCTAATAATAAATCCCTCACACTACCACCCACTAAAAAAGCATCATACCCAGCCTCATGGAGACGATATAACACCTTTAATGCGGCTTTACTGATATTTTCACGTGAAATATTATGCTCAGAACGTGAGATTATCTGTGGTACGCGTGTTTTTATAGAAATGTTTGTTGTCACAATCTTTAAATATCCTGTTAAATGCGAACTATACTTTTTTTACAGGCTCCCTTCGTCTAGAGGCCTAGGACCTTGCCCTCTCACGGCAGTAACAGGGGTTCGAATCCCCTAGGGAGCGCCATAGTAATTAAATGGTGGAATTATGGACAATGCCAAAAAAACCACGATCTTAGGATATGCATCAGGTATAGGTGCGGGCAATCATGATTGCTCGCGAGGCCCTGAGACCATCAATAAATCCAAATATTTTAATAAAATAAACCATTTTATCGATCAATTCAAGTTTTTAAGATCCGAGGAAAAGGTTGAAAAACTAGCAGCTATTCCTGCTATTGCTAAGATAAATGAAGCTTTAGCACAGAGCAGCACTCAGCTTATCAAAAATAATACTTTTTTCATTACCCTCGGTGGCGATAATTGTTGCTCAATCGGGAGTTGGAGTGGTGTAGCTGATGCGAAACGCGCTCAAGGCGCCATTGGTTTAATCTGGCTGGATGCTCATTTAGATAGCCACACGCCTCAGAGCTCAGAGAGCAAAAACGTACATGGCATGCCCTTAGCAGTACTCTTGGGTCAAGGTGATGAACGCTTGACCCACATTCAATACCAAGGCCCCAAAATCGCACCTGAAAATGTCTGTGTCATCGGCGCCCGAAGTTATGAGGCTCCTGAAAAAGCCCTACTGGAATCGCTGGGTGTTCGAATTTATTACATGCCAGAGATTCAGGCTCGCGGTTTACATGCCGTTTTCGAAGAAGCGATTGAGCAAGTCAATCGAAACACCCTGGGATATGGTATTTGTCTGGACCTTGATGTGATAGATCCCATTGATGCTCCTGGTGTTGGTTCACCAGCTCCTGATGGCCTGAAGAGTACTATACTAAAAGAAGAAATGTTTGCACTGAAACATGATAAACGTTTATTAGGATTAGAAATCGTAGAATTTAATCCTGTATTGGACCTGAATAATAAAACAGAAAAAATCATTATAGAATTGATCAGTGTATTTGCTGATCGTAAGGAGAGTTAAATGCAAAAAATAATAGATCTTGAACAACATTACACTCCACACTATTACAAATCTTTACCCGTAGTAATCGTTAAAGGCCAAGGTGTTTACACTTGGGATGCCGATGGAAAATCTTACATCGATATGATGAGTGCTTATTCAGCCATTACACATGGACACTGCCATCCTAAATTAACGAAAATATTTTGTGAACAAGCCCAAACCTTAGCGGTTGTTTCTCGCGCATATCACACTAAATATTTGGGTGAATTTTTAAAATTGGCTTGTGAACTGATGAAGCAAGATAAAGCAGCACCTTTAAATAGCGGTGCAGAAGCCGTTGAGTTTTCCATCAAAGCTGCACGAAAATGGGCCTATTTAGTGAAAGGTGTACCAGACAACCAAGCTGAAATTATTGTCTGTGAACATAATTTTCACGGCCGCACGACTACCATAATAAGTTTTTCAAGTGAGCCTCGTTATAAAGCAGATTTTGGCCCCCTCACCCCCGGATTTAAAATTATTCCTTTTGGTGATCATAGTGCTTTAGAAAAAGCCATCACACCAAACACTGCCGCTTTTTTAGTAGAGCCTGTGCAAGGTGAGGCCGGTATTATTTTTCCACCCGCAGGTTATCTTGCAAAATGTGCAGAGATTTGCAAAAAAAATAATGTGCTTTTAATTTGCGATGAAATTCAAACGGGATTAGGAAGAACGGGAAAATTACTCGCCTGTGATCATGAAAATGTCAAACCCGATGGAGTTATATTAGGCAAAGCTTTGGGTGGTGGCATGTATCCGGTGTCATTATTTCTCGCTAAAAATGAAATTATGGATTTATTTAAACCCGGAGATCATGGAAGCACCTTTGGTGGAAATGAACTCGCGAGCAGGATAGGAAAAGCAGCGCTAGAAGTGCTCATTGAAGAAAAATTGCCAGAACGCTCTGCTGAATTAGGGGCTTATTTACTGGAACAGTTACAAAAAATTGACACTCCCTACATCAAAAATTTACGGGGAAAAGGATTATTTATCGGCGTAGAAATTGACACTCGTTTAATTGAAGCACGCAAAGTGTGCTTAACCTTAATGAAAAATGGGCTCTTGAGTAAAGAAACGCATGAGACTGTTATTCGATTGGCTCCACCCTTAATTATTACGCGTGAACAAATTGATGATGCAGTAGCAATTATTAAAAAATCCTTCCAAGAACTATAACCCTTCCCCCGGAAGGGGGAGCAGTCTATTCGATTTCAATAACCCAATCAGGACCCGTAGAAATATGATAACGCTTCGCAAAACTCTCCTGATTAATCCCTACAGAAAGATTTTCAAGACTATTGAGATAAATCATCGCCTCTCCTTTTTTCACACTTCCAAAGGATTTTAAATAAGGTAATTCTTGATCAAACACTTTTTTAGCCTTGTGAAAAATTTTCACGTGGTATTTTTTATTTAATTTCATTTTCATCTCATCCATTAATTTCGCCGGAATATTCGACCAAATATTTCCATAACGAACATCATGAATGGGAATTGATCCTCTTAACACGTGATTTTTGAAAGTCGCTTCATGAAGAGGAAAAGTCACTAAAGCATGATGATATTTAGGACCAACTTCTTCAAAAGAAATTTTTCCTGAGGCTAAACGAGCACCCGTATAGGCATAAACATCACGACCATGAAAAGTATGAGAGCGATCTGAACCTGGAAGTCGATTAATTTTTTCATCAATAATGCGAACTTCCTCAATGCCTTCTTCTTTTTGGATCAGCGTGAGCGTACCGTTATCTGGAGTGACAAAAAAATGTCCTTTTTTGGACTTGGCAACAATAGACTTTCGTTCCGTCCCTACACCTGGATCTACAACAATAACGAATACACTTCCCTTCGGCCAATATGGAGCGGTTTGATATAATCGGTAACTGGCTTCCCAGATGTTGTAAGGCTCGATCTCATGCGTCAAATCGGATACTTGGTTTTGAGGATCAACTTGGTATATCACACCCTTCATTGCACTGACTGCACCATCTTTTAGGCCAAAGTCTGTTTCAAGCACCAAAGGACTGGCGAAAGAGGCCAGCGCGATGAGGTTAAGTGTAGAAGTGAGCAATAATATGGTCTTTAATCGTGTTAACATACAGTCCCCGCCTAGCCTAAAGGGTCGATTAGACCAAAAGCCAAGCCTATTGTCAAAATGACTATGGCAAATATCTCACAAGCCACTATCATTTTTTCTTACATACATCATTCCTAAAGGTTCCTATAATTCACAAAGAGCTAGCTTAAAATAACCTTAACTCTTATTAAAAGGAGCCACTGATGTTCGACACGCTTCCTAAACCACTACAACAAGAAGTGTTACATCATCTCAAAAATGATGACTTTCGTGAAGCCAAACGTATTTATGATGCTTATTTCAAGAAACAAAACAAAAAAAAGAAAACCAATAAACACTAGCCTCAATCCTGAAGAATCACACAATATCTCTTATATAGTCCTTAAACCTTCCGCTTGCAATGACGCAAACAGTCCTCAATAAACAAAACACAATAACTATGAATTAGCACAAAGCCAGCGGCTGCGGGATCTTATATCAGGACCGTAAAAAACAAGGATGTTTTTTACCGAGCCCCCAGGGACGGGTTCACGGCGTGTCCTGATATAAGATCCCGCAGCTGCTGGCTTCTCTCCAACTAGCTCCCTCCCACATTCTCAAACTCTAACTCTTTCTAATTTACTGCAAATTTTGTAATATAAGCCCCTAAGCAAAGGTACAAAGACATGTCAGCAAAAAAACCAACCATCGATTTTGAAAAAGCATTGAGTGAACTCACCGCTTTGGTCGAAAAAATGGAAAAAAGCAATATCAGCCTTGAAGATTCTTTAAAAGCCTTTGAGCAAGGCGTAAAGCTCACACGACAATGTCAAAGCGCACTGCAAGAAGCCGAACAAAAAGTGAAGCTCTTAGTTGGTGATCCTGATGATAACAATTTAATACCATTTGATACTGAAGATAATAAATAATGCTAGTCAAAAATCCTATCGATGCCTATTTTGAAACGCAATTAAAACATTTTAATCAAACTCTCTTGGGTTTCTTACCACCCGTACATGATATTCCTGTACAACTTCATCAAGCCATGCATTACGTTTGTATGAATGGTGGAAAACGAATTCGTCCACAACTTGTTTATGCCACAGGCTTACCCTTAGCTGCAGAAAAATTTGAATTAGATCGCATTGCTTGCAGCATTGAAATGATTCATGTGTATTCCTTAACGCATGATGATTTACCCTCAATGGATAATGATGAATTACGACGAGGACAACCAACCTGTCACGTGGCTTTTGATGAAGCTACCGCCATTTTAGTAGGAGATGCTTTACAATCTTTAGCCTTCGGTATTTTAGCCGAAAATTATCACACAATGCTAAAATTATCCAAACGACTTGAACTCATTAATATTCTTGCAAAAAGTTGTGGCACTTATGGTATGGCGGGAGGTCAAGCTCTGGATTTAGCAGCCACGGGTGCAAAACTGAGCGAATCTGAAATTGAACAAATTCATCGCGCAAAAACGGGCTGCTTAATCGAAGCCTCAATTAAAATGAGCGCCATTGCTTCACCCCTACAAAACGAAGAAATTTACGAGAATTTGTGTGAGTTTGGACAACACATAGGCCTGGCCTTTCAAATTCAAGATGACATTTTGGATGTAGAATCTTCCACCGAACAACTGGGCAAAAAACAAGGATCCGATACCCAAAATCAAAAAGCAACTTATGTCACCGCTGTGGGTATAGAAAGAGCAAAAAAAATTCGTGATGAACTTTATCAGAAAGCGATTGAAATTATCGACAACATCGGCGTTAATTTTGAAAAGCTAAAAAGCTTAGCGGAAATTATTGTTCAACGACAATTTTAGAGTTCACTCTCTCTGGTATCTCTCCAAAAAGTCTCACGATAATAAGAATCACTGAAGTGATAGGACTAATAAAGTAATTTCTCTTCGTCACAATCATCTATTTCTTCTAGAGTCTCAGGCAATTCTCTTTCATTATTGAAAGCTACTTGATGAGGTGTAAATTCCCATGGAGTCTGTCGTTGACTTTTTGTCATGACAGTGAATAACGAATGTTTTCCATAGGTCAATGGTAAGCGTTTGTGAATTACCAGCTTAGCATTTCCATCGTTTAACCAAAACAATATGTTCCCATTGCTAAAGACACTAAAATTACAATCGAGAAATTCTTGAGTGTCTTCGCTTGGGGTGAAAGGTGCAGTAATTCGTTTATTTAAATTGCAAGCGTTTACACTTCTTGACATACCCGGACCAAGGTTCATTTCTTCTTTTCTAAATTCAACTTTATTACCATTAAAGAATGAACAAAAACCGGATAATGGTGTTTTAAACAACGTATCTCCATATGCTATATTTTCTTCTTCCCTCAATTTTGTACCATCAACTACGCTAAAAATACTAATATGATATCGTTCTTTCTCATCGTCTAAATAAATCACTTCAACTTGTTTTTTTTGCATTATCTTCAGACTAACGATATGTGCTGGTAATTTTATTTTCCAGAGGGGACGATCATGGAATAAACTCCAACATCTAAGCTGACCTCTTTTGTCTGCTGTTAAGATTTGTTCATCATCAGTACGTGTAATTGCTGATACTTCATCCCAATGCTTTTCTGATCTTGTTAACTCAATTTTATCAAAGCCCTTGTCAGTCTCTCGCCAAACAAATACTCTGCCAGATCGATCACCAGAAGCAATTAATGTTCCTGATAAGGGTCTTAGCACAGTCACTTTAGATTGATGTCCAACCAATTCACCAACATATTGACAGCTAAGTCCACCTTCTTTTCCCTGAGCTAATGATTTAACTTCGATGCCATGGTCATCGCTACGACATAGCAAAAGTTGACCTGCTGGCCAGCGAAATTCACCTCGGTGTGAACAAAGATAATAGTCACCTTCTGTGCGAGATTTGCCAAGATCAAAGCCTATGGTTTGAGCTTTGCGATAATCAAAAAGAGTCGGCTCCCATTTAAAATAGGCACCACTTGTAATGATTCGAAAAGCTCTGGATAAAAATCGGAGTACAAAAAGACTATTAGGGGGTAATTGCAATAAAATTTGAATTAAAATGCCAGGCGGTAATCGCACAAATGTTCCTAAACCAGGCTTCAATCCTTCATCAAGTTTAAACATTACCTAGCTCCCCAGTGTTATATTTGCTAAATAATAACAATCATACCTTAAGTGAGTCTTAAGGAGAATCCTCTCCCTCTAAAAGCATCTCATTATTTATTTAATTATAATCATTTATACTATAATTGTATTTAAAAACAGTTATAAACAGTAGGATTGTGCTATACTATCTATAAGATCTCTAGTTTTAAAGGAGTTTATATGCAAAGTGTTAAAGATGAGTGGGTTGACAGAGTTGTTCAGAAAATGAGCAAATGGAGCTCAACACAAGCTGAATTTGCAGGGTTGTTTAGTAGTTTGACAGTTAAAGAGGCTGTTGAATCAACATTTGAAAAGTATAACAATATCAATGAAGGAGATCGAAGATATACAGCCAGTGAAGAAATAAAGGCTATCAATAAAAATATTATGGAGATTCAAGCTGATCTAGAAGATACTGACGTTGAGATTCTAGACGCTAGTGGTAAAGTCATAGACCTTGATAGTAAACTGAGAGCCCAACTAATAGAACTCAATGCCAAGAAATTGATGCTTCAAGACATCATAGCACAACCTCATCTACCCCATGTTCAAGCTCAAGCTGCAAAACCTGAAAGCTCTCAAAGAGGATCTCGTCGATTTTCATCGAGTAGAGCCTCAGCATCTTCGATATCTGTAAAAGAAGATAAATTACGAGAACAAGTACTTAAAACTCAAGCATCACAATCTAAAACAAGTTCTGCTGCAAGTTCTGAAGCCAGTTCTCCAGCTGTGTCGCGTCGAGCTTCACAAGCACAAGTTAAAGATACACAACCTTCTCCTTGGGCTACGACGAAACCATCCCAAAAGGATGAAGTCATTAAAACATCCGTAGCAAGTGCACCAACGACACCTACCACAGAAAGAAGAGCTTCTTCTAGCAAAGTGTCATTCCCAGATCCGAGAAATGTCAAAGGTTCAGCAGCAGCATTACAAGGGGAGATGAAGCGTGAGCTAGATGCAATAAAAAATGCTGCGCAAGCTGCAAAAAAAGATTTTGGGAATAATAGTCCTGCGAAAAAATGAGCTTAAAGGTGTGTTGTCAAAGCAGTCGTTAATTGCTCTTCTTTTTCTGCGATAAATATTTTTAATGCTTCGCCTGCTTCTGTTTTTCGACTCAATTTTAATGGTTTTAGACTAAACCTCAATTTTATGGGAGTTGGAAAAACATTCAATAATTGATGGAAATAATTGGTAGTGGTATTTGCCAAACTAAGCAGTTCTCTTGCTTCTGAGAATTTCTCAGTTTCAATTAATGTATTCAGTGCTTTCTTAAATTCCAGCAGCAACAAATGTTGATAATCTATCCAAGCATTCTTTATTCCCTCAGAAATTTTTTGTCCCCTGCCTTTATATTTTTGCGCGTTTTTTAATAATCCTTCAATTAGTAATGGAAATACTAATTTTTGAATGGATTCTACATCACCTCCAGCCTTTGCATAATCTAAAGCTGTCCATCCTTGTGAATCTGCGACCTTAAGATCAATTTCAGGAGAGGCCAACAAAATTCGAATGGATTCGGTCTTTTTTTTCTCAATCGCGAACATTAATGCGGTTTGTGATTTTTTGGGTTGATAGTTGACAGCGTCATTAATTTTTTGAGGAAATTGTGCAACTGCTGCTGTTAATAATGGAGTTTCATTATGCTCCATAGCATAGGCAATAAGATCATAGGGATGATAGATATCCAACTGAGGCATCGTTAGAAATATCTTCTGACAAAGTGCTTTTAAAAAATTATTCGGTGCAGATTTAGTTCCTGCCGGGATTTTACTTTTGCTATAATTTTTGTTGTTATCAGAGGTAACAGGATCCATCACGATTTTTTTTGTTTCTGCGCATATTAATGCACTTAAAGGAATTTCTACTCTGCATTTTGATTGATTGGCATCCCAATTAGTTATCTTGAATTGTGATCTTAGCCCTTTGTGCTCACGAACAAATTTTCGTCGCTCAATATCTAAGGATTGTGTATTGACCTTAAAGGTATCTGCAAATTTTAATAAACGATAAAGCCCATGTCGTCCTCTGAAAAAAAGATGTCGGTGTTTAAACCAGGCTATACCATGGCCTGTTTTCTCTTTGATATAATCATTCGCATCACTTAAAGCCGTGTTATCAAAACGAGGAAATTGATTGACCAATGAAAAATTAATTTCACGAAGTAGAGGATTTTTTACTAATTGTGAAGGTGATACGACTTCTCGGGTTAGAGGATCTTGGTTATTTTCTAACAAAGATCGCAGATAAGAAGCTCGGTGAATGGTTGAACCGCTGGGACTTAATATAGGATCATACATCAAATTCAACATCACAGGATCATTGAGATGATCTACTGGAATTTCTACCGTAAATGTTTGAGTGTGAGCATCATAATTTGTTACGGAGAGTTCATTAATATTCATTTTGTCCTCCTGACATATTTTTTTTCTATGTTCTATTGAACAGTAAATTTTAGATTTTTGCAACGCTGTTGTCAGCCCGTCGAAGGCCGGGAGGACAACTACGCTCAGCACCTGCAATCAAATCTTGCAAGATTCTCCATAAAAAGCGATGATAACCGTTTAAATCAACAGGTTAGCGCATGCAGGACAAATACCCACTGCTATTCACCATCAACTCCCCCAGTGACTTACGAGCACTGTCATTAGAACAGCTCCCAACACTGGCCGATGAGTTGCGCGCCTATCTCATCGATACCCTAAATGTCTGTGGGGGACATTTTGGGGCTAATTTAGGGGCTGTGGAGATTACTATCGCGCTTCATTATATCTACAACACCCCTGAGGATTATTTAATCTGGGACGTGGGTCATCAAGCCTACCCTCATAAGATACTGACGGGTCGCCGCGACCTATTACATACCGTTAAACAGCCTGATGGCTTAGCGCCCTTCCCTACACGAAATGAAAGCCCCTATGATGCCTTTGGGGTGGGCCATTCCAGCACCTCAATCAGTGCGGCTGTGGGTATGGCCATGGCCGCAAAACAGCTAGGTTTGGAGCGCAAAGCCATTGCCGTCATTGGAGATGGGGGAATGACGGGGGGCTTGGCCTTTGAAGCCTTAAATCATGCAGGCAGCATAGAACCCGACTTATTGATCATCCTCAATGACAATGTCATGTCAATATCGCCTAACGTCGGCGCACTTAGCAATTATTTGGCCAGAATACTGTCGGGCAAAATGTATACCACCTTAAGAGAAGGCAGCAAAAAAATGCTCTCCAAAATGCCACCCATTAATGAATTGGTCAAACGAACCGAGTCACATTTGAAAGGAATGGTCACCCCAGGAACACTTTTTGAAGAACTGGGCATAAATTATTTTGGCCCTATTGATGGACATGATCTTAAAAAATTAATTCCGATGTTAAAAAACCTGCATGCACTGCCTGGACCGAAAATGCTACATATTGTCACCACCAAAGGGAAAGGATATGAGCCTGCGGAAGAAGATCAAGTTAAATATCACGCCGTTAATCCTGGTTATTTAAATCCAAAACCCGCCTCACCCAGCAAAGCTACCTATTCATCTATATTTGGTGACTGGTTGTGTGATATGGCGAGCATTGATCCTAAATTGCATGCGATCACTCCAGCGATGCGAGAAGGTTCGGGTATGGTGCGTTTCCACGAAGAATTTCCAGCACAATATTCTGATGTGGGAATCGCAGAGCAACATTGTGTCACTCTCGCAGCAGGAATGGCTTGTGAAGGTCTCAAACCGGTTGTGGCCATTTATTCCACATTTTTACAACGCGCTTATGATCAATTAATTCACGACGTGGCTTTGCAAAATCTCGACGTCACTTTTGGTATTGATCGAGGGGGTTTAGTTGGCGCAGATGGACCCACGCATGCGGGAAGTTTTGATCTTTCCTATTTACGATGTATTCCGAATATGATTGTGATGACACCTTCCGATGAAAATGAATGTCGTCAAATGTTGTACACCGGTTATAAATATCAAGGACCTGCAGCGATTCGATATCCGCGTGGCAGTGGATATGGGACTCCTGTTCAACAACAAATGACTGAAATTCCCATTGGAAAAGGGGAAATCCGCCGTCTTGGAGAAAATATTGCGATTTTAGTGTTTGGTACTTTATTACATCCAGCGCTGGAAGCCGGAGAAATTCTTAACGCTACTGTCGTTAATATGCGATTTGTAAAACCCTTAGACACCGCATTAATAAAAGAAATTCTAAGAAACCATGATCGAATTATTACTGTTGAAGAAAATGCGATTATGGGAGGTGCTGGAAGTGCAGTTAATGAGTTTTTAATGGCAAATAATATTTTAATTCCCGTAAAAAATCTTGGATTGCCAGATGTGTTTTTGGAACATGGTAAACCTGAGCAAATGTTGGCGGAATGTGGATTAGATGCTAGAGGGATTGTAAAATCCGCACTCTCCATGAATCGGGAAGCGAATATTATCGATATTTCTTAATATCTTTAATCGAAATCTCAACCTCACCCTTATTTTTTATAACCCCACCCCAAGCATGTCCATAAATCACTTCCATTGTCACTGCATATTTTTCATTAATTTTCGCCTTCTCAAAGGTTTTCAAAAATTGTTGAAATCGTTTTTTCCCGGTTAAGGATTTTCTACGATTAGATGTAATATTCACAGACCCGGTGTTTTTTAAGTCGTCAAATAACGCTCTGGTAGATGCATAATTAATCGTTAATTGCTCCATATCCATCACTGGTTCTGCAAGATGTGCACGCATTAAACTATCCCCAATATCATGCATATCATAAAAATCATGTATATGCGGAAACTCATCGACCGCCAACCATGAAAATCGTAATTCTTTTAAAGTATCCGGACCCAGGATTGTGAACATTAATAAGCCATTTGGCTTTAAAACACGTGAAATTTCCTGAAAAAATCCTTCAGGATCCGGAGCCCAATGCAGCATAAGATTTGAAAAGATTAAATCGACGCTATTATTTTCAAGTGCTAATAGATCAATAAGATTATTGGAGCTTTTAGGGAGAGCGTCAGGATATTTGATCCTTAACTTTCCAATACTGTCTTCGGGAAGCACATCTATCACTAAAATCGTTTTAGGAGAAATTTTAACTAATTCCAAACGATCAATGAGTCTATCTAAAATTTCTTGATGAAAAAAATCGGATTTTGAAAAATTATTCTCTACCTTTCTAAATGAACGATTCAGATCATTCACCTTGAACTGTAGTGTATCTTTACTCATTTTTTTCGTTGACCTGAGAATGATACTTCATTTTTAGGATGCACTGTCTTATTCTGAACCAAGAGTAATAACATATTTCTGCGCCACATGTTTTTTGTCGCTTCTTCCAAAGCATAATCGGTAGCTTGAGGTGTTGAAGCTCTAAATACATGAAAAAGTGAACAGGTTTCAACGGGTTCTCTCATTATCATTCTAATTTTTGCAGTATTAAGACGAATATATTCTCCTGTACACCCACCACCCTGTGCCTTTAATGTTTCCTGGTTAATAACTGTTGGGTGATCCCCTTCCAAAAAGGCCGATCTATTTTTATCAAAATACTCACGTGTCAGCGCTTTTCTCTCACCAGTGTATAAATCATCATCAAATTCGGGTTCTTGATTATAATCATCAACCAATTTTTTCAGCACCTGTGTTTCATCCAATGCCTCGGCGCCCAAACCAAAGCCCACAAATTTAAGAACCTTATCTGCAGGTACACAAAAAACATTCCACCCACTCGATCCCCCATAAGGATGCTTGAAGTGATAGGATGGATGAGATTTAAAACCCGCCTTATCACCCGCCATGACATCTGCTTGATGGCTAGTACTGATACGTTCTATAAAAAAGTTCATGGGATTAATTGAGGCATAATTTGAAAGCACTAATGGAACAGAATAGGGAGAGCGGCCTGAAAAACATTTATCAAATCGCTCTTTTCCCCAAATTCTTAGCAAGGCTGCATAATGCACAAGTGATGTGACTGCAGCACAATCCACTAAACAAAAACTTTTTCCTTCAAGAATTTTAACGATTTCTTCAGCAGGTGAAGCTTGTGTTTCTTTTTTCCATTTAAAAGTAGGATAACTTCCGGTAGCTGTGTTATCAGGTGGCTGAGTCCATAATTTATTACTCATGCTTCCATGTATAAACCCTCCAGATTTCTGGAAATAAGAAAATCTTGGAGTAAAGGTGGGGTTATCTTTATAAGGCTTTATTCGAGCATAATATTGTAAGGGGTACCAAAGTCCAGTATTTAATGCTTCGACACACTCGCTAATAGTTGAATCTCTTGAAATGAGAATGGCTTCCCTTTTTTGCATATCATTTTCAATGAGTTGCATTGCTTCTAAAACATACTGTCCGATTAAGGCTTTTAATTCAGCCTCGGGAAGGTCAGGATTTGCCGGATTGCTTAACCAAATTTCACGGGTAGAGGCTACATTCATTTTTATTCCCCACAGAAAAAATATTTTATTAATGTATAACCAGAGGAAATATAAAACAATTTGATATAAACATCAATAGAGCCCTATCAAGCTCGTGATGATAACGGGGTGTTTTTTTTGAAGAGTTCAGCCAGTATTCCCTCATGTTTTTCCCAATACGATGCCTACTCTGCAAAAAACCTTCACATCAAAAATATGCCCTGTGCACAGCCTGTGAATCACAATTACCCTACCTCTCAAACACCTGTATACAGTGCGCAACAATATTAACAGCAGATACACCCAAACAATTCTGTGGTGAATGTTTAAAAAATCCACCCTTTTTTGACAAAAGTCTAGCGCTTTTTTCATATGAAGACACTGTGATAAAACTCATCACAGACCTTAAGTTCCATCAAGAAATAAGCGTTGCAAAATTATTAGCGCATCTATTTTGTGAATATCTCTTGAGAGAAAATAGAATACTTCCAGATCTCCTTATACCCGTTCCTCTTCACATAAAGCGATTAAAACAACGAGGATTTAATCAAGCCGTAGAAATAGCCAAACCCATAGCAAAAAAATTTAATATAGCCCTCTCAAGACATAGTTGCACTCGAATTCGAGCAACCACACCTCAAATTGAATTACCCGCAGAAGAGCGAAAATCAAACATGAAAAATGCCTTTAACTTCAAAAAATCACTAGAAGGTTTAAACATCGCTATTATTGATGATGTCATGACTACGGGAAACACAGTCAATGAATTGAGTCGGTGCTTAAAAAAAGCCGGCGCCAAACAGGTCGAAATATGGTGTTGTGCTAGAACAATTTTCAAGAAATAATTATTTACTAGCTTTCGATGCTTCATCACTGGCTGAAGCTGATGTATCCACATCTTTTTTTTCTGAAGTTTCCGCTGATGTTTTTGGTGATTTCTTAAAGAAACCAGCGCCTTTTTTATTCGCATTAGTTACAACTATTCCTGTATCTTCCCAATGATCTAAATCTGCACCAGTACTCTTTGTTGATGTAGAGTTATCAACGGTAGCCTTAGATTTTTTATCAGCACGTTTTGCTTTAGTTTTCACCCATGCATCTCTAACTTTTGGAAGTATATTTTTTACATGTATTCCTTTTTTTGGCGTAGAAACTGGAATCATTCCAACTGGTGTTTCAGATGCTTCGGATAATTCACTGTCTTGTTGAGACCCTTTTTCAGATAGAGATTTTTCAGAATCCGCCTTAGTTTCAACGATTGTACTCGTTTTTTCGGCAGATTTCTTATCTTTTTCAGCCTTAGAATCTTCAGAAGAACTGCTTTCTGAATCCTCACTTTTTTGCTTCAGCGGACCCGCTAATTTGTTCTTTGGCATTTTAATATTTTTGAGATTGCTCAATTGTACTGCTTTTGAAGCATTTTCTGAGGGCTCAACCGAACTCGTCGTGCTATCAGAATCATGATCCGGGTTTGGATCTACAACTGAAGACTTATCTTCAGATATTTCTACCATAGAAGACTCATCGACTGGTGCTGGAATTTCGATAGTGGGTAGTAATTTGCTAATATTATCTTGAATTTTGACTAGCAAAACATTCGCCTTGTTTTTGATAAATTTGCCCAAGAAATTTCCAAGCCAAACCCAGAAGCGCAATCGACGACTCAATGGTTTTTTAGCATCAATCTCAAGATCACGGGCTTGAAATTTCACTGCGGTTTGTGCACGAAATTCTAATTCGCCTTGTAGTGTCTTTAATTTTCCATCTAATTTATTAATCTGCTTATCCTTGTTTGCTTTTTCAGTATTAATAATCACACCGATTTGTTGAAATAGCTGAGGTGTAAATTTGACTTTGCCATTGACTGGATTAATTAACTCACCAATTTGCTTCATCGATGCAGGTGGTAGAATATTTGTCAAGGAAAGCACCAAAGCGTTAAGCTCTCCACTGAGATTTTTCTTTTGAGGGTTTAACTCAAAACCTTTAACAGTCGCTGCCGCTTTAATTAAATCATTACGAGCCTGCGAGGCAATCGAAAGCTCCTCGAGATGCTGGCGCTCCAATTTACTCAAATCATCAATTGTCATTTCTGTTAGATTTTTCATCATTTACCCTCAGGGTTAGTATATTCTTTTATGGTCTTGTTATTATAATAAGCCATAATAACTAATTAATCTTAAGGAAATATTAAGATATTCAATGAGTATTGAATGATAACTTAAGATCATTCTGAATTATAGCATATTATATATATAGATATTAAATAAATATGTCATTATTTTCATTATTGTTAAGAATCTCTTAAGATTTGAGGGGTACGATGCACAACAGACTATATCGAAATAACACCGAGGAATGAATTATGAGTAACAAAACTGTGCGTCGCACCAAATACGTCGATTTGCTTTATAAGCAATCACACTATGCTGAACGAGAAACTGCTCTCAGAGAAAAAAATGACAATCTTCAATTGCTCTTGCAACAATATAACAATCTTCTTAAAAACATCGAAAAGAAACACAGCAAACAGACTTTTCAAGATTGCATGAGCGCATTACATCGAGTCATTAAGGATTTAAAAGCTAACATGGATCCACAATTGTCTGCTCAAGTTGATCAACTTGTTGAAGCCAAATTTAAAGGTAAAATGGAAAATGTCTTTAAAAAAGATGCGAAGCACTATAAAAAGGGTTCTGCAGTCGTCAATGCTTTTAGTGTTGAACTTTTATCATTAGTTCAAAAACAAATCAATAACAACACCAAAATAATTGAACAATTTAAATCTGATCAAGAGAATGTCAATGCTGTATTAGGAAGTCGTATTAAACGATTCTTCTTATGGTTAGCTTATGCATTAACACCTAAGCATGCAAGCTTATCAGAACTGCAAGCCTACAAGAAAAACAAACAAACCTTCGTAGCACAAGGTGTGAACGCCAACAAACCGATTATATCGGATGTAGAAGCACCTGTTCTGAAAAAGACAGAAACAAGCCCTAAAAAGTTTGGGAAATCTACCAAAAATCCTAGATTTTTCACGGTAGTAAAATCTGTTCCAGTAGAAGCTGTCGCTGATACAGCCACTTTAGGCATGTAAACAGCAAAAGTACCATTAAAAAACCGGGCTTAAGCCCGGTTTTTTTTCACTGCTCATCCTTACTTTGCGAGTTTAGTTTTAGTTATCGATTCAACCTTAGTAGAAATTGCTTCTTTTGCTTTCCTCAGAGGTGCCAATGCATTTAACATAAATGCCTTAGGTGTAGGGCGCTTTTCACGTTGTGTAAATGTTTGGGATTCTGGTCTTTTCTCCGCAACCTTCTTCTCAACGTTTTTAATCGCTAGATTAAATATATCTTTACCAAATTTATTTTTTCCAACTTCCTCGATTTTTAAATAGATCTCGTTAAAAACACGCTGAATGGCATCGGGATTTTTATTCGCCTGTGCTTTCCAAGCACTAATATCTTCTTTTGCTATGTTTGGATTTTTATCTAACTTATCGAGCAGAGTATTTAACATAGCTAATCTCTTTGTTTTTGGAATTGTTCTGTCTGTAGCCTGAGAAAAATTCATAATAACGTCTCGACGTAACGAAGCAAACTCAAATGCAGGTTGATAAGTTGTTTTTTCTTGGAGGTTCTTCTGAACGACTGTTAATAGTCGACCCACCTCTACTGATGTGCCTTTACTCATACTCCCCAATGCGGTATCGAGAAACGTTTGACTGTCCTTAGTTTGGAAAAAATCATTTAACTTTGTTGCGACTTCAAGATCAAGATCTGCGATATTGTCTGAAATGACTTTGAGACTATTTTTAACAGCATCTGCTGCAGTTCTAGAAGGAAAACCTTGGTCAAAATACTGAAGCGCTTGACAAAGATTATAAACAGCCCCCATGGCTTGTAAGTTTTTTTTGTTTTTAAGTTTATCAAGCACATAAAATGTCTTGACCTTATTAAGATCAGAAACATCTTTATCATTTAATTCTGGTACTTCTCTAATTTTAGAGTCAACTAGTTTCTTAAAATCATCAATTTCTTTGCGTGTCATACCAAGACCCTCAGCTTCCTCACTATATGTACAATTATAGCAAAAACCTCATAAAAATTATGGGCTATACTTGTACTGTATATAGGCGCATCTCGGCTAAGGGATGCAATACGAAATAGCACAGTGGAGGACTGTAACATGAAAAAGACAACAAAAACGGAGGCAATGCCAACTAAGAAAACAAAGTTTGCTAAATATAAAGCCATACAGATTTTAGCTGATGAAAAAATCGGAGAGATAAAAGCTAAATCAGCCGATTTGAAACTACAATCAGATGACTTAGTCAGTAACATAAGCAAACGCTTAAATTCAGTTGGTATGAAAAAAGATGTACGAAGAGCTGCTAAGGATCTTGTTGTAAAAAGAGTAGATCCTATGATCAAGGAAATTATGGCAATTCGAGACAATCTTGATCCAATAATGAAAGAAAAATTTAAAGACAGTTTCGATGCTAATTTCAAAAGTGTCGAGCAATTCAAAAAAGCCTTGGGTCAATACATGAAAGGTCATGATGAGAAACAAGTGACTGCATTTTTGGGTGCATTATCTCAAATAATTGCACAGCAAGATGATAGTAGAACGCAACAAATTAAAGCAGTTCGTGAAGATGCTTCAACAGTAAAAGCGGCTAAGGTTGTAAAAAATCCACTCTGGAAAATTTTACATACTTTCAGACCTAAACGTATGAGTCCAGAACAAGTTGCTGAGAAAATGAAAGGTGAAAAAGCTTTATTTTCTCGCGAAGGTGGCGAAGTTGCTAAAAAAGGTCCTAAACAAGGATTTTTTGCTAGGAAGCGTGAAGAGAGAAAAGGAAGAGCAGCAGCTGGAATAGGAATGAAGAAGTAAGTCAGAGATACTCACTGGCTATTGTCATCTCGGCAAAGATTTTAAATGTTGTCATCCCGGCGAAGGCCGGGATCCAGTCTTAATATAATAAGAATGGATCCCGGCCTTCGCCGGGATGACAACCTTATTGGTCTTCGCTGGGATGACTACTTTAAAAGCCCTCACCAACGATGGCTAGGAAAATATTATTCAGTCTCTTTTTTCTTCTTTGGCATATAAAGGTCCGTAATCGTCCCTTCAAATATTTCAGAAGCTAACATAATCGTTTCTGCTAATGTTGGATGTGCATGAATGGTTAGGGCGATATCTTCAGCATCGCAACCCATTTCAATCGCTAAAGCCACTTCCCCAATCAGATCTCCCGCACTGGTTCCAACAATTCCAGCCCCTAAAATTCGACCAGATTCTTCATCAAACAAGACTTTCGTCAAACCTTCTTGACGACCCATCGCTAAGGATCGACCATTGGCCATCCAAGGAAATACTCCTTTGCCGTATTTAATGCCTTTGGCCTTGGCTTCAGTTTCAGTTAATCCTGCCCACGCGACTTCTGGGTCAGTGTAAGCAACGGAAGGAATACATTTAGGATCAAAATAATGTTTCTTACCGGCAATCACTTCTGCGGCTACATGACCTTCAGGCACCGCTTTATGCGCTAACATCGGTTGACCCACAATATCACCTATGGCAAAAATATGAGGAATATTGGTGCGTTGTTGTTTATCTGTTTTGATAAATCCACGCTCATCGACTTTCACACCTGCTTTTTCAGCAGCAATTTGATCACCGTTAGGACGTCGACCCACGGCTTGTAAAATATAATCGAATTTTTGTGGCTTATCGGGTGCATTTTCTCCTTCAAATGTCACATATAACCCATCTTTTTTCGCTTCTACTGCAACCACTTTGGTTTTTAACATAATGCTCTTATATTTTTTCTCAAGACGTTTGTGCAATGGCGCCACAAGATCTTTATCCGCACCGGGCATTAATTGATCCATAAATTCAACGATATGAATTTCACTGCCCAAAGCTTCATAAACTGTGGCCATTTCTAATCCAATAATTCCACCACCAATAACCAGCATTTTTCCATCGGTTTTTGGAAGTAATAAAGCGCCCGTTGAATCGATAATACGCTCATCCTTAGGCATAAAAGGTAATCCGATAGGTCGTGAACCTGCGGCAATAATTGCATTGTCAAATTGCACAATGACATCACCATTTTTTGTTTTCACCAATAATTCTTTATCGGATTTAAATTCTGCCACACCTTCAACCACTTCAACCTTGCGTTGTTTAGCGAGCATTTTTAATCCACCGGTTAATCGGTTTACCACCCCATCTTTCCACTTCAATAATTCAGCCACATTAATGTCGGGTTTAGAAAACTTAATGCCACACTCCGACATTTCTTTGCTTTCTTCAATAACTTTTGCAGCATGCAACAAGGCTTTGGAAGGAATACATCCTACATTCAAACATACACCACCGATGGATGGATAACGTTCAATTAATACGGTTTTTAAGCCTAAATCGGCAGCGCGAAATGCGGCAGAATATCCACCAGGACCACTACCTAATACCGCGACTTGTGCTTGAATAATTGTTGGCATATTTTTTTCCTCTAAATAACTGATTCAATATCTGCTAAACGTTTTGTTAAATCCACAATAAATCGTGCCCCATCTGCACCATCAATCACACGATGATCATAAGATAATGACAGAGGCAACATTAATCGTGGTACAAACTGACCTTCTTGATAAACGGGTTTCATGTCTGAACGAGACACGCCAAGAATTGCAACATCTGGGGCTTTGACAATCGGTGTAAATGCGGTTCCACCAATTCCACCCAAACTTGAAATGGTAAAACAACTGCCAGCCATTTCTGCAGGTGTCAAACCGACTTCTCGCGCTTTGGCACTTATTTTTGCAAGCTCTTCCGCTAATTCGTAAATATTTTTTTTATCCACATCACGAATTACTGGCACGACTAAACCATTAGGAGTATCAGCGGCAATTCCCAAATGAAAATATTTTTTAAGAATTAAATTTTCACCCGAATCATCGAGTGAAGAATTAAAACGTGGAAATGCTTTCAAACTTGCAACTACCGCTTTCATGATAAAAACAAGTGGAGTTAACTTCACGCCTTTTTCTTCGGCTTTGGATTTATTTTTCTGACGCAAGGCTTCTAAATCGCTAATATCAGCTTCAGCAAATTGTGTCACGTGGGGAATGGTTACCCAGCTGCGATGAACCACAGCTCCGGTGAGCTTATTGATTTTACTTAAGGGTTCAATACTAATCTCACCAAATTTTGCATGATCCACCTTGGGAGCAGGCGCAACCGTTAAACCACCACCAAAAGCCCCCGCCAATGCCGCTTTTACAAATGCTTGAACATCGGTTTTAAGGATGCGCCCTTTTCGACCAGAGCCTCTTACTTTTCGCAGATCCACACCAAATTCATGAGCAATGCGACGAACACCTGGGCTTGCGTGAACTTCAGATCCAGCAGGTAGTAAATCAGGTACCTGTGGAATAAATGCAGGTTGTGCAATAGAAGTTGTGGTGGTTTTTTGTGGTGCAGGTTTTGGCGCTTCAACTTTTTTCTCTGCAGGCTTTTCAGTTTTTGTAGCTTCAGATTCTGTCACCTTCATGGTTAATATGAGTGATCCTTCAGAGACTTTATCACCCACTTTAAGCGCAACTTTTTCTACAACACCGCTATAAGGAGATGGAATTTCCATCGTCGCTTTATCGCCCTCTAAGGTGATCAAAGATTGCTCTACTTTTATTTCATCACCCGCAGATACCATCACTTCAATGACATCCACATTTTCGGCACCACCGATATCGGGTATTAATACTTCTTTAGTTGTCAAACTTCTGTCTCCCAATTTATCCCCCCCTCCGCCCCTTCGGGGCACCTCCCCCCGCAAGGGGGAGGAAATAGTTGCTCCCCCTCGCGGGGGGAGCTGTCACGAAGTGACTGAGGGGGGGACCTATAACCTTACAAATAAAAAGGATTCCCCTTCTTCCTATCAATCCCCAATGTGTCCGCCGCTTTTAACAATGCATCGACCGTCCAATCCCCTTGATCCACCAAAGCCTTTAAAGCCGTATAAGCAATATGCTTAGCATCCACTTCAAAATGATGTCGTAAATTCACACGAGTATCACTTCGACCAAAACCATCAGTCCCTAAAACATAATAGGGTTTTGCAACAAATTGACGAATCTGATCGGCATGTGCACGAATATAATCTGTTGCCGCGATAATAGGACCTGAAGTATTTTCTAAACACTTTGTGACATACGCTGTTTTATTTTTCTGCTCAGGATGCAGATGATTTTCTCGATCCACTGCTAAACCATCACGACCTAATTCATTAAAACTTGTTACGCTCCAAATATCTGCGCCCACATTAAATTCGGCTAATAATGTTGCTGCTTTAATCACTTCACACAAAATCGCACCCGATCCTAATAATTGTACTTTTTGTTGGTGATTGGAGGATTGAAATAAATACATACCTTTAATAATTCCCTCTTCCACACCAGATGGCATTGCCGGATGCAAATAATTTTCGTTCATAAGCGTGATATAAAAATAGACATCTTCTTTATTCACGTACATGCGTTCTAAACCATGATGCATGATCACAGCTAATTCATAGGAAAATGTAGGATCGTAGCTTACACAATTGGGAATCACATTAGAAAAAATATGACTATGACCATCGGTATGTTGCAAACCTTCGCCCGCCAACGTGGTTCGACCTGCAGTGGCACCGAGTAAAAATCCTCGCGCTCGTGAATCCCCTGCTGCCCAAGCAAGATCACCGATTCGCTGAAAACCAAACATCGAATAATAAATATAAAAAGGAATTAATGGCAGTCCGTGATTGGCATAAGAAGTGGCCGCTGCAATCCATGAACAAAATCCACCCGCTTCATTAATCCCTTCTTCTAATAATTGCCCATCTTGTTTTTCCAAATAATACATTACCTGACCTTTATCCACGGGCTCATATAATTGTCCATTGGGCGAGTAAATTCCGATTTGTCTAAATAAACCTTCCATACCAAAGGTTCGGCATTCATCAGGTGCTATAGGCACAATATTTTTTCCAATGTCTTTGTCGCGTAATAATAATGTGAGTAGTCGAACAAAAGCCATCGTCGTAGAAATTTCTCGATCACCTGAACTTTCTAAAAGTGCAGAAAATGTACTTAGGTCTGGGATTTTTAAGGCAGGAACTTCTGCCTGACGCGCTGGCAGATAACCCCCCAGCGCTGCTCGACGTTCTTGTAAATATTTCATCTCCGCTGAATCAGCAGCCGGTTTAAAATAGGGAATTTTTGAAATTTGATCTTTAGGAATGGCGACATTAAATCGTTCGCAAAATGCGATTAAATCTTCAGTAGACATTTTTTTCTGCTGATGGGTGGTGTTATGTGCCTCACCTGCTGCGCCCATCCCAAAACCTTTGGTTGTCTTGGTTAAAATTAATACCGGTCCACCTTCGTGAGCCACTGCACTCGCATAAGCCGCATACACTTTTTGAATATCATGACCACCGCGCGTGAGATTCCAAATCTCATCATCACTCATTCCCTCGACCATTTCTAATAATTCAGGATATTTTCCAAAAAAATGTTCACGAATATAGGCGCCATCTTTAACGATATAATTTTGATATTCACCATCCAGACATTCCATCATTCGCTGACGCAATAAACCATCGGTATCTTCGGCTAATAAGGGGTCCCAATTACTACCCCATACCACTTTTATGACATGCCAACCGGCACCCGCAAAAACACCTTCCAGTTCTTGAATAATCTTTCCATTACCTCGAACAGGGCCATCTAAACGCTGCAAATTACAATTTACCACAAATATTAAGTTATCAAGTTTCTCTCGAACAGCGATCGTTAAGGCACCTAAGGACTCAGGCTCATCCATTTCCCCATCACCACAGAAAGTCCAAATTTTACGCCCTTGCTTGGGAATGAGTTGACGGTTCTCCAAATAACGCATGAATCTGGCTTGATAAATACTCTGAATGGGTCCAAGCCCCATCGATACTGTAGGAAATTGCCAATAATGGGGCATTAACCAAGGGTGAGGATAGGATGATATGCCTTTTCCCTGCACTTCTTGACGGAAATTATCCAGTTGCTGCTCATTTAGGCGCCCTTCCAAAAAGCTTCTCGCATAGATCCCTGGGGAAGCATGCCCTTGAAAATAGACCATATCACCTAAGAATTGAGCATCTCTAGCCCTAAAGAAATGATTAAAACCCACCTCGTAGAGGCTGGCAGAAGAGGCGTAGGTCGCAATATGACCGCCTAACTCAGAGGCTCTTTTGCCCCCTCGAAGGACAATAGCAATAGCATTCCAGCGGGTCAGGGCCTCAATCTTAAGCGCTAAAACCCCATCATCAGGCATTTTAGGCTCGTTTTCTGGAGATATCGTATTAATATAGGGTGTCACACCACCCACCGGCAAACCAGGCTCTACGCGCACTTGATTGGCCAAGGTTTGTAATAAAAACCGAGCACGTTCGAGCCCATCGTTTTTGGCCACTGATTCGATAGCGTCTAGCCATTCTTGGGTTTCTATGGGGTCTATATCATTTTCAGGTTTGTATGCAGCCATTCAGGGTCCTAATCATCAAAACGGCCCATTCTACTCATTTTTTGGCCTTATGTCATTCATTGCCAACTATCCTGCTCCGGCCTGATCAGGACTGTGCCTTTGCTATAATTATTTTATCAACTAATGAGGGTGAAACGATGTCTACACTAAAAGAATTAATCGAAGAAAGTACAGATCACAGTGATTTCATGGTTAGACGTCTCTGGAATCAAGGAAATACCGTCGAACTTGGCTGGAATGCAGCTATTTTTATTCATGAAGTAATACAGAATTTAGATGCTTGGTTAAATCAATGGGACTCATCGCAAGAGACCATAAAGGCTGAATTAACTGCATTGAGAGAACAGGCATTCATTGACCTTAATGTCGCAGAAGTACCCACTGGTATCAACAAAGAAATGCTCAAAAAAGGTTATGTCTTAGCCATTGCAGGTCGCATTGCAGAATACCCAGATATTGTAGCCTTACTCAAGGATCATCCAAACAGAAAACATTGGCCCAAAGTAATAAAATTCATACAAAGTGGAGATGTGGGCTTAAAACAAGCCCTTGAATATAAAAAAGGGCTAGAAGCTTCAGTCAATGAAGATCCAATGACTCGAATAAAAAACGCACTTCAAAAAGCTGGCGCGGGTGAGAAAACGGATTTTCCGTACATCATCATTGAACCCTACACTAAAGATAATGAAATAGCTTTATTAGCCGCCAATAATGTCTTAAATGTGCTAAATAAATTAGGTGCTTCTTCAAAAAAAGTCTTCACGACTAAAGAACTGGAAATCTTAAACGAACAGTTAGCCAGCAATCTCAAATTACTATATGATAATTTCGACAATCTAGATGAGCTAAGTGCTAAATCGATGAGTGATTTCTTTCGAAAAAACAACGTTCTCATTTCTAAAGCACTCAAAAAATTGTCAAAACCCGCGGGCATTAAAATATTGTCTACTCAGAAAAAGGATGATATTGCGGAGCTATTTGATCAATGCAGGCAAAAAGCTTATGCAAAACCAGCAACAGAATTGGCACTATTATGCATAGAGGCTGAGAAACTTGACGATCCATCCATCGATAAAACACTATTTTTTGAAAAACTGATTGAAAGCGGCCTTATAGGTCGTGAAAATATTAGGATATGGCAAGAACAAAAAAAAGAAAATAAAACCGATATTGCTACTCATATTAAGACCGTAGGGAAGAGGCAATTTGGGGATAATTTTTTTGATAAGACTAAAGCTGCATTAGTATATGCATTATTTCTGAATCAGGCGATGAAAAACTCAGACAATCCTGAGATTCTTAATCAATTAAAGAAATTACCAGTGATTGGAACTAAAGAAGATGCCAATTGGGCAAAAGCCTCAACGAAAGCAGAAAGATCAGTGATATTAAGTAGAATAAATAAACGTGCAACAGAATTTTTTGGTCAAGAATTATTTAATGTAGCAAAAAGTGTAGCCAGAGAAAAACAGTCTAAACCAAAAAACAACCCAAATCTATCTGTAGAATGGGCCAAAGCAACACCAAAGACAAAACGTCAAAGTGCAACCGTTAAACGAAATCAACAAAGAGGTATTGAAAACAATTGATAAGGACTTAGCAATGTCTACTAAAGAACAACTTAGCATCATTAACCAAACGGTCTATGAAAAATTAGCGATTGATAATCCTCTTCATCGGTCTCCTGTGCGTGGTGAATTTGTGGGATTTTATCCAAGTGATAAATCCTTGACCCCACAAAAAGCTACTTTACGTGCAGCTCATGATCTTTTCTGCGCCATGGAAATTTTAGCCTCACCAGCACAAAATACACGCACTTACACGCGCCAGAGCATTGTAAAACTCAGAGAATCGCTTGAAACTCTACTGGACAATATCAAAGACCTTGATCCCGATATTCTTAAACTTATAGGTCAATTTTTAGATCACCCTGGAAATAAAGAGTTCATTGAAAATGCATTTGAGGAGAATCCTTTACTCAACACAATGAGCACCACCAAACAGGAATTTGATCATTTATTGAAATTGTTGTACAAAAACACTCAGGAATTTTCAGAAGCCAAACCGGCACTGGAACTCGCCAAGCTACACCGACTATCTGAATCTTATTATCATAATTCTGAAGTTATAAAACCAGAATTTTTTGAATCTCTAAAAAATAATTACGGGATATCTGATACACAAATTAATGATTGGAAAGAAAATCTTAAAATAGATCGAGACGATACATTACTTATGATAAGAAAAAAAATTTGGAACATTGGTGCTTCACGCTTCGGAAATGAAAGATTTCACGCTGCTTTAGAAGATGCGCGCCCAAATAGATCGGGAATTCCAAACCCTATTTATAGCAAAAGGACAAAACCAAACACATTCAAAAAAACAAAGATGTTATGGGAAGCTTTTAAAGCAAGATTACCCAGACCCGAAATCATCCCAAAATCACCGTTCTCACATCTGAATGTGATTTCATCAAAACGATTATTAGCATTGCGGGAAAAACAAAAAACGCTTGATATTATATATCTTTTGGAACACAAGGATCCCAAACACAGAACCAAAGATATTCTACTTGAACTTTGGATGAAATACAAAAAAGAAACTAATCAAAACCCACCACTCGATTTTAATGCTGATTATCATGAGTTTTATCAGTGGGTTGATGAAAAAGAAAAAGCGCAAAAAATACCCAGAATTACCTATCTCAATCCTGCTCAACAAGAACTCTTCAAAGCCACTATTGATCACAATGCAATTAAAATATTCGGTGGCCTTGCTGATACTTCTTCGATTAAAGGAGATAAACCTGGACTTGCAGCCTTCGTTATGGATAATCAAAACAATATATATCTTGGTGAAAAAGAAAAGCATGAATTTCAACATAGCTCATTCTTATCAGGAGCTGATGTTTCCTGTGCTGGATATGTCAAAATCCAAAAAGGTAAAATAATAGCGATTTCAAATGAAAGTGGCCATTATAAACCCGATGATTTAGATTTGGCTATTGCAATTTCTGTGCTACGAGAAAAAAACGTTTTACATCCAAATTTTGTAATTGCTGAGGGTAAATTCCCATTTTTAAAACTTGGGAATGCCTTGATCAATGTACCAGGATTTTACACAATCGCGAGAGCGTTAAAAGGATTTAAACGTAAAACTTACCTAAATCCAGACACCTTTGTTCAGAATGTATTTAGAAAATACTCAAAATCACAAGCACCTGACACCTATTCACAAGCAATATCATATCTTGATAAAGCACCCGCACATAAAGAAAGTCAATCACCCGTCGCTGAACCAGCAGAAAAAGCACAATCCAAAAGAAAACTAAGAATAAGATGGCCCAATATGAAGCTTCTCATCAAAGCAAAATCCAGCAAAGCACCCTCCGAAGAAGCCGAAAAAGTCCATAAAAATCAAAATGTTAGGTGAATTATGCTATAATAGCAAATAGAAGAATAACAAGGCACTTTAGAACAATATTATGAGGAGATTAGCCATGAATGAGGTCGATGAATTTGAGGGGATGAAATTAGAGATAGCGAGTGTCCGTCGATTAATTTATATCAAAAATAAAAAAGAAGAAGACTCTGTATTTTACAATTTGGAAGGCATTGAGAATCCTCAAGAAATTTCACTTCGACATCTGCATAATGTCTTAAATGGATTTCGTTATTTAAATACTATTAATTTATCAACCTTTAAATATGCAGAATATGCCCGAGCAATTGAGCTCATTGAAAAAATAGATTCTTCTCTGGATGCTTTGTTATTGTCTGAGTCTATTTCGGGTGAATCTAAGGATATGATAATTAGTGCACTAAGCTCACTCACATTTAAAAATCCACCAAAAAGCCTGCAAGGATCTGCAAGAAGTCTAGCAGCTAAAGTAGATTTAGTGACACAACACACCAGAAATGATACCGGTATGGACCCTGGGGCTACTGTAGAAAAAATCCCACCTAATTTTTTAGAAACCCTCTTCAAAAGATTCATAAAATTTATTGATGGATATAATAAAAAAGGTCCTAAAGAAAATGACATTTTTAAGGCTGAAGACAAGATCAGTAATAGTTATCAAAATTTTAAGAGAGAAGATGAAGAAAAAGCAGCTGCAGAGGCAGCCGCTAAAGCAGCCAGAGAAGCTGCAGAGAAAGCTGCCAAAGAAGCCGAAAAATCTTTATTAGAAAAAAGTGTAGAAGCTTTATCAGAATTTAAAGCCGGAGCAAAAGCAGTCATTTCTCAAGCTTTTCACAGACCAACAGATGAAGAGCGTCAGCAAAAACAGGAAAAGAGAGCCGCTGCTGAAAAAACAAAAAAATTAAAAAAAGTCAGTAAAATTTCAGAAGCCAATGTCGGTGATATGACTAAAGAAATAACAAAAGCGACTGAACAAAGGGAGGCGGATCAGCGTAAGCAAGAAATTAAAGCACAACGTGAACAAAGAAAATTAGAAGAAAAACAAACTAAAGCCGCTAAAAAAATAAAGAGGGAGGAACGTTTAATAGAACGCCGTGCAAAAAAAACAACCCCTGGAAAAGAAGAAAGAACAGAAATCCGAGCAACAGTAGCTGATACGACAGCGCCCACAAAAGATACTGCAATACCTGAAGGTCCACCCATCGTAACCCCAGCTCCAGCCACTACTACTGATAAACCAGTAATACCTCCTAAAGAGAAGGGAGAAGATATAAAAGATACTTCAAAATCTGAAAGTCCATCCATCGTAGCCCCAGCCATTACTACTACTGATAAACCACTAACACCTCCTAAAGACAAGAGAGAAGATATAGTCGAAGCGCCATCAAAACTCGAGGCTGCGGCTAAGAAAGCCAATTTAAGCAAAACTCGTGGCGTTTTAAACTTAAAAAAAGAACTCAATCCTACCGAAGCTCCAACGAAATCGACAGAGCCTAGTGAAGGTCCAAAAATGGAGCCACTCCCTCCAAAAGTCAGTGAAAAAAGGGCTGGATTCTTTGCTAAAGTTAAAAAAGCGAAAGGTGAAAAGAAGAAAAAAGAAGGTCCAAAAAAAGAAAGAAAGCTGGGATTTAGGAAAAAATAAGCGCTATTCCCAGCTGAAGATGTGAGCATAACATGTTAAGATTAGATTAAGAAAACAAAGCTATATTGACACTATAAACATGAAAGAATGAGGTGTATAACCATGAAACGATTTGAAATACCAGAACTTAGCGATGAAGCGCGATGGGCAGATATTAAGTATTACAATAATCCAGAGGATTCAAAAGCCTTTATTCCAATGCAATTTAACTTGAGCAGTAGTATAGATAATGCTCTTTTTACCCTCACTCGGGCATCTCAAACCGTTTTCGATCATGCCCGTGAATTTGGTGAAAGCAAAAGCTTTTCAGAGGAAGAACTTAACAATGGCTTTTCAAACGCTGAACTAAAGAAAATACAAAAACAATCCGCAGATGATGCTGTCAATAAAGTTATATTTTCAGTGGCTACTAATCTTCAAGGAGTAACAACCGGTATTTTTGATGCCACATTCACCCCTGATGTTCCCGTAACAACCTTAATCGCTGAAATATTGCGTAGCTTAAAAAAAGCATTTAGCCTAAAAGATACTTTAAAAATACTTGACGCAGACAAATTAGCCCCAAATAGTGTCAACAAAAATACCGTTGAAATGTCCAGACATTTGCGAGATGCTTTTGGAGAGATCACAGGTGTTGTCTCAGTGATATTTGACGAATTCACTAACGAGGAATTTTTAGCAGAGCAAGATTTTGCCACAAAAGCGGCCATTAAAGTAGCGGCTGGTATCGTCAGAAAAATTTACGATTTTGCCAAAACCTCACACGATAATTTTGATCTTGCAATTAAAGCATACGAAAAAAAACAAGAAGCTGGCACCAAAGCTGGAGTGGCTACTGCCGAATCTACTACTCAAGAAAAACCACCCGAAAGAGATCTCGCAGAATTAGCCAGAAAAATGACTTACCCAGAGATAAAGGATCGCATTGCCGTCCTTAAAGATAAAATACAAAAAGAACGCGATGAATTGAAAAAATTAAAACAAACAACTACCGATTTCGAAACTCTGAGCACACAACTCCAACAAAATCTTAACGTAGGCAGCAAAGAGAATGCAGAAAAATTGATGGAGATCCTCGCCAAAACAAATCCTTACCAAGCATTAAAATTGACCTGCGACCATTTAAAAGCTCAGTACGATGCCTTAAATCCTCAAAAAGTTTATCGTACCGAAATTGGTGAAAAATTAGCCCAAAAAACTAAAGCCTTGCGAAAGAAATCCGGTGCTGTGTTAAATCCTCAAAAACAGGAAAATATCACTAAAGCTTATAATAATCTCTGGAGTGCTGTTCTTACTCAGGTTAATGGAACGATCAATCTGAATAACAAAAAGATCGATGCCTTTAATAAAAGTATGAAGGATGATCAAGAAGAATTAATGTATCTTGAATCTATCAAAGCTCCTCATATCTTTACTAAGGCTTTCTGGGTAAACCTTTGGAACAAATATTTCGCTCGCTCCCCTAAGGTAAAACAAGTGACGGTGGAAGCCAAAGAAGAAGCTGAAGCCCTTGAAAAGGAAGTTGCTCAGGATGATTCATTAGAAGGTGAAAGCTTCCAGCCTGCTGCTTTTAGCAAGCCTGTGGGATCTAAGGATGCTCCTGTTTCTGTTGAGCTTGCTCAACCTGCTACTAAAGAGGGTGAAGAAGAGCTTAGCGAAGACTCTACTGCTGAAAAGCTCCAAAGCAAGAAAAAGTAATGTCTTTGCTCCCCCCACCGGGGGGAGCTGTCCCGAAGGGACTGAGGGGGGAATTTATAGCCCCCTCCGCCCTACCTAAAAGATGTTAATGCTCTCTTAAGATTGACCGTGTAGAATAACACCTTCAAACCTTAATGGAGTTGAACAATGAGCCAAAAACAAGTCATCGATATAGACCAGCTGAGACACGCTACGGATGAAATCCGAGATGAAAAATACGCTGCTGTACGAATACTTGGCCATGCGACCCTAAACCTCTATGAAAAACTTGAAAAAATACCCACACACTCTGTTATCAAAAAAGACTCCGTTGAGCTCCAGCATCGTATAGATAAATTGGTTGCTTTATTCCGTGATTCTCCTTGGAAAGATATGAAGGGTAATGAATGGAAAGACATATTACTTTCTGAAATTAACACGCTTGAACCTTTTATTAAAGCATTCCCCAAGCAAATTCAAAAAACAAACGTGAATGACGCTTATGTACTAAAAGCGCTAAAAAGCTATTGTGACGAAGTCATGGTTGCAAGAAAGGAAGTAGAAAATTTAAGTTGGTTCATTAAAAAAGTTGTGAATGTTTATCTTGGTCCTATCTTCAACCCATTTGATCAAATTGCTCAAACTCTCCAAGCCAAAGCCAGAGAATTCGACATTGATCTTACATGGGAAGAACCACCTGCGCCCCAAGTTATACCCGTTATCGAAGAGCCAGTCATCGAAGAAAAATTCGAAGTAACCATCGAGCATATTAAGCTTGAAACCGATATTCTAAAAAAATTGAAAGCGATTGAAAACACATTACGAACAGAATTTGAATCCTTTCAAACTATCCAAACTGAGCTTGAAGAACAAGTCAACAACAAATCACTGTTGCAAAAATTAATTCGAGCGAACAGCATTGTATCGCTAAGAGAAGTGGGTGCCTCTATTCAAGTCAATGAAGAACCCGCCAGCGCCATCGAAAATAAAACTGAATTAAATCCCATTTTTGAGGTAATAAGAACGTATCAACCTGTGCAGGAAGAAAGTGAATCATCAAGTGAGGAAGAAATCGAATACCTTCACCAATTATCTTTTGACAAACTTGCTGAGTTATACGAACGCATACAAAATACGGCTAGCATTATCACTCACAAAATTCAAACACTTCCAAAACCGATAATTCGAGAACTTGAAAAACCCGTAGAACCCAAAGCACTCGAAGACGATACAGAATCAACTGAGCCTGTAGCTCCTAAACAAACAGGTTGGCTAGAAACCTTCGGCGCCGATAGTAGTTACACTGCGATCGCCTTAAAACAAAAAAATGATCAATTAAGACAGCAAAAACATGAGGCTGAAGTCGAAACTTACCAAACCAAACTACGATTGTATGAGCTTGAATTAAAAGAAATGGCACAGCAACAAGAGATATATACTGAGAAATTACAAATCTTAGAAAAAGACTTAAGTTTACTACATTTAGCAACCAATATTATTGCTGGAATTCTGGAAACCGCTGCAGATCAGAAAATTATAGGGCTTGAACGCTTAATGCTGAGATTAAAAGAATTAAAAACAGTACCCATCGTAGAGCAATTGGAAGAGCAAAAGTTGTTACCACCTAAAGAATTAACACGCTCAGAAAAAATTAACCTATTTTATAAAAAATTCATTATGGCGGTAGTGAATCCTCTTATTATTATTTGGCAAATAATTATGCACTTGAATAGTAAATTTAATCCTCCCACCAGTAAAAGTGCTGATTTCGATGACCCTGCTTTTTATGCAAAAGAAGAAGGCGCAAGCTCTGAAGAATCAACACATAATAAAGTGGTGGGGAAATTAAAGGCGAGCAAGAGAAAGAAGGCTCAGGATAACAAAAAAGAAGATTCAGAAGACAACTCGGAAAATGCAAGCTCCAATGGTTCAGATTCTCAACCATCTAGGACCTCTAATCCAATCCAAACTTCAGAGGAAGAAGAGAGCGAATCTCTCCTCCAGCCCTAATTAAATGCACCCTCATCCCGGCAATGGCCGGGATGATAACAATGCGCGCTTAGAAATATGAGGCTACCGTCACTAAACCCAAAATCACAACCCAAACCACCTGCGAACGAAAGCACAGGTCAATTGCGCCTTGAATAGTATCCAGGCTCTCCTTTTTACCATCCACGCCTAAAGCCGCTAATCCAAAGGTCACTGCCAATTCATTGCTTTTAGCAACCCTTTGTTGAAGCGCTTTAACCCATGGCTTATAAACGTTAGAAAATGACCCTACTAAGGCAAAACTCAGTCCTAATAAGCGTACTGGCACCCAATCCATGATGCCTAAAATTTGTGCGCCCGCCTTATGCAAGGTTTTTAATTCCTCGGTTTTGTTGAGCAGTGCTAATACAAAATATACGACCGCACCAAAGGAACCTAACAATAAGAACCAAAATAAAATCGAAAATACTTGATGTAAGGATTTAGTAAATACTGCTTCAGTTAGCGCCTTATGTGCAGCAGCTTCCGTTTTTGGAAGTGTATGACCGACGAACTTCTCGGCTTGCTCATGCCCATTAGCCACCTCACCCTTCGCTAAATAACCAGAAAGCAATGTTGAATAATCTCTGGCATCTAAACAATACAGTAAAACAAGGGTTGAAAAACCAATGTGAAATAAACCGAGCAACCAACCTTTGGTGATAAAACTAAATAAAGCAATAATCAAAGATACTGGCAATACAACGGTCGCAACACCAGCAAATCCTGACCATAGAGGTGTGCTTTTGAGAAATTTTTCCAAAAAGCTAACATAAGGTTTAAACCAATTGTAAGCAATAATTGGTACAGGCATATCAAGATAACGTTGAAGCCCAATGCAGAGTAAGACAATTAATAATGACATAGTAAATCCTTCCTTTGATGAATTAAACGTTTAACAATCCCCTGTAAAACTTCCAATCAAACGATTCCCCCGGATCTGTTTTACGACCTGGAGCAATATCGCAATGACCTACAATGCGCTCAATAGTAATCTGTGGGTAATGTTCAATCAATACTTTCGTCACATACGCCAATTGTAGGTATTGATCTTGAGTGTAATCTTCATCATCGCATCCTTCGAGTTCAATTCCGATGGAATAATCATTACAGTTTTCTTTTCCATCAAATGAGGATACACCCGCATGCCATGCGCGTTTATTAAATGGCACATATTGATATAATAGACCATTTCTGCGTATTAATAGATGTGAAGACACTTTCAAATCAGCAAGACTTGCAAAAGATTCATGTTCTTTGGGATTCAGTTTATTCGTAAATAACTTTGTAATGGCTTCACCACCATAGTGACGAGGTGGCAAACTGATCCCATGAATAACAATTAAATTAATATCGGTATCCGAAGGACGATCATTAAAATTAGGAGAGGGAATATAAAATACGCCTGAGAGCAATCCTGACTTAATCACGCCTCAACCTCTCCGTTGTACCCATAGGTGTGGGATATTTCATTACTATTAAATAGGAAGAAACTACAAAGCTTAGAATCGTTGTGGCTTGAATCAAATTCGATGCTGCATCACTGATCAAGGTGGATTCCAATGCCAAATAACCTACTAATAAGGAAAATTCAGAACATTGCCCTAATCGTAATCCCACTTCCCACGCAACCTCTTTAGATTCACTACAGGATCGTAATAATAGTCGATAGGTAATGGGTTTTATTAACATCAACATAGCCCCTAAAATGGCGGCAGGAACAATAACAACGTTAAAATATTCCATATTAAAAGAAGCGCCGATAGAAAAGAAAAACATCACCAGAAAAAAGTCTCTCAAAGGTTTTAAGCTCTCTGCAATATATAAAGCAATAGGACTGGCTGCTATAGATACACCGGCTACAAATGCGCCAATTTCATGTGATAAACCCACTAAATTTGCAAGCTCTGATAACCCTAAACACCATGCAATAGACAGCAAAAACATATATTCACGAATCCGATCAAATCTCGCGAAGAGTTTTACCAAAATATAACGCTCTACACAAAATGCGATAATCAGCATAATCGGTAATGCAAAAACCACTGTAGCAATATCACGCCATTCTAAGCCACCTACGCTGGTTCCATTTATCAACAATAATACAACAATAGCGATTAAATCTTGCATCAGCAAAACACTGATCATCACTTCACCAGTATGCTGATGATGCAAAATTGTGGTGGGCAATAATTTAAGGCCAATGATGGTACTGGAAAACATCATCGCTAAGCCAATAATAAGCCCTTCAACGGGGGTATATCCAAATAAATGACAGACCAGATAACTTACTCCGGCAAATACAATTGAACTTGCTACAGCAACCCAAGTCGTTTTCTTTAACATATGTAAGAGATTTTGAGGTTGAAGATGAAGCCCTAATAGAAACATCAAAAAGATAATACCCACATCACCCACTTGATGAACGACGGCCGATTCGCCGATTAAACTTAAGCCCCAAGGACCTAAAATAACACCCAATAAAATATAGGCGACAAGCAAGGATTGCCGCGTATAAAGCGCAATAGTTGATAATAATGCTGCACCAGCAAAAATGAGAAATATATAGAAAACTATAGTGTTACTTTCCATGCGGGTAATATAACAATTTACTCACCAGATATCATCCAAAAAACTCAATATAATTTTTTTTTCATAAAATATTTGCATTATGTAAAATATATAGTAAACTTATAAGTGTATTTCTATTTTGTTAATCATTTAAGGAGACATTGGAATGGCAAAAGGAAAAAAACCTGCTTCTACCGTTGAAGCAAAATTGCGTGACCAGCTTAAGAAAGCAAAAGCTAGCCTTAAAAAGCTACGTGCTAAACTTAAGGGTGATGCCGGCGCTAAAGCTGCAAAACCAGCTAAAGCTAAAAAGGCAAAGAAAGCCAAAAAGGCACCCGCTAAACGTAAGCCCGCTAAGAAAGCAAAAGCTAAAAAAGCTGTTGCTAAAAAAGCTGGTGCTAAACGTCGCGGTCGTCCACCAAAGAGAAAGTAAATTTGGTTTAGGATATGAAAGCGCCGAACTCTATAGTTCGGCGTTTTTTTTGGCTACCGCATCTATCTTTATAAGGATCTTGCATCCTTCACTAACTGTTCAAACACCGGGGCTGATAAAGCACCAGATTCTGCATAAACAATAGCTTGCTTTTTGAGTATCATGAGAAAGGGAATTGAACGTATTTCAAACTCTTCAGCTAAATCTTTTTCTTGCTCAACATCGACTTTAGCAAAAATAACATCGGGAAATTTATGAGCCATCTCAACAAAGGTTGTTGAAAAAGATCGACAGGGCCCACACCATTCCGCCCAAAAATCAATAATCACTAATTCATTATCGGAGATCACCTTATCAAAATCGGATTTGCTTAATTCAAGAATATTCTCTCTTTTACCTAAAATCTTCACGATTTGAGCCTGAATATCACTGACTGCTCCAACACCTGAGATTTTTGCAAAGATTGGGCTGTGATGCGCATTATTCTTCGATTGAGATTGATAAAATTCAATCAATGGTTTGGTTTGGCGTTTATAGACTTCCAATCTATTTCGTACAGTTTCTTCTTTATCATCATCTCTTTGAATTAAAGGATCACCCGTTACATCATCTTTTCCTGGTATTTTAGGTGGATTAAAAGTAGCATGGTAAACCCGTCCTGAAGGTTGATGTATACGACGACCACTGAGTCTCTGAATGATTTCCTCATCATCAACATCCAGCTCTATGACATAATCAATTTTAATGCCTTGTTCTTCAATGGCTTTAGCTTGAGCTAAGGTTCTAGGAAATCCATCAAACAAAAAACCGTCTATACAGTCATCTTCTTTGATACGTTCTTTGACGATCTTGATAATATCATCATCTGAAACTAATTCGCCTTTCTCCATCGCTGATTTGACTTTTAATCCTAAGGGAGTGCCCTTTTTAATGGCTTCACGTAGCATATCGCCCGTAGAGATTTGAGGAATATCATAGGTATTTTGAATAAAATGTGCTTGAGTACCTTTACCAGCACCTGGGCTTCCTAGCAATATTATTCGCTTCCCCACTATTTCACCCATTTATGAATTTCAGGCAACATCCCCAAACCGATCAAACTTAAGCCAGCAATAATCAAGACAATGACTAATCCCAAGGAAGTCTCGACTGGATTTCTGCGCCAATCAGAAAATTTTACAATACCTGAAAAGGTCAGACCAAAGCCACACAATACGGAAATGACACGAACTAGTTTGTTAATGCCACTGACTGGGCCCATAGCACTACTTGCAATATCACCCAAACTACCACCATCAGCAAATGCGCTACTCGCAAAAAACAGTCCGAGGACTCCAAATAGGCATAGATATTTAAATAGATGCTTCATATAATACTCACTTTTGTAAATTAACTGGATTGTAAAGGAATTCTTACGTGATTCAAGATAAAACGCTACCCTTTGATGAGTATATCCATCATGCCAAGGATATGATACTTCGATCGAGAAAGGATCTAACATCACAAAATAGCCAAGAAATCTTAGACGTGGTTTCCCCTTTTGAGTGGGGTAGTGACAGCCATAAAAATGGCGTCCTTCTGGTACATGGACTCTATGATACGCCCTATATACTGCATGATATTGGAAAGCATTTCAGTCAAAAGAAATTTCTGGTACGTGGTATTTTACTGCCTGGACATGGCACTCAACCCGATGATCTCCTCAAGGTCTCACATCAAGATTGGTTGGACACGGTTGAGTATGGAATAAAGAGCATGTCTAAAGAAGTGGAAAATCTCTATGTTGTAGGATATTCGCTGGGCGCCGCATTAAGTATCATGGCATCTAAAGCCGCTCACAATATTAGAGGATTTATTCTGATTGCGCCTGCTTTAAAACCTATACATCAAAATGCTCGATATATACCGTTGCATAAATTATTTTCTTGGATTTGTGAAAAAACCAAATGGTATCAAAGCTATAAAACCGATAATTTCCTAAAATATTTCAAACACCCCTATCATGCTGCCAACGAAGCCATAACGGTTATGAAGAAATTTCAGAAAATATCCACTTCTCTTCCATTACTCGTGATCGCCTCAGCAGATGATGAAACCGTGAATTCCACCGAAATCCTTCAATATTTCGAATCTTTACCTAATCCTGCAAGCCGATGCATTTATTATTCTAATAACCCCTTTGTATCTAAAGATTCAAGAATAGAAGTACGAAAATCCAGTTTCCCTGATGAAAATATTATCAACTTTTCTCACCGTTGCCTAACCATCTCTCCAGACAACTTTTATTTGGGTCGTCATGGCAAATTTTTGGATTACTCACACTATAAAAAAGATGATTACAAAAATGCAAAAAACATCATGAAAGGTGCTATTAGCAAAGAGAATTTAGCACAATATACGATGCAACGATTAAGCTACAATCCAGACTTTGATTATGTACGTTCAAGCATCGATAAATTTTTAGATCGCACATAAACATTTCCACTCATCTGCACGACCAATTCTGTTTTGTGTGAACTGCTAGTGCTGGAAATGGTAAAATGTCCTTGTTGGCCATTTGTCATGCCATTTGGCATAAAAACTAAGTGATCGTTTTTTCCAAAATTACTTGCCCAACTTAGCTTGATATTATTCTCATCGATAATGAGTTCAGCAATAATCTGATCCTGGCTTTGGGCAATAATTTGATGAGATGAGTCTTTAATGTTGATGAGGACTGAGTGATCTTTTTCAAGGGCATATTGTCGGGATGTTTTTAGAAATTGTAATAAATCTTGGGCAGTGATTTCGACTTTATTTTTATGAATTAAATGATGCCATGCTGGAAAAGATAAAGCCGTGACAATACTGATTAAGAAAATCGCGATGAGTATTTCAATGAAGGTGAATCCTTTTAACTTATTGTCACCCCGGCGAAGGCCGGGGCCCAGTCTTAATCTAAAAAGATTTCTTTCATTATAATAAGACTGGATCCCGGCCTTCGCTGGGATGACAACATTTGAGTCGCTATGACAACAAAACATATCATTCATTCGTTTCGTTAGACTTCAATTTAGGAATAACCCGAACAAGCTTAATCAAATTCCCTTCAATATCCACCACTTCGATGGGATATCCCCCAATACGAACACAAACCTTCTCTTCAGGGATAGCTTCTAAATATTCAACGATCAAACCGCTCAAGGTTTTGGGCCCAGCCGTTGGTAAATCCCAATGCATGGATCGATTTAAATCACGAACATTGACCCCACCATCGACGATCACTGAACCATCTTTTTGAAGCAGGGTACTTTCATCGGATTTTGCAAAACCTGTGGTAAATTCACCCACTATTTCTTCGAGTATATCTTCTAAGGCAGCCAAACCTAAAGTATCACCATATTCATCCACAACCATGCCAATACGGCATTTATTATGTCGCATTTTCAGCAACAAAATATTTAATGGCGTGGCCTCTGGGATAATATACACAGGATCAACAATTTTTCGTATAGTGGTTTTATTTAATTTTTTCTGTACGATTAAATTCATCGCTTTTCGCATATGTAAAAAACCAAGGGCTTTTTCAAATGAATCTTCATACACCAATATTCGGGTGTGATCACATTTCATTAAGAATGCCAAAATATCTTCCCATTCATCTTGCAAATCAATTCCCACAATATCATGACGAGGGACCATAATATCTTCAACGGTGACACGACCTAAATCCAATATACCCAGCAGCATCTCCTGATATTGTAAAGATGTTTTTCCTACTGCCTCCCTCACTAAGGTTCTTAGTTCTTCATGAGATAATTTATCAATTGATTTAGCTTTGACTTTAACACCAAATAACATTAATAAAGCATTCGACAAAGTATTAATTGCCCAAACCAGAGGATAGGTAATTTTCAGCAAAAAAACTAAGAAAACCGAAGATTTATAAGCGACCTTTTCAGGATATAATGCTGCTAATGTTTTGGGCGTAGTCTCACCAAATATTAAAATAATCAAAGCCAAACAAAAGGTCACTACTGCCACACCAAAATCACCAAAATAGCTCAGTGCCATAACTGTAGCAATTGATGAGGCAATGACATTCACACAAGTATTACCAATCAAAATGAGGCCCAACAAACGATCAGGACGCGATAATAACTCTGAGACTCGTTTGGCAGACTTATGGCCCTCTTGAACCTTATAACGTAATCGATAACGGTTAATTGACATCATTCCTGTTTCAGCTGCAGCGAAAAATGCACACAGCAGAATCAAAATAACTAGTAAAATAAATAATCCAAACATACTCACATTGCCCAAAAATAGTTAAAATAAAAGATACACACCAACAACATTAATCCGCCTAGGGTGAAATAAATCGCGCTCTTCCCACGCCACCCTAAAAATTTTCGACCCAATAAAAGCGATGCAAAAACAACCCAAGCACTCACCGCTAATACTGCCTTATCTAAAAATTGATGCCATAAGATATCACGATAGGAATAAAAACTACTGATCAATAAAATCGTGAGCAAAACAAATCCAAGACTGATCATATGAAATAAAATGCTTTCCATGGTTTCAAGAGGTGGGATATTTTTCCAGATGCCCAGAGCATGCTTAATCCGCAGTTGTCGTTCTTGTATCGCCAATAAAATTGCTTGAAATCCAGCAATACTCAGCACCGTTATGGATGCTATCGACAATAGGATATGACTAAGCTGTGAAGTATGATGGGGCATTATCACAATCAAAAAAATTGACAGTGCAAGTGCATGTAAAATAACCGTCCAAAAACTCAGCACCCCTGTGAAAAAAAATGCTTTAAATTGATAGCAACGCAAGGCATAGAATTGAACACCGGCCGCTACACTATAAAGGCCGATTATCGCAAGATATATCAGATTGTGCATTACAAGCTAACCTCTGACACTAAATTTATGTTACCATTCCTTAGTTTAACGATGAATATAACAGGAATAAACCCATGTTTGACAATTTAACTCAACGTTTAAGTACCACCCTGAAAAATTTAACAGGTCGAGGAAGCTTATCAGAAGAAAATATAAAAGACAGCCTTAAAGAAGTCCGCAATGCCCTCTTGGACGCCGACGTTGCTCTTTCCGTTGTGGATGCATTTACTAATGACATTAAAGACAAAGCCCTTGGCAGCGAAGTATTGGGTAGTGTCAGACCAGGTCAAGCCTTCATTAAAATTGTACAAGATGAACTCACCCATATTATGGGTGATGAAAATTTTGCTTTAAATTTACAAGCTCAGGCCCCTGTTGTGATATTAATGGTTGGCTTACAAGGTTCTGGTAAAACCACCACGGCAGCCAAGCTCGCCAATTTTTTACAAAACACACACAAAAAATCAGTGATCATGGCCAGTGCCGATATATATCGTCCTGCCGCAATCGATCAATTACAAACCCTGGCTAGCTCCATCAGCGCCCACTATTTCCCCAGTGATATCAGCCAAAAACCCATCGATATTGCCAAGGGAGCCCTAGACTTTGCTAAAAAGCACCTCATCGACGTATTGATTCTTGATACGGCTGGCCGTCTGCATATTGATGAGCAAATGATGGATGAGTTAAAACACTTACACGGCGCCATGAACCCCACAGAAACCCTCCTGGTGGTAGACAGTATGATGGGCCAAGATGCTGCTAAAACGGTCAAAGCCTTTCATGAAGCCATTAACCTGACGGGTGTCATTCTTTCCAAAGCCGATGGTGATTCCCGAGGTGGTGCTGCATTATCAGTGCGCTATATCACTGGCAAACCCATAAAATTCCTAGGAGTAGGCGAAAAAATCGACGGATTGGAGGCATTCCACCCAGGCCGAATTGCTTCACGTATTCTCGGTATGGGCGATATCGTCAGCTTGGTGGAAGAAGCGCACCGTAAAGTCGATGAAAAACACGCTGAGAAGATGGCCAAAAAGCTCAAACAAGGGAAGAAATTTGACCTGGAAGATTTCAGTATGCAACTTAAACAGATGCGTAGCATGGGTGGCATCGGCAGTTTATTGAGCAAAATGCCTGGTGCAGCTCAACTACCCCAAAATGTTCCAGGTATGCTCGATGATAAAAAAACCATTATGATGGAAGCCATTATTAATTCCATGACCAAAAAAGAGCGACGAAATCCCCAAATCATTAAAGGATCCCATAAACGACGAATTGCTAATGGCTCCGGCACGAATATTCAAGAAATCAATCGACTCCTTAAGCAATTTACTCAAATGCAAAAAATGATGGATAAGCTAAAGGGCGGGGGCATGGAAAAAATGATGCGGAAATTCCAAGGAATGGGCGGTGGTGGTTTAGGTGGCATGGGTGGTCTTCTTTAGTTGACAGTGGCCTCGGTATTTTCATATAATTGGCGGTTTCTCTGGCATATAAGTAATTGAGGATATAAAACCTAATGGTAGTAATAAGATTAACACGTAGAGGGGCAAACAAACGTCCGTTCTATCACATTGTCGCCGCAGATTCACGTCGATCAGTGAGCAAAGTCCATATTCAAAAACTAGGATACTACAATCCTCTAGCTACTGGCGCTGAAACCCGTATCGATCTCGATTACGAAAGATACCAATATTGGGAAAAACAAGGTGCACAACCTTCTGACCGTGTAAAATCACTAATTAAAGACTTCGTACAAGGTAAGACGGGTGCAAACAGACCAACTTCTAAAGAAGTTGCTGATAAACACCGTAGTGCAAGCAAAATCCACGCTGCGAAAAAGGCTAAAGCACAAGCTGAAGCGGCTCCTGTAGAAGCAGCTGCTGAAGAAGCCAAACCTGAAGAAAGCTCAGGCGAATAACACAAAGTAACAGCGGTCATGGATAAAAAAGTTATTATTGGCCGTTTTGGTAGTGTTCATGGCGTACAAGGCGATATTCGCGTTTTTCTTTATACTGACCCACCCGAAATGGCCCTTGAGTGTTTACCATGGCAAGTCGAAATCAAAGGTGAATGGCAACCACTCAAATTAGCGCATACCAAATGGCATGGTGATCAACTGGTCGTTCGTATCAACAACATCAATGATCGAGATTTAGCTAAGCAATATACCAATTTAAACATCTGCATTAATCGCTCCCAGCTACCTTGCCTTAAAGAAGGTGAATATTATTGGGTGGATCTGATTGGCCTACGAGTCATTGACCAAAATGGCATAGAACTCGGTATCATCGAACACTTTGAACCCACGGGATCTAATGATGTCTTTGTGGTTAAGGGTAGCAAAGAATATTGCCTGCCCTATCTCGATGATGTGGTTAAAGCAGTAGACCTTAAGGCGGGCACTATGAAAGTCATTTGGGAAGAAGATGAAGATATCGACGATTAGTGTTTTACCTGAAATGTTCAAGGCCTTAGGTTTTGGGGTCATTGACCGTGCCATACAAAATGGATCAGTGACACTCCAACACCTAGACTTACGGGATTTCACTGAAGATAAACACCGCACCGTTGATGACCGTCCCTATGGTGGGGGCCCTGGTATGGTGATGATGGTAGAACCATTACGAAGAGCAATTCATCATGCTAAAGAACAATCCCCATTTGGGGCCAAGACGATTTACTTATCCCCACAAGGGAAGCCTTTTGACCAAAATATGGCTAGACAATATTCTACTGCTCCTGGCTTCATTTTCATCGCAGGGCGCTATGAGGGCATTGATGAGCGCTTGATACAGCGTGATATTGATGAAGAATGGTCTATCGGAGATTATGTCCTGAGTGGTGGTGAGTTAGCCGCCATGGTGGTGATCGATTGCATCATACGCTTGTTGCCTGGGGTTTTGGGCCATGATGAATCCGCAAACCAAGATTCATTTAGCCATGGTTTACTCGATTGCCCTCACTATACTCGACCTGAGAGCATCAATGATGAAGAGGTCCCAAAAATCCTATTAAGCGGCGACCATCAGGCTATTGCCCGGTGGAGACTGAAGCAAGCCTTAGGAAAAACGTGGATTATGCGAAAAGACTTGATTAATGCATACGAAATGAGCGAAAATGAGCGATTGCTCTTAAACGAGTTTATTAAAGAATATGAGGAACGAGGTGGGATATGAATAAATTAATTCAAGCGATAGATGCGGAACAATTAAAAAGCAACATACCTGAATTTTACCCCGGTGATACTATCAAAGTTATGCGTCGTGTTAAAGAAGGCGAACGCGAACGTTTACAAGCATTTGAAGGTGTTGTTATTGGTATTCGTAACAGAGGCTTAAACTCTGCATTTACCTTGAGAAAGATGTCTGAAGGCGAAGGTGTGGAATGTACTTTCCAAACACATAGCAAACATATTGAAAGTATTACAAAAATCAGATCTGGATCTGTTCGTCGTGCAAAACTCTATTATCTGAGAAAGCTAACCGGTAAAGCCGCTAGAATTACAGAAAAAGTGAAAGCACGCGTTAAAAAAGACGAAGAATAAAACGGCTTCTCTTTATATTATTCTGAATGATTATCAACTTATCTGATTATGGGTGTCTACGAGTTGCTGGTGAAAATGCACAAACATTTTTACAAGGGCAACTGACTTGTGATGTGCGTGAAATCACCCAAGAAAAAGCCACTTATGCCGCGTATTGTAATAACAAAGGAAGAACACTCGCTGTACTACGCCTTATCAAATCCCATCAAGATTATTTATTATTCACCACCGGGAAATTTGTAGAACCCCTTTTTAAAAACTTAAAAAAATTCGGGCAATTTTCAAAAGTTGATATCACTCTGGAATCACCCACTCTGCATCATTATGGCATTTGTGGAAGTGATGCCATTACTAATTTAAAAAATATCACTCAACTTGAGATTCCTACAGAAACAAATCAAGTTATTCAAAATAATCAACATTTGTTGTTCAAAAATGCAGGCGACAATAATTTCGAGCTCATCACTTGGATTTCCGAAATTACTGAATCTCAAAAAGATGACACGCCATGGAAACAAGCTCTCATAGAATCATTCGTCCCTGCTATCAGCGAAACAACCTGTGAAAAATTCACTCCTCACATGATAGGACTAAAAAATCTAAATGCCCTCAGCTTTAAAAAAGGATGTTATGTAGGACAAGAAATCGTCGCTCGTACTGAGCATCTTGGACAAATCAAACGAAAGCTACAAATGGGTGTTAGCACTAAGGACTTAGTACATGAAGGCTCATCTCTTACTGACGAAACTGGAAATGAAATTGGAATTGTCATCAATCACTGCAATCTAAACAACGACACAATACAGTGGCTTGCCGTAGTTTCGAAATAGTAGGGGGTCAAACCGAGCCTATTTTAAAAAACTCTCATTAATTCAAGCAATTAGCGCTCTCAACTTGCGGTGTCAAACAAGGCTTCTTTTTATGCCCTCTGCACAATTAGAAGCCTTGTTTGACACCGCATGAGGTGAGATTTAACTGATTGATTTAATTAGAATTTTTTTAAGAGGCCTTGTTTGACCCCCTTATTAATTTAAATGCCGGGCGCGGAAATCTAGTTGTTGTAATAATTTTGTTTTTACGGCGTAGCTGATTTTGTTGTTGTGCCATAATTTTGATAGTTCATTCCTTTCAATTTCTAGCAACTGTGACGTAATCAACACTTCTTCTTCTAACTCCTGACGAGAATCATGGTCTATAGAAGCTGTGTGATTTTTAATTTTTTCCTTCAAGCGATTTTTAAGTATACGATATTGTTTGATATGTAATTTAATTTGAGCCAATAAGTCTGGGTCGGTAGTCGATAGCTTGGTGTATTCCTTTAACCAGCTAAGAGCGGCATTCATCATGGCAACACGTGCAGATAATTCGGAAATATGCTCGGAATATTCTTCTTTTAAATTGTAACAACGAATACCTAAGTATTTCATCACTGAGGGTAATGTTAGACCTTGTATCAGCAACGTGGCAATGATGCACATAAATACGATGAAAACGATAAAATCCTTGAGATTCAAACCATCCGCTGCGACGATAGAAGGTATTGCCAGTGCTGCTGCAAGAGAGACACCACCGCGCAAACCAGCCCATGAAACAATAAAATGAAATTGCCATGAGGGCTTAGCTTCCTTATTTCGTTTCCAAGAATATAAACGTGGTAAATAGCCCGTTGAAAAAACCCAGATAAATCGGCCGATGATCATAACGAATATCACGCTGACTGAGTACACCAGAAGTTTCGCAAAAGAAAGGCTAGAAATGCGATCTATAATTGCGCGAAAATCCAGTCCTACTAATAAAAAAAGTAAATTTTGTAATATATAGACAATCGTTGCCCACACTCCTCGTCCGGTGATTCTGACTTCAGGAGTGAAGCGGTCGAGATAATAATTGCCAATAATTATTCCAGTAACCACTGTGGCTAATACTCCGGAGCCGCCTAAACGCTGTGCAGGTATATATGCTAAAAATGGCGTTAAGATGGAAACGATCATTTGCAAGGTAGGATCGGTAAATTTTAATCGGATATTACCGATAACATAAGCCAGCAAACATCCATAAACTGTTTCTGCCAATACAATGATGCAAAAATTAGCCGCCGCCATACCCAAAGAAAATTGATGACTAATCAAAGCTGCTAAAGAGAATCGAAATAATATCAAGGCGGTCGCATCATTTAATAACCCTTCTGCCTCAAGTATGGTAATGAGTCGTTGCGGCAAATTTATTTTGTCTGCAATTGCAATAATAGCTACATCATCCGGCGGTGAGATGATAGCACCCACCAAAAAAGCTAAAGGCCAGCCATATTCAGGTACTAAAAAATGAATCATCAGAGCAACTACAACAGTAATAAAAAAGACATGACCAACAGAAAGCATAGAAATACTTCGTCTATATTTGTAGAGTTCTCGCAGTGGTGTGTAAGCACCGGCTTGATAAACAATAGCTGGCAAAAATACGGTTAAAATCAGCTGTGGGTCTAGTTCAATATGCGGAATATTTTTAAAAACACTTAACATCATACCGGTCACAACTAGCAGTAACCCTATGGGTATCGTTGATTTTCTGAAAAGAATTCCTACCAGAGAAATGAGGATTAGTAAACAAATATAAATATATTGCTGACTCATGTAATGCAATCCTATTGCTTTCAGTTTTCCCTTCTAAGGCGCAAATCCAGTATGCTTGGCAAATTCTACTTCAAAATTATCAATGCGTACAGGCTGCTTATTTGTGGCAATTAATAAATCTTTATCGTATTCTACAAATCGCATATCTAAAAGAAGAGCATCTTCGATTTTTACATCGGATAGTTTTCTGATGACATCACTTTTAAGATCTTTCAGATCATAAAGGGTAATGACACCTGTATCATCCGCCGTCACTAAATAACGACCGCTATCACTCACTGCAATTTTAATTATGTTTTTATTTGATGCAGTAAATTTTATTTGATCACCTTCATTTGTACCATTATATCTTCCTTTCTTTATATCGAGTGGAACTCTAAGAAAAATATTACCCAAAACGTAATACAAAGATTGATTATAAACATTATAAGTAACTACCGGTTTATCTACACCCTCAAAATTAGCTTTATTCGGAGCAATGGAGTCCATAGAAAGATCGGCATTTTGATAATGATATTGATAATAAAAATAAAAATCCTCATCAACTTCGATAACCACAAAAGGATTAATACTGACTGGAATCAAATATAAATATTGACGATTAAGATATCGTTTTTGTTCTATCAACTGACCTGCTGCATTCAATATATTAATATAGTCACCATCTCTGACAACAAAAAATAAATCTCCATTTTCAAAAATCGGCACATATTTCGCTGCTATTTCATTTGGGGTTTCTAATATAACAGCGCCATCACTACCGTCATTGTTTTTACTGTATAACATACTGATCACATAGGAAATATTTCCGTTATTAGTTTTTTTATCGCATGCAACTATAGCGCCAGTGCTCAATATATGAGAAGAAACACGTTCAGATCTTATTTCAAGCTTATTGGCTTTATCATTAACCTGAGTTGCTGAATGGTGTTTAAGCAAAGCTGCTCGAGCAGCTTCATCCAGCTGAGTAGAGTTTTTTGTGGGTTTGGGAGACTCTTCTTTTTCACGGTTAAAATCTTGTTTGGGGATATTGAGCACTTTTTTGCTGCCTACAATGATCAAATTATCGTTGACAAAATTCATATCGAGCAGATTACCATCGCTGTGAGGATCAATTAAAACTTCAGAGAAAAAGTCAATTGTGTAATAATTAGTGCGTTTATAGATTTCAACTTTTCCACCTACTCTGTATACGCAAATAACAGAATCATCGCTGTTTACGGCTATTTTTGTAATATTATTGCCTTCTTTTAACTGAGCATATTGAGTGTCGCCACCACGTAATATAATATTATCTTTAGCTTCTTCAACAGTAACACGTATTAGCTGATTATTAAGGTCGGCTAAATACAAAAATCGTTTTTTTGGCCTGGTTTCATCGTACAAAAATGTTGTAAGATTATTGCAAGCGATCGCAGTGATATGGGTTTTTTTATCGCCAAACTCATCATTATTAAACAACTTAGCTACTGTAATGTCATCTGACTTGTTATCAAGGTTGTGCTTAATCTGCACGGAGTAAGCACTGTCAAAATCTTGATCAAATTCTTCTGATTCCTTTCTTACAATGATTGCATGAAATTCTATACCATTCGTAGTTCGTGAAAAATAAGTAGGTATTATTGATACAGCGGCCATTTTTATGGCTTTAGGAATTTTTAATTCATAACGACCCTCATCGAAACACAAAGATAGGTTTCCATTATTACCAAAAATATAGATGTATTTACCAGCTTGGTATTCAAAAGGAATTAAGTTGTTTTCTATTCTAGTATGACCGTAACGAAATAATGGTTTTTTCAAGACTTTAGCATCCTCATCAAAAACACCTATAGCAAAGTTAGTGTGCCCATCTTGGTATTGAATAAGATCACAAGCGAGCACATCGCCATTTTCTAATATCTTTGCGGCAGTTCGTTCCAGATAGGTAGTATTTTTATTTGCTTCATCTTCTTCTGCGTAAGTCACTCCGAGTAGCGGCCCTAAAGGATGTTTAAAATTAATTCGTTGTTGATAAGATTCTTCAGACTCTGAGACTTCTTCATTTTTTTCTTCAGATGCTGTTTGAGATTGATCCTCATCTGATGTATCCGATTCATCATTTTCATGTTCAATTATTTTTTCAAGGGCTTCAACGGCTTCTTTAGTGACGTGCCAAGGCTCAGTGATAAAATTTGTGTTCCGAGTCGTGTTCGCAGAAGCGTTTAGTTTACGCATCCTAAAGAAAAAGATAATGGGTATTATCCCAAATGAGATAACACTCAGAAAAAGAACGTATAAGATTGTCCCAGCTCTCCAGAGTTGTAATTTAGTTAATACTGATCTCGCATCAAGCTTTTTTTCTTTGTATTGTTCTGAAAGCTTATATCGGAGTTTTGGAAAATCAATTAAAAGAATCGCATTTTCAACAGACATTTTTACCTCGGCGTGAGCATGTAATTGGGCTACTATAATAATTTATTAATGATAATATGTATAGATTAAGGAAATATTATATTCTCTGAATCACATCAGACGATCGGTGTTTTTTGCCCTGGAAATACCCCCTTAGAAGCCCTTTCTTGGAAGGGAAGTCGATCCCCCCTCAGTCACTTCGTGACAGCTCCCCCGAAGGGGGAGCAGCTTATCGCCGGGTCATAATCCTATCCAATTTGCTCCTGGTATTGACTAATAAATAAAAATTCATTATATTGTAATTTACTTGTGACAAATGAGAGCGAACTTAATGTTCATTTTAAACACAACATTCTTTCAAATTTCTCTTCTAAAAGAGCTTCTCCTCCGCGCCTAGCGGAAATCATATTTTATACACATTTTTTTATTCTTTGATTTACAACACTAACTAAACGTGTTGGTGCTGTCTTGATTTAAAATATTTTTTAGGGGAAGAATCATGCCTACTAACATTACTATATTTGATACGACCTTGCGTGATGGAGAACAATCTCCGGGCGCTACGATGTCTTTAAAGGAAAAAATTGCTATCGCGGAATTATTAGATTGCATGGGTGTTGACGTTATTGAAGCAGGATTTGCCGCAGCTTCTAAAGGTGACTCAGCCTGCATAAAAGCCATCAGCAAAACGGTAAAAAAAGCCACAATTTGCAGTTTGGCGCGAGGTATACCAGCTGATATTGCGGCAGCGGCTAAAGCACTAGAGAAAGCTAAAAAACCACGTATACACACTTTTATTTCGACGAGTAGTATTCATATTGAACATCAGTTTCGCATGAGTTATGAGCGCGTTCTGGAAATCATTGATTCTACCGTACGCTATGCAAAATCATTGTGCGACGATGTGGAATGGTCAGCAATGGATGCAACTCGCTCTAAGATGGAATTTTTAATTAAAGCAATAAGAACTGCTGTAGATGCCGGTGCAAACACCATCAATATTCCTGACACTGTGGGTTATTCACACCCTGAAGAATACAAAAATACTATTTCTATTCTTTCTACTATTTTTCCTGACACAATTTTTTCAGTGCACTGTCACAATGACTTGGGCTTAGCTACTGCAAATTCATTAGCAGGAATTTTGGGTGGCGCTCGACAAATTGAGTGCACAATTAATGGAATCGGTGAACGTGCAGGTAATGCTGCCTTAGAAGAAGTCGTGATGGCAATTAAAACTCGTCCAGATTTGTTTAATTTTCAAACCAATATTGACACGCAAAAAATATATCCTGTTTCCCGTTTTGTCGCAGAGGTTAGTGGCTTTGATGTACAGAAAAACAAGGCCATTGTTGGTAAAAATGCCTTTGCTCATGAATCGGGAATTCATCAGGATGGGATGCTGAAAAATCGACATACCTACGAAATTATATCTCCTGAATCGGTGGGAGTGACTAAAACTGAACTTGTTTTAGGAAAACATTCAGGTCGCGCTGCCTTAAAAAGCAAAATTGTAGAATGGGGAGTGCAGGTGGGAGATGAAGAATTTCAAATCATTTTCGAAGCCTTTAAAGCCTTATGTGATCGAAAAAAACACGTGACTGAAAACGATATTTTAGCGGTCGTGCGTGATCGGGGAGGCCAACATGTTAGATAAATTATCCGGGTGGATTTGGATGGATGGTGAGTTTATTAATTGGCAAGATGCAACCGTTCATGTCTTAACTCATACCTTACATTATGGTAGTGGCGTATTTGAAGGTGAACGTGCATACAATGGCCGTATTTTTAAAATAACAGAGCATCATCAACGTTTGCATGATTCTGCTGCTATGCTGGGATTTAACATTCCGTACACCGTGGATGAATTGAATCGAGCGGCCGTAGATGTGTTGAAACGTAATCAACTGAAAGATGCTTATTTAAGACCTATTGCGTGGCATGGCGCAGAAGCATTAAGTGTGGCCTCTCACAAAAACTCTGTACATGTAGCCATTGCTGCATGGGAGTGGCTGTCATATTTTGCACCGAGAGTGCAGGGCTTAAAATTGATGTGGGCAGACTGGGTACGCCCTGCACCGAATATGACACCTGTGCATGCGAAAGCGTGTGGACAATATATTATTGGCCTGATGAGTAAAAACAAAGCTGAAATCGCTGGTTTTCATGATGCGCTGATGTTGGATTATCGTGGATACGTGGCGGAGTGTACGGGCGCTAATGTTTTTATGGTCAAAAATGGTGTTATTTATACACCAATTGCTGATTGTTTTTTGGATGGCATTACACGGCAAACCATTATTGACATCATACGAAAATATAATATGCCTTTTATGGAAAAGCATATTACTCCCTCTGAAATCATGGATGCTGATGAGATTTTTGTGACGGGTTCCGCTGCTGAAGTGCAGCCAGTCATTCAATTAGGCGAGAAAAATTTCTGCACAGGTCCAATTACCCAACGTATGATGCGTGAATATCACGATGCAGTGAGAGGAGATGAAAATGGTTAAAACATTATATGACAAAATTTGGGATCAACATGTTATCCAAGAATTTGATGATGGTACTTCCTTGATTTATATTGATAGACACTTGGTCCATGAAGTCACCAGCCCCCAAGCTTTTGAAGCTTTAGAATTAGCAGGTCGCACACTTCATAATCCTCGCAGCATTTTAGCAACTGCGGATCACAATGTTCCCACACTCAATCTAAAAGCGGGAATAAGGGATCCCGATTCAAAAGTACAACTTCAAACCTTAGATGCGAATTGTAAAAAAAATAATCTTGAATATTTTGCACTCGGTGATAATAGACAAGGCATTGTGCACATTATAGGCCCAGAACAAGGTTTCACGCTGCCTGGAATTACCTTGGTTTGTGGCGATAGTCACACCTCAACGCATGGTGCATTTGGAGCACTGGCTTTTGGCATTGGAACCAGTGAAATAGAACAAGTTTTTGCAACACAAACTTTGATTTTGAAAAAAGCAAAAAATATGCGTATTTGGGTTGAAGGAAAATTAGCACCAGGAATCAGCGCCAAAGATTTAATTTTGTATATCATTGCTCGCATTGGAATTGCCGGTGGAACGGGTCATGTTATCGAATATGCAGGACCAGCAATAAAAGCACTTTCAATGGAAGCTCGCATGACCATATGCAATATGTCTATTGAAGCAGGCGCACGTGCAGGATTAATTGCACCTGATCATAAAACCTTGGAATATTTAAAAGATAGACCAATGACACCTCAGGGTGATATGTGGAATAAAGCTATTCAAGCGTGGGAAAATTTATTCTCAGATGAGTATGCTTATTTTGATGAAGACATTAAATTGCATGCTGAAAATATAGTGCCTTATGTCACCTGGGGAACAAATCCAGAAATGGCAGGCGCCATTAGCGATCGCGTTCCAGATCCTGAACAATTTCTGAATTTGGATGCTAAACCCGATATTGTCAAACAAGCTTCTGTCCAAAGGGCACTAGAGTATATGGATCTTAAACCTGGCACCCCATTAGAAGGCCTTAAAATAGATCAGGTTTTTATTGGTTCTTGCACCAATGCACGCATAGAAGATCTACGCGTAGCAGCAAACATCGTTAAAGGACATCGTGTTGCTACTAACATTAAGCGCGCAATGGTAGTGCCCGGTTCTGGTTTAGTCAAAGCCGCCGCCGAAAAAGAAGGTTTAGATAAAATATTTATTGAGGCTGGTTTTCAGTGGCGTGAGCCAGGGTGTTCTATGTGTCTTGCGATGAATGCCGATCGACTTGAGCCTGGAGAGCGTTGTGCTTCCACATCCAATCGAAATTTTGAAGGTAGACAAGGTCGTGGTGGCCGCACTCACTTAATGAGTCCGGCGATGGCAGCTGCAGCTGCAATTACGGGGCAGATCACTGATATACGCAATTTTTTAATGGAGGAAACTTTATGAAAAAATTTACCACATTAACAGGAAAGGTCGCTCATCTGCCTATTGCTAATATAGATACAGATATGATTATTCCTAAACAATATTTGAAAACAATTAAACGATCGGGTTTGGGAAGATTTCTTTTTGCAGATAGCCGGTATGATATGAATGGAAAAATTATTGAAAATTATATTCTCAATAAACAACCAGAAAGTAAAATTTTAATAACCGGTGAAAATTTCGGATGTGGATCCAGTAGAGAGCATGCACCGTGGGCACTCTTAGATTTTGGAATTAGAGCAATAATTGCTCCAAGCTTTGCCGATATTTTCTACAATAATTGCTTTAAAAATGGAATTCTGCCAATAAAACTGAATCAATTGGATATTGATCAACTATTGAAACAACAGGGTGACATGAGCATTGATCTTGCTGCTCAATTTATAAAATATGGCAATGCAAAATGTTTTTTTGCTATAGAAGAACATCGAAAAGAAATACTGTTAGAAGGACTCGATGATATTGAAAAAGTACTTAAATTACAGAGAGAAATAGCATCTTTCGAACAAAAATACTTTGCAAAATTTCCATGGTTAGGAGGTGACAATCATGCCTAAAATATTATTACTCGCAGGAGATGGAATAGGTCCAGAAATCATGGAGCAAGCTAAAAAAATCTTAAAGTGCTTTAAAAATTTCATAAGCTATGAAGAGGGATATATTGGCGGTATCGCCATCGATAAATATGGCACCCCCTTTCCTGACGAAACACAAAAAAAAGCACTGAATGCAGATGCTGTAATTTTAGGTGCAGTGGGTGGCCCTCAATGGGATAATTTGCCCTTAGCGCAACGTCCAGAAAAAGGTTTATTAGCAATACGAAAAACACTAGGCCTTTACGCGAATTTACGGCCTTTAGATATTTGGACGCCTCTGGTAAATTTTTCACCTTTGAAAGCAGAATTACTGAAAAATGTTTCTTTTGTCATGGTGCGTGAATTAACGGGCGATCTCTATTTTGGGGATCCTCGTGGAAATAAAGATGGCAAAGCATGGAACACAATGATTTACACCGAAGAAGAAATTCGTCGAATCGCACACGTAGGATTTAAATTAGCGCAAAAACGCCGTAAAAAATTATGTTCTATCGATAAAGCCAACGTACTAGAAACCATGGTGTTATGGAGAAACATTGTCACCGAAGTGCATAAATCCTATCCTGATGTAGCACTCAGTCATATGTACGTCGATAATGCAGCAATGCAAATTATTAGACGCCCTTCTGAATTTGACGTGATGCTCACACCCAACATGTTCGGTGATATTTTATCTGACGAAGCTGCTGTATTATCTGGTTCCTTGGGTCTATTACCCTCTGCATCCTTAGGTGAAAAACACGGTTTATATGAACCCATTCACGGAAGCGCACCCGATATAGCCGGTCAACATATTGCAAATCCTATTGGACTTATTCTTAGCATTGCAATGATGTTGGAATTATCTTGCAACAGACCTGATTTAGCAGATAAGCTAAAAAAAGCGGTAAATCAAGTGCTTGTCGAAGGTTATAGAACTCAAGACATTTATAGTGCTGGATCAACCTTGGTTTCCACAGATGTGATGGGTTCTATCATCGCCAGCAGGATCTCCATGGATAGCTCTAGTCCGATGTTGCTTGTCCCAGATAAATAACAATGCACTACTTAATACTGCTGCTAATGCAGCACTTAAAAATGGCACTGAGCTCCCAAACACACCTAAGGATCCCGCTGCTGCAGATCCAATAGCAAATCCGACTGCCGTCATACTACTGGATATACCCATAATCCATCCTTGTTCATCGGGAGAAACTGCATTAGAGCAAATAGTAATCATCAATGAGTATGCCAACCCGCTAGGAATGGTGATCAGAATTGTCATTAACCAAATTCCTTTTTCATCAAATAATGTGAGAGGTGCAACACCAATGCCAAGTATAATCATCATTGATATCACTAAGGTCTCAAGTCGCATAAATTTAACCATAATTCGGATAACTACAGTAAGACTAAAAGCAAATAATAGCCCTAAGTACGACATGTAGTGCGCAATATTTAAATTGTTATAATGATATTGTTCGACTAAATAAATCGGCATGTAAAGAAAAAATATTGCCCAAGCAAGCTCTGTGAGTAGCAACACGATGGATAAAACTCTAATCCTTTTATTGCTGATCGCTTCGATGAATACTAACAATCCACGTGCTAAATTCAATTTTACCGTTTTAACAGGTATGTGTGTTTCACTTAATGTGTACAAAAGTACCACAGCATTTATTAATGCCAGCGCCCCAGCAACATAAAAAGGTGTACTGTAGCTAAACATCGACACTAGTTTGTTATCAGCAAAATAACCTCCGATGATAGGACCGACGACAAAGCCTATACAGTTGGCAAATATGATAATACTCATATTAAGCACTTTGTCTTCTTTACTGCTGATATCAGCAATGACAGCTTGGGCTATAGGCTGACTGCCTGCAAAAAAGCCTGCTAATAAACGTCCCAGCATTAAAATCCATACATTCTTTAAATCAATTCCTAATGCCGAAATTCCAAAGCCTAAAGCGGTTCCACCCAAGGCCAGTAATAAGATTTTTCTCCGACCTAAACGATCTGACAAATCTCCTAAAAATGGAGCACCGATAAACATAAATACTGACCATGAAAGCATGATTGCGCCATACCAAAATTGACGTTCGTTCATTGATGCAGTACTGGCTAATAAACCACCAGAAGGTTCCATAAATAAAGGACTTAAAATAGGAAATACAATGCCCATCCCCATTGTGTCTATAACTAATACTAAGAAAAGCGGCATGAGTTTTAAGAGTTTGTGCTTATTCATATCATTTTAACCCGAAAAAAGTTGGGAAATTACTCTACACTAAAATGATATTTATTTCAAGATTTTAAAAAGCTTAAAATCAAATCCTGAATGATGATTTAAGCAAATGATTAATTTGGCCGCATCAAAGGAAATAAAATCACATCTCTGATCGAAGGTGAATTTGTGAATAACATCACTAAACGATCGATACCGATTCCTTCACCTGCAGTGGGTGGCAATCCGTATTCTAGTGCGGTGATAAAATCTTCGTCAAAAGGCATGGCTTCCAGATCGCCTGCTTCACGGTCTTTGAGTTGTTGCCTGAGTCTTTCGGCTTGATCTTCAGAATCATTTAACTCCGAAAATCCATTAGCGATTTCTTGGCCACCCACAAAAAATTCAAAACGATCGGTAACTGTAGGGTCAATATCATTTGCACGTGCCAGTGGTGATACTTCCGTTGGATATGCCGTAATAAATGTAGGCTCGATTAATTGCTTTTCCGTAGTTTTTTCAAAAATATCCGTTTGGATTTTTCCAAGACCATAATGATCCAGCACAGCAAGATCCAATTTCTTGGCTAAGGCAGTGGCTTTTTTAATGTCCGTTAATTGATCACGGGTAATTTCAGGATTATATTTTACAATCGCATCCAACATGGTAAATCGCAAGAATTTTTTATCCATGTGAAATTCTTTTCCTTGATAAGTGATTGTGGTCTTACCTAGGACTTCTTTCGCAAGCTCTCTCAACATTTCTTCAGTTAAATCCATTAAATCAGTATATACAGCATAAGCCTGATAAAATTCGATCATGGTAAATTCTGGATTATGTCGTGTCGACAAACCCTCATTTCTAAAATTACGATTAATTTCAAATACACGCTCAATTCCACCGACGACTAAGCGTTTGAGAAAAAGTTCTGGCGCAATACGTAAAAATAATTCCATATCCAAAGCATTATGATGTGTTTTGAAAGGACGTGCCGCGGCACCACCGGGAAGCACATGCATCATCGGTGTTTCAACTTCCATAAATCCTTTTTGTGATAAAAATCGTCTGATTCCTGCAATAATTGCGGAACGAATTCTAAAAGTATTTCGAGTTTCTTCATTCACCATTAAATCTAAATAACGTTGACGATAGCGCAATTCTTGATCGGTTAATCCGTGAAATTTATCAGGCATTGGACGCAATGCTTTGGTCAATATTTCAACATTAGAACATTTCACACTGAGCTCACCGGTTTTCGTTTTAAATAAAACCCCTTGAGCACCAATAATATCCCCCAAATCCCAATTTTTAAATTCTTCATAACGACCTTCTGGAATATCATCTTGACGTAAATATAATTGAATACGTCCGCTCATGTCTTGGATAGTAACAAAACTAGCTTTACCCATAATTCGTCGAGTCATAATACGACCAGCTACCGAAACAGGTATTTCTGTAGATTCTAATTCATCGTGTGATTTATCTTCATAGGCTTCTAGTAATTCGACCGCAAGATTTTCACGCTTAAAATGATTGGGAAATGCAATTCCCTGTTTACGCATTTCATTTAACTTTTCTTTACGTAATTGTATTTGTGTATTTTCATCTAAAATTTCTACTTGCTCTTCTGCAGTTACATTATTCTCAGTCATGTCAAACCCCTTCTTTTAAACTAGCTTCTATAAAAATATCTAAATCACCATCCAACACTGCTTGAGTATTAAATGATTCTACCCCCGTACGTAAATCCTTTATATGTGCTTTATCCAAAACATAAGATCGAATTTGATTGCCCCAGGTGATATCAGATTTGGCAGCTTCTAACTGATGTTGCTCGGCCAATTTTTCATTCATCTGCAACTCATAAAGCTTTGCTCTTAATTGTTTTATGGCTTGCGCTTTATTTTTATGTTGTGAGCGATCACTTTGGCATTGTACCACAATACCTGTGGGAATATGTGTTAAACGAACCGCTGAATCTGTGGTATTCACATGTTGACCTCCAGCTCCACTGGATCGATAAGTGTCTATCCGAATATCAGCAGGATTCAAATCCACTTCTACATTTTCATCGATTTCCGGAGAAATAAATACCGCAGCAAAGGAAGTGTGCCGACGATTTCCGGAATCAAAAGGAGACTTACGCACCAGTCGATGCACACCACTTTCTGTGCGTAACCAACCATAAGCATAATCACCCACCACATGAATAGTCGCACTTTTAATTCCTGCCACTTCACCTGAGGAAACTTCCATTAACTCAGTCTTAAATCCGCGTTTATCCGCCCAGCGTAAATACATCCGCAAAATCATTTCGGCCCAATCTTGAGCCTCTGTACCACCAGATCCTGATTGAATTTCCACATAGGCATTATTGGGATCCATTTCTTTGCAAAACATGCGCTGAAATTCTAGATCCTCGATGTGTTGTTGGATCTCATGGACTTCCTCACTGAGTTCTTTCAAAGCGTTTTGATCGCCCTCTTCCAGAGCCATTTGTAATAGTGCTTCGCTATCTTTTAATCGGGAGTCTAAATTGCTGAGCGTGTTGACCACTTTTTCAAGCTTAGTGCGCTCTTTACCCAGTTCTTGGGCTTTGTTTTGGTCTTTCCAAATATCAGGCGCTTCAAGCTGAGTGACGACTTCTGCAAGTCGCTGAACTTTTACTTCAAAGTCAAAGATACCCCCGAAGGGCTTCAAGACGCTCAGTCAGCTGAGAAATCAGCAAAGATAGGTTTTCATTTTCATTCATCATGTTATCATAAAGGAATACTAACAAGCGTCAAGTCTAAGGGAGGAAGACACATGCATGAAATAGACCTAGATGACCCAAGTCAACAATTACCCTGGTCACCACACTTCAAAGAGCAAGAAAGCAAAACACACAATGACACTCCCCATCCAAGGAAAAGCAAATTTTCACCCCGATTTCGACAGGGAGACAGTATTACATTGACGCCCATTTCAGAAGGTGCGGAATCTGATGAAACACCGACTACACCAGTCTTTCATCCTGATCGCTTACCCTGGTCCCCACAATTTCGACCACCATTAGCGATAGCCTATATCTTTGGAAATCACCGACATCCATTGGTAGAAAAAATAATTCCAATATTAGAACTAAAACATGATATCAAATTAATTTTTAGTGTCAGTGAACAACCCCCAAAACCCTTCCCTTTATTTTACCTTTGCAAAGGAGGTGACAACTTTTCTAAAGTACTCGAAGTAGGAAATAATTGTTCCGATGGCCACTGCATTTTAATTTTCCCCGATGATAAAAAATTACCGGCAAATTTTGCAGAAATTGAGTGCAAGAAATTACAGATTAGCTGTGATAAGGAAGAATATGAACTAAAAGAGGTGGAAAACTTATGCCAACAAATGTCCGATTGCACCGAAGAAGTTTACGCCAAGACACCTAGCCCCCATGAGGGTTTTTAGGAGGAAGTGGGCCGTCTGCGATTTGAACGCAGGACCAATGGATTAAAAGTCCACTGCTCTACCCCTGAGCTAACGGCCCGAAGAATCGGGGAATCCCCGATGCGGAAAACTGCTTATCATAGCGATTTGTGAGCAAATATCAAGGCTTATTCACGACCCGCCCGCTTACGTGCATTCTCAGTCAACAGCTTCTTACGTAATCGGATATGATGCGGTGTGATCTCAACCAACTCATCATTTTCAATAAACTCTAAGGCTTGTTCTAAACTCATCTTAATATGCGGCGTTAAAATGATATTTTCATCACTACCGGAGGCACGTATATTGGTTAACTGTTTGGCCTTAGTAGGATTAACAATTAAATCATTATCACGCGTGTGTATACCGACGATCATACCCTCATAAATATCCGTCTGAGGTGGAAGAAACATTTTTCCTCGGTCTTCTAAGTTCCACAGTGAAAATGCGGTGGTTTTTCCAGTCGCATTTGAGACCAAAACCCCATTTTTTCGGCTCTGGAAACTCATATCAACATGATCACCATAATGATCAAACACATGATACATAATCCCCGTTCCCGAGGTCATGGTTAGGAAGGCATTATGAAATCCGATTAATCCACGAGTGGGAATTTCATAATCTAAACGCACTCGACCTTGAGCATCTGAAATCATGTCGGTTAATTTACCCTTACGTAAGGCAAGGGCTTCCATCACACTGCCTTGATGTTGTTCTTCAATATCAACGGTCAATACTTCATAAGGTTCTAATTTTTTACCATCAACGTCTTTGACCACAACCTCAGGCTTGGACACGGCGAGCTCATAGCCTTCCCGACGCATCGTTTCGATCAAAATGGATAAATGCAATTCTCCTCGCCCAGCGACCTGAAATTTATCCGGTGAGCTGCCTTGGGTGACTCGAAGTGCGACGTTATGTAAAAGTTCTTGCTCTAAGCGTTCATGAATTTTTCGACTGGTTACATATTTGCCATCTTGTCCTGCAAAAGGAGAATCATTCACTTGGAAGGTCATCGTGACGGTAGGCTCATCGACCGTCAAAGGAGGGAGTGCCTCAACATTTTCAGGTGCACAAATCGTATCGGATATATGCAGCCCCTCAATACCCGACACGGCAATAATATCGCCTGCCCGAGCTTCTTTAACCTCAGTACGCTCTAATCCCAAATATCCTAAGACTTGCAATATACGACCAGGTCGAATATTGCCTTCACGATCAATAATTTTTACTTGTGTATTGGTTTTAACCACTCCACGGCTGATCTTGCCAATACCTATAGTACCCACAAAACTTGAATAATCCAAAGAACTGATTTGCATTTGGAATGGCCCGTTCAAATCAACATCGGGTGGAGGAACACAATCAACTATTGTTTGAAGCAAGGGCGACATATCGGTGCTGGTATCTTCTAAATTTAATTTTGCATACCCTTCGAGAGCTGAGGCATAGACCACTGGAAAATCCAATTGCTCATGTGTGGCACCCAGACGGTCAAATAATTCAAAAACCTGATCAATTACCCAATGTGGGCGTGCGGCAGGCCGATCAATCTTGTTAACTACCACAATCGGTTTCAAACCATGCTTAAAGGCTTTTTGGGTCACAAATCGTGTTTGAGGCATAGGACCATCAACGGCATCCACCAACAGCAGAACAGAGTCAACCATCGATAAAATGCGTTCAACTTCACCTCCAAAATCAGCATGCCCTGGGGTATCCACAATATTAATGTGATAATCACCCCAATTGATGGAGGTGTTCTTCGCTAAAATTGTAATTCCACGTTCTTGCTCCAATTCATTGGAGTCCATCACCCTTTCTTGCACTTGCTTTTTGAGCGTCCCACTCTGTTGCAATAGTTTATCCACGAGGGTAGTTTTTCCATGGTCAATGTGTGCAATAATCGCAATGTTTCGTAATTTATTAATCATAATTTGCTCGTTTTTACTCGAAGGTTGCAACTTTACCATATCTATGGTGACTTAAACAGAGGAAGTTGCTATCCGCGCTGATGATTTTTGGCTAAGAAGTTAAGCCTGACACGCAGAAAACCACTGGGGTCATCGATGAGATGTTGCATGGTGAGCATGTCTTGAAATTGTTGCTCATGAACTTGGCTCACGAGGTGATGATTGAATTTCGCATCGGGAAAATCGGGTTGTAGAGTGAGAGCCTTAGTATAAGCTTCCAAAGCCAGATCGTATTGGTGCAATTTTGCATGGGCATTACCCAAATTATAATAATCATCCGCCGTATTTCCTTGCAGAAAATACTGTTTAGCGGCTTCATAATTTCCGGCTCGATAATGTGCAACCCCTTTATGAGAAGGAGTTATGGCATAGAGTGGCAGCACAATAAATATCCCTAATAATGAGCAAGTCCATTTCATCATCATGACACCTGTTTAAGCCACATCGTTGCTAAATTAAATAAAGCGTCCACCTTGTTTCTGGAGAGTGATTGATAAGGCGCAGAAACCAAGGCTCTACCAACTCCTTGTGAAAAAGATAGAGTGTTGCCTGTACGATCCAAAAAGGCTAACCAGTTTTCATTCTTTAGATTTTCAATACCTTGGTGTGGAAAGACTATCATTGCGACCCGACGCAACAGTTGAGATAGCTCTATTGCTATAGCAATAGGATCCTCTTCATATTCATAAGCTTTTCGAAGATGGGCTAAGCGTTGTAGAACTTCTTGCTTTGGATCAACAGCATTCCTTCGATGGTATATATTCCGAAGTAGAATAAGACACCCCACAAAACATCCAAATACCATGAGATACCAGCCAAAAGACAAGTGCCAATAATCCACTGGCGGGGGTAAATGAATATCCTTTAAATCTACTAATGGGTCCATGTCTCATTGTATTCTATATAGCCCAGAAACAAAAGCGGCCTAGCAGCGGATTCACGTTCTATATTTCGTTCATTTATTTTTCGTTAATATTAAAAAATAGATTAAATTTAATATATCATGATACTAAAAAACCATTATTAATTAACAAATCCACTTTTTTGCAATATTTTTGTCTTTACAAGACTACATACTTGTAGTGTATAATCTGACCCAATGGCTTAATGTTTAATTGAAAAGTGAATTATTGAAATACGACAAGAGTCTCACTAGGGGAGAGGAAATGAAAGTTCGAGGAATACATCCTGATCTTAAAGAAAAAACTACTCTGAACACTGATCAGATAGCCACATTTGATACTAAAGCATTTCCTATTCCACTAGACGCTATTGTCGCTCTTGGTGTCAGCTTTGCAAAAATTGACGCGGAAGTAAAAGCAATTTCCTATTATGTACAACCTTATCTTAATGCAACACTAAATATGGTGAACGGATTAATTCGTGATAATCAGTGCACTATATTTATGTCGATAATCGCAGATACATTAGGTTCCAAAAATAATGGTGATCAAGATCTGAAACTTTTTCAGACAGCGGGTCAAGAGTATCTTAAAAAAAATAGAGGTTTTTTCCCGATTGATTTAGATAAAGATTGCATCCTACACACTCGATGGGATGACTGGGTTAATAATTCAGCATCTGTTGAACTCTTCAAAATTGCTCAACAGAGTAAACCCAGTAAAGTTCGAGCTCAAAGTTTACAAGAAAAAGGTTCACCTATAGCCTACGATAAATTCCCCAGACCCAAAAGTGTGAATTTTTTCTCATCTGTGCCAGTTCGAGATAAAGCTGATGCAAGTTCCGTTGAAAATAAACCTTCTGCTTTTACCTCTTTTGAAGTATTCAAAGAAATTTTTGATAATACTGTGAACCGCCTAGGATATGAGCCTTTAGAAGATATAGCACCCAGCTATGAGGTCGCACTGCAATATGTCAAGTACATGTATGAATCAACTTCATCACCCAATCATGTCAAGTTTAAAAAGAAAGTAAATCGTGTTCTTGGAGATCTTGGAAAATCTGATACAAAGCAGCTTAAAAGTGTCAATAGTCAAACAAGTCTGACAGTAGATGTAACAGAAATTGAAAAAGAAAGAAAAAAATTACAAAATTATAGATTAGATTTCTTACTGAGTGAATGCGCCCACCATCTGCTGGTAGGAATATTAGCCAGAAAACTTCGAAAACCCATCCGGATTTTTCATAAAGATAATTTTAACGAAGCTTTCCAATATATTGAAAGCTTTCTCATTGGAGAACTCAGTGAGGGTGTATTAGCACTCCAAGGAGTTGATTTACAATTTGTGGAAACATTAAAAGCAAAGGCCTATTTCGATAAACATGGTGATTTTTATAACTCTCGCAAATCAAGTGGAAAATCTTCACCAAAAAGATTATCACCAAAAGGATCAGTTTCTGTAGTTCCCTCGGAAATATTAATAGATGCCTCCATTTATGTGTCTGCCCCAGAGACTTCACGAGCTCAAGTAGAGAAACTATTAATGCTCGTAGAACGAGCTATTATGCAGAAAGAGAAAGCAGTGAGTACTAAAGAGGATGAACATTCACCACGATATTATGAACTAAGTTCTTCTTCCCCACCCACGGATGAAATAGTGTCTTGTCTTCTAAAATATATATTTGATCAGGGAACCACAGTACATGCGCTAAATAACTTCAGATCATACCTAAGATCGCAACTCAAGCTAACTCCTACAGCAAGCCCAGAATCACCTCGTGAAAACATTACCCAACTTGCTGATAGGGATGAAGAAGACGGGTTTGAAGATGGAGTAACAAAGATTTCTGGCGCTGCTCCAATTCCTAAATCGCGAAAAACCAGTAGGGATGAGGATTCGGATGAACTGTCACTTTCTAAATAAATAGTTTCTTATATCACTTGAAAGTCTAATTCTATTGTAAATGTAGTTCCTTTACCCAAAGTGCTCTCAACCTTAATCTTTCCGCCCAAATTGTCAATAATCTTTTTCACCAACCACAATCCTAGACCTGACCCTGGGTATTTTTCTTTATTGCCTAAGTTCAAATAGGAAAACTTTTCAAATATCTTATCAAAATAAATCTTATCAATTCCAATGCCCGTATCTTGAACTGCAATCTGTATTTTTATTTTTCCCTTTTTGATTGCGGATAAGGTTTTTACGGTGACTTTGATAAATCCTTTCTCGGTAAACTTAACTGCATTTCCGGTTAGATTCAACAACACTTGTGCGATTCGCTTTCTATCTCCGACGAGGTTATAGGGGACTAATTCATCCATTTCAACCAAGTAATTTAATTTTTTCATCTCTATAGCTGGCATTAATAATTGAGAATTATCCTCGATTAAATCACGGATATTAAAGGTTTCACTATTTACATCTTGTTTTTCTTCAACTTCCACGACATTCACAATTTCATTCAACAAGTCGAGTAAACGACGACCTGAGGATTCGAGTAATTCCAGCATCTCTATTTTCTCAGGATCGGTCTCTTTGAATTTTAATATATCGGTAAAACCAATAATCCCAGTCATCGGTGTCCGTAAATCATGACTGATATTTGCAATAAACTCTGATTTGGCTTTATTAGCCGCCTCTGCTTTTTCCTTTAATGATCGTAATTCTTCCTCATATTTCTTTCTAAAGGTGATATCCATAGAGATACCAAGCAATCCTACCACTTCTTGTCGCTCATTAAAGAAGGGAATTTTGCTTGACAGAAATGTCGCTGGATTTCCAGCAATATCATAGCCCGTTTCTTCAGCGACAAATTCTTTGCCCGACTTTATTACCTCACTATCATTTTTGGTGAGTAGACTAGCGACATGCTCGGGTAAAATCTCACGATCTGTACGCCCAACAATATCATGGCGTTCATTTAAATTTAGTAGCTTAGCCACATTATTGTTACAGCCCAGATATCTGCCATCTTTGTCTTTCCAAAAGATATTTCCAGGCATGAGAGCAATAATTTTTTCAAGATCAAATGTCTTCTCCGCATGAATGGAGATACCCAACAATCCACCCACATTGCCCTGCTCATCAAAAAGCGGCAACTTGCGTGATAAATACATGGAGAGATGACCAAATTCATTATAACCTTGCTCTTCTATAACATATTCTTTACCAGACCTCATAACGTAGTTATCATTTTTTTCAATAATTGTGGCAATGTGTTCTGGTAGAAGATCAAAAAGAGTAAGACCGATAATATCTTTAGGAGATTTTAAATGAAGTTGATTGGCTTGACTTTTATTACAGCCCAAATATTTTCCATCTTTACCTTTCCAAAAAACATTTCCTGGAACAAGATCGAAAATAGTTTCAAGATCAAATTTCATTTCAATCCCCACAGTGAAAAGAATGAGTTACTTAGTTAATTGTAACATATTTCACTAAACATCAAAAGTTTCATGTTGTTTTGGTGCTGTATCACTTTCGCCGACATTGGAATTATTATTTGAGGTTGGGTTTTGTGTGTGGATAGGACTAGCATACTTATGAGAAAATTTAGCAATTGTCACATTCAATTCCTGTTTTTGGATTGGTTTTGTTCCCTCATTTTGAACACTTTCTTCGGCACTTTCTTCATAGAAAACACCCACTTTTTTGTCAAGAAACTCTTTGGTGCTATCAAATAGTTTTTCGCCCGTCGTGTAGTCAAACATGGGTGCTGTTGGACATGGATCAATAGATAAACCACAGGTTAAACGTTCATTTTTGGGCACACAAACACGATGTACAGGTGCAACACATTGATGACCTAAAATCATTTCAAGAGGCTGTCCTATAACAACCAGCAAATGACCTGGTTTATAACCTACAGCATACCACTGTTGACCAATATTAATTTGTAGCCCTGGTTCAGCGCCTGGACTCAGTATCGATATATAAGGATAAAAATCCTTATGGGGCTTGAGTCCGAAAGTAGAGTCAGTTTTATCAGATGAGGGATAGAATATAATGTTAAAAATAAAATTATTCCCCTGAATCATTTGCTGATATTTATCTTCCGCATCTCTGATGTTTAAGTGTTTCATGAGTTTCATGATTAGCGCATAACCGACATCTTGGGTAAAAAAATCACTCACATCCACAACAGATGATTTTACCTCACTAAAATATTCCATGGGTTTATTAGGATCAAAAATACACTGCTCTGCATAACCTGCACGGGTATTGGTAGTATGATCAAGATAACCACTTCGATCAGCAGATTCACTAAAAAGTTTCTTTGTCTTTTCAGCTGAAGATTGGTGAAAAAAGCTAAGTGCTTTAGCTCGCACGATAGCCAGGGCTGAACTTGTATTCTGATTCTTAGAAATATCAATATAACACATGCCTAGTTTTACCAATTTCTCTAAATCTTCAGAAGTACAATTTGAGATATCGATAGTAGGTAAATCGGCTACCGGATATTCGGAAGTATCCATTACTTTTTTCATTCCCCCCCCCTTCATCAAAGATGATGTTATGAGCTAAGTTTCAATTCTTGATAACGAACTCCTGCTAAACGAGCAGCTGTGGTTCCAGGATATTGTTGTTGGATTTTAAGTAAGGCATTCTTTGCAGACTCGTTATGCCCCGCATCAATTTCAATAATGGCCAATTTCAACAAAGCATCAGGCAGTTTTTGAGAATTGGGAAATTGTTTAGCGATAACATTAAAGGCATTTTTGGCATTATCTGCCTTACCTTGTAAATAATATATTTCGCCTGTCCAATAATAGGCATTAACAGTATATTGGCCTTGTGGGTATTTATTTAAATAATTTGTCATTGCTTTGAGTGCATCATCATATTTTTTTAATTTTAATAATTCAAATGCCTCTTTATAGAGTTTCTGCTCTCCATCATTAGCCGGAGAAACTGACTGAGGAGTTTCTATATTGTTTGCTGCTGAAATTGTGGGTTGACTAGCCACTTGAGAAGATTGTTGCAAACGTCTATCTAAATCTTGGTAAAATTGCCGTTGTTGCTCACTTAATATTTTTAAATCATGCATTTGTTTTTCAATTGTGCCTTGTAGTGCTTGAATTTTAGCATTCAAACTTTCTATTTTTTCACTTTGATTTAAGCGAGTAATATTTTCAATTTGCTGTTCTAATTTTTTGAGTCGTTGCTCTGAGGTTAATCGTTGAGTCAAAGCGCCTTGAGAAAGGCGCCCTGATCTTGTCAAATCCTCAACTGGCGCAGCTGCCCATGCTTGACTTGATATCAATAGGGTTAGAGCAACAATAGAGTTTTTTATTTTCATTAATTATCCTGCTATAAATACGAGATCTACACGTCGATTACATCGATAAGCTTCTTCAGTTTCACCGGTTGCAGCTGGCTTTTCAGCACCGTAACTGACCATGTGTATACGTTTCTTTGAAATACCTTCTTGCTCCAAGATGCTAATAACAGCATTAGCACGACGCGCAGCCAGAGCTACGTTATATTCACGACTTCCGCGATCATCGGTATTTCCTTCCACACGTACTTTTGCTGTAGGATGTGAATGCAAATAATTCGCTTGCGTTTTAAGTGAAGCTATTTCAGATGGATTAACAATACTTTTATCAAATTCGAAATAATAATGTTGCTCAACGCCACCTTGTGCTTTTGCAGGATGACATTTATCCGTTGCAGCTTCACGTGAAAGCTCGGTTAAATTTCCAGTGTCTTTGTAAGCTGTTGTCACTGCCTCAGACCCTGCGTTTTCATTTTCACCAGCGCTAACAAATGTGGATGTTTCGGCTTCTGCTTTTGGTTTATTCTTAGCAGATTTATGTCGCCATAAAGAACAAGATGTCAAAGAAACAATTGCAACAAAAATCACTAGATATTTACACATATTTTTTATTGTCATAATTTACCTCCATTTTTAAAAAAAATAATACTAACACACTACATAGAGCACCTACAATACGGATCTGGGCGACCACGCAGGTTCCCTAACATCACCTTCTAATGCGGGTAAACGCAAACGTACCCGTCCATCAACCGAAACCATCCCCAGCACTTGGCGTGATCCACTCCGTGTTGCAAAGAGGACCATATCATCATTAGGCGCTAAACTGGGAGACTGGTCTCTGCCATTTTTTGTCAGGATTTCTAAGTGATCAGTATCCAAATCTTGCAAGGCAATAAAGAACATTCCACTATCTTTGTGAAGCATAATCACAGTTCGTCCATCTGAAGAGAATGAAGCGGTCGTATTATAGGTCCCATTAAATGTTAATCGACTAGGCTCCCCTCCATTAACACTCAATTGATAAATTTGAGGGCCTCCACTGCGGTTCGAGGTAAATAATAGGGTCTGACCATCTGGCGACCAAGAGGGTTCTGTATCGATAGAGTCACCCTGGGTTAATTGTCTGAGATTGCGAGTCGCTAAATCTAACACATAAATTTTGGGGTAACCTGATTTGGACAAGACCATGGCCAGTTTTTTACCATCAGGTGACCAAGATGGGGCTCCATTGATGCCATAGAATTGAGAGACGACTTCACGTTGACCGTTGGTAATATTCTGCACGTAAATCGATGCCCGTTTTTTTTCAAAAGATACATAAGCAAGTCGTTGACCATCGGGGGCCCAACGTGGCGACATAATAGGCTCTTCTGATGTCAGTAAGGGTTTGGCATTATAACCATCCACATCAGCAATCATGAGGTGATACTGATGCGCTTTACCCAATTTATTTCTTACCAAAACATAGGCAATTTTAGTGGTAAAAAATCCTTTTTTACCAACCAATTTGGAATAAACATCATCAGCGATACGATGTCCTAAAATCCGAATATTTTTATCAGTAAAAGCATAGGTTTTGCTGAGTAAAACGCTTCTGGAACCTTCACCCTCACTAGAGGCGCTCAAATTATCGACAATATCAAAATCCACTTTATATTGATTAGGACCAGTCACAGTAATTTTACCCTCTAAAATGTTATCTGATTTTTTATTATTTTCAGCGACATTAAAACGGCCACTATTACGCAAATCTGCACGAATAATAGACGTTAAGTTTAATTTAGATTGCTGTTCGTTCTGAAAGGTTTTGATGGTGATTGGTATAGCGCCTTCCATGCCTTGCGTCAGTTCAAGTTCTAAGGCCGCATAACTTGGCAGTGATAAAAAAATAATAAAAGGTATCAGCCGACGTAGTAATTTCATTAAAATAATCTCCTTATTTATCGAGAAACAATTTTCTCGGGTCTTACCGTTAGTTTCAATTCACGAAATTTATCAAATAATTCTGGTTTTACTGGCACGGGCAATGGAGAGGCTTTAAGTACAGCCGTTCTTGCTGATCTATCTAATAGTGCATCACCACTGGACTTTAAGGTTTTCACATCTAAAACCACACCACCCGGTCCAATTTTTACCAAAAGTTGGCAGGATAAATTTTTATTGGCTTGGGGAGGAACTAACCAACTACGGCTGATGGCACTAATAATAATGGCCTTGTATTTATCCACTTCATTGTTAATTCTGCTTTGCTCAGCAGCACTTAACTTATCCTTTTCAGCATTCAATTCATCATTTAAAGCTTTATCGAGCTCAGCCTTGCGTCTTTTTAAAGCCAATTGTTCTTCATTTGCCTTTTGTGCCGCTAATTTTTTTTCTAATTTTGCTAATTCTTCTTGTTTTTTTTGAGCCAGGGCTTCTTGTTGTGTTGCTTTGAGCTTTGCTTGTGCAATGGCTTTATTATGCTCTTCTTCTGCTTTTTTTAGCAGTTCCAACTTTTGCTCCTCAAGCTTTTGCTTCTCTTTTGCGGCAAATATGCGATCTTCTTCTCGTTTTTTTTGTTGATTTTTCTCTATCTGGATTTTTTCAATTTCATTCTCCAGATCTTTTTGATTAATGGCCACCGCCTTAACAATCTCAACCTCTTCAGAACTTTTAAAAACGGGAGCTAGAGCACCAAAACTTAGGACGAAAAAACTTAGCACCAAAATGTGCAGTACCAATGAAAGTAAAAAGCAATAATTATAGTTTTGTAATTTACGCATGGGGTTATTTTACCTGGTGGCGCTTAGACCTTCAATTGGGATGACAATTAAACCCAAATTATGCTAATATGCATCAATTCAGTAAAAATTATTTTGAGAGGAAAGCCCATCATGCCGTTAAAAGTCATCAAACCAATTGATTTATATGCAAAAAAAGTCGCTGGAGAAGAGGTGGTGGTGATTGATGTTCGGAGTCTGCCTGAATTTGAAGATTTTCATATTGAAGGTGCAATTTTACAACCTATCACTGAATTTGATCCTGATTTGACGATAAACTACCTGCGTGGGCTGGGACATAAACTGGAAAATATTTATGTAGCCTGTGCTACAGGGAAAAGAGCATCCAGAGCCTGCGAATTTTTAAGAAGTGCTAATTTTGAAAATGCCATACTTATAGATGGAGGCACTACGGCTTGGGAAGAGGCTGGATTACCGATTGCTTACGGGTGATTCGCTTTGAGGTTGAGTCATTAAGCCCACGGAATCTGCACCGGCCTTTTGTAACATCACCATAGCACCAACCACTTTTCCATAATCCACATTTTTATCCCCTTTCACATAGATAGCTCTCTTTTGGCCCTCACGTTTTGCCAACTGAATTTCAGCAGCAACCCGGTGCATTAAAGCTCTAGCATTTATTGGTTTATCGGGGTATTGGGCTGTATTCAAATAATAAAGACCCTGAGCATCGATAGATACCACAATAGGTTCTTTTTGTTCTTTAGTCAGCGCCTTAGCTTGGCCTTGAGGTAAATCAACACTCACCCCTTGAGTTAATAAAGGTGCAGTCACCATAAAAATGACGAGTAGCACTATCATCACATCGATGTAAGGTACTACGTTAATTTCTGCCAATGCTTTTCGCTTTCTCATTTTCACATTCCTGTTTTATCAACTGTGTGTTTGTCGATGGAGCAAACTATAAAACTCATCCTGAAAGGTCTCATAATCATTTGAAATTCGATCAACATCACTACTAAATCGGTTGTAGGCTATATACGCAGGAATAGCAGCAAACAATCCGATTGCTGTTGCAATTAATGATTCTGAGATGCCTGGTGCCACCATAGAAATCGTTGCTTGACTTACATTTCCAAGTGCTCTGAGTGCTGTCATCATCCCCCACACTGTTCCAAATAAGCCAATATAAGGGCTGGTTGAACCCACGGTCGCTAAAAACGATAAATGTTTTTCAAGCCGATCAAATTCACGCGCACGTGCAATTTTCATCGCTCGTTGTACGCCATCCATAATGGCATCATGACTTACTTTCTCACTTGAACGCATCTTTAAAAAAGCTTCAAAGCCCGCTGAAAAAATATGTTCTAACCCATTCAACGATTTCTTTTTGTGTTTTATATTTTCATACAATGAGGCTAGATCTATTCCAGACCAAAATGTTTTTTGAAAATTATCCGCAGCGGCTTTAGTGTTATTCAAATAATTAACACGTTGCACGATGACCGTCCATGATGTAACTGAAGCACTAATCAACAACAACAAAACAATTTTAACCACCGGACCTGCATCAGCTATAAAATGCCAAAAACTTGTATCGATATTCATGTGTTCTCTCCTACTTATTTCTCAGAGGCTATGCCAAAATGTTGATATGCCAATTGCGTAGCTACTCGACCTCGTGGAGTCCGATGTATAAAACCTTGTTGTATTAAAAATGGCTCCAACACATCTTCTATAGTACCACGTTCTTCACTAATTGCAGCAGCCAAACTATCTAAGCCAACGGGGCCGCCATCAAATTTCTCAATCATAGCCAGCAATAACTTACGATCCATCACATCAAATCCTTGTAAATCCACATCTAAGAGATCCAGGGCCTGATGCGCCACATTTTCAGTCACTATTCCACCTGCCCTCACATCCGCAAAATCACGAACACGACGCAATAATCGATTCGCGATACGGGGCGTTCCTCTGGATCGTTTTGCAATTTCAATCGCTCCTTTTTTATCAATAGCAACCTGCAGAATTGAAGCAGAACGTTCGACGATATGTGTTAAATCACTCACTGAATAAAATTCCAAACGCTGCACAATTCCAAATCTGTCTCGCAACGGTGAGCTTAACAAACCAGCTCGAGTCGTTGCACCAACCAGAGTAAAAGGTGGTATGTCAATTTTAATAGAACGGGCAGAAGGTCCTTCACCAATCATAATATCAAGTTGATTATCTTCCATAGCCGGATACAAAATCTCTTCTACCACAGAGCTAAGTCGATGAATTTCATCGATAAACAGCACATCGCGAGGCTCAAGATTGGTAAGTAATGCCGCCAAATCCCCTGCTTTTTCCAACACAGGCCCCGATGTTTGACGTAAATTAACGCCCATTTCATGGGCAATAATGTGGGCTAAGGTTGTTTTTCCTAAACCGGGGGGGCCGAATATTAAAACGTGATCCAAAGCCTCATGACGCTGGCGGGCAGCAGGAATAAAAATCGAAAATTGCTCTCGAACAGCAGCTTGCCCTACATAATCCGCCAAACGTTTTGGGCGAATTGCACGGTCAATAGCGCTATCATCAATCTGTTCATCGGGTGTTATTATTCTTTCAAGATTTTCCATTATATACTCCCTTTGCTTATCTATGACTATAATGAATCTAAATATTCTGCAAAGCAAATTTAATTAAATCTTCAGTGCTTGGGCTATCCCCTTTCCATTTCGAAATAGCCGCTCTTGCAATCTCCTGTTTATAGCCCAGTGAGATCAGTGCACTCAAAGCATCGCTCTGAGGACTGCTCTGAATGATAAGATCCAGAGCGGACAATGCTGATCTCGAAACAGAATCAATATGTTGAATTTTATCTCTCATTTCAATAATTAATCGCTCAGCTGTTTTTTTACCCACCCCTGGAACACGAACTAAACTACTCAGATTATTATCCAAAATACATTGCATAAAAATATCTGCATCTAATGAGGATAAAATAGAAAGAGCAACTTTTGGCCCGATGCCACTCACCTTAATTAAAGCTTGAAATAAAGCTCTTTCACGTTCAGTACCAAAACCGAAAAGCAAATGTGCATCTTCACGAACGACAAGATGCGTGAACAAAAAAATATCTGCACCCACATCGGGTAATTTATAAAAGGTAGACATGGGTGTTTCAACGCCATAACCGATCCCCGCAACTTCTACAATTATTTTCAGTGGTAGTTTCTCAGTGAGTTTACCACGTAGTGTGACTATCATATTTTTTTATCCCTCTGGAATTTGCGTGACATACTGCAACGGCAAGTGCATCTGCTGCATCAGTTGCAGGCGCTTGTTTCAAATTTAATAATAATTTTATCATTTGCTGAATCTGATTTTTATCAGCCCCACCATAACCAACTACCGCTTGCTTAATACGTCGAGGAGAATATTCCGCCACACTCAGATCGTGCGAAGCAATTGCAGCTAAAATAGCACCTCGAGCCTGTCCCAATTTTAGCGCCGAATTGACATTTATATTCATAAATACTTCTTCTACCGCAGTTTCATCTGGCTGATGCAAGCTAAGTATTTTTTGAATTTCTGCAAATATGTGATGGCATTTTTGAGCGGCACTATCATCTTTGGTTCGTATCACACCACAATCAACAAATTCAAATTTCTGCGCACAAAGTTTTATTATTCCATAACCGGTTATTCTTGAACCTGGATCAACTCCTAAAATTATCGTCATAAGGAGCTACTAATCGCCATAAAAATCATCCGGTAAGTCTGCATTAGAATGTACATTTTGTACGTCATCCAAATCCTCTAATGTATCCACCAATTTGATAAATGACTCTGCATCATCTTTATTCAAGGCAACTTGTACAGAAGCAACTTCAGACACTTCAGCACGTTGGTATTTCAATCCAGCAGTTTCTAAGGCAGCCGTCACATCGGATAAATGTTCAGGTGATGTGGAAATATCAATGCTTTTATCATCGTTGCTCACCACATCATCAGCACCAGCTTCAATAGCAACCTCCATAATTTTATTTTCATCAGCACCAGGTGCAAAACTAATTATTCCTTGCCGTTTAAATAAATAACTGACGGATCCATCTGTACCTAAACTTCCACCTGATTTTACAAAGGCATGTCTCACATCTGAAACTGTTCTATTACGATTATCACTTAAACATTCCACTAATACTGCAACCCCACCAGGTCCATAACCTTCATATCGAATTTCTTCTAAATTATCTGCTTCTTCACTACCTGCACCACGCTTAATGGCGCGATCCATCGTGTCTTTCGTCATATTTGCAGTACGTGCTTTATCCATGACTAAACGCAAACGTGGATTTGAACCAGGATCGCCACCGCCTTGTTTTGCAGCCACCACCAATTCTCGAATTATTTTCGTAAAGATTTTACCTTTTTTAGCATCTTCACGACCCTTTCTATGTTTTATATTTGCCCATTTACTATGACCTGCCATATATCACCTTAGGATTTTTTTTTGATAATTAAACCCAAATCTAACAACTGCTGTGTATCAACCACAGAGGGTGCCTGTGTTAAGGGACACTGTGCAGATTGCGTTTTAGGAAATGTTATTACGTCTCGTATTGAATCAGAACCTGTCATCATCATTACTAATCGATCGATGCCAAATGCAAATCCACCGTGGGGAGGCGCACCATATTTTAAAGCCGTGAGTAAATGTCCAAATTGTGCATTTGTACTTTCCTCACTAAATCCCAGCAATTTAAAAATTTCATGTTGCATTGCTGTATCGTGAACACGAATTGAACCGCCTCCAATTTCACTACCATTAAGCACCATGTCATAAGCTCGGGATAATAAACTTCCGGGATCTTTTGCGAGTTCTTTATGATCTTTAATTAGGGGTGCGGTGAAGGGATGATGTATCGCCTGCCACGTTCCACCCAATCCATCACCTTCAAACAATGGAAAATCAACAACCCAAAGTGGGTGCCATCCACTGTCCATTAAATTTAACTCTTTTGCAATTTTAACACGTAACGCGCCTAGCGCTTCATTCACAATTTTTGCACTATCAGCACCAAAAAATATTATATCTCCTGTTTTAGCATCTAATCGTTCCAGAATTTTTTCCATCACATCATCTGGAATAAATTTTAAAATGGGTGATTGTAGACCTTCTTTTCCTGCACCACGATCATTGACTTTTATATAAGCCAAACCTTTGGCACCATAAATAGAAACGAAATCTGTATAATCATCAATCGTTTTTCGACTGATTTCCACACCATTAGGTACTTTTAAAGCAGCAACTCGACATCGACTATCATTTGCTGCATTTGAAAATACTTTAAATTCTACGTTTTTCAACAAATCACCGATATCAACTAATTCTAAACGCGTGCGAAGATCAGGACGATCGGTACCAAAGCGCCGCATAGCTTCATGATAAGTCATGTGCGGAACGGGATTAGTTAATTCGATGTTTAACAATTCAGAAAATAATTTTCTCAGCAATCCTTCAACAACATTTTGAATATCTTTTTCTTCTATAAATGACATTTCAATATCAAGCTGAGTAAATTCAGGTTGACGATCTGCGCGTAAATCTTCATCTCTAAAACAACGAGCCACTTGGTAATAACGGTCCATACCAGCAACCATTAATAGTTGTTTAAATATTTGCGGAGATTGTGGAAGTGCGTAAAATTCTCCAGGATGCACTCGACTGGGCACCAAATAATCTCTAGCGCCTTCGGGTGTGGATTTCGTAAGAAAAGGTGTTTCTATTTCGTAGAAATGATTGTCGTCCATATATTGTCGCATTAATCGGATTACTTTTGATCTAAAAATAAGTCGGTTGGTCATTTCAGGACGTCGCAAATCCATGTAGCGATATTTCAATCGAAGATCTTCATTCACTTCTTGATATTCATCTACACGAAAGGGCGGAGTTTCTGAACGCGCTAAAATATCCACTTGTTTTGCTAGAATTTCAATTTTCCCAGTTTCCATATTTTCATTGATGGTACCTGAAGGTCGGAGTTGAACTACACCTCGAACCTTAATTACAAATTCATCTCGTAATTGTTCACCGATAGCAAATGTCTCTTTGTTTTCAGGATGACACACTACTTGAACCTTACCTTCTCGATCACGTAAATCAATAAAAATCACTCCACCGTGATTGCGTCGACGATGCACCCAACCACACACATGAACTTCTTCACCTATTAAGGATTCACTCACTTTCCCACAATAAATACTACGCATTTTTTTCACCTACATTTGTTTCTTTTTTTGGCACAATTACGCCTAAGGAAATAACCATTTTTAAAGCCTCATCTACACTGATATCCAATGGAATTGCATCTTTTCGAGGCACTAAGACAATAAATCCAGAGGTTGGATTTGGAGTTGTTGGAATAAAAACGGTAATTAAATCATTGCCGATAGATTCCGCATTCCAATTAAATCCCGAGTTGGTTTGAAATGCCACAGTCCACATACCCACCCTAGGATATTCTACCAATAATACTTTGCTAAATGACTTTTCCGAAGAGGCTAATACAGACTCCAAAACTTGCTTAACCGCTGTATATATGGATCGCACTAAGGGTATTTTAGTAAGCAGTTTTTCCCCTATGTCAAGAATCCGATGTCCTAAGATATTTGTCATCATGACTCCAGTCACGACGACGACAAACAAAGCAAATAAAATACCGAAACCAGGAACGTGATAACCTAATAAATGATCAGGTTGATATTGTGCGGGCAGTAATCCAAAAATTTCATCAAATAAATCGATGACAAACTTTAAAACTAAAAAGGTGACCCATATTGGTGCCCATATTAAAATTCCCGTTATTAAATAACGCCTAAACATTTTATTCTCCAATTATATTCCTCCCCCCTCCGGGGGAAGGCGCCCCGAAGGGGCAGAGGGGGGATATATGGCCTTCAAACAAAATCAGTCACTTTTCCCCGTGTCTACCTTAGGCTTCTTAGTATCCTCTTTTTTAGCCTTTTTTTCACGCTTTGTTTTAGCTTTACTGGAAGCATCCTTTTTTACATCTGTCTTAAAATCTGTCACATACCAACCACTACCCCTCAGCTGAAAACCAGCAGCAGATACAAGTTGTTTTACCGCAGAATTCCCACATTCAGGACAAATCTTCACAGGATCATCACTAATTTTTTGTAACTTTTCAAATTGATGGCCACAAGACTCACATTGATATTCATAAATTGGCATATTTTCACAATTCCTGCAAATAAATGCCAACACTATCGTAAATCCCAAAAACGGTCAAGATTGCCACCGTGATCAGTTAGCACCACGCCGCTGGCTTCTTTCCGAGTGGCTCTTAATGATTTGACAAGCAACCCACTAAAACCGTACATTAGCAAAATGAAAACAAGCCAATTCCTATTAATTACCCAACGCGAAACCCCCGCTGATGCTGAAGTCATCAGTCATCAACTGATGCTACGCGCTGGCATGATACGTAAAACAGCTGCAGGTATTTACACCTGGCTACCACTGGGTTTACGTGTTCTTAAAAAAGTTGAAAATATTGTTCGCGAAGAAATGAACAAAATCGGCGCCCAAGAACTATTGATGCCTGCTATCCAACCCGCTGAACTCTGGGAAGAATCACAACGATGGGAAACTTTCGGCAATCAGCTTTTAAAAATATCTGATCGTCATGAACGACGATTCTGTTTTGGACCGACTCACGAAGAAGTCATTACCGATTTAGCACGTAATGATATTCGAAGTTACAAACAGCTACCCTTAACCCTCTACCAAATTCAAAGCAAATTCCGAGATGAAATTCGCCCCCGTTTTGGTGTCATGCGAGCACGTGAATTTTTGATGAAAGATGCATACTCATTCCATCTGGATGAAACATCTATGGGACAAACCTATGCCGCCATGTTTGGTGCTTATTCCAATATTTTTTCGCGCATCGGACTTAAATTTCGAGCTGTATTAGCCGACACTGGGAGCATAGGCGGATCATTCTCACACGAATTTCATGTCCTCGCAGATTCCGGTGAGGACATTTTAGCTTTCAGTGATAATAGTGATTACGCTGCAAATATTGAACGCGCAGAAAGTTTAAAACCCAAAGATTCCAGAGCCACTCCCACCAAAAAAATGCAAAAAGTGGACACCCCAGGCCAATATACCATTAAAGATGTGTCGGAATATTTAGACTCACCTGCTGAAAACTCAGTTAAAACGCTCATCGTTGTCGGAACGAAGGATGAACTAGTTGGTTTGGTTTTACGCGGTGATCATGAGCTTAATGAATTAAAAGCCGCAAAACTTGATGCCATAGCTTCACCTCTGCAATTTGCGGACCCCAAAGATATTCAGAAAAAATTAAACTGCCAAATAGGATCCATTGGTCCTGTTGGATTATCTATTCCTTATATAATTGATCGAGATGCTGCAGTTCTCAGTGATTTTGTATGTGGTGCAAATGAAGATGATAAACACTACCAATATGTTAATTGGGAACGTGACGCAGCCCTGGCTGAAATTGCTGATCTTAGAAAAGTAAAACCCGGCGACTTGAGCCCTGATGGAAAAGGCAGCTTACAATTTACTCACGGAATTGAAGTAGGACATATATTTCAGTTGGGCGATAAATATTCCAAATTACTAAACGCAACTGTCCTCGACGAAAATGGAAAATCTGTTGCAATGATGATGGGATGTTATGGAATTGGCGTATCAAGAATTGTTGCAGCTGCTATCGAACAACATCACGATGAAAAAGGAATTATTTGGCCTGAAGCCATTACACCTTTTCAAATTTCATTAATACCTATTAATTTACACAATTCCTATCGTTTAAGTGAAGTGTGTGAAAAACTGTATCTAGAACTCACCTCAGCAGGGTTTGAAGTATTATTCGATGACCGAAAAGAAAGGCCCGGCGTATTATTTGCTGACAGCGATCTGATCGGAATTCCTCATCGTTTAGTCATTAGCGAAAAAGGTTTAGACACAGAAACCATCGAATATAAAGCGCGAACATCATCTGAAACTATAAATCTATCATTGAAAAACTGTATTCAAGAATTGAAAAAAATTATTTACTAGGTGATTACCTTGTCGAATGCCTCAATCATCAAGCAGCTTACTCCCTATCAAGATATTAATGATCTTTTGCTACTATTCACTCAAGAAATCGAGACTCTTCTCTCTAAAAATCTGGTCGGATTATATCTTTTTGGATCTTTGACTTATGGGGATTTTAATCCCAACAGTAGTGATATCGATTTGGTGGCCATCGTGCATAAACCACTCAGCGCCGAAGAACTTGAGCATATTAAGCAAATGCACAAAAGTATCGGAGAATCCCATATAAAATGGCGTGACCGCATAGAATGCTCATATACACCTCAAGCCATGCTTAAGGAAATTCTACCACCCATAGAACCACGCCCTTATATTGGCGGCGGAATCTTTTATGATAAAGCACCATACGGCAACGAATGGATTATCAATAATTATTTACTCTACAAACACGCAATCCCACTAATAGGCCCGGAATTCAAAACACTCCTCAACCCCATCGATATTCTTGAAGTACAAAAAGCTTGCATACGCGATTTGTTCCAGGAATGGGAACCCAAAATTACCGATGAGTGGCTCAACAATAGTCATTATCAATCTTATTTTATTTTGAATTTGTGTAGGATTTTATATACAATCTTGCAAGCTAATACCTCTACAAAAACAGCATCAGCAGCGTGGGTGAAAAAAGAATTTGGTGAATGGCAATATCTGATCGAAACTGCAGAGAGCTGGGAGTATGGGAAGGAAATGTCACGAAAAAACGAAGCCATCGAATTTATTAAATTTGTGATAAATACGATAAAGCAAAGCTCAATTTATCAATTGATTGAGAAAAGAGGTTAACTAAATGCAAGGTTTTAATCATATTTCAGGGGATTATGTAGCCTTAGACGATGCAAAAATTTATTACGAAGTCATCGGTAATAAAAATGCACCCGTCTTATTATGTCTTCATGGTGGCCTTGGAAACATAGAAGTATTTAATTATATCATCCCCCAACTTGCTGAAGAATTTAAAATAATTGGCATTGATAATCGTGGACATGGCAAATCAACATTAGGTAGTGCTCAAACACTTTCCTATGAATTTCTCCAAAAAGAAGTAGAAGCTGTTTTAAAGCATTTACATATCGAGGAATTAACTGTTCTAGGTTTTAGTAATGGTGGAACTATTGCCTATAGACTTGCTGCACTAACCAAACTAAAGATAAAGAAATTAATCACCATCGGCGCACCTTGGTGTACAAAACACGTTGAAAGTAGCATAGATGCTTTTTCCAAACTTACCAGTGATATGTGGAAAGAATATTGTTCCGCTGATTATGAACATTATCAAAAATTAAACCCTGAACCCAACATTAATCGCATATTCAAATTAGCGATAAATATGGCAATTGACACGACTGAAAATGGCCGCCCCAATGAACGTGTTAAAAACATTAGATGTCCGCTCTTAATTACAAGAGGAGAAAATGACCCCATTGTTTCTCATCAAGCTATTCAAGAATTAGCTGAAACCGTACCAAACGCACAACTATTTAGCATCCCTTCTGCCGGTCATGAAGCACTAATTGACCAACCTAAATTATTATCAGAAAAATTAAAAAGCTTTTTATTTGCGTAGCCCTTAGTTCTGAAAATCATTAAAAGTAGACTTGTCACCACAATATTCAAATTGATCATTAAGTTATTGACTCACAATCAATTCACATATTCAAAAGATAACTCACCACAGCACCCAATAAAATAATCACCCAAGACACATAAATCCAAATAAAAAATATCGGTATTGTCGCGAGTGCCCCATAGATCAAAAAATAAGTCGGAAAAGTGATGATATAATAGGAAAAAATGTGCTTGGCAATTTCGAACAAAATAGTCGCGACCAACCCACCTAATAATCCATGTAAAAACTTCACCTTACAATTGGGCAAAGCTACATATAACAATGTAAAGGAAAACCACGTAATAAACATGGGCAACAAAAATAATATCGATCGCTGGGTTTCTATGGTTTCTGCAGCGCCTGAAATATAAGGCAAGGAAAAAATATACCGCGTGATAGCCAATCCCACACCTACCAATATAGGCAACAAGGTGAGCATCGCCCAATACATTAAAAACGCGGTGACACCATGTCGACGAACTTTAACTTTCCAAATTCTATTAAATGAGGTCTCCATGGTAAAAATCATCATCACAGCAGTGACCAACAAGAAAAATAAACTGGTTATGGATAAGCCTGCGGCTTTTGCAGCAAATGCTTTTATATAATTCTGAATAACATCGGCTGATGCGGCTACAAAATGCTCAAATACTAAGGTCTGAATTTTCCCAGAATAAGTTTCAAATACAGGAAATGCACTCACAATTCCCAAACTCACAACCATCAAAGGAACAATAGATAATAAACTCGTAAATGATAATGCACCTGCATGTGTCAAACAGTCTTCTTCTAAAAAGTGCTTGATCACTTTATGCCAAAAGCTATAGGTCCGCCTTACAAAATGTAACATAAATCACTATCCTCAATAAGAAATCTCAACCATTTATTATAACCTACATCTATAATATAGGCATACCACACTCATTTAGGAGACTAAGATTGACTAACAAGCCGCATTCAGCAGACGTTTTGAATGACCTGCGTGACTACTGGTGGTCACCGGAATTTATTGATCTTATGGCCAAACGCTGGAATCTCACACACTTTAAATCAATGTTAGATGTGGGATGCGGCATCGGACATTGGGGGCAAATGCTGGCTGCACACCTTCCAACAGATGCAAAAATTATCGGCATAGATCCTGAAGCCACATGGATACAAAATGCCACTGAACGTGCACAACAAAAAGGGCTTTCATCAAAAACAGATTATCTACTGGGAACTGCTGAAAACATACCATTTCCCGATAATTATTTTGACATGGTAAGCTGTCAAACCGTATTAATTCACCTCAAAGACGTGTCGATTGGAATAAAAGAAATGTTACGCGTCCTAAAACCTGGCGGACTTCTCCTCGTTGCAGAACCCAATAATTTAGTATCAGATCTGGTTTTTAACAACCTTAATTTTAAGGACTCCGTTGATGATATCATTGATCGTCTTCGTTTTAGTCTTATTTGTGAACGAGGTCGTGAAACCCTAGGCAAAGGAAATGTGTACAGGGGTGATCTTATTCCAAGCTATTTTTATAATGCCGGTCTAAATAATATTCAAGTTTATCTCTCTGATACTGCTGATTACTTTATACCACCCTACGACACACCTCGAGAAAAACTAACTCTACTTGAAGCGGATAAAGATTCAAAAAATACTTGGGATCAAATTGAGCAAGAAATGCGAAGTTATTTTTTAGCCGGTGGTGGATCTCAAGATGATTTTGAAAAATACTGGGCTTTAATGTCAAAAAACAATGATCGAATTTTACAAGGTTTTCAAAATAAAACCTTATGCGCCCCTGGCGGTCTTGTTTTATACCTTATCTCTGGCCTAAAACCATTAATTTAAAATACTTATTAAGCACCATAAAATGCTAATAAACTATTTTTAAAAATCTCAGCTCTTTGAGGCAAGCCTTCTTTTATATATCCTTGCACTTGCTCCATCACTTTTTTCTCAAATGCATCTAAATTGTATAATTGCCCTGCCATTAAATTATCCTGACTAACAATAAATGAGGACCCCGCTGCCTGAGAAAACAGATATTCTAAGGCTTGTGGCTTTACTTCCGCTTGTTCAAATAATCTCTGTTGTTCAATATTACGGCCTTCAGGATAGTACCAATATCCATAATCAACCAATTGACGACGTTTTTCACCTGCAATACACCAATGCGCTATTTCATGCAAAGCACTGGCAAAATAGTCACGCGTGAAAATAATTCGATGTAAAGGAAAATTTTCATCTGATGGCAAATATAAAGGCTCATCACCATTGCCAAGCAGAATGGTTTTTTCACTCCGCTCAAACAAGTCATTAAACAATATAATTAAATCTTGGCAGTTGTGCCTTAGCATCTGACCTCTCTCCCGGAGCTCACAAATGTAGTAGCAATCTTAGTGTTGAGCTCTTACAATAGCAAACATGTCAAGAATACTCATACTTTATTACAGTCGATTTGGCGCCACTGCAAACATGGCGAATCAAATCGCACGCGGTATAGAACAAGTCGAAGGCGCAGAAGCTATCATTCGAACTGTCCCTCCCGTATCACCCACAACTGAAGCAGTAGATCCCGGGATTCCTATATCTGGCGCACCCTATGCTACTATTGATGACTTAAAAAATTGTGATGGACTTGCCCTTGGCAGCCCAACCCGATTCGGAAATATGGCAGCCCCTTTAAAATATTTTTTAGATGGAACGAGTGGTTTATGGTTCTCAGGCGAATTATCCGGAAAACCTGCTGTCGTATTTACCTCTACCTCTACAATGCACGGTGGTCAAGAAACCACATTATTAAGTATGATGTTGCCTTTGATACACCAAGGCATGATTATTTTGGGGATTCCTTATACTGAACCCGAATTGTCTTCAACAAAAACCGGAGGCACACCCTACGGCGCAAGTCATGTTTCTGGAAATGATGGCAAACTCCCCTTGTCCGAGGAAGAAAAAAAATTATGTCAAAAACTAGGTAAACGTTTAGCAATCGTTAGCCAGCTATTACGAGCTCAGCCAATAATTTAATATGACTTGGTGCTGAATTAAGCGCAGGAATATAGTGATATTTTTCTCCACCCGCTTTCAAAAAGAGTGATTTATTGGTTATTGCAATTTCTTCCAAGGTTTCTAAACAATCCACCGCAAAACCTGGACAAATAATATCTACACTTTTACAACCTTCTTTTGCTAATTCCTGAAGAGTATCAACACAATAGGGTTGCAACCATTCTGCCTTTCCAAAACGCGATTGAAAAACAATTAAAGCATCTTTGTCAGATAAATTTAATTTTTCTTTGACTAAACGAGCCGTTTTTTGACAATAACAATAATAGGGATCACCCTGTTCTAAAAATTGTTTGGGTAGACCATGAAAAGATAGAATTAATTTTTCAGCACGACCCTTATTTTCCCAGTGCGATTTTATGCTATTTGACAAAGCCTCAATATACAATTCATGATCCGGATACTGACTCACAAATTTCACATCAGGCACCCATCGCCAGCTTGAAAGTACTCGAGAAACCTCGTCAAAAACTGTGCCGGATGTACTTGCTGAATATTGAGGATACAAGGGCAGTACGATTAACTTCTTAATATTTTTTTTCTTTATTTCATTTAGCTGCATTTCAATAGAAGGTTTGCCATAACGCATGGCATAAGCAAGCTCATATTCATCACTGGCTAACACTTTTTCCAATTCGCTGCTTAAATTTTTCGTAAACACCTGCAAAGGAGAACCTTCTTCAGTCCAGATTTTCTGATAATTTTTTGCAGTGCGTGATGTTCGCAAGGGCAATATTACTGCATTTAACAAAGGTAACCAAAGCCAATGAGGAATTTGAACAACTCGAGGATCAGATAAAAATTCACGTAAATATTGACGAACTGCACGAGAGGTCGCCGCTTCAGGCGTCCCTAAATTAACGATTAAAACCCCTGTTTTTACACCCTTCACATCATGTGAATTTTTTTTCAAGGTTCTAAACCCCCAGCTTCGGGAACACTAGCTTCATCAAACATTGGCATATCTCCCCATTCTTTTTCTTGCTCATTTAGCTGAATCAACTTTGCGCCATACCAAATCCCTGAGCTTAATGTCACTGTCACTGCAGCAACCACAATTTTCAAGACTGTCCATAACACTGATGTACAAACTGCAGATAAAGCAACGGCAAGCATAACTGGAAATACTAAAAGTCCTACTGTCCCAGCAAACAGCCTAGTTAGCCAAAAAATGTTACCACCAGGTGTGAATGCCAGGGTTAAAAGGTTAAAGTCAAAAATGATGAGGGGGAGTGCTAGCCAATACAAGGGATTTGCATAATCGGCCAAACCTAGATGACCTTGTTCATCAATATTAAGCTTAGCATCAGGTATTTGTACCAAAAGATTCAAATAGACATCTGAGAACATTAATAACCATTCCCCATCTTTATTCCATACTAAAGTCTCCTCATCATCCTTTAGTTCTTCTTTCACAATCCAGGAATCTTGATGCCGCTCTCCAACAATAGCAAAGAAGCCTTGTTGCCAATACTTAGCATATAATGTATTACTTTCAGCCAAAGAGTTTGGAAATTGATCATTCTTATTAGCTTCTTTTATTCCACGAAAGGGACGATATTGTTCAGGTTGTCTCATTGCTGTTCCCAATTTTTAACTATGCTCATAATACATGCAAAATATTAATGTTTTATTAAGAGTTTCCCCCTAAAACTATTGTCTACTACCCCCAATTGTTTTATATTTTACTCATTCAACCAGGAATAGTACATTATGTTACGAACAACATTTTTTCTAAGCTTATTAACATTACTGTTTCTTTTCATTGGAAATGAATTTTTTCGCTTATTGGTTCTCCTCAAAAATCTAAAAAGATTAAGAGAATTTAAAGGATAGAATATGGAGCTGGTGATAGGAATTGAACCTACGACCCACTGATTACAAATCAGTTGCTCTACCTACTGAGCTACACCAGCATCAAGAGAATTGATAATTTTAGGTGAAATATTGTGGGAAATCAAGGTAAACTCTGTGGTAGACTGTGTTGTTGCCATCCCAGCCTTCGCCGGGTTGACAAATGAATGATGTTCTTTAGAAGAGGATAAGATGCCAAAAATAATTTTTACAGGTGGTGGTACAGCAGGCCATGTGACACCAAACCTAGCCTTAATTGAAAAGCTCCAGGAAAAAAACTGGGAAATATCTTATATAGGCTCACACGATGGCATCGAAAAAAAATTAATCCATGAAATTAATATACCCTATTACTCCATTGCAACCGGAAAATTACGGCGCTATTTCAGCTGGGAAAATTTTTTAACACCTCTACAAGTATTTAAAGGAATTTATCAATCAATACTATTGTGTAGAAAATTAAAACCCGATGTGGTTTTTTCCAAAGGTGGTTTTGTTGCATTTCCTGTTGTATTTGCTGCTTGGTTAAATCGAATCCCTGTTATCGTTCACGAAGCAGACATCACTCCCGGTCTTGCCAATAAACTTAGCATACCCTTCGCGAAAACAATTTGTGTGAGCTTTCCTGAAGCGCAAAAATACTATAAAAACAAAGTACAAGTTACTGGAATACCCATTCGAAAAGCCTTATTCCAAGGTAGTCGCGAAAAAGGTTTAGACTATTGTCAATTTAACCAAGAAAAACCCGTTATATTAGTATTTGGAGGAAGCCTTGGCTCTAGCAGCCTTAACAATATTATTAGAAAATGTCTTCCTTCTTTATTACCTCACTATCAAATCATTCATATTTGCGGAGCCAATAAAATTGATAATAATTTAATTCAACCTGGTTACCACCAACTAGAATTTGTGAACGCAGAAATGGCTGATTTATTTGCCTGCGCTGATCTTGTCATTTCCCGAGCAGGCGCAAATTCTCTCTACGAATTATTAAGCCTAAAAAAACCCCATATTTTAATACCACTCCCCACCACACACAGTCGTGGCGATCAAATTATCAATGCAGAATATTATCAAAAAGAAGGACTCAGCTATGTCATTCCAGAAAAAATGCTCACCGCAGAAAAATTACTGAATACTATAAAAATAGTATTTGATGAAAAAGAAAATTTACAAAAAAAATTAGCAGATTACCCGCTGCCGAACAGTGTGGAAATAATTCGGGAGATGTTAGAAAAATTCACATAGCTGTCATCCCACAACTATGATCTAAACTCATCAAGCGTTTTATTCAAACCACTAAAGCTTCGAGATCCTAATAGCACTAAGCGCTTACCTTGAGAATTTTGAATAATTATCGTTGGAATACGAGAAACTCCCTCAGTTTTAGCAGATTCCAAATTCGCATTAATCTCATCGGTAACACTCGCACTCATCATCAGTTTCTGAAGTTGACCCTCTTTATAACCCAGCTTGTTTATAGCGATATTATCGACATCGCTTGGAGAAATAAATCCTTTGTAATTCATCACCAGCATATTAAAGTCAGCCCACTTTCCATTTTGTTTAGATGCAGTTACTGCTCTGGCTACATACCATGAATCTTTTCCTAATAATGGAACAACACGATGAATCACTTTCACATCGGGATTCGCCGAAACAATTTGATTGATAGTTGTTTCCAAATCACGGCAATGTGGACATTCATAATCAAAATATTTTGTGATAGTAATTGAACCATTAGGATTTCCAGTAACCTCAAATGCAAGCGCTGAAAAACTTAACATTGATGAAACAAAGGCTACTAATAAAAATCTGATCTTTTCCATTATATCCTCCAAAAATAAAAAATTAATTACTATAAAAATGAGAGTATGCCAAGAAAATAGTTGATAAGGTAGTAATAAAAGAAATTATCTGAAAAAGTGATCCCCCGACTTAACGGGGGATTTCACTAGATTAAACCCTGGCAGTGACCTACTTTCACAAGGGGAGACCCCTTACTATCATCGGCGTAAAGCGTTTTCACTTCTGAGTTCGAGATGGGATCAGGTGGTACCCGCTCACTATAACTACCAGGAGACCGGGAGGTTTTGGAAAATCCAAAACCGAAAACTGATGAAAGATTGAAGGACTCATGTCTCTAAAAGAGATATGTCTGAAATAATTTGAGATTATATGATCAAGCCTCACGATTAATTAGTACAGGTTAGCTCCACACATTGCTGTGCTTCCACACCCTGCCTATCAACGTCGTAGTCTTCAACGAATCTTTAGGGACCTTACAGGTCCAGGGAGATCTAATCTTGAGGGAGGCTTCCCGCTTAGATGCTTTCAGCGGTT
>CAZYYU010000004.1:0-206308 GCA_964651735.1 uncultured Gammaproteobacteria bacterium | reverse complement strand
CCAACGACCCGCTGATTAAGAGTCAGCTGCTCTACCAACTGAGCTAACGGCCCATATACATTGATATGGGGTGAGCGAGGGGACTTGAACCCCCGACGGCTGGAATCACAATCCAGGGCTCTACCAACTGAGCTACGCCCACCGTATTCATCTACTTCAACTCGTTCACAAACTGCGCGCCTGGCAGGACTCGAACCTGCTACCCCCGGCTTAGAAGGCCGGTGCTCTATCCACGTGAGCTACAGGCGCATATTCATCGCATCCTGGCGCATAAAATGGTCGGGGTGGAGGGATTTGAACCCCCGACATTCTGCTCCCAAAGCAGACGCGCTACCAGGCTGCGCTACACCCCGAACAGAGCATATTAAATCCCTATGAAGTCACAGTCAATGGGATTGCTTTAGGATAGTCAATCTATTATCATCTTTTTGGTCAAGAATTATTAACGAGGAGCAAATTGTGAAAAAAAAATCTCTAATACTCTTATGCTTTCTCCTAGTACCTCTGCAATCATTCGCTATCTTAAATTATGTTCGATTACACGTATCTGTACGAAATGACACTCCACATGTTTGCCAACTTATTACAGAAAATGTTGTTCATGGCTCGCTTATTTATTTCCCACCTCACCTCATCTATCCAAATGATGTAAAACATTTTGATTTGGAAGAAGGATTTATGGGACCTGAAATTCAACTGGTTTATCGCTGCGGTGAAGTAGACTCAGGATATAAAAATGTTGGATTCATGAGTCGAAAAAATGTTGCCATCTTTATGGCCGGTAAAGTCTCTGGGAAAATTCTACAAGAATTTACTGACCCTGGAATCACTGCTACACACACTGAAAATCGAGGCTCTACGCTTATCGATAAACATGGAACGATTAATTGGATCATTAGGTATACTCATGCTTGAACTTATTAGTATTATTGAAAAAGCCTTTGAACGAATTTCTGAAATTAATACGGCATCTGAAGACACTTCACTGAAATATGCAATAGATACGGCGATTGATTTATTAGATCAAGGCAAAATACGAGTTGCTGAAAAAAAAGACGGTGAATGGATTGTCAATCAATGGGTTAAAAAAGCGGTTCTATTGGCTTTTAAAATTAATAAGAGCGCTCCTATTGACGGATATTTCACGCAATTTTACGACAAGCTTCCATTAAAATTTGCGCAATATAATGCCACAGATCTTGAAAAATCCAATGTTCGTATTGTGCCACATGCCATCGCACGTAAAGGTGCTTATATTGCTCCTAATACAATTTTAATGCCCTCTTATGTGAATATCGGCGCTTATATTGGTACTGGCACTATGGTTGACACTTGGGTGACAGTAGGGTCCTGTGCACAAATTGGAAATAATGTGCATTTATCAGGCGGTGTAGGAATTGGTGGTGTCTTAGAACCTTTGCAAGCAAATCCCACTATTATTGAAGACAATGTTTTTGTCGGAGCACGGTCTGAAATTGTTGAAGGAGTGATTGTTGAAAAAGGCGCAGTGATTTCCATGGGTGTTTTTATCGGACAGAGCACAAAAATTTATGATCGTGAAACGGGTAAAATTAGTTATGGTCGAGTACCCAGTGGAGCTGTTGTTGTTCCGGGTAATTTACCCTCAGAAGATGGGTCACACAGTTTATACTGTGCTGTGATTGTAAAACGTGTGGATGAAAAAACTCGTGCAAAAGTAGGATTAACTCAACTGCTAAGGGAATAATGAATTAATGTCAGCTACACTTGAACTTGCCAGCCAATTGATCAGTAAAAAATCACTTTCACCTGAGGATGCCGGTTGCCAAGATATCTTGATTGAACGATTAAAAAAATTAGGATTTGTTATCGAAAAATTGCCCTTTGATGACGTTTCAAATTTCTGGGCAACTCACGGCTACTCAAAACCCACACTCATTTTTGCAGGTCACACCGATGTGGTACCTCCGGGTCCCGAAGATAAATGGCAATCCCCTCCTTTTGAGCCTACCCGTCGTGAGGGACATTTATATGGTCGTGGCGCTGCCGATATGAAAAGCAGCTTAGCTGCAATGATTACTGCAACAGAACGATTTATAAAATTGCATCCAAATCACAAAGGATGTATTGCATTTTTGATTACCAGCGATGAAGAAGCCTTAGGAATAAATGGCACCAAAAAAGTTGTTGAACATTTATTGAATAAACAAACTAAAGTAGATTATTGTATTGTAGGTGAAGCCAGTAGTGATAAACATTTTGGTGATACTATAAAAGTCGGTCGTCGTGGTTCTTTTCATGGATTAATTACTATACACGGTGTTCAAGCACATATTGCCTATCCTGAAAAAGGTGATAATCCCATCCATGCTTGCGGAAAATTTCTCGATAAATTGTGTAATATTAAATGGGACATGGGCAATAAATTATTTCCACCCACCACCTTTCAGATCTCAAATATTCATTCTGGAACAGGTGCCGATAATGTCATACCAGGATCTTTAAAATTACAATTTAATTTGCGATATTCACCCGAAATTTCTCCAGATGAAATAAAATCTCGCATCACTACCCTGCTTGATTCTGAAAAAATAAAATACGACATTGAGTGGAAACTCACGGGCGAGCCCTACATGACACTTGAGGGAAAATTAACTGAAGCAGTGAGCAAGGCCATCCATTCTGTTAGCGGAATAACCCCAGTTTTATCAACCATCGGTGGTACCTCTGACGGACGATTTATCGCTAAGTTGGGCTGTGAGGTGGTGGAATTTGGACCTATCAATGCCAGTATCCATAAGATTGATGAGCATATTAATATGGATGATCTTGAAAAACTATCCCAGATTTATGAACAATGCTTGGAATACTTGCTTCTCCATGAGCATTCCCACTTAGTAGACTAGAATATTCCCCGCATAAATGCTATTTTATCCCCTCTTTGGAGAGGTGTCCGAGTGGTTTAAGGAGCACGCCTGGAAAGTGTGTGTACGCTAAACACGTACCGAGGGTTCAAATCCCTCCCTCTCCGCCAAACATTGCTAAAGTTAAGGATCTAGTATGGAAAAATTGGCTCATGTTTATAATGAATTTCAAAATAACTATGGACAATCTATATTTTTAGATTACAAACATGTCATCGAAAATTTGTTTTCACCTGATTTTAAAAAGATCGCTAATGGATCATTGCTTGTCCCACAACGAGATAGGCTTGAAGAACAGTTGGCGAGTGTTAAAGAATTTGCTGGATCCTGGATCATCGAAAGAAAAAATGTCATAGCATCAGCAAATAACAATCAATGTGCAATTAGATATATTTTAAATAGTGATAAGGCCGGAAAGTTCGATGTGATTGCAATAATTAAATCAGATGATGGTAAAAAAATTGATCACGTTGATGAGATTTACTATCAAATAAAATAAAGATATTTTATTATATAGATATGTCGAAACAAAGGCTTGTTGAGAAGATACCTTATTATATGATACAAGCAGTTTTATTCATCAATATCTGCTCTAATTTTTGTAGGCTCTTCTAAAATCCTTAATATTTCGGTAGCACAGTAGACTTTATCTCGCTTATTTTCATTCACTTTTCTAATAATGCCTACAGCTTCGAGTTTTTGAATGCCTCTCTGAGCAGTGCTATAAGCTATGCCCAAGACTTCAGCAATTTTTTTAATGGTAAAATAAGGATTCACAGCAAAATTCTGCACGATTTCGACAGGCACTTTTGATCCACTACTTGCAACAACAATTTTCCATTGACTTAATAATTCATTTATACGTTCAGCTCGCGATAATACATCTTCCGATTGAACCGCTACACCATTGAGAAAATAAATGAGCCACTCCTGCCAAGTACCATTTGAACTGACACTATAAAGCTGTTTATAATATTCATCTCGTGTCGCTTCAAAAAATGCTGATAAATATAATAAGGGGGACGGCAACATTTTTTGTTCAATCAAAAGTAACATTATCAGCAGTCGCCCAACGCGCCCATTACCATCTAAAAAGGGATGAATGGCTTCAAACTGATAATGACATAACGCGATATGGATTAATGGTGGTAATGATCTATCTTGTAAAAATATTTCAAGTTCTCTCAAACAATCGTTTAGATTATCAGGTGGTGGCGGTACAAACTTTGCTGTATTCAACGAACATCCTGGAGATCCAATCCAATTTTGACTGCGCCTAAATTCTCCCGGTGTTGCATGAGAGCCCCTTACTCCTTGCATTAAGTGCTCATGTATTTCTTTGATAAGGCGAAGAGATAATGGAAGCTCTTCTAACCGCTCAAGCCCATAGTCAAGCGCCTTAATGTAATTTTGTACCTCTTGGAGATCGTCCGGGTTTTGTTTTACATAGGCACCAGCATTGACAGCTAATACTTCCCCTAAAGTTGCTTGTGTGCCTTCTATTTTGCTAGACAGTACCGCTTCACGTGTGATGAATGGACGTATCAAAAGGTGAGGATTAGGCAATTTATTACCTTCACGCGCTAATTTTCCAAGTAAGAAATCCGCACGAGATAGACTATTGACCAGCACAGTATTCCATTCCAGTTTAGGTGGCAAAGTATTGGGTACAAAGGCATGATACCCTTTGGGTGATTTAACGATTTGCCCTGAAGGAGACTGTAGTATATCCATCTTAGAGGCCTCTGTTTGCTTATTTTTAAGCATAACCACTATTATCGAAAAAGTCAATATTCGATAATAATAACATTACTTATCACCACTTTTGAGAATAGGAATACATGTTATTATCGAATTCTGTATAAATCGATAATAATGGTATTGCTTATCACCACCAATTGTAATAACTGATAGCATTCTTATCGATTTCAGTATGAATTACCCTTGGTACATTTACCAAGCTTAATCATGATTATCAGGCAGAAAACCACCGACCTGTGCATCCCAAAGTTTTTTGTACAGTCCAGGGCGAGAAAGTAACTGGGCGTGTGTTCCATCTTCCACAATTTTACCTTGATCGAATACGATGATCCGGTCCATATGTAATAGTGTAGATAGGCGATGCGCGATAACGATTGTTGTTTTGTTTTGCATTAATTCCCATAAACTTTCTTGGATATCTTTTTCAGTTACAGAATCTAATTGGGATGTGGCTTCATCTAAAATTAATATGGGAGCATCTTTTAAAATTGCACGAGCAATTGCGATGCGTTGTCGTTGACCACCAGAAAGTTTGACGCCACGCTCTCCTACTGATGACTCGTAGGCCTGTGGCAAAATACTGATAAATTCGTGTGCATGTGCTCGTTTTGTTGCCTCAATAACGGCTTCATCGCTAGCTTCTACGCGTCCATAACGAATATTATCCATTAATGTGCGATGAAATAGTGAAGGGTCTTGAGGAATCATTGCAATATTGCTTCTTAAACTCTCTTGGGTGACTTCGCGAATGTCTTGACCATCAATTAATATTCGTCCTTCTGTCACATCATAAAGTCTGAGAATTAAATTGACGAATGTGGACTTACCTCCACCTGAATATCCGACCAACCCCACTTTTTGACCTGCACCTATCGTCACTGATTTATTTTGAAAAAGAGGCTCAGTCTCTTTGTAGTGAAATTTCACACCTTCAAACGTAATTTGTCCTTTGCTCACGACTAATTCTTTTGCCTCTTTTTTATCTTTTATTTCTTGCTGCACAATTAAGGCCGAAAGACTCTGTTTGCATTTGCCAACGGCCTGATTAAACTGATCGACTTGCTCCATGGTATACCAAGAGATATGACCTACTTCCATACTTAAGCCTAGAATTAGAGCAAAATCACCGATGGAGATTAAATGTTGTCCATACAGATGAACTAAAAAATAAACCATAAAGCCCATCATTACAGCAATCAACATACCCTGAATCATATTGAGTATGAGTAAAAACATTTCTTTGCTTTGGAATGTTTTTTTGCTTAATAACAAATATTTATCCAGTCGCAATACTTCGAATATACGTCTTGCGAAAATCCGTACATTACTCATATTGCTCAGGCAATCCACTAATTGGCCGGAGACACTTGACTCAGATTCCGCATAATCGTCTGATAATTTAACAAGACGTTTTGACAAGACTATGCTAATCGAAGAAAAAATTAGAAACCAAGAGGCTAAGGTATAAAAAAACATCGGATTAACAAAATACATCGTTATAAAGGAAACCACTAACAATGAAAAGCCTCGAATAAATGCCGCGGAAATCCAATGTACAATGCGTTCGATATTGTCTGCCAGAGTATTAATTTGATTGGATATACGACCCGACAAATTATCACTAAAATACTGGTGAGAAGATCCAAGGACATAGTTGAAAGTTTCTCGGATAATTTGATTTTTTATCACCGGTTGAAACTTATAACCTAAATATCCAATCGAACGCCACGTAAAGTTGTCAAATATGATAAAATTTATGACAAGAAATACTGCTGGCCATTTCAATACTAGAATATTTTCAAAATTCGATGAGGATAATATGTTGATCATGTGTTTAATCAACATGCCATTGAAAGGCCCCCAACAGCCCGCAAGCAGAGCGATAAAAACATAAAGTAGAACTATTTTTTTATAGGGTTTCAAAAAATGCCAAATAAAAGAACCCAGATTTTTCGACAACACCGTATCCATTTTTACCACCCGATAACATGCCAGCAAGAAAAATTATATTGAAGCTACACTGAGACTGTTTTCCACAGAAGATTCCGTTTGTTCTTCCGGATCGAAAGTATAATTCAGTTCATCAGCGATATAGGCTATCACTTCATCTCTGAGATTATCAATTAAACCTTTTCTGATATCCTTTTCATCCTCACCTCTTGGACCTGCCTCTATAAATCTTGCATAAATTCCTTTGGTGCTAATTAGTTTAAAATACCATTCTTCACTATGCGGTTTTGCTATTAATTTTAAGATTTGATTAATGCGCTTTCCACGTTTGCTGGCTTTTTTAACAGTATGTTCTTTATTTGAAGCAATTTTGTAATCTCGTAGAGCGTCAACTGCTGGCAATTTAAGAATTCCGTCTTTTATGGTCTTTGATCCTAATAACACATCTATTCGTTTATCATGTGCTTTATTCTTTGCACCCCATATTTCTGGTATTTCCTTAATTTCTTCGATAATTTCCTCTGCCTTAGCTTTTTTGGATTTCCCTACATCCACGTTATTTCTTGCATTCTTAAGAAGCTGCAGTGCCTCTTCTACAGTGTATCTCTGACCAGTTAAAGGATTAATCATATAACAACATAAATAAATGATGCAAAATAAAGCACTTCTTGAGCGCCCTGCTTTGCAATGAACATAAGCTGATTTTCCAGATACAATACAGTCACGAATTTTTTTAATAGTTTCTATACTATCTGGGGTATCAACGACTGCTGTGAAATCTACCATTGAAATAAGATGGTGATCTACTTCTAGCTCATTCCATTCAGCGGGTTTAACCATTTTTGCGCCTAAAAATCCCTTTCCTTTTAATTCGTCTTTTTCCACAACACTCACGACTAAACCTAAGGGTCGTGTTGGATTCACATCATTCACAAAATCGATGACATACTGCGGTGACTTATGCGGTATTCTACCTATAAATAGTCCTGTGATGACATGACTGACTCTCACACCTTTGGGATTTGCTTCGTTATACCAAAACGAGACGGTACGAACAGCAGCTTTTTTAAAGCTCAAATTGGCTTTGTCAGACTCTCGACTATGTTCAGTTTCTTCTTTAGTTTCAGATTCAGAAAATGAAGAATCGGGCGGATTATTAATAAATTTATTCACTAAATCCAGTTGTTTAACCTTTTTATCAATGCCTTTAAATTCTCTACTCCAATCCCAATTAAACTCAGCATTTGGATTTTTATCGCTCACAATGATCGCTTTGATAATCCAATAGAATAAATGAAATATAAAACCAGTGAGCAAAGCTGGTATAAAATTCAATAAGAATCGAGCGAAATTAGTTTTACGATATTGTAATTCATAAGCCGCCTTCAAACTGTTAAGCTCTTCATCAGTGAGCACTTCTTCATCGTCTGGTAAATTTCTTATGTTCTCAGGTAACCACTTAAAAAATTTGATATCTTCAAGTTGGATAGGATGATTAAATTCCACTACGCTGGCTTTCATATAAATCTCTTGCCCACAGAATTATAAATAAGAGTGCATCATTTTACTTAACTCAATCATAACTGTCCATCTGCATATCCAAATAGTATCAGGATTGTCATTGTTAATTTCAAGGGTATCTCAATCAATATTTATATATTTGAAGTGATGGAATACGCATTTTCGGCTAATAAGTTAAGCCACACACGGGCGATGCCTGATTTATTGTTGTGTCTTAGGTTAAAATCTATATAGTTAGTATACGAATGGGGATTGCTATGAAACAAATTCGAAGTGGTGAGAAAGTCATTGATACGCAGCTTAATGTGGGATATGAATCCAGTAGCGGTTTTCGTGATGCATTTTCCAAAATTATGGGTACTGCACCCAGCGATGTGGATCAACATTACAAGGTGCTCAAAGCGTCTTGGATTGATACACCGCTTGGGCCGATGCTGGCTATTTCTGACGAAGAGGCATTGTATCTATTGGAATTTGTAGAGAGGCGTGGTTTAGAACGAGAAATTGAAAAACTCCGGTCTAAAACTAAGGTATCTATAATTCCAGGTGATACCTCTCCAATTGCATCAATTAACGCAGAACTTAAGTTATATTTTGATGGCGCACTGAAATCATTTAAAACTCCGATTCATATTATGGGTAGCCCTTTTCAAAAACTAGTTTGGGAGGAGTTAATGCGTATCCCCTACGGTCAAACACGAAGCTATCATGATCAAGCCATAGGCATTGGAAAACAAACTGCCTACCGCGCAGTAGCTAATGCTAATGGAGCGAATCAATTAGCGATTGTGATTCCTTGTCATCGTATCATCAATAAAAATGGAGATTTGGGCGGTTATGGTGGTGGTATTTCACGCAAAAAATGGCTCATCGATCATGAACGAAAATGGAAATAATATGATAGATACCAAAAATATTTCACAATTAAAATCTCTACTCCAACAATCTTCAAAAAAATCATCCGAAAAAGCGGCTATATTTTTTAAAACGGGACCTGGTCAATATGCTGAACATGATCAATTTATTGGTGTCAGCGTTCCCACTTTACGTAAAATAGCAAAAGATTTTATAGGAATTACAAGAGATGAAATTCAATGTCTTTTACAATCAAAAATCAATGAACAACGATTGTTAGCACTCATTATTTTAGTGTCTCAATACAAAAAAACTACTCTTAAACACAAAGAGGTAATTTATCAGTTTTATTTAAACAACTTGGAATACATCAACAATTGGAATCTAGTGGACGCTTCAGCACATCTTATTATTGGTGCACATTTGCAAGATAAAAACAGAAACCCACTACTGAAATTAGCTAAATCAGAAATAATGTGGGAACGTCGGATATCGATTGTTTCAACCTGGGAATTTATTAAAAATAATGACCTAGAATGGACCTTTAAAATATCCACTCTACTTCTGAATGATACACACGATCTCATTCATAAAGCAGTTGGATGGATGTTACGTGAAGCAGGAAAACGAGACCAAAAACAACTTATGAACTTTTTAGACCAATTTTCAAGTAAAATGCCAAGAACAATGCTTCGTTATGCTATCGAAAAATTTTCTGAGCCTCAGAGAAAACATTATCTATTAAAAATTTAATTCTAATTAAGCATTCTAAACATGTAAACCATGTTCCACTCATAGCCTTGGGGTTTCAGATTGAGTAAAGGTTCAAAACCGGATGATAAATAGAACTTATATGTTTTTAAATAATTTTGATCTGCTTCCGTCGGACTTAAGGTTTCAACAGTCATTGATTTTGCACCCTTGTCTTTTGCCAGTTTAAATCCAACTTCAAGAAGCTTAGAACCAACACCCTGAGAGTGATAATGACCTAAAACACCCATCCAATATATGTTAGCATTGTTTGGATAAGGAAATTCTAAGCTTAACAATCCTATGTACTTTTCATCTATTTTCGCAGCTAAATTATTATTGGTACGTATACCAGCTGCATAATGCTCATTGACCTCTGCTATCCCAAAATATTCTGGCAAATCTGCTGTAATTTCTCGACATAATTTTTCAGCTTGTTCAGATGATATTTGTTCAACGCTAAGCATAAAATTCCTCAAAGGACCTTAAGACCACTGCCAAGTAGTGTAAAAATGGATTATACTACACCTCTGCCTTTTCAAAAAGGGCCTTATGAGCACATTGGAGCCAGTAAATGAAAAAAATAGCGCACTTACTTCTTTTTATATTCATCGGCATAATGCCCATAGCAACTATCGCCATACCATCACATGAAAAAAACCTTGTCTACGTTTATAGTGATGAAGGAGTCAGTAAAGAATCTTTAACACAAACCCTCTCTTATCTAAAAACGATTTTACCAAAAAACTATCGAGCACAAAAAATAACGGCTTCTGAAGTCATTCAAAATAATTGGGTGAAAAATGCAGCACTGATTATCATGCCAGGTGGGGCAGATCTACCCTACCTTAAAAAATTAAATGGGCAAGGAAATGACAATATTAAAAATTTCGTGAGGAATGGAGGCGCTTTTCTGGGAATTTGTGCAGGAGCATACTATGGATCGGCCAATGTGCAATTTGATAAAGGTGGTGAGCTAGAAGTGTTAGGAGAAAGAGAACTCGGGTTTTTTCCAGGAAGTGCTATTGGACCAGTTTTAGCAAAATATCATTATAAAAATAATAGTGGTTCACGAGCAGCTCGAATAACCCTGAATACAGATCACTTTAAAGAAGTCATCGTTTATTACAATGGTGGTGGCTATTTTGAACGTGCTCAAAAATACAAAAATGTCTCAATCCTTGGATATTATCAAAATCATTTACCTGCAATTATTTCTATCTCCTACGGTAAAGGTCATGTTGTTTTAACAGGCGTGCATGTTGAATATAATTCAGATTTACTGGATAGCCATGATCCATATTTAAAAAGTATTGTTGCGGATTTAAAAGCTTCTGAAGAAGCACGTAATGCCTTGACCAAAAATATTTTTAAGCAATTGGGAATAATGCTATGAAATCGCTTGCCACCTATCTTGACCTTCACACCCAGGTTTATGACTTAATACAACCCACTCCAAACAAAGACCCTTATGCATTATTTCGATCTTATGCAAAAGAAGCCGATGGCCCAATTTTAGAACCCATGTGTGGCTCAGGTTGTTATTTGCTTTCTCTATTAGAAGAAGGTTTTGATGTTCATGGCTTCGATGCCAGTGATTATATGCTCCAATCATTAGAGGAAAAAGCAAAAACAAAAAAACTCAAGCCAAAGGTGTGGAAAGGCTTTGTAGAAGATTTAAAAAAACCTGAGCAATACAAATTAATTTTTATTGCAAATATTTCATTTTGTTTGATTGTTGAAATGGAAAAAGCAAAAGCTTCTCTCAAAAATATTTATGAGCATCTGGATGAGAATGGCGTATTTGTTTTTGATACAGCCACTCCTAAATGGAAATTACCACAGCCCAGAGTTTGGACAGGCAGCTTATTTCACCGTGAAGATGGAAAATTAATTATTCTCAATACACTGACACTACCTGATCGAGAAAATATTCGTCACTCCATCATGAAATATGAACTGATTGACCAAAACCAAATTATAAAAACTGAAATTGAAGATTATAAAGTCAGAATGTATGACCCTGAAACCCTCACTCAACTGCTTGAAGAAACAGGGTTTAGAGAGATCAAAATATTTAAGATTTTTGATCGAGATGCTTCATATGATGAAAAAGATGAGATGCTTGTGTATGAATGTAGGAAATAAGATGAAAATAGTAGTTAAAGTAGGTACTCAGAGTATATTATCAAATGATGGTACTCCACACGAGTCAGTGATTAAAAATCTGGTTGAGCAGATTGTTAGCTTACAAGAACAACATCATCAAGTTGTCTTAGTCAGTTCAGGCGCTGTTGGTTTTGGACGTAAAACTGCACGAGAAATGTTGAGCCGAGAATATGGGTCTTCTATTGGTGAAAAACAAGTGCTTGCTTCCTTAGGCCAACATGAACTGATGCACGTATATGCTCGCTTATTCAGACAACATAAAATACTTGCCTCCCAGCTCCTACTCACAAAGCAAGATTTTCACACGAGGCAACATTATTTAAATATCTCTCGTTTGCTCAGTGAAATTTTAGATCACACAAACATTATTCCCATCATTAATGAAAATGACAGTGTGGCTATTGAAGAATTGATGTTTACCGATAATGATGAGCTTGCAGGTCTCATTGCTGCACAGATTGATGCAGATAAACTCATTATTTTAAGCAACGTTAAAGGTGTTTATACGGGTGATCCTCGTGATAAACACTCTGAACTGATTTCAGTGATTGATCCTAAAAAAGGATGGCCCAATATTTCTAGTACAAAAAGCACCCATGGCCGAGGTGGGATGATTAGTAAAATTGGTACAGCTCGAAAAATGTCTGGCTTAGGAATTACCACACATATTGCTAGCATTGATCAAGATGCAGTCCTCATCAAACTCATAAGTGGTGATACATTAGGCACTACTATCTTACCCTCCAAAAAGAAATCTAATATTAAACGATGGATAGCTTATAATACTAAACAATCATCGGGCTCCATCACTATCAATTCCTGCTTATACGATATTTTAAAAGAAAATAAACGCGTCATTAGCATATTACCGGTAGGTATAGAACAATGCAGAGGTGACTTCAAAAAAGGTGACACTGTGGATATTATTTCACCACGTTTAAAAAAAATTGGCATTGGAATTGCAAAATACGATTCCAATAAATTAAAAGACTTTTTTACTAAAAAAAATAAACCCGTATTTATTCATTACGATCATCTCCACATTTTTGAGTAATAAATCTTATGAATATTATTGATGACATCAAAAAAACTAAATTTTCTAGTATTCAACTAGGATTTCTAGAAGATAGTCAACGAAATTCGATACTACAATCTCTTGCACAAAAATTACGCAAGGATTTTAATGCTATTCTCACTGAAAACGCCAAAGATATTGCTCAAATGTCTGAAGAAAATCCAATGTATGATCGACTACTGCTTTCAAAAACACGAATCTTTTCAATCGCAGACGATATAGAATCTGTGATTAGACTAAAATCCCCATTGAACAAAAAATTAGAGCAAAAAACACTAGAAAATGGATTAAACCTAGAGAAAATTACAGTCCCACTTGGTGTAGTTGCCGTGATCTATGAATCCAGACCTAATGTCACTATCGATGTATTTACTCTGTGTTTTAAAACAGGAAATGCCTGCATTTTAAAAGGTGGCAAAGAAGCTTATCATACTAACGTGGCATTAGTTGACATGATACATCAGGTTTTAGCAGAGTATAATCTCAATAGCAGCAGTCTCCTTTTATTGCCCCCAAACCGAGAAGATTCACTCATTTTATTACATGCCACAGGTTTAGTGGATGTGTGTATTCCCAGAGGCAGTCAATCATTAATTAATTTTGTCAGAGAAAATGCAAAAATTCCTGTCATAGAAACCGGTGCTGGTATTGTTCATACTTATTTTGATGCTAGCGGAGATCTGACGAAAGGACGACTCATTATCAATAATGCTAAAACACGGAGAGTGAGTGTATGTAACGCTTTAGATTGTTTGATTATTCATAAAAATCGACTCGATGATTTATTTAAACTTGTAGAACTACTCGTACAGCATAAGGTAGAAATTTTCGCAGACCAAGAAAGTTATGCAATACTCGCCCCTCTCTATCCAAAACCATTATTACATCACGTGAAACCTGAAGATTTTGGCAGAGAATTTTTATCTTATAAATTAGCGATTAAAACAGTTTCTTCAGTAGAACAAGCAGTATCACATATCATGAATCACAGCTCGGCGCACAGTGAAGCTATCATTGCTGAAGATCAAAAAACCATTGATTATTTTCTTTCAAGAATAGATGCAGCAGCCGTTTATGTAAATGCATCCACTGCATTTACTGATGGAGCACAGTTTGGCATGGGCGCGGAAATTGGAATTAGCACTCAAAAACTTCATGCACGAGGCCCAATGGGTCTGGATGCGCTTTGCAGCTATAAATGGATTATTTATGGTGATGGTCAAATTAGACCCTAAAACTAAAACTTAAGCACAATCTAAGTTGGATGATGCTTCATTTTGGCTTAGTATCTTAAGATCACCGCCTTGATAGATGGAAATTGAATTATATTTATTATTATGAAATCCTTTTTTAACGAGGCATACAGGCATTAATATGACGGTTCCCATCCCATTTTCAGGAATCATTTCAGCGACTAAAATACGATCGGCAGTACTTTTTGTTTTCATCTCATAAACGATAGGAAAGATTTTCTCAGTACCATTCAGAGTAAATTTCGCACTCAAACCCATTTGTCGGATAGACTTCAACCCTTCTTGATTTGCGAGGCAGGGCTTTTCAAAAATATGCAGAAAGGGGTTTAAATGAAAATGATATTTATTATAATCAGACATTATCTCATCAAGTTTATCGGAGACTAAGCACATGCTCAGATCAGTTTTTCTGATGGGAACTAAACAAAAATGCTTTGAAAGAAGTCCGAAACTCAGTTTCCCTGGATAGCAAACATTTTCTTGTTGTTGGCTGAAAAATGATAGTTTTGATATTGAATTTTGTTTAATTAATTTAGGTAAATTGGCTTCACGATAACGGTCTAATCTTCTTTCTAATCCACTCAGAGGGATATTAGCTTGCTGCTCAGAAGATAATACGATATCCGTGTTAGAAATATCACCTAATACTTTATTTCGTTGTGTTTGATATGAAACAATAATTGGGTGTTCATGGAGTATTTCTATTCTGATATCTGATTCTTTAACTAATCGTTCTTGTAGTAGTAATTGATCTGCGGGCGGGATTTTTGTTTTTCTTAAAGCTTGAATGATGGCGATTTCAAAGTTGAGTGAATTATTAGGCTTGAGAGTTGGCTCTACTTTTTTTATAAAGCCAAGCTCAGTTAGCATATCACACAAAGTATTTTTATCGCTATGAAACATAAAAAGCTCTACTAATGTATAAGTCCTTTCACCAATAGTGGCGATATGATCAATAATTTCCTTTGAATGTTCAGCGATCAATCTTAGTACATCCAGCGGTAGATCATGATATATAGCGAAAGCTAATGCCGTCATACCTTGTTGCTTATCCAGATCAATACCATGACGTAGACAAGCTTGTACCAAGCTAAGTATAGGCATCGTTTCTAGAATTTCTCGAAATATGTAATTTGTATTATTTGGGTCTTTATCTAAATAGTGAAATTCAATAATCAACATTGCCACAAGATGTGGATGCTCAAAGCGAATAGCATGCTGTAATAAATCATTATTTGGAAAAGCCTTATCTAACAGCAGATCTTTATGTTTAATGAGGGCATTAACAAGCTTTTTACTACCTGCTTGGACCGCTTTATATAAAGGATATTTATCATCATGAAAATGAGCGTTAGGACTGGCACCTAATTCGAGCAGAAGTAATGCCATCGTAAAATTGCCAACACTAATTGCAATTAAGAATGCATAATTCAGGAGGTCAAACTTATCTTCAGGTCTAGAATTTTTAATAATGTATTCTACACAGCTCGGCAGATTATCGGTTACCGCTCTATTTAATATTATCTTTAGAGTTTCGATGATAGGACTATTTTCTTGTGATGAAAACCATTTTTCAAATATTATCGGAAACATTTTTGTATTTCGAAAAGTGATTGTTAAACGCAGATCAGATGACCTAACAATAGTTTTTGAATTGATTATTGATGCGATTGATAAATTATCTCCTTTAAATAAGGCTGTAGTCAGTAGTGTACGGTTGCGCTTTTTATTCACTAATTTGAGTTCTTGTTCTAACCAAATAGCTACCCCTGTTTTTTTACATATGAGGGCAATCTCCGCTAAGTTGTGATTGCCAAAATACGCATCTCTAATTTCACCACCAAGAAATAGCATTTTAGTCAACAACCTGATCGTGTTTTTTTCATTCAGTGGAGACAAGATTGCACAGTGCAATGCGCATAATCCCATTTCATCGGATTCATAGGGTGACACTCCATTCTCAAGTAAAAATTCACAGACATCCACTCGACCATCGGCTGCAACACACATCAACATTCTTGTCTTAGAATCATTAACAGGATGATCTAAAATATTTTTGTGTTCTAATAAAAAATCTTTAAAAAACCCAAAAGGTAATAAAGAATAACTCACTGTTATCACGTTTTTTAAGCAATAATTGAATAACCCTTTACGAAAAAAGTAGTCATCTTTAATTCTTATCTGAGTTGTTCCAGAAAATGGGCTCAGGAATGCTTGACTCTGATCAAAATTGGGACATAGCTTGCGAAAAGCTTCTGTAGTGAAATAATGTCGACGAAATTCCATCATATAAAACGTGCTAGGGCTGTCGGTTGAAAAAAATAATTGATCTAAGAAAATTTTCATGACTCGCCAAATCGCTAAACTTGATGCTACCGAAATAGCGCTAAACCCTGTAGCGTTCATCGATGACATCAGAAGTTTAGCAGGATCTAGACAAAAAATTTGTGCTAATAAATCTTCTCTACTTCCAGAAAAAGAGACTATTTCCCCTTTGTAAACTTCACACGGATTTACATCGAGAAGCTTAGCAAGTTTGTTTCGTTGTGCGATCAACTTCTCATCAACATTCTTTAGCCGTTCATGCTTCTTTTGAAGTTCTGCAACAAATGTCGAAGTATCCTCGGAACCTGCTTGATCAATACTTTTCTGAAGTGACAAACACCCTTGTTCTAATTCTACTACGCTCAAAAAAGTGGGTGCTCTACTACTTAAATCAATTATCTCAGTACATTGCTTCCTAAAAGCATGATAATTTTCACCAAGTAGCCGATGAAAATGCTTGCTCCTTCCACGCATTAATTTTTTCAAATAAGCTTTGGCACTACCTTTGTAGGGCTTAACTAATTTAAATAAACTCCACTTAATCAATCTGAGGTAGGTGTCAATACCTATGGTGAGACTGCCTTCTTTAGTTTTATTTTCTTGTTTGTAACTCATTGTTTCTCTATAAGGAATTCATTATATAAAGTCATTAAACAATATATCAAAAACAGCAGATTATATCAAATAACCAAGAGCCCAATTCACCCTTCCATCTTTCATATGCACTTGCTCTACTTGCCTTCTCCTCTTAGGGCTTTATAATCACAAAATTATCCCACCAATTGCCGGAGCAACACATGTTTAATGGAAACGCCATCACTTTTGACGATGTCTTAATGATCCCCGCTTATAATCATTACGAATCCCGACGTTTAGTCGATATTTCAGTTACTGATAAAACCAAGAAACTGAGCCTGAAACTTCCCGTCATGACATCAAATATGGACACCGTTACCGAATCAGAAATGGCAAATTTTATCGGAGAAAAAGGTGGAATTGGGGCCTTACACCGTTTTATGAGTGTTGAGGAAAATATTGCTGAATTCCAAAAGTGTAAGACTCCAGTTTTTGTCTCTATCGGGTGCAATAAACAAGATATCCTTCGAGCAGAAGCGCTGAGAGACGCCGGCGCAGACTATTTTTGTATCGATGTGGCTCACGCCCACGCCAGATACGTAGGACAAATGATCAAAGAAATTCGACACGTACTCAAAAATTGCTGCATTATGGCAGGAAATGTCGCCACTTATGCCGGTGCAGATTATTTGGCCTCTTGTGGCGCGGATATTATTAAAGCGGGCATCGGTGGAGGCTCTGTTTGCAGCACTCGTATTAAAACCGGTTTTGGTGTGCCCATGTTAACCTGCATCAGAGACTGTGCACGTACAGATCGTTCCATCGTCGCTGACGGTGGAATTCGTACTGCCGGAGACATCGTCAAAGCCCTCGCCTTCGGCGCTGATTATGTCATGTTAGGCGGCATGCTCGCCGGCACTCGCCCTACTCCCGGCAAAGTCATCATCAATGAAAAAGGCCAAAAGGTAAAAATGTACCGTGGTATGGCCAGCCGAGAAGCCCAAGAAGACTTTATGGGCACAATGAATGAATGGAAAACCGCCGAAGGCGTCTCAACCGAAGTCCCCTACCGAGAAGATGAGGAAACGATCATCGCCGACATCATTGGCGGTCTACGCTCAGGTCTGACTTATGGTGGTGCTAGTACGGTTCGAGAACTACAACGCAAATTGAATTTTCAGGTAGTCTCTCAAGCCTCACGCATTGAAAGTTTGCCACATAAGACTTTATAAGTGTTCAATAAAGATCAAGCTGACTTATAATAACATCTAAAACGAATTCAAAAGCTTCATCAAAATTCCAACTAGTTTGATGTGAGAACAAAACATTCATATCAACTTGGAAATCTTTATTTAACTTTTTGATTAGCATATTTTTTCGAAATAATTCCGTAGAAATATCGATGCTATCTTTAGCACAATACTTTTTAAAAATCTCAACTACTTGTTTTATATCAACTAAACCCAGTTTACAAATATGCCATAAATCAAATAAATCTCTACCTTTTCTCCTTTGATAAAGAGCCCTAAGTTTTGTTGCCATCAATTCTTCAAGTTCATAAGTCACAATTTCACAATCACCCTTGTACCATTCATTATCGATTGAAAATGGTATCAACTTCAAAGGTAATACTTGAAAATGTTCTGTTGTGTTAATCTCAATTTTTAATTTAGCAGATAATCCATTGATTGCGATATACTTATAATAAAGTTTGGCCCCACGTTCAGTAATTTTTCGTTTAGGCTCGCCAAGCCAAGGTTTAAATAACTCGCGAATAGTATCAATGGTGTTACCTATTGGCTCAAGTCTAGTTTGAACTAAATCAATATCCTCACTGTAACGAGCTGGTGGTTTTATAAAAAGCTTATTTAATGCTGTTCCACCTCGAAATATAAGACTATTTTTTATTGTAGGATCATTATAAAGACAAATAAGCGCCCTACTTATCACCAGATCTTGCTCGACCATACTCAGTGTTTGCCATTTTGCTTGAGGACGCCAACTTTCTATAAAACTTTCTGGAATCATAAGTCACTCTCAATATTTGTATTTTCTATTATCATCCATTTTTTATTTCGAGAACAACCCGTGTTAGAAAGCTCAGAGGCTAAAGGCACAAAAGCCACCATTTTCCCAGTCAGATATTTTTGCAATCTCTCGATAAGTTGGTTTGCTTTTTCTTCATCCATGAATTCAATTTTCTCTAAAATAAATCCAAGCCTTTGTAGCCATGCTTTTTCTCCAATTATTTCAGCAAGCTCTATAAGTTTATCTGCATCAATTGCTTCTATTAGCTCTGATAAAACGGTTGCAATATGATTGAGACCACCTGATTTGGCAGGATAGCTTAGTAAGTCCAAAACAACCAATTGTGGACTCGCTACTTTAAGATACCCAGTGTTAACAGTAAAATCTTGCAATGGAAGGTTTGCTAAGGATTTTTTATAAATAATTTCCAATTTCACTTGCCCAAATTCAAGAGGATGTTTTATGCGTTTATTTGATATAATTTGAAAACGCGCTGGTTTTTGATGCGCTGCTCCATAAAAACTGGCCCCAGAAAGTAGAGAAATATAATAATCCGCTTCTATATATTTCATTAATATTGGAACTAATTCTTCCGCTGGAATTGATCCTTGGATTTGATGTTCTGGCGGCACTATGACATATAACCCCTTAGCTGGGGATATAATCTTGCCCTCATTTTTAAGACGATATATCCCAGATTTAGCACTATTCTCTGACACTTTAAGGTCTTTAATGATGTCCTTAAAGCTAAAATAACGCCTTCCTAATGATCTCAATTGATCTAAATATTCTGAAAACATAAAATGTCCTTTAGGTTTCAAATATTGACACCTAAATGACATATTAGATTACTGCCTGAATTAAGTCAAGTTCTATTAGATTTAAATAGGTACTTTCAAAGATTGAATTCAAACTCTCCTAATATATTGTTTTTCGTTATACTATAAAAGTATTGTCATTTAACACCTACAAAGAACAACAACGCGGGTATATTATGCGCATTAAAAACATTATCTTTGACATAGGCAATGTCATCGTCCGATGGGCACCCTTAGATGCCATTGCTAAAGTTTTTCCAGAACATGATCCTGAAGAATTTTTCCAGCGAATACGCCCAACTTGGATCGATTTAAATCTAGGCAAGCTAAATATTAATGAAGCAATTTTGATTTATCAAAACCAGTTTATGTTTCCGCAAAAACAATTAATGCAATTGATGCACGAATTTACAGTATCACAAACCCCAATACCAGGAAGTCGTGAATTATTAGAAAAGCTTAAAAATTTAGGCATAGCTCTTTATTCAATTACCGATAATGTAAAAGAAATAATGGAGTACCATAAAACTCATTCAAATTTCTTACATTATTTTGAAGGTGTAGTAGTTTCCGCAGATGTTGGTGTTTTAAAACCTGATGAAAGAATTTATAGACATTTACTTGAGAAATTCGCTCTTGAAGCTGCTGAATCACTTTTTATTGACGATACCATGATCAATGTTGAAGGTGCCTTGGCCCTTGGTATTCAAGCATTTCAATTCAAAGATACCAAATCATGTGAAAAAAGCTTGCTAGATTTAGGCATTAAACTCTAAACTACTTTAGAATATCTAACTGATCATCCGCTCTGCAAAGGTTATAATATAACCGTCATTATCTCTAATAGAAAACTCTTTCATACCATAAAAGGTCTGATGCTTTTCTTTTATAACAAAATTTTCACCTTGAAGTGCTTCATAAAGTTTATCTAAGTGATTTATTGTTGTGTATAAAACAATGGCTCCTCCAACCGGCTTAGCCTCAAATGTTGGATATTCTGATTGCATACTCTTTTTTAAATGCAACATGATGGTAACTTTGTCTCTCATTATCATGGCCCAATCGAAGTTCCCAGTTTCAGGGACCGTTGCCAACACTTGAAAACCCAGATATTTCTGATAAAACTCAATAGACTTGTTAACATCTTCAACCATCAAATTAGGTGATAAGGCTTCTAAAATATATTCTTCAGTCATCAATTTCTCCTTTAGCTAGAGGGTATCATCTCATTGTTTTTATTCTGTGTATTGTAAAAATGTAACATTCTTGAAGCTGATTCATGATATTGTTTGGGGGTCATGTCAACATACTTCTTAAAATGATGGGTTAAATGAGATTGATCATAATAGCCTGCGCCCAGCGATAGATGCATCCAACCGGTATAGTTCATTGTTGTGGCAGCTGCTGCAAGTTGTCGTATACGTGTAATATCGATGAATTCTTTCAAAGGAAGACCGACGAAATTCAAAAACAATCTTCTGAGATGTTGACGACTATATCCTGTGTCTTTAGCTATTTTTTCCACACTGATGGGCTCAGAAAATGGCGCTGCAGTTATTTTTTCAATGATGTGTTTAAACATTTTTTGATAGTGGCCATCATTAATATAGAGATTTTTTATCAAGCCATTCAAAATACTTATTTTATCTTCACGCGCATCACCCAAACCTTCAATGGTTTTCATGAAGGATGAGCTATCGATAAAATGATTGATGTCCACAACTTGATCCTTAATTTCAGCCGCATTTAAGTTGCAGATGGAACTAAACTGACCCGGTTTGAATCTAATTCCGATTTTATTAAACCCTGGAGTCAACTCTATACGTTTTGCCGAACTGAATGTACCAACAATATTGATATCACTCAAATGATTTACATCAAATAAGATATCAATACACCCATCTGCCAAAATAAGGTGTTGGCTTGTCTCAGAATCGGTAGAACATATCCAATAACATTCGACGATATTTTTGAGTATTGGATCGGGACAAAATTCTTGCATATGGACCTTAATTCAATCGGTATACGTAATTTTACCTGTTCACCTCTTGCACGCCAAGTGTTACAATCCCCTAAAATCAAGAGAGAATTACTATGTTCACAAAACTGACCTGTTTAATCTTGTTTTCTTTAATTGCTTGCTGCATTGAGCTTGAAATCTCTGCGCCTAGCTTTCCAGATATTATGAGTTCTCTTCATGTGAATGAGACATTGGTTGGGCTCACGATTACATATAATCTCATTGGATTTTGTATAGCTTCACTGCTTTATGGACCACTATCCGAATCTTACGGTCGACGAAAAATTATGCTCATTGGTAATGCGATTTTAGCCATTGGTGCAGTGGGATGCGTGATCTCTCCTTCTATTGAATGGTTGCTGGTATCACGATTTATTCAAGGCTTTGGCGCTGCGACTTCGGCAGTAGTTGTATTGGCGATTATTGCGGATGTGTACGCGCCTGATAAAGCGGCAAAATTTTTTGGATTTATGAATGCATTTTTTACCACCATCATGGCGATGGCCCCTGTGACTGGAGGTTTTATCAGTGCTGCTGTAGGCTGGCGCGGTAATTATAGTGTGGTTGCTGTTATCTGTGTTATTTCATGGATTGTTCTCTATAAGTTTCTTCCTGAGACTCATAAAGATATTATTGCGAAAAATGCAAATCCACAGGAAAATAAGGCCACAACTTCGAGTGCTTTACAATTAGTTGTCATGACGCTTCGTCATTACCTACTTCTCTTAACGAGCCCTATTTTCATTATCAGTGTTGTCGTACCAAATTTACTTTATGGTGGATATCTAGCCTTTGTAGCCATGGCACCCTTTATTTATATGACAAGTTTTAAACTGAGTATTATTGCTTACACACTGCATCAAGGCGCGATTTTAGCGGCTTTCGCCTGTATAAGTATTTTCTCTGGCAGAATTACTGATCGTTTAGGCGTCTACAATACTATCTGGATTTCTCTGGGTTTTATTCTCTTGGCTAGCATCCTGATGCTCTTAAGTAACTCTGCCTATGCATTTACCCTGTCTAATATTGTTTCTTGTTTCGGGTCTGCTCTGCTTTATCCCATTATTTTTGCAAGATCTTTGGATATTTTCCCTGAAATGAGAGGCTCTGCATCTTCTGCTATCATCAGTTTACGTTATTTGTTATGCGCAGGAATAACGGGAATTACGAGTTATCTTTATGATGGAAAACCTTTTACCTTAGCCTCAATTATTTTTGTTGTGATGGGAATCGTTATCGCTTTAACATTGGTACTCCTGAAAAATATGGAATGGGGTCAAAAAGAAACCATAAATGCCCTGGGTGCCACGGATTAATGCTGAATTACTTATTGTCTCCAATCACCTTTTGTGGTATAAATAGTCTCATGAAAAATATTTATCCCAACTTTAGCAAGCACTTGTCTCTTCGAGACTCATCGCTTTTTGCCTTAAATTCAGGGTTTTCTTCTTTTGTAGTCTCAGTCCTCGTGTGTCTCCTCGTGGCTTGACCAGCCACATACTTTAAACAAAACACAATTTTCTTTTTTTACAATACAACTTTCGGAGACACGATATGCAAGGTTATAAAGCAATTTTCATTTATGGTTTCGCCCTATTCGCCATGTTTTTTGGGTCTGGAAATTTAGTTTTTCCAATAAAAATTGGCCAAAGTACAGGACAATTTTGGATATTGGGTTTTATAGGTCTTTTTATAACCGGTATTATTCTCCCTTTTTTAGGACTCTTTGTGATTAAGTTGCATAAGGGCAACTATTCCAGTTTTTTTGGAGAAGCAGGTCCTATCACCCGATTTATTCTACCTTTGTTTACTTTATCCTTACTAGGATCTTTTGGCATTATTCCTCGATGCATTACGGTAGCGCACGGAGGAATGAGCTATCTTATTCCACAAATACCCCTAAGTATATTTAGCGTTATTTTTTCTTTAAGCTCATTTTATTTTTGTCTTAAAGATCAACGTATGATTAATGTATTGGGAAAATACTTAAGTCCCATACTGCTGATTGCACTGATTGTACTAATTATTGCGGGTGTTATCAGTGCTGCACCATTAATACCATCACAAGAAATCCAAAGAGCCGCTGCTTTCAATAATGGATTTTTAACAGGTTATCAGACCATGGATTTGTTTGCTGCATTTTTCTTTTCAGCATTAATGTTCAATCAAATTCAGAAAATTATGCCAGCTTCTGCTAGTCATATGGACACCATAAAATTCGCCATCAAACCCAGCATTATAGGCGGTATAATGTTAGCCGTTATTTATTTAGGTTTTGTTTATTTAGGTGCACATTACGCGAATTTAACAGCAAGTGTTGAACCTGAATTTATGTTACCAACCATCGCAAAACATGTTATGGGTACTAAGGCCACCTTCTTTATCGGTATCGCGATGTTATTTTCATGCTTAACCACAGCCGTAGCGCTTAATAATATTTATGCCCGGTATTTGTGCACTTTATTTCGTCTTAATGATGAGAAATTTCCTTTAATATTGATGGGTACAACATCAGTCTCATTTTTAATATCATTGTTGGATTTTAAAGGAATTGCAGCATTTCTAGCACCTGCGCTTGAAATCTCATACCCTGGAATTATTGCTTTAACAATATTGGGAATATGCACAAAAAAATGGAGCAATCTGAAAAAAATTATATTTTACAGTATTTCTGCACTGATGGTGTTTTGCTACCTCACATAGGGACAGGTAACTTTTTTTGAAATGTTGGATATGGTAAGGTTTGTTGAGGTACATTTTTTTCAGAGGCCTCATAAAACTCTAAACTCAGTGCTTTTTGCAAACTGATGTAAGCCGACGCGGTTGTCGCTTTTTGTTGAATAAGCAATAATTCAGTGCGTTCAAGTTGAATTTTGGCATTCATCAAATCGATCATATTGGTGAGCCCGCTCTTGTAGCGTTTCGAAGCCACTTCAACTGCTTTTTTATCATGCTTTACGGCATGTTCTAATTGGTTGACCGAATTAATGCCCAGTAAATAATTGCGCAACTGAGTTTGAGCTTCTTGAAGTGCATTCAGCACGGTTCTTTCATAATTTAAAGCGGCTTGCTTTGATAATGCATTGGCCACATCAATTTTACCTTGTAACAAACCAAAATTGAGCAAGGGTGCTGTAATTGCAGAAGAAATTGACCAGATAGGATTAGCTAATGCCAATCCTTTTGATCCATACTGCACACCGTAAAGTGCGCCCAAGGTGATGTTTGGCCAAAGATCTGCCTCAGCTTTTGCTAAACTCGCTTGTGCAGATAACATGGCAGCTCTTGCAGCCTGCACATCGGGGCGCTGACATATAACATCAATTTTAATCTCAACAACTTCTTTAGGATCGGGTAAAGATAAATTGGCCACATATTTTTTTAAAAATTCAGTGAGTGTTCCCGGTGGTTTCCTTAGTAATACTTCCATTTGATATTGAGCGGAAGCAACACCTGTCTGTGTGACTGCGAGTAGCGCGGCTGTAATATTCGCATCTCTTTTTGCGCTCTCCAGAAATGTCTCATCAATTAATCCTGCCTTAAATTGAGTCACATAGAGCGCCACCAGTTTCTGCTGATTTCTATACTGAACAGCGGTAGTTTTGACATATTCCAAGGTTTGCCGCCAATTAATTATCGTTGTAAATAACTGAGCTAAAACTGAATTTGCCACATCTTTCACAGAAGCCTTATTGGCTTCTACTTGATATTTATCAGCTTTTACCTGTTCACGAATTTGTCCAAATAAATCAATCTGCCACGTGGCATTGATATCACCCTGCACCAGTGTGTTAGTTGCTGCAGTGTTGGTATTACCGCGAGTGCCCATCGCCAATGCTGAAATAATGGGAAAGAAAGCCGAATTATCAGATCGCAATACTCCCCTAGCTTGAGCCAAGCGCTGAATAGCACTTTGTATATCGATATTCTGCCTTAAGAGTTCGTCCGCTAAATCATTCATCAAGGGATCATTAAATGCTTTCCACCAGCGACTTTTTGAAGGAATAGGATCAGGCAAAACTACATTTTTTTGAGGATCTGCAAGCCATACATTAATAGGACTACAAGCACTTAGCTGTGAGGATACAATAATTGCTAAAAGCAAAAGGCGGATTTTCATAGAGGCACCTGAACGGTATCCTTAATATATACGTCCATCTGTTGGCCGACGAATTTAGGTTTAATAGTTCTTGGTAAGAGATAAAGCGCCTGAACCACACGGGTATCTACTCGCTGATTCGCTACCACTAAATTTGTTTTTGGTCTAACATAAGACTCGAAGTGACTGAAAACTAAAGGTATTTTAGTGGTTGGATCATCACGAAATGTCCCATAAGCCTCAACTTTGGGGTTTATTCGATTTAAAAATTCTTCATCCACTTCAACACGCACACGCAAATCACTCACCCCTCCCATTCTAATGAGTGGTATGGAAACTTCCCCTGCGGTAGCAAATTCTCCCAGATGTACATTAACTTCAAGGACCATACCATCTAAGGGTGCTATGACATTCAATCGAGCTTTTGTGGTGTAGGCTTGTTCTAACTGTGACTTAATCACATCGACATTGGCCAATGAGGTCAGATAAGCGAATTTTCTATTATTGAAATCATCTTTAGCCACAGCAGGATCATTTTCTAGATGTCTCACGATATCAAAGGCTGCTTTTGCAGTTTCCATTTGAACTTTTGCTGAACTCAGGTTTGATTTTAAGGTTGCTATTTGCGCATCAATATCTCGCTGATCTAAAACGTAAAGAATCTCACCTTTTTTTACCATTTGGCCAACATGTACCCGTATTTCACGAACTATACCCGGCAATTCTACACCCACTGCAATAAATCCACTGACAGGCTCAACAATTCCGATGCCAGCAATATTTTTTTCGTAGGAGCTTTTTGGGGGAACGCCGATGGGTTTTTTATCTACCGTTTCAGGTCGACTCATGACTGATAATAAGGCTAAACACAAACCAATCACGGCAAGTGCTGGCAATTTCCATCCATTGAACTTGATCAATTCCCTAATCACAAATTCTCCTTTTTGATGAAGGCTTCTGCCGTATGATCACCGATTATTTTTCCATCACTCATTTCAATAATGCGATCCGCAAAATGAAAGATTCGGTAGTCATGTGTCACTATCAACACGGCTCTATTAGTGTCGTTAGCCACTTCACGCAGTACCTCTAATACCCCCTGCCCCGTCTTTGCATCCAGAGCTGCAGTGGGTTCATCACAAATAATTAACTTGGGATTGTGAACTAGTGCGCGCGCGATGGCAACACGTTGGTTCTGTCCACCCGAGAGTTGACGAGGAAGCTTTTCTGATTGGCCTTCCATACCGATTTTATCAAGTACGATTCTGGATTTATCATTTGCTTCTTCATAAGGCATCCCCGCTGCCAGTAAGGGAATCGAGGCATTTTCGGCCGCACTCAGGGCCCCTAACAGATTATATTCTTGAAAAATCAGACCAATGTTATGTCGACGAAATAGCACTTTTTCCTCATCGGACATACCTGTGATTCGTTGATTAATGACGTCAACATCGCCATCCGTAGGAGAAAGGATTCCAGAGATAATCGAAATCAGTGTGGTCTTACCGCAACCTGAAGGCCCCACCAACATCGTTAACTCACCCATTTTCAGTTCAAAACTAACATCAAAAAGCACGCGAGATGCTGATCCATCTACATAAAAGTCTTTAGAAATATTGTGTACAGATGCGGCAATATCCATTATTAACCCCTGAATACTATGGCAGGATCAAGACTGAATACTTTGCGAATACTGATCAGAATAGAAAAAAGAATGATCAATGCTATTACAACAAAACTGCCCACAAAAACTTGCCAATGCAATGTAAAAGCTCTAAATGCAGGAGTATTGGCCGTTAATCTAAAATATAGTGAAGTAAAACCAATACCTATACCAAAACCAACCATTCCGACAATAAAGGCTTGAGTCAATACCAAACTCAGTAGTTGTCGATTAGTCACACCCACGGCTTTCATCGTGGCAAATTGTTTGAGGTTTTCCACAACGAATATATAAAAAGTTTGGGCGGTAATCGCGACTCCGATAATCACACTCATCAATATCGTGATACCAAAATTAATAGGAACTGCTGTATTTTTCAGCACCCAATTAATACTCCTCCAAGCAAATTCATTTTGAGTCAGCGCTTGTAGTCCAGTTCGATCTGAGATACGTTTTTTAAGTTGTTCAATATCAACTCCTGGTTTGGCTTTCACTAAAACGAAAGACATTCGAGTACGTTGCTGTGGTGTAATGCCAATAGAAGAGTTATAGGAGACATAAATAATGGGCTGTGTGGCGAAGGTAGGTGGAGCATCGCAAATTGCATTTATAATTAATCGATTATCGTTCAATTCTACGTGTTTATTAAGCTCCAATTTCTTCCCTGGCCACATGTTGTGATAACCATTCAAATCGACCATTGCATTTTGTGGTTTACGGATTACTTCAGGATTGCCCATGATTTTCTTTCTGCAGATACCTACTAAACTAATATCATCGATACCAATAAGCTGTACGGTTTTATTCACCCCATCAGGCCTACGGATGGTTGCAGCTGCTTTGAAAAAGGGGACAGCCCATTCAACCCCAGTTACTGAACGGACATTTGTGAGCTCTATATCTCTAAGGGGTTCTATCTCTTCAATATACTGTACGCGCTGATCCATCACCCAGATATCCGCCTCAGGAACGGCACGAATGAAACCGGCATTACGAGCCATAATACCTATAAAAATAGATACTTGCTGAGCCATCAGCAAGGTTGCGAAGGTCACGCCGAATATCAATCCTAGATATTTGGGGCGGTCTCCGAGAAGCATTTTGATGGCGATGCTACGCATAATTCTCGCTACTCAATCCTTTGATAGAAAGACACAGTATGGCATCTCGAAACGAAGGTCAAGAGCTCAAAGGCTCCCCAATCATCGTAAATTGCCTAAATTTTTATTAATAGTCAGCTTTACTCTTAAACATCATTTCTTATTATAATTAGCACTAAACTTAATATCTGTAGAAAAAAAGCAATATCAGCATACAATTTGTTAGAACGCTCCTTTTCATAAACCATATTCTGAATATCGGCTTGTTCTAAATACAAATTATTAATATGATCAATATCAGATTTTTTTTCTTGCTCGATCACAGTTAAAATATCAGCAGGATTAAAACTTTCCTTTAGCTCAGGATAATCCGATAGATAATATTTTTTTAACTTTATTAGATCTGCATTATTTATATTGCTAAGATTCGATAATAATATCATGGTATCTGCCTTAGCTTCTTTTCTACCTATATTATTCCAAATATCTCTGATAAGTGCTTCTTTGCTTTGTACTTCCATTCTAAATGAAGATATTTTTGCATCATTTTGTCTGACCAGGAAGTAAGAAATTAAAGACGAACCTACCATCATAGATAATGCAAAATATAAAATAAAACTCACATATCGCTTAGGTATAGACATTTAGGTACATAAATCCTTCTTGAAAAAATAAAAACTAGTTCCATTAGCAAAACCATGGCGTATAAAATCTATTTCAAACCCCATTTTCTTATAAAATTCAGGAGCTTGATAACTCATTGTTTCTACAAATGCAAATTGGCAGTTTTTTGATCTACCAAATTCGAGAGCATGCTGCATTAATCGTGTGGCAATTCCTTGATTTCTAAATTTCTTTTCTACAAAAAGAAATTTAATGTGCAATTGACCCCACACCAATTGTACAACAACAGTTCCAACAAAATCCTCGCCATTACGTATTTCAAATGAAATGGGTTTTTCTTTATAACCATCATTTCCAGTATTTTCTAATGCTGACTCACTGAAGCCTTCTAAAATTCTTTTGTAAAGCTCTGGTGTTAGTGGAGATTGGTGGATATCGTGGTTCATATAAAAGCTAGTGAATACCTATATAAACATCCATCACGACATTTTGATGGTCCGCAGCTCTTTCATCATAAAGTTCAAAATCTGTCTGATATTTTCTCATACCACCTAATTCTTTAGGAGACATTTCCCAAATTTTTTGCCATGCTTGAATCACCACACCAGGCATCGCAGCAGGTCCGTTGGTAAATTTCGCATATTTCTGTACTGGAATAATTAAGGTTGAAAATCCTTGTGGTAAATTATCAAAAGAGTCCACTTCTTCACCGATGAAAAAAGTATAATCTCCGTTCACATCGCTTTCATAATCGGTGTAAGCACAATAAGTCACATCGGGTTTTTTCCGATGATTAATTTTTTGAGGAAATCCACCATGGAAATATTGCTGAACGGTAGCGGCAATTTTGTTAGTTGAGGGATCAGCCTTAAAAATATGTGCGTTATTAGTTCTGGTGGTGATTCCAACCAGTTTAATTTCAGATAATGTTGTGATTGTTTTTTGCATCGGGCTTAACTCCGCTTAACGTGTAAACTGCATGTATAATGGCATATATCATGAATCAATTCAATAATGTTTTTTTTGACCTAGATCATTGAATACTGCTACACTAATAACAATCTGATTACAATTGGAACTCAGGGATGAAACTATTACGCTTTATTACTATATTTTTGTTATTAAACCTTCTAATAGCTTGTGCAGCACCCATCAAAATCAATATCCCTAACAAAGAACCTCCACCACTTAAATTAACTAAACATCCACACATAGCACTGGTTCTGGGCGGAGGAGGGACCCGTGGCTTTGCTCATGTAGGTGTCATTAATGCTTTAGCAAAAGCTGGAATCCCAATTGATTTAATTGTAGGAACAAGCGCCGGAAGTATAGTAGGCGCACTATATGCTGATAATGCTGACGCAAAATTTGTTGAGAAGGTTATGAAGAACAGTAAATTCTTTGATTTTGCTGATATCACTTATATACCACATGGACACGGATTTATCTCAGGTCGTAAACTTCAACATTTTCTGCATAAAAATATGCGGTCAAGCACATTTAATGAGTTAAAAATTCCTTTGGTTGTAGTCGCAACGGATTTAAGGACTGGGCATGCAAAAATAATTAGTAGTGGCCCCATACCACCAGCTATTAATGCTTCTTCTGCAATGCCAGGGGCTGTGCATCCCGTTAAATTGTATGGTTATACGTTGGTAGATGGTGGAATCGTTTCACAAACACCTGTAAATATCGCTAAAAGATATCAACCTGATATCATAATCGCTGTGAATCTTGATGCTGAATTACCTGAAAAAATGCCTCGTTCATTTGCTGGAGTTTTTGAACGATCATTCAGAATTTGCATTCATTCAATTGCGCATTATAGCGAAGAAGGTGCTGATATAACAATACACCCTATTTTGGGCACTTCGGGTACTTTTGATTTTCATGAAAAAAATAAATTAATCTGTGCTGGAGAAGTTGCTGCCCAAAAAGTACTACCTAAAATTAAAGCCTTAATACAAAAAAAATTATAATTACAAATTAAGGGTATTTATAGAGATAATTGGATTTCACATACTATAACAGATATGACAAACCGTTATTGGCACTAATATTGACAAGTTATCTATTTTTTAGCACAATGAAGATGGTTCTCAAAATACACAATTGCAGCGAGGAGAAGTTAATGACTTATTATTCATATTGTTACCCCCAGTTAATAGGTATCCGATTATGTAAAATCCCACAAGTTAATAGGCTAAAACAATGTACACACAAAATATTGACATTACTGAGGACCTAAAACCTCTATCATCACCTGGAGCGAATTTCGCCTTATTGAATTCGCAACTTTTTTCATCCATCTCATTATCGGTTTTTTATTCTTATTATCTCTCCATCTTTTATTCCTATCGATACTAAACATCGATTCATTATTTCAAATATTTAAGCAATTAATTTTGGAGAGAAAACATGTCAAGCATATTACTGAACCATCCTATGGTGACCCAAGAACAATGGGAAAAATTTACTGAATCCGATCATAATACCTGGAAAGTATTATTTGAAAGACAGTCAGCTGTCCTAGAATATCGTGCAACTGAAGAATTAATAGACGGTATGGAAAAACTTTCCATTTGTAAAGATCAAATTCCTAAGTTCTCTGATCTAAATGCAATTTTACACAAAGAAACTGGTTTTTCAATCATTCCCGTAAAAGGATTTATTCCTGAAGACCTCTTTTTTAAATTTTTATCAGAACGAAAATTCCCATCGACCTGTTTTATTCGCAAAGTACATCAACTGGATTACTTAGAAGAACCCGATATTTTTCATGATGTATTTGGACACATCCCCCTTTTAGTTAACCCGATTTTCGCCAATTTTATGCAAGAATTTGGTCTTAAAGGTTTAGAAGCCATCGAGTTTGGTCTGTTAAAATTCGCAGCAACATTATATTGGTTTACCGTCGAATTTGGGTTAATCAACAGTAAGGATGGACCAAAAATCTATGGCGCAGGCATAAGCTCATCACACAGCGAGTCAATCTACTCGGTAGAATCAAGTCTGCCCATAAGAATAAAATTTAATATTCGCAGAGTGATGAAAACGAATTACCATATTGATGCTCACCAGAGAACATACTTTGTGATCAAAAATTTCACAGAACTGTTTGATGCTCTACGATCCCTAAACTGGGAGGAAATAAAAGACACTTGCGAGTTATTTCCTGAAATTGACCAAGGTATTTTAATCAGTGATAGCGAACTCTATTTGAGCTAAGCACTTTTCAAGAACGTTTATATTGCCATAGCTATGTTCTAAGGAAACCGCCGATGGTGGAACTGATGTTTCACCACGGTTGATATGTTGCGCCAATTCATCGATCTGATAGGTAAACAGCGATTTGTCAGCAGAAACATTGATTTCCTGAGGATATTTTTCACCATTAGGATATACAAGAATCTGATTATTTGTTTTTTCCGGCCACCAAGGATTTGTGGGAACACTAATCCGACCTTTAGTACCGTAAATTTCAAATTTCCAAGACATATCCAAATCATCTGCCGTTGAAATATTAGCAATAATGTCATTGGGAAATTTTAATATTGCAGTTGCTTGGTGATCAGTACCTGTTTTTGGATTCATTCTTCCTAGCCCAAGGACCGATACAGGTTCAGCATTAGTCAGCAAACGAACCAGTGAGATAGGATAACAAGCTAAATTTCGAATACTACCTCCGAAAAGTGGATTAGCTATATGTGAAATATCAGCGGTATAGATAGCATTAAATAATTTAATATCACCGATGACTTTGCTTTGAATGAGTGATTCAAGTTGATGTGCAACTGGATGAGAACGATACATTAAGCCTTCCATACATAACACCTTAGCTTGTCTAACAGCAGACAAGATTTCATCGGCTTCCTGTGTATTTAAAACCAAAGGTTTCTCACAGAGAATATGTTTGCCAGCAGTAGCAGCTCGAATAATCCATTCTTTGTGCAGATGATTGGGTAAAGAAATATAAATAACATCTATCTCGGGATTATTCATTAATGCATCATGATCATCATAATAATTTTGAATAGAAAATTTTTCGGCAAAGTTTTTTGCTTTTTCTAAAGACTGACTGGCAACACCAAAAATTGTACTGGTCGTAGAATCTGAAAATGCATTCGCCATAATTTCTGAAATGAACCCAGTTCCTAAAAGTCCCCATTTTACTTTCTTCGATACCATATTACCCTCCTTCACCCGATAATTTTCGATTAATTCGATACAACACATGCCGAGAAAGTGGATGGTTGGCAGATATTTTCGGATGAAGAAAATCATCCGCAAGATCTCTTTTCATCCCAATTTTTTTCATCACACTAATTGATCTCAGATTCCCTGATACACAAAAGGAAACAATTTCATTAAGACCAATGACATTAAATCCATAATCTAAAACCGCAAGAGCACCTTCTGTTGCGTAACCCTGACCCCAATACTGTGAACCTAATCTCCACCCTATCTCAACACAAGGTGTAAAATGAGACTCCCAAGAAGGTTCAGAAAGACCAATAAATCCAATCATCTCATGCGATGATTTAAGCTCAACCGCAAAAAGACAAAATCTTTTTTCCTCAAAACCACGATTACATTTCTGCATAAACTCAAGCACTTGCTCCATCGTCAACGAACCCATCAAATATTCAATAACCTTAGGATCTTGGTTGATCCGAAAAAACGCCTCAGCGTCTTCGTCCTTCCAAGTCCTTAAAACGAGGCGGTTTGTTTCAATGATTTTCATGATCTAATCTTACCTTAAAGACAGATACTTTTTAAGTGGCTTTTGCTATCTCTCAATCTAGATTTGCGACATCATTTGGAATTAGCCTTGGAAGGTTATGCAATTAGTAACTAGAGAACCCTTCTTCTCCAAGACCTGAGCTAGAGTCATTAAATATTATAAGGGTGATATCGTCAGTGTATTCAAGATTTAGATTTTGCGCGATTATCTGTATTTTAGTCTGTTAATAAACAGACAATTATTTAAACTGTTGCATATTTTGCAATAGTTTGATCATTAACTAACTCCTCGGTTTTAAACAAATTTGATAGATAAAGAAAAATTACTGATTTATCCCTACCCAACAGCTAAGATTTTTGAATTATTATTAACCATAAAGATTCCTCTGACAAGTTAACATCACGTTTAATTTTTCCGTTTTTTGCCTTGATCAGTGCTCATGTTATTAAATGTAATTCTTATGATATTCTACAAGCATTCAATCTAAATTAAAATTTTTTTTAATGACAATTTATTTTGTATTTTTCCATACTAAATGGTATAATTCGATTCGTATCATTTTGATTAGCCTGAATCATACTACATATTATTGCTATCGAAAAAAATAGTGCTAAAAGATTGGTTAAAATATAAACTTAATAACGGATTATATTTATGAAACTAAATGACTTAGAAAATTTAATTGAACAAGGTGAATCAGCTACATTAGAATTTAAAAAATCAACATCTAATCTCAAAGCTGCCGCAGAAACGTTGTGTGCTTTTCTAAATGGAAAAGGTGGAACTGTTCTTATTGGGATCTCAGACGACAAAAAAAATATTGGTCAACATGTCACAGACAACACAAAACAAGAAATTGCGAATGTACTCAGAAAATTTGAACCCACTGCAAATATTGAAACTCAATATATAGACAACAACAATAACAAGCAAATAATAAAATTAACAGCTCATCTTGATATTCGTTCAATTCCATATTCATTTGATAGTCGACCCTATGAGCGTAAAGAAACATCTACTAGTTTGATGCCTCAGAGTCGATATCAACAATTACTTCTATCACGCAATATGAACCCTATTTCGTGGGAATCCCAACCGGCAATAGGAGTTTCAATTGATGATCTTGATCATATTGAGATTCTTCAAACCCTGAAAGATATCACCAAAAAGAAACGCCTCGAATTCAGTCTAAATAGTGATAATGTATCTGATATTCTTAAGAGATTAAAACTACTAGAAGGTGGACAAATTATTAATGCTGCAATTGTTTTATTCTCAAAAGAAATTCCTGGTAATTATCTGCAATGTGTGATTCGAATGGCCCGATTTCGCGGCAACGAAAAAGGTGATTTCATAGATAGTAAACACCTTTTTGGTAATGCTTTTCAGCTACTTAAAGAAGCAGAATATTTTATCAATAGAAATACTGCTATTTCTAGTCACTTTGAAAAAGGAAATATGGCTAGAATTGATGAACCAGAGTATCCCTTTGAAGCAGTACGTGAAGCACTAATTAATGCTATTTGCCACAGAGAATATGGTTCTCCTGGTAGTTCTATAACTATTTGTATTTACGATGACAGATTAGAAATTGCTAGTAGTGGTATTTTGCCCCCTTCTATTACTTTAAATGACCTTAAAGCAGCTCATACTTCCCATCCAAGAAATCCTTTAATAATTAATGTGTTTTTCCGTCGTGGTTTTATTGAAGCTATGGGTATAGGAACTCAGGAAATATTTGAATCATGCGCCGCTGCAAAAATGAAAGAACCTGAATTTTTCGAGCAAGCTGGTTCTTTTGTTGTAAGATTGTGGTCTCGTCACTATAAAACTGCAATTGATGATTACGATTTATTAGATAGGCAAAGACAAATTTTAATTTTAGTAAAAGATAAACCTTTACAACCTAAAGATATCTTATCTAACATTAAGGAAAAGATTACAGATAGAACATTACGTAATGATTTACAGTTACTTAAGAAAAAAGGCTATCTTGATAGTACTGGTCAAGGAAAGAAAACACTATGGTTTTCAACCAAAAACACGCATACTCGGAAATAAACCCGGAAACAACCCGGAAACCCGGAAACAATCCCGGAAAACACGGAAATTAGAATTACTGTCTGAACATTAATAAAGATAGATAAACTAATTAGTATGTCGTTCCCTAAGGTAAAAAGTAACATATGGTATTTACACAGAAACATTGACCACTAAAAATGAGGAGAACGAATTCCTTACTGCCCAATAAAGTTTAAGGCATAAGCTATTTTTAAAGTGTATAATCAAAAATAAAATGAAATAAACAACTACTTCATTTGAATTTAGCTTGCTAAATATTTCAATTTTGAGAAGTTTTCTTCCAAATAACATTGGAGTCAACTTTCCAATATTCAATTTTGAAATCCTTTAACAGTCCCAATTTCCCTTGTATTTTTGTTTGATCATTCGTGTTTAAGCAAGTAATATATATTTTATCCAAATTTTTATTCTCCGCAAGCGCCTTTACGATATGCTCATCTTTTTCAAACGAACACCCAAAAATAAGTAATTCACCTGACATCTTCTTTAATTGATTAAAACAGTATTGTAAATAGCTATGCTCATAAGCCGTACTTTCTAAAAGCATTTCCTTAACTAGTGACCTATCTTCTAAAACTATATATGGTTTATTGTTATTTTTGTAAATATCATCCACTGAACACTGGGAATCTTTCCGAAAACTTAGCTTTTTTAACTCATACTGCTCATTAATTACTATGAACCATGACCCATGAAGATATAGGATTTGAATTTTTTCCTTATTCTCTAAGGAATTCAAACAATCAATAATTTTTTTAGGATTTAATGTTTTGTCTCCGGTTGCTTGGAAACCATCAACTATTTTTTTTTCATTTAGTCTATTTAAGACTTCAAAATATAATATAGGATCATAATTTAATGTGAATATTTTTTCTCTTTTTTCAAACAACGCATTGCACTCCCATTCAAGTCTAATTTTTTTATTATAAGCTTGAAAAAGATCATAAAGTTTTTCAACTTTTTTTTCAGGTGATAATTTTTCAGATAATTTCGAAACATAATAGAATAATGTTTTTTCCAATATCTTTTTTCTGATTATTTCTAAATCAGACTCAGGATTCTTTGTAGAGTTTGCTGGTAAAACAGAATCCCAAATAGCCTTCGGACGTAAGGCTTCTTCTATATTCCATTCAAAGGCACCTTGTAAAACTGGATTCGATAAACAAAACCCATTTCCAATCAGAATATTTTTGATATCTTTAATTGCATAGTAGAACGTATCAGGATTATTCAATTCTTTCATATAAAAAACACCATATTTAAACTCTATATTAATAGTATAGGATATTAATTAAATATGACTGTATGATGTGTCCAATACTCTATTCTCTTAGTTAAATTATAATAGAATCTTGTATAAGTTTTCGGAGATAACTAAAATTGTGACTTTAAAATAAAGCTTTGCCTAATTAAAAAGACATGAGTAAATAGATTATGGAAAAACCTAAAATTGCAATTATAGGCGCTGGTCTTGCTGGACTAACGGCTGCTTATCGACTTTTTGAAATGGATTTTGATGTAAATCTCTTTGAAGCGCGCAATCGCGTAGGTGGGCGGTTGTTGAGTGTGTTGATGAAAAATCCTTTGGGAAATATTTCGGTTTTAGAGATGGGTGGGCAAAATATTACTGATGGGGGGGATGCTGAAAATTTACAGGCTCTGATTGATGAATTTGGAATTGAAGTTGAGAGTGGTTTTGTGTCTCTTTCTTCGCGTGTTTATCATGAAGGTCAATATTATAACTATAATGATTTGATGAGAGATTTTCTCAACTCCGAAAAAAATCTAGAGCAAAATCTGACAGCTTTGGCTGAAAATAGTACTTCGATAAGTGAATTATTAGATAAATTACTCGTGAATTACCCTGCCCTTAAAACAGCTCTTTATACATTATTATCAGCTTATGAAGGAATTGAAGCCAATAAACAATCAATTCACCATAATCTAGACACCTTAGCGTGTTTATTTCAAGGAGGTTTTGCAAAAGCTCACGAGGCTTATGAACATGAACCCAACCATATATTTTTTAAAAAAATTAAAGGGGGTAGTGCACAATTAGCATTAAAGATCAGTGAGCGTCTAGATGATAGAGTCCACCTTAACAAAGTATTGAAAAAAGTGCTGAAATCAGACGAGAAAATTGCTTTAACATTTGAAGATGCTACTACCGAAATCTTTGATGTTATAATACTTGCCATACCAGCCTCCGTATATCATGACATTGAATTTGACCAAAGCCTTATTCCACAACCTATTTTACAAGCGATAAATAAAATCGAATTTGGTCAAAACACAAAAATTTATTACCCTTTGAATTTTTCAGTAGATAATAAAATTCCAAATGTGTTGACGGATAAATTCATCTCTTTTATTAATGTGGATACCAATACCCTAATTCTTTACTTAAACCATCCACTACAATCTGTTTCCGATGAGCTTCAGGTAGTTAAAGAGGGATATGGAATCAAGGTTTCGATATCAGACACAGAGTTTCAGTACATTGCAGATCAGCATTATGCTATTTATAACCACGCTATAGCACATTCATGGCCTCAAGATCCTTATTCTCAAGGATCCTACTCTGGATATTCCACGAATATTTCAACTGAACTTGATGAAATGGTGACTCTTCTTGGAGTCGAATTTAAAAAGATTTTTCAACCCATCAATAATCAACTATTTTTTATCGGCGAACATACCACAATTCTTGAATATATAGGAACCATGGAAGCTGCTGTAGAATCTGCAGAAAGATTAGTTACTTATTTATCTAGCAAAAGAGATTCAGATATAGGTTTTCTCAGTTAATAATAATACAAATTTGATTATTTCATTCTATACGTAATATAGTGTTTGGACTACCCCCTAGAAATGAGAGTCACCTCTTTATCAAAGATGAAAAATAAACCATAAATGTGTTTATCGGGTGATAAAGGAACACCATTTACTGTTAACAAAGAAAAATAAAAACAACGCGAACCCATGAAGATAAAATTATTAAGCTTAAACGTAATACTCGTTAGTGTTCTGATTATTATAGGATACGGTGCTGGGATGAAGATGGCTTACATGAACAATTCTTAGGTGAAATGTTAGCAAGTTAGGTGGCTCATTTTTAAGAGGCAACTCCAACTCGAACAAAAAGAAGAACATGTATTTACAAAATGCTGTGATTCGTGTAAAATGTTTGTGATCATTAATGTCGATGTCATCAAACTTAAGGAGTCGGAATTATGGAAAAACAACATCACGCGCATGTTGATATGTCAGATACAGATGAAACAGTTAAAAATATAAATTTTGAAAAAGTGACTGATTTCATAGGAGATAGCGGTGTTAAAATGACTATCCCTAAAATTCCTGGGGGAGCTGCCGCACCCAAGTTAGGTATAGATAAATTTGATTCATCAGAGCATGATATGATTGGGCAGCAAGCTTTTGCCCTGTTTACTACGGTTGGGAGATTCGCTCCACTCTTAGCTGAATTAGCAAAGCATGGGTATTTGATAGATAACGAGTGGTATATAACCAATGAATTTCGGCTGACTACCGGTAAAATAATTGCGATGGCAGGAGATTACTTTGGGGTGGCAGAAGCACCAATATGTGAAGGAGGAGAAAAGCATTTCAAATTAGCATATAATGAATTGCTTAAAGCCAAAGTAACAAAAATAAATCGACTAAAAGATGTGATTGATAAAGAGATAGACGATTATTGCACCAAATTATCACATGGACAGCTACCCACTGTAAGTTATGGTGAATATGGTTATATTGCCACTTTTGGGCGTCTACCCCTAACGGTATTGCATAGCTTGTATTTGGCTTCACATAATTTTGACCATTTTGGGGCTGATGCAGTTACCGCATATAAGGCTGGGCATCGAGTTGCCCTTCAAACTGCTCGACTTGCGACTATCCAAACAGAAGACAAAGAAAGATGCCGATTGATAGCTGAAGCATTTACTCAAGAATTATTTGCATGCCATTTCTTGACAGATTTATTTGCATCTGGTCACGTCAGAACACCGAGACGTGAAATCTATAATTATGTTAAATCAAAAATAGTAGAACAATTAGGTGAAAAAGCGGGAGATAAACTCCCTGGTATTTGTTTAGTTGCAGGATTTTTAGCCAAGTCTATGCATGATGAAGATAATAAAGCTGGTTTAAATGTTGAATCATTAAAGTCAGAAGAAGATTCAAAAAAAGATACAACTAGTCCAACATTCTGGAAGACACATGGCGATGCTTGCTATGTAAAGATTAAACAGGTGGATAGAACACGTATTGCAGAAGCAGTTGTTGCTGGGCTGACTGATGTAGTGGAATGTTACCTAGGTAATTTATTTGATATTGAACAAGGACAGAGTGTTAAACATATACCGAAGACGCCACCAAAAGTAGAGATAAACCCTGATTCAAATCCTCTATTTAGAGTAGTATCTCAGAATGAAGTTGAGCTAAGAGATGACCTAGAAGACCCTAGTTGCTCGACATATACTAGAAATTGGCACGTAACATCAACATGTAGCTCATTGCTTGTTAGAAATTTTATATTCACTAAATCTAAAAAGAAAGCATCAGCCCTGTCAGGCGCAGAGTTGGAAAAATTTAAAGATGATTGTGATAAACTAAGGTCCGAAATAGAAGATTTATATGGTAAAACCTCTGCACAAGACTTTATTGAGGTGAATGAAGAAAGAAAAACTTGTACAATACTTTAATGCAGATTTGCCTGTAAAAAGGCAATTAGTTTTTCGTATGTAGAAATAATAAGGGTTTAATTGTGAGCTCTAAACGGGAAGTTTTTCAATTAATCTCATTAGATTTTGTATGTAATCAAGTTAATACATACAAAGGACAATTCACTACGATAATAGATGCAGAAATTGTATCACTTGTACATCGGCTTATTCCTTGGTTGAAAAATAGTGTCGAGTTTCAGAGTACCCAAATTTCCGCAAAAGAAATGCAGTTTAAAGTGATAGCATTAATGAATGGAATGAGTGGTTATATAGCGGAAGAATCTGAAAAGAAAAAAGATAATTCGCTTCGCTTTGTCTTTGGTGAGAGTGATGAAGGACCAGTAAAATTGCTGAATACTGGAGACTCATCTTGGGTTGATCTTGAAGGATCCAATCCGGAGATTATGTTACCTATTCAACTGTTCATATTAGTACGCTATTATTTTTATACTCATTATTACGAGCCAGAAGTAATGTCAATTTATGATTCTGGAGTATTAATAGAAAAAGAAGTTTTTCTGGAATCATTACTCGACGAAATTTTCATAGTTGCAAATTCAGCACATATATTGAATAAATATAAGAGTATTATTAAAGCAAAAGCAGCAGCACCTAATAATAATATAAATGAGTTTATTATTGATTTTATAGTATCATTAAAAAAAGTGGTTGCCTCCCCAAATTTCTATTTAAAAGAAATATGCTTTCCATGTGGATTTGAAGGACATTTTATGTATTTGACACTACTCAAATTTTCTACAGATAGATTAGTATTTCGGTATGATAATTTGGGACCTGGTTGTGAAAAACATCCACTGAATCCAACAGATCAGAAACCTATACCCTATATACTTTTTGATGTCAACATAAACGAATTAGAATCTACAAAAGAATTTTTTTTAATGTTATGTGAACAAAAGTTTGTCACTAATCCCAAAGAAGCATTAGAAAAGCTCTATGGGTTTCCTAATTTAAAAATGCAAGCAACTGAAGTTCTAGAATGGAACAAAGGATACCGTGGACTTGATAAACAAATGAGTGGTAATTGCGTTTTTGCAAGTTTAATAATTGGTATGCGTTATCGTTGGGAATCATATCTAGGAACATCACGTGATACGGTTTTTTTGTATATACAAGATAATATGAGTGTGAATACTATATTATCAAAAAATATTATGGCATTAGGTCAAGGTGTTAATCATGCTGATCATATTAAAAATATGAGGAATGAAAAACTAAGACAAAAGCAAAGGAAAATCAAAAATAAACGTTATAGCAATGAACCTTTTGAAAATGATCGAGATGTCCCAATGTTTGTCGAAGATAAATTCCCTTTAAATAATCACAATTATAACATCTTGATAAATTCCAGAGATCGAGATTATGATCCTAAATATATACTAGATCTTGAGATTAGATTTTTAATTGAAGAAGAAGAAAAACCTGATATCCTTAATTTTTTTACACCCCTTCAGTTCAAAGATGGTCGTGTTGTTAATGATCTATCAGAACTATTTGTTAAAAATGATAGTGATAAGGGTAATCAATTCAATAGATTTTTTATATTAGGTGATACAGGATGTGGGAAAACAATTTTAAGTAAATTTATTGCTTATCTTTGGATCAACGAAAAAAGTGTAAAAAATTATGAATGGGTATTAAGTTATGACTTAGTTGTTAGGATATCATTACGAGATGTATCTCAATACTTATTGAGTAATACAATGGATTTTGAAGACCTTCTTAAAATTGTTTGTTTTCCTCAACTTGATACGCATACAATCAAAGCTAAAATTTATAATAAAAAAATACTAGTGTTGTTAGATGGTCTTGATGAAGTTTTTTCCATATTAAGAAATAATACGAGCATATTAGATAGATCATTGTTACATAAATTGATATTTAATCCAAAATTCACTGTATTGATATTTTCTAGGCAGGTATCTACTAGGTATAAACCAATCGATACCTTGCGAAGTATAAGAATACAAAAATTTACTTATGTAAATGTTGTTAAATATATCAATAAATTTATTAAGCATCCTAATATACAACCAAAGAAAGTCGTAGAAACAATTTATAGGCACATTAATCTAAGAACATTAATTAGAAATCCATTGATGCTAGAAATATTTTGTACTTTAGTAAACAAAGGTCAAATAACAATCGATGATAGTACCTTAAAAACACGGCTGGAATCATCTACATTATATAGGATTGCATTGGGAATTAAGTTAGGAACTGATGACACAGAAGAATTTTGTTATTATTTCTTATCAGAGTTAGCTTGGATGTTAAGGGTTGACAATACTGGAGTGATAGGTTATGGAAAATTTATGGAACTTTGGAATAGATTAAATTTTCAACATAAAAATAGCATTCTAGAATTTTTGATAACTATAGGGCTCATTACGATATTTCAAGGCAATCATGAAAGTGAAAGTTATGTATATCTTGAACGCACATTTCAAGATTACTTATCTGCATTATATTGGAGTAGAATGTATAAAAATGATCGTGATAACGCATTACAAAAATTTGAAAGTAAAAATCTTGATAAGATTTTTATGATGACCTGGAAGCATTCAATGCCATTATTAGGCGAAAATAATGCAAACGATTTTATCAGAAATCTTATTGTTGATTCCAATAATGTAGAAAATTTAGGCATGCTATTAACAATAACTGTTAGGTTGATATATGCAATGAGCGAGTTGGATTTAAAAAATATTAATACAGATATTTTCAATTATGCCTTTTCATACTTATTTTCAAACTTGAAACAGTTATACACTACTAAATATGAAAAAGATGTAATAGTCGAAGCTATTTTGCAGTGTCCTCTATTAGCCATAACCTTACTAGAAAAATCGTATATATCACTCGATAAACAGCCTGATATTGATCAATATTGGATCATTGTGAATCATTTTGAAATAAAAGTGGTATCAGATACATTAATTGAGAATATTGAAAAAAACAGTAAATTTAAAAGACTATCTTCGGATTTTTTTATTTATTTAAGTAAATCATATATATCAGTATTGTCAGAAAGAAACCAAATAATGATACTTGATTTACTAGTAAAATGTTTTAAGGCTCCTTTATGTGTTGAGATATGTTTAAATTTATCTGATAATTTCTTACTTGGAATGAATCATGTTGCATTTAGAGATTTGTTTTTCCATATATTTAATCATTTAAAATACAACAATCAACCGCATTTTTATGAGTTACTTAAAGCTTTGTTGAAATATGCATATATATACAATGAACATGAAATATTTTGTTATTTTTTCGAATTTTTTAATGAAATAAATCACATTGAAACAGCACTTTTCATAGCTAAAGATGTTCTTAATGATCTAATGAAAGAAAACTATTTGATCAGCTTTATAGAAAATTATTTGTCAAAACCAGAAAACGTCAGCAAAATTAATTTAAGAGGTTTTTGTAAACTAATTCCATTTTTAGAGGCTAATGAAAATGGTGTAAAAATATTAAAAGATGGAACGATAGTTACCAATAATCACGATAACATCGATCAACCAATGTTAATGGAATTCAAAAAAAGTATGTCGGAAGCAAAGTATCATGAAGTTGTTTATTCTATAAATAGATTGCCATGTCAAGATGAAGATACTTATTGTGAGTTAATCTTATATTGCAAAGCAAACGACCCATTAGAATTATATTTTAAAATAGTAGTTGAGCAAAAAAATGATGGTAAAGAACCCGTCCAAAATTTAGAAGAAATTTTAAATATGATATTAGATATCTTGAAATATTATAGTGTTTCTCATAATCAAAATTTAAATTTTGTTAAAACGGCGGATAATCAAATTAATATTAAATTAAAGGACCCATCAGAGGTAACGTGGCTAGTAACTAGTGTAGACGATAATATACAAGCTTGGTATTCAAAATGGGTAAAAACGTATAAAAACAAATGCATATTAATGTAATGTAAGCGCATATAATGTTAAATATAATTAATAATGATATGGAGTTTAGCGCTAAAATATGGCAAAATTAATTCTGGCTTTAGAGGATGATGTAGGAAAAGTAGAATGATTTATCTCATCTTCAGAGTACAGATATGACTTACCATAAAAAAGTGTTTGTTGTTACTTTTAATATTACGCTAATATGCGTAAGGAGGTCAGTATGGAACTGGAACTTAATAAAGCTACAGAATATTTCAACGGAGATAATAAAGATCATCGGAACTTTTTAGATAATAGTGATGAATTTGATTCAATAGTATCAGCGCAGTTTGCAGGTCAATCGTCTTCAATTATAAAACAGCCGCCTAAAATGAATAAAAATGTTTGGGAAATCGACGTGCCAGGTGATGACAGTTGTTTATTTTGGGCAGTGGCCTTAGCTTTTTTACTGCCTGTATTAGAAGAAGATAAAAAATTCCAAGATAGATATATAAAACTATTTGGGAATTTAAATCATTTACAATATGTTCAAGAAATATTGAAAAAATATAACCCATTCTCAGATACGTCAATATTTTTAGATAATGCAATGAATAAGTTAATAAGGGAAGAGTTTAGAGCCCGTGTTATCGGCATTATGGCCGATGAAACCCACAAAGAAACATTTAGATTATATTATGATGGTTCAGGAACATTTGAAGATTATCTAACGAATATGCAACGAACATCTTCATGGGCAGGCGAACTTGAGATTAGAGCCATGAGTATGCTCTTAGAGTGTAATATTCACTGTCAACAAGGTGACTTAACACAGTGCTATCCTGATCTAGTAAATGAAGATAAACCAATAGTCCAAATAGTTTATGTAAACTATTTGGGTAGAGTTGACAAAGAAGCTAAAAAAAATCACTATCACTTTAATATAAGCAAGGATTTAACTGAAAAGTATCAAATTTGTAATTTCAACGCTATGCATCTTTTTGATCTAAAAGATACTTTTACATGTGAAATTTTTAAACCTAATCAGATTAGTGCTTTAAAAGATATATTTGAACAAGTCTTAGTCAGTGAGATATTATTAGAGGTAAAATATCACCAATATAGAAGCCAAGAGTCCAAGGCATTAAAACATTTACAACTATTGTTATCATTATCATCTACTGGAGCTGCTTTATCAGAAAGAAAGTTAGATTTCAAATTGCTAAGAATTCATTTACAAATATTTGCAAAATTTGCCTCTCTGAGATATGAACCATTTATAGCTAAATGCTTATCATATTATCCGTTACTAGGTGTAATACCTCTTGCTAGGGTTGGAGCACGTAGATTACTTGAATTTTTAGATCGGATGATGGAGTTTTATACTGACGAATCTATTATGCAACAGCGATTCTATAGAGTATTACTTAAAGGTTTAGTGGAAGGTGGGCCAGTAAAAGATAGGTATCAGTCACAACCTATGCATGTTAGAGGACTATTCTCTAAAAATGAAGCGAAAGTCGATTATACACCAGATGAAATTCTGAGCTTTGGTGAAATATTTGAGGAATCGATTATAGGGTATAATATAACAGATAAAACAGTACATACTAAGAAGGATGATCAAACTAATTATCGGTATACAAAGATTAAGGCATATTTCCCTGCTCAATCATACAGATCAGTGGTATATTTTTCTACTTTTGAAGACCTGTGTACCTACAGTGATTATTATGCTGGATCCTTAAAAAAAATAGATAAGCCAACTAAAAGTAGGCAGAGAAGTAGTAGTGATGGGGAGAAATCTATTAGTGTCTCTACCATAGATTCTAAATCCGATCAACCACTCACATTTTATGAATGGATTAAGCGTGAAAAAAGCTTAAAAAACGAAAATTCAGTTTGGGTTGTAAATTTAAATGTTAATAAAAAAAGCCATGAATCTAGTACATCTCTTTGTAAATTTATTGTTGATTGTTATCAAAGCAATGGTGTTACAAAAAGAAAAAAATATATATATGGTAATTTTACAAATATTCGAATGGATGAAATCGATTTTCGAGGCTGTACATTTAAAAAAGTTGTTTTTTTAAATACAGATTGTCAATTAATCAATGCTCAAGATGTCGTGTTCAGAGATGTGAACATAATAGAAACAAGATTAGATTGTTCGAAGTTTGATCGAGCAAAGCTTCTCAACTGTAATGTTTCAAAATCAAGTTGGTATCATACCTCTACTGATCATATTGATTATAGTGAAAGTGGATATATTGAAAGAGAGATAAAAATTTCGCAAACAGATGAAGATGACGTCTTGTCCCATTTATTAATACCTAACCAAGACGATTTAACAGCACAATTTAGCATATCCTTAAGTGATGCTTATGGATTCATAGATAAAAATGCGGCCATAAATGTTAAGTCATTTCACTATTTTAAATATTTAGATTTAGAATATTTCAAACTTTATACAGCAAAAATCAAGAGTAATCTATTGATTATTCAAGAGAGATATGCCCATCGTTTTGGGCAAGCAGCGGCCAAGAAATTAAAAGTTATGATCGATAAAACGAATCGCATTTTAAAATTAATAATTCAAGTTCAGCAGCAAGTGCTCCAAGATTTCCACTTAATGCCCACTCTAGATAATTTTCATAATGCTGCAGGAAAAGAATTTCGGCTTCAGGATATTGATACATTAGCATTAATAGACGAATTGAATTTGTTACGTAAAGAGATTTTTAAATGGGATCAACCTAAAGTGGTTAGAGGACGATTCTTTAATAGCTCAATTAATAAAGATTCAGATGATGCTAGTGACAATTTACAATTTTTTACACGTTCAGGTACGTTATTACATAGAAGCTTACGAGCAAATTCAAGAGTTTTATTAACACGATCTTCTTTTGGAGTTGGAAATGACCAAGCACAAGTAAGACGACCCTCAGGTTCAATGGCGAGACATCCATCTCTTACTGAAAACCTACTGGATGATACTGATGAAAACCTTTTAGTACCGGAATTCGATTCAGATTCGGGTGCTCATAATGAATTATATTTATCTCAGATAAGATGCTCAAGAGATAGGATGCTGCATGCTGCTTTAGAAAAAGCACTCTCTAAAATAAAAAGCTCAATGGAAAGAGAAAGGGAAAATGGCCATCCGAGTTGTTATATATCTTATATCCATCAAAATGATATTAATGAAAAAGACGAAAATGAAATGATATTCTTTCTGCGAGGTTTAAGGGACCATTTACGGTTAGCTGGTATTAAGGCAATGCTTAATATCGTAGATAATAGAACAGCATATAAAAGTGAGGATTATATAAATCAAATTCTCGCAGTAGATTTTGTTTTATTAATATGTACAAAATCTACAGTATGTATCTTGCAAAATAAAGATACTATATCAAGGCATTCTGAATTAAGACTGATCGAAGAAAGGAAAAAAACAACAAAAAAAGAGATTTTGACAATTGCTGTTATGGAGAAAGATGAATTATTTGCAGTAGACAATATAGGGTTAACTTGTTTAAATAATATAATATATTGGCATAAAGATACCTACCTGAAGTACCTCGGTGATCTTATTGCTTATCTCTGGGGAATAAATAAATCACATAAAATAATGAAAAAATATTGGTTGCCGTTGAGGGATATTGGTGCTTTTCGATCAAGTGATACTTTGCAAAAAAGTAACAGATCTCATGAAAACGATTCATCACCACTTAATACATCACCTGGGATCAATGATGTCGATTCTGATTTATATAGTAAGTTTGTCAATACAATAAAAGAAAAATATAGATATGATAATGAAAAACAATCATCAACTTATGAATTTAATGAAACATATTTCGATTTAACCTTAGTCCGTTTGAAAGATGAAAAACTTGAGTCTTTATCAAATGTAGCGCCAAGAACTGCAGTTGGTAGTCAAGAAGGGACTATGTCAGATTCGAGAAGTATGCCATCGAATTATATAACATCATTAGACTCGATATTTTTAGAGACAGTTAATGAAAATGATTATCATAAAAGAATCTTAATACAAGGTAAACCTGGAGTAGGTAAATCAACATTACTTAAATATATAGCTTATAATTGGGCCTGTAACGCTGGTGCAGATCGATTAGGACTGTGGTGCGACCAGTTTGATTTAGTGTTGTTAATAAATTTACACAAACTTCGTTCTTATCCTGATGATAAATGTGATATTGAACATGTTATTTTTGATGAATTATTATCTTCAAATTCAAAGTGGAGCTTAGAAGATATTACTAAAATATTGATGACGCAACCTCATAAAATATTGTTACTATTAGATGGTTTCGATGAAGTAGAGGCAGTATATCAAGAATCATCACCTCAAGGACGTTTATTCCATTCACTAATCGACTTGGAACGATGTTCTACAGTGATAACATCTCGCTTAGATTCAGTAAGACTAATTAACAGTGTTTTTGATGAGGTTATTGAAATTGTAGGATTTTCAAAAGAAGAGATTAATCGATTCGTACAACGTGCAATGAAGAGGGTGAATTTTCCAGTAACTACTGAGGAAGAATTAATAAGAATGATTGACCTAAATCCTCATATTGCCGCCATTTCGCATGTTCCTGTTAACTTAGGTTTAATTTGTGAATTTTGGATACAAAAAGGTCCAAAAGATCCAATTACAATGACTCAATTTTTTGATGCAATAAATAATTGGTTGCAAGAGCAAGCGAATATAAAATTTAGTTCTGATCGCGATTTAACAAAAACTACATCACTTAACACAATTGTTAGCAATAAACTCAAGTTGGCTGAATTTCTTAAAATACTAGCATGGAAGTGTATACCTCTGCCAACTACAATGATGAATGAAGAATTAATTGTAGGTAGCCTGGCTGAATATAACATAAATATTGATTATTTTAGAACTGTCACACAACGGTTGCTTGCTATCGGATTACTTAATTGTGTAAGACAAGACAATTTTCGAAGAAGGGTTTTTTATTTCCCTCACAGGACATTTTTAGAATATTACGCATCTTTATTTTGGCTTTCTTTATTTATGTCTGAAGAAAAACGAGATGTTGCTTTAGGCATGTTAAAACAAAATATTGATAATCCAAAATATGAGGTCGTTTGGCAATTTGTTTCTGGTCATCTTGAAAATATGAGGCAAGTTGAGTTGCAAAAGCTATTTTTTGAACAACTACTTTCATATAGAGGTAATGAAGAATTGACAGATTCGAATTATTTTCGAATAGCATTATTGTTACTCTGTTATGAAGAGGCTAAAATATCTGTAAATGATAGAGAATTAGACATTAAAATTAAATTTAAGGCTAAGCAGACGCTTCATAGTTTACTTGATGAAATAGATGCTTCAAGTAACGAGAAAGTCCGAAAATTAGTATTTACTTGGAAATCTTGCAACCGATTATTCAATAGCGAATTTATTGTAGATGAAATAAGGCTTGTGTTACAAGACACAAACAATTTTAAACAAAAAATGGCCATGTTAACTTTACTATCATTGGTTGGAGATTTTAATATTGAAATTTTATCTTTATTAATATCAATAACTGGAACTGCAAACGAAATTAATGCTGATATTTGCTCTATTATAAGTAAATATTTTATTAAAAAACAGAAATATGTAACACAAAAAGAAATTGGCGTTGAACTTTTTCAATATATGTTAAATATGTTAAAAAGTGAGAATGATGTATTGCGTGGGCTCTCGTTAGAATGGTTATCTGATCTAGTCTGGTGGTTACTGCCAGCTAAATATCACGAAATTGCGTTTTCTATTCTTTATGAAGAATATCTTAGAAGAAGTGATAAAGCAATCATTAATGCGATTTCTGAAATCGATTTAAAAAAAATATCTGAACTAGAAAAAACCAAGTTATTTAACCAAATATGTTCTAATATTTTTAAGGAATCAACTCAGCCTAAAAGGTCTTCAAGAGCAGGCAAGGTAATTTCATTTGAAATAATCGAGATTTTTATTCCCAAACTTTCTGTCGCAAATCGTTTAGAGTTTATTTCAATTTCATTGATGATTTTTAAATCAGATAAACCTCAGAGCCCAAAAGATGTTTTAAAAATAATTTATTATCTATTCCGTAATGCTTCATACGAAATCAATAACGAAAGTATAATTAATGAGGTAATAAAAGAACTTTGCAAGGTTAAAGATAGTCAACTATTAACTCAAGTTTATACGATCTTTAATATATTGCTTGGGTATGAGTTTCGCTCAGAATTGCATAATAATATTTTAGAAATAATTAGCGGTACAATTATGAGCAGTTCTCAAAAAGACAAAAAGAAACTTATTAAAGTATTAGGCAAGTTATATTTAAAGTCCAAAGATGTTAATATTAAAAATAAAATTATTGAAATAATTATATCATTATTTGATACTAAAAACATTAACACCTATATTAAAATCGTTCTATTAACACTAATAAGAATATCTGATCAACTATCATCGAATCATGTCCAGAAACTAGTGCCGAAATTGACCAAATATTGTACTGATATAGACCAAAGTACAGTGAAAATAACATTTAATTTACTTTGTAGAATGTTGCAAGAAAGCAAAGATCACAATTTAATTAACTTGTTGGTAGATGTCTTAAAAGATCGTATACATCATGCAAATAGCTCTATCAGATTGACAATTGTTACTTCTCTTAATATTGGTTATTCGCATTCTATAGATGAAATATTATCAAATAAACTAGCAATTATATTAATAGATATGCTTAATGACAGTTCTAATGATGTTATAATTGCTGCATTAAATGGATTACAAAATTTAAATATATTATTTTTAAAAGTAGAATTACGAGATAAGTATGTTACAGAGGTTATTAGAATGTGGAATCATCAAGATTTTCAAATTAAAGAAAAAATATCCTGTATTTTGAACAACATTGAATGGGCTAAAATGCCTGTTGAAATAACAGTACTATTTCAAAAAGCTAAAAACGAAAATTCACAGAGTGCCTCAACATCACTTAATCTAGAGAAAAGTCTAACAGAATTAGCGAGAATTGAGGAATTATTATCTATAATTCCGAGATCTGATAATAACGATGAGCTTAAATCTTTAATATTGAATATGGAAATTTTTGAATCATTATATACAGAAAAAATTCTGAAGTTATTGGCTATGTACTTGAATAAACATTTAGATCCTTTACCTCAGGATATTATTAAATTAATAGCTAGTTTTAATAGTGGTGTGTTAGTGGAGTTAATTGATGAAACTAATCTAGCAAAAGACTATGCTAAGTTATTATATTGGCTATGCCGATCAAAAAACCTGCTAATGTTTAAGAAAGATGGGGTATGGAATTTTATGAATGAATCAGAGGAAAAAATTGTTTTACCTGCAACGATGACTGATGCTTTAAACGAACTTTCTGAAGAAATCAAAGAAGTAGTAGCACCTAAGAAAGCAGGAACAGAACCTAAGGTTGATGTTCAAGAAAAAGAAGGATGTAAGATTTTGTAGAAAATATTTTATATAATTTGAATGCAATTGCATTTCACAGAGCCAAATGCACCTTGAGATTTGACTAGCCCTCTAGAAATGAAAGCCACCCCTTTATCAACGAGGAGAGGTAAAAAAATGTAAATGATTCAAGCCAATATACTCGTAGAAGCCGTCGTAGTCGGTTTTCAGCACTTGAAAAAAAGGGTATCGTTGAAGAAACATATGAAGAAGGCAGCAACTGGTCTTATATTCAAGAATATAGCAATAGCCACCATGAATGGGTTAAGAGCGGAAATATACCTAAGACCTTTGAATTGACAGCTTCACATTATGAAACTAACATATTCATATAATTTACTCAATTATGAGGTTTTTCATGGCAGATGATCAACATAAGGCAATTAACGACTTATGCGAGGCACTCCTGGCGCTTGAAAATCGACAAGAGGCCTTTAATTTTTTAAAAGATTTATGTACACCGCAGGAAATGACTTCGCTGGCCGAGCGATGGCGTGTTTGTCGATTGCTTCATCAGGATGATTTGTCGTATCGAGATATTCATAAAATTACGGGGGCTAGTTTAACCACTATTGGTCGAGTGGCTCGGTTTTTGAAAGATGAGCCTTATCATGGTTATCAAAGTATATTAAATAAAACCAAAATGAAGAAAGTAAAAAAGAAAAGTTGATTTTTATAGATCTAAATTGTGCCAAAGTAATTGAGATTCCGAAACTAGGTTGTCATCCCGCGAAGGCCAGGATTCAGTCTGATTAATATTCTCTGAAATCTTTATAGAACAAGAATGGATACCGGCCTTCGCCGGTATGACAACACTTTGATAAACGTTTTCACTCTGACCCTGCATCAAGCCAGCGGCAGCGGGATCTTGTATCAGGACCGTAAAAAACAGGGATGTTTTTTCCGAGCCCCCATGGATGGGGTTTTTAGGGTGGCTTTTTTCTAAGTGGCACTCCCCTACTATCTATTGTTTCATCCGCTCTCGCAAAACATCCCAAATCTTTTCCAAATCCATATTTTTACTTTTCAACAACACAAACAAATGAAACAACAAATCCACGACTTCATTTGCAAGTTCCTCATCATCACCACACACAGCGGCCAAGGCAACTTCCACGCCCTCTTCACCAACCTTTTGCGCGATTCGCTTAGTACCTTCTTGAAATAATTTCGTGGTATAACTATTTAACTGAGGATTTTTCTCTCGATCCTCAATAATTTCGATTAATTTTGACAACCAAAATTGTGACGGCATATCCTTTGTAGTAAAACAGCTGATGTCACCAGTGTGGCAAGTTGGGCCTGCGGCTTTGGCAAAGATCAGTAAAGAATCATTATCACAATCTAATGAGTACCTTACAACCGATAAAAAATTGTCAGATGTCTCACCCTTAGTCCACAACCTATTTTTACTTCGACTATAAAAGGTCACAAATCCCGTATCCAAAGTACACTGAAGCGCTTCTTGATTCATAAATCCTACCATCAAGATTTGCAGGGAAGCATAATCTTGTACGCAGACAGGAATAAGCCCACCTAATTTATCAAAATTAATATCCTGTATATTCAACATAGTCTCACCGGTAAATTGTTTTGTAGTAAATAATTTTTAAGCTCCCCAATACTAATTAATTCCTTGTGAAAAACACTGGCTGCTAGTGCACTCATAATACTAGTTTGTTTAAACAGCTCACGAAAATGTTGCAAAGTTCCAGCACCACCTGAGGCAACCACAGGAATATTAACAGCCTTAGCAATTAAATTAAGCTGTTGAATATCATATCCAAAATTTACACCATCCTGATTCATACAATTTAATACAATCTCACCCGCCCCTCTTTCGGAAACTTCTTGAGCCCAACCCAATGTAGATAATCCAGTATTCTGCATTTTGCTTTCATCCCCAGTATATTGATACACAAAATATTGCTCGTCGATTTCCAAACTGTCAATACCAACTACCACACACTGACTGCCAAATTGTTCAGCAAGATCATTAATAAGATCAGGATTAGCCAGTGCAGGAGAATTTATGGATATTTTATCCGCACCATTGTCTAATATTTCCTTTGCATCATCTAGACTTTTTATACCACCCGCCACACAAAAAGGAATGTTTATCAGCTGAGCAATTTTTTTTACCCATGATCTGTCGACAACTCGGTCTTGACTACTGGCACAAATATCATAGAAAACCAATTCATCCGCCCCTTCAAGACAATATTTTTTAGCGAGATCCAATATATCGCCCACAATTTCATGATTTCTAAATTTTACACCTTTGACCACTCGTCCATCACGAACGTCGAGGCAGGGAATAATTCTTAGCCTAAGCATATTATCGCCTCCTCGATAGATATTTTATTTTCATAGATGGCTTTACCAACTATTGCTCCACTCACACCTAAATCATCTAATTTTTTTAAATCATCTAGATTTCTAATGCCTCCGGAGGCTTGAACTTTAATTTTAGGATAGGATGTTCTTAATGTTTTGTAAAAAGTGAAATTTGGACCCTCTTGCATACCATCTTTAGCTATATCGGTACATAATATGTGTTCTATATTTTGATAGTTATCTAAAATATCCCACAATCTTAATTTCGTATTTTCTTGCCAGCCAGACACTGCAATATAAGGTACATTTTCAGTCATTTTAAAATCAAAGGCTAATACAATTGAAGAAGGGCCGTATTCATTAATCCATGTTAATGTTTGGGCAATATCTTGAACTGCACCTGTTCCAATCACTATCCGATCTGCACCCAGCATGAGTAGAGTATCGATATCTGCTTTTCGACGGATACCACCACCCACTTGAACGAGCCCTTTAAAATTTAAAATAATATCTTTAATAGTACTTATCTGTGAAAGTTGTCCTATTTTTGCACCATCCAAGTCCACAATGTGCAAGCGAATTGCTCCACGATCAGAAAATTGTTGAGCTATTGCGCCAGGGGTACTACTATAAACCGTGGATTGACGAAAATCCCCCTGTGTTAATCTCACACACTTTCCTTCTTTAATATCAATACTAGGTATAATAATCATCTCGCACCATTTAAATAGGTATATTTAGAAAATTTTGTAAAATTCGCTCACCGGCTTTTCCCGATTTTTCAGGGTGAAACTGAACACCATAAAAATTATTTTTTTTAATGACTGCAGAAAATTGTACGCCGTAATTACAGACACATAAAGTGTAGGGTTGCTTAATTTCAGCGGCGAAACTGTGTACAAAATAAAAATTATCATCTGAACTTATGCCCTTCAACAAAGGATCATTTTTATCGATATTTTCCAACGTATTCCAACCCATGTGTGGAATGACTCGAATATTAGTCAGTTTATTTACTCTCAAAGGAATAATATCCATACCCTGAGTATTATTCTCTTCAGAGCTTGAACATAATAGCTGCTCACCCAAACATATTCCTAGGACCGGCTGACTTAAATTTTTAATGACCTTAGTTAAGTTTTTTTCTCTTAATAATTTCATGGCATAACCTGCTGCACCCACTCCAGGCAAAATTACATAATCTGCCCCTTGAATCACTTTAGCATCACTGGTAATTTCAGCCAAAACACCGAGACGGGATAATGCTGCTTGAATGGAGGTGAAATTTGCTCCTCCTCCATCAACGATGACCAAAGATTTATTTTTCATAATACACCTTTGGTCGATGGTAATTGATCACCACTGCCCTTAATGGCTTGCCCCAAGCTTTTAGCAAAACATTTAAATATCGATTCAACCATGTGGTGAGTATTTTCGCCGGTAGCAACAATGTGGATGGCTGCCCCTAAATTATCACTCAACGATTTAAAAAAATGAGAAACCATTTCCGTGGGTAAATCGCCAACCTGAGGACTATTAAATTTAGCATCGAAACGACAATAACCTCTACCACTCAAATCTAAACTGACCTTAGCTTCGGCTTCATCCATTGGCAATATAAATCCGTAACGGTTTATTCCCCGTTTATCACCCAAGGCTTCTTTTAATGTTGCCCCTAAAACAATGGCAACATCTTCTACCGTATGATGTGCATCAACATCAATATCACCCACTGCCTGAATATCAAGAGAAATTCCACTGTGACGAGCTAACTGTTCTAACATGTGATCAAAAAAATTCACCCCCGTATTAATTGTTGCTATGGCCTGATTATCTAAAATTACTTCACACCCTATCTCTGTTTCTTGTGTTTTTCGCAATTTACTGGCTTTACGGATAAGACTTGTCTCTGGAGGAATAAGATCCAAAGCACACAAGAGCAACTTATTTTCTTCTGGTGTTCCTACTGTAATTCGAATTGCATCTGGTATTTCATTTGAACGTAATCGAACAATAATACCCTTAGCCTTTAGTTCTTGATATAGATCTTGAGCATTGTTAGCAATCAATAACAAAAAGTTGGCTTTACTCTCATAAACATTTTTTATTTTTGCTGATCGACGTAGATTTTCTTTTAAATATTCTCGTTGCTGTATTATTTTTGCAATACTTTTATTAGTAAAAGCAAGCCCTATGGGTGAAAGACAACTCAATGCTATTTCACTACAAGGACTCGGTATAGGATAAGGTGGGATAATCTTTAATAACAAAGAAATAATATCCGAATTCGCTATAACAGCACCTATCCTAAGTCCAGCTAGGCCATAAGCTTTGGATAAGGTACGTAATACCACTAAATTTTTGCACTGAGATAATAAAGAAGTTGCCGAGGTACTTTGAGCAAATTCAATGTAGGCTTCATCAACAACAATGAGTGCTCGTCCCTCATAATTTTCACATGTTTTTCTAATCTGATCTAAGTGAAGTAGATTTCCCGTGGGATTATTAGGATTACACAAAAAAATGATTTTTGTACTAGGTATATCCTGCAGTTCATTCCAATTCGGGTCGAAATCCTTTAACAGCGGTATTTTAATAACTTTAGCATTATTTATTTCAGCAGCAATTTGATAATATCCAAAAGTTGGCGGTGTGATAGTAATAGAATCTTTATAAGCCACACAAAATGCGCGTATCAATAAATCGATTCCTTCATCAGTACCTCTAGTCATTAACACTTGATCAACATTCACCCCATACAATTCAGCTAATTTTAACTGTAACTTCATGGGTTGAGGTTCAGGGTATCGATTTAAGCCCAAGCATCCTTGGCCATAAGGTGCCACAGCACTTTCATTGGCATCCAGTTGAATTTGATTGATACCAGAATATTCACTCCGAGCAGAACGATAAGGCTTAAAATTCACTAACTCGGGTTTCATCAATTTATTTAACCAACTCATGATAAAGCCTCTATATATTGACGTCTGATTAGCATTGAGTTTTTGTGCGCATCCAATCCTTCTAAATCCGCCAAAACCTCTACACACTTCGCTATGTTTATCAAACCTTCTTTAGCGACTTCTTGAAATGAAATCGATTTCATATAGCTTTCCACAGTGATCCCACTGTAACTGTTCGCATATCCATAGGTAGGCAAGACTGCATTAGGTCCACTGGCATAATCACCCAAGGCTTCTGCCGACCAAGGCCCTACAAATACGGATCCTGCATTTTGAATTTTCGATAAATAAGATCGGGGGTTTTCTATTTGTAAAATTAAATGTTCTGGAGCGTAGATATTTGAAATACTAAAAGCGTCTTCAATACTATTGGCGACAATAATATATCCAGCCTTTAAGGATTTTCCTAAAATGGCTTGACGACTCAAGCTTTTAGTTTGAGCTTCTATTTCAACATTAACCTTGTTAGCAAAATTAATATCCGTCGTTAGCAATATCACTTTTGCATCGACATCATGCTCCGCTTGGGCGAGTAAATCGGCTGCAACAAAACTGGGATTTGCTTGATTATCTGCAATCACCAATACCTCAGAAGGACCTGCTGGCATATCCAAAGCACAACCTAAGGGATCTTGAAATACTTGCAATTTTGCTTCGGTAACATATTTATTACCCGGTCCAAATATTTTCATGACCTTAGGAACTGTTTCAGTTCCATAAGCAAGCGCAGCAATGGCTTGCGCACCACCCATTTTGTAAACTTGATTAATGCCACAGCATTTTGCGGCATAAAGAATTGCAGGATTAATGCTACCTTCTTGACTAGGTGGTGTAACCAGTACAATTTTTTTACACCCTGCCAACTGAGCGGGAATTCCTAACATTAATAATGTAGAAACCAAAGGTGCCGTACCTCCAGGAATATATAGCCCCACCTTTTCAATCGCTCGATATTCTTTGGAAAGAGAAATATCATCCAGATTTTGAACAATAGCTCTTGGAATTTGTAAAGCATGAAATCGTTTTATATTTTTATAAGCAGAATTAATCGCTTGTTTTGCGCTGTCATCAATCTTATCGGCATTTTCCCATTCAGCTTCATCTAAACCCAAATTCTCCAATAAAACTCCATCGAATTGCTGAGTATAGGCTTTAACAGCACGATCACCAAATTGTTTGACGTTAACAATGATGTCATAAACACTTTCACGAACCTTATTTTCTACACTCAAATTCCCACGAACCATTATTTTAGATCGTTCAGTGTCATTGAGCTCATTCCACATCATTATTTTCATATACCACCTCTATGCACACATTTTTTCTATAGGTAGTACAAGTATTGAACTTGCACCAATAGCTTTTAATTTTTCTATGGTTTCCCAGAATATCCCTTCTAGACTCACAACATGAACCACTACCTTATCGGGAATTCCTTGTAAATCCACTATCGTTGGCGATTCTTTTCCCGGTAATATCTGCGTTAATAATGGCAGTTTTTTACGATCAATGTGTAACATAATATACTTATTTTGATTAGCATTAAGCACGCCATTAATACGTAAAATCAGTCTATCTAATAGATTTTGTTTCTCAGCGCTTAATTCGCTTGAATTTCTGATCAAAATCGCTTCACTTTGAGCAACAACCATACATTCCTGTAAAGCATTTTCACTTAAAGTCGCACCACTAGATACTAAGTCACATATCAAATCCGCAATACCAATCAAAGGAGCCATTTCCACTGAACCGTGCATAGTGACAATTTGTGCATTAATATTATTTACTTTTAAATATTCTTGGAGAATATTGGGATAGGAGGTAGCAATAACCTTTCCATTAATATCACTAATAGACTTTAGTGAATTAGCCTTAGGGGAAGCAATACTTAATCGACATTTTGAAAAGCCTAATGGCATGATAACCTCTAGAGCTTTATAGCGATTTTCATCAGCCCCACAATATTCAGATAATAAATTTTGACCAATAATTCCAAGATCACACACCCCTGATTCCACAAGCCCTGGAATATCATCATCTCTTGCGAATAACAACTCCACACCAAACACATCATCTTGAGAGATAAGCTGATTTTTAGCAGTTCTCACGTTTATCCCGCATTTTCTTAAAAAACACTGACTTCCCTCAGCCAATCTGCCGGATCGTTGTATTGCGATACGCATTTTACTTCTCTGTTGCATTTTTAACCTCGATGGTGTATTGTATTACTGTGCTATCTTACTAGTACATTTGAACATTGTCAATACATAGGAAAAGAATATGTTAAACATTGCAAACACACTTGCAGATATTGCAGCGGATATTGCACGATCTTACTTTAGGAGAGAGATATCATTATCTTTAAAAAAAGGAATATACCCAGTTACTCAAGTCGATTTAGAAATTGAAATGGCTCTGAGACAATACTTAAATAAGACTTTACCTGATCATGGAATATTAGGTGAAGAATATGATTTTAAATCTACAAACTCAGAGTATATCTGGGTAATAGATCCTATCGACGGTACGATATCCTTTACGACTGGAAAACCTACTTTTTGCACACTCATTGCACTATTAAAAGATGACAAACCCCTATTTGGGATCATTGATCAACCTATCTCCAAAGAACGATGGGTAGGCAATCTTGCTCAACAAAGTTCATTAAATGGAATACCCTGTCATACCAATGTCAATTACAGTCCCGATTTTATCAAATTGAGCTGCACCACACCTGAGATGTTTGTTTCAAAAACTCAAATAAAAAAATTCGAGTCAATACGCAAATTAGCCTCTGTGGTTTCTTATGGAGGAGATGCTTATTCTTATGGTTTGCTTGCCTCGGGTCTGATTGATGTTATTTTTGAGGCTGATCTTCAATACTATGATATTGCAGCTCTCATTCCTATCATCGAAGGATCTGGGGGTATGATCACCGATTGGAATGGAAACTTGCCTAATAGACATAATTTCAATGGAACCATCCTCGCGACAGCTAATAAAAAACTACACGATCAGATCTTAGAATTAATTCGAGAGAACTACTATGACAATTAGACAACAGGCATTGATTAGTGTCACAGAAAAAAACGGGATAGTAGAATTTTCACGAGCGCTATTTGATATGAAAATTAATTTATTATCGACAGGTGGTACTGCTCATTTATTACAAAAAAATGATATCCCTGTTACCCTCATATCTGATTATACCAAATTTCCTGAAATCATGGATGGCAGAGTCAAAACACTTCACCCTAAAATATACGGCGGAATTTTGGGACGTAAAGGCGAAGATGATCACATTATGAACCACTATGATATAGATAAAATTGATCTCGTGGTAGTGAATCTCTATCCCTTTCAACAAATTATTCAAAATCCAAAGTGTAGCCTTAGTACTGCCATTGAAAATATCGATATTGGCGGAGTTACATTAATACGCGCTGCTGCTAAAAATTATCAATATGTTACCGTGATTGTTGATCCTAATGACTATTCCACTGTTCTAACTCATTTAGAAAACGGCACATTAACAGAACTCAAACGTTTTGAGCTTGCAAAAAAAGCTTTCCAGTATATTGCAGATTACGATGCTGCAATTGCCAATTATTTAAATGGTGATCATCAAGCACTATTTCCTTCAACTTACTCTCCTCAATATCTTAAGAAGCAAGACTTGCGTTATGGTGAAAACCCACATCAAACTGCCGCTTTTTATAGGGAATCTGAGAATTCAGACGATCAAACAATTTCATCAGCAACACAATTACAAGGTAAAGCATTATCATTTAATAATATTGCCGATGCTGACACTGCTCTAGAGTGCGTCAAACATTTTTCAGCCCCTGCTTGCGTGATTGTAAAACATGCCAATCCCTGTGGAGTTGCTATAGGAAATAACATACTAGAAGCTTATCAAAAAGCCTTTGATGCAGATCCAACCTCCGCTTTTGGCGGAATTATTGCCTTCAATAAAAAATTGGATTTTAGTACCGCAAAATCAATACTGGAAAAACAGTTTGTGGAAGTCATCATAGCACCACAAGTAGAAGATGAAGCTAGAATATACCTCCAAACAAAAACTAATATAAGAATACTAACCCACAAGGTTAATGCCTATCAAAATCAGTCAATACCATCGCTAGACTATAAACGAGTCAAGGGTGGCTTACTGATTCAAGCATCGGATTCTATTCCTCTCAATACCTCAACACTACAATGTGTTAGCAATAGAACTCCCACAGAGAATGAATATCAGGATCTATTATTTGCATGGAAGGTTGTAAAATTTGTTAAATCAAATGCCATCGTCATTGCTAAAAACCTAGTCACCCTTGGCATCGGCGGTGGCCAAACAAGTCGTGTATACAGTGCAAAAATTGCAAGTATGAAAGCAGCAGATGTAGGCCAAGACACTTTAGGTGCTGTAATGGCTTCAGATGCATTTTTTCCTTTCAGAGATGGCATCGAAATGGCTGCGCAAGCAGGTATTAGTGCCATCATACAACCTGGAGGTTCAATGCGAGATACAGAAATTATAGAAGCAGCAAATGCCGCTAATATCGCAATGTTATTTACGGGGATTAGACATTTTAGGCATTAATTCAAGCAGCATGCCAACAAAAGCTATTGCAGTAAAAATGGCCCCAGCAAAAAATGTGTATGATGATCCAAAATGATCCCATAATAACCCAGCGATAATACTTGAAATTAGCATCACAATCCCACATACAAAATTGAAAATACCATAAGCAGTACCACGCATATGAGGTGCTGAGGTATCGGTGACCATTGTTGCAAGTAAGCCTTGGGTAAATGCTAAATGTAATCCCCATAAACTGATTCCCAAGGTTAACATCCAGAGATTATGAGTAAATCCAAACACAATATTAGCTGCAATTAAAAAAGAAATTCCAATAAGAAAAACGGTTTTACGTTTTAGATAATCCGACAAAATTCCTGCGGGATAAGCAAAAAAGGCATAAATGATATTCATCAAAATCATTACCAGTGGCACAAGAATGATAGGGAGTCCCGTGGCTTGAGCTTTTAATATCAGAAATGCATCACTAAAACGAGCAAGAGTGTACACACTGGCGATTATAATTAATTTCCAAAACTCAGAACCAAGATTGCGACATTCTCTAAAATTTAAACGCTCTTTTGACTGCTCATCTTGATGAAACTTAGGTTCTTTCACACCCACAGCTAATATAATAAAAGAAAAAACCGCTGGAATGACTGCAATCCATAACACCACACGAAGATTTTGAGAAAAAAATAGCATTCCACAAATAGCGATGAGAGGACCTAAAAATGCCCCGATGGTATCTAAGGATTGTCGTAGTCCAAAACAAGCGCCACGAATTTCAGGTGGCGCTAAATCACCCACCATGGCATCTCGTGGAGCACCTCGAATTCCTTTTCCGATTCTGTCTATAAATCGAGCAACCATCACTAAAGCTATAGAATTCGCCAGAGGGAATAAAGGTTTTGTAATTGCAGCTAAACCATAACCTATCATGGTTAAAGTTTTTCGTTGTCGAAAATAATCACTCAATACACCTGAAAATAACTTCACTATCAATGCAGTAGATTCTGCAACTCCTTCTACAATTCCTACTGCAGTTACACTAACACCTAAAGTAGTCACCATAAAAATCGGTAACAAACTGTGAATGAGCTCCGATGAGGTATCCATAAATAAACTAACGATACCAAGTACCCATATACTGCGAGGGATATTGCTTAATTTTTCTAAGAATTTGTTTGAAGAGTTCATCAGTTGAAAATTACTTCCTGTAATATACTAAAACGATTTCATTTTAACCCTATGTATATTAAGTGGCAAACACCTTGATAAACTAGTCAAGACCTCTCCTGTCATCCCGGCGAAGGCCGGGATCCAGTCTTAATATGAGAGGATTTAATTCAGTATTTATCAATAAGACTGGATACCGGCCTCCGCCGGTATGACAACACTAGAGATCTCCGGACAAAATTCTGGCTGCTTTTCTAGCATGGCAATTCTATAACAATAGCACTTGAAAACCCCTAAGAATTAACGTAAAATTAATATAGTTCAGTCATCACTCGAGGTTCACGGTCCAATGAAAATCATCTCTTAAAGTCGCCCTGATTAGAGGGCAAAGTTTTTTACTTTATAACCCTTTGAGAGACAAAGATATGATTCATAAACCCGTGCAACTTAACAACATTAGCCTAAGCTTCCCCCACAAAATTTGCTTTGAAGATTTCTCTGCTCAAATCAATTTCGGAGAACGTATTGCTATCATTGGTCGTAATGGATCAGGTAAATCGAGCCTACTAAAAATGATTCATCAATTCCTTGGTGCAGATACAAATGTGGGTTATGTCCCTCAAATTGTTGAAGATTTCAACAGTTTAAGTGGTGGTCAACGCCTAAATAAAGTACTGACCAAAGCATTAAGCAAAAATCCCTCTATATTGCTTTTAGACGAACCCACTAATCATTTGGATTTGCGAAATCGAAAATCACTGATGAGAATGCTGAATTCCTATCGAGGTACATTAATTATTGTGACACACGATATTGAATTATTGCGTCATTGTGTTGACACCTTGTGGCATATTGATCAGGGGAAAATACATCAATTTACTGGCGATTATGAGGATTATCAACGAGAAATTGCCATCAAACGCCAATCAATTCAACAGGAAATATCCAAACTCGATAAAGAAAAAAAGGAAATGCATTATGCCTTGATGAAAGAGCAAAAACGCAGTGCAAAAAGTCGAAGCAAAGGTGAAAAAAGCATTAAGCAACGAAAATGGCCTACCATTGTGAGCAAAGCAAAAGCACTCAGAGCAGAAGAAACCTCGGGTCGTAAAAAAAGTGAAATCCGAGAAAAAAAACAAGAATTGTCTAACAAGCTATCTGATCTGCCTTTACCAGAAATCATTATCCCATCATTTTCTTTAAGTGCAGCAGAAATAGGCGATAAAACGCTAGTATCGGTAAGCCAAGGAAAAGTGGGATATCATAAAGCATTAATTGAAAATATTAACTTATCTCTGTCAGCTGGTGACCGTCTGGCAATTTCAGGTGATAATGGTACCGGTAAAACTACCTTAATTAAAGCGATCATGAATGACCAAAATGTCAATAAAACAGGGGTTTGGAACCTACCAAAAATAGACGAGATTGGATATCTCGATCAGCATTATCAAACACTCTCTCCCCAAAAAACGGTTCTCGAAACAATACTAGAGTGCGTACCCTCAATGCATCACTCCGAGATCCGTCATCATCTTTGTGATTTTTTATTTCGTAAAAATGAAGAAGTGAATGCACTAGTTTCAACATTATCAGGCGGTGAAAAAGCCCGACTTTCTCTAGCCCAGATCGCAGCCAAAACACCCAAAGTATTGATCCTCGATGAAATAACAAACAACCTGGATTTAGAAACCAAAGACCATGTGATCCAAGTGCTAAACGCATATCCTGGCCTCATCATCGTCATTACTCACGAAGAGGATTTCATGAAAGCCATCGGTGTCAATAATATCTTTGTTACAGCGACTTTATGATATCTAGCAATTTCTCTCTAGCCATCACTTTCGCTCTTATACCCAAGTACTCTTTCGATTTCTGTTCAATATAATGAGCAAAAACAATTTTTCGATTGCCCTTTTCTATCCAGCCTACAAACCACCCCATTTGTACATCTTTATTGATACTTCCATCGGCATTAACCGTTTCAGAATTACTGCCGGTTTTACCATAAAGCTTCCAACCACCTTTTAACTCTTCAAGATACATAATTTTTTTTGTCATTTCTTGAGATTTTGGACTGACTGGCAACTTAGCATCCACTAATTTTTGTAAAAATGCCGTTTGTTCTTCACCCGATATTTTAAGCGTGCTACCTAACCAAGAATTAGTGAGACCACTTGCCTCAAAAGAACCTGTTAAGCTTTTATCATGACTCCCAGTGACATCTTGATTACCATAATTAAATTTTGAAAGATAATTTTTAAATTTGTCCATTCCAAGCTTCGTGGTAATTTCTTGGGAATACCACACGACACTATATTTCATCCAGGTCGTTGGATTAATGGGTTGTTTCCAGGTACTTATCCAATCCACATAACCTGGTTGATATGGCCACATGGGATGAGTTTCATCCACCAACACACCAGAATCAAAACCCATCACACTAATAGCCGCTTTAAAGGTTGAACAAGGTGAATGCCTAGCTTTGCAATCCCCTTCTAGCTTGATTACATGATCCTTTTCTTTGGCAATAAAACACTTGGTTTCCGCGAAAACCGAAGAGCTCAACAACACCGAGGCTGCTAAAAACAAAATTGACTTTTTCATCCTATTTCTCCTTTACATAAATTCAATAAACAAGGGGGTATGATCAGATACTTCATCCTTCAATACTTTAAAATCAAGTACAGAAATTTCAGGAGAAGTAAAAACATAATCTGCAAATCGTTCTGGTTTATCATAATATTTTGTTCGGGTGGATTTAATGTGATGAATATCAATGTGATTATGCATTCCTTCACTGAGAATTTTAACACTTTCAGTATCAGGCTTTAAATTAAAATCTCCACACAAAATCTTAGGCGTACTTAAAGTATCCATAAATGTTTTAATACGAGTTGCTTGTTCAATCCGTGCTGGCGTATCTGTTTTTCCCAAACCATTCCAAAGACCATGTACATTCATCACTGAATAAATTGTGTCATTGTATTTGCATTCAGCCCATTGCAAGTTCCGAGAATGCGCAGGACCCTGCCCAGAATAATCAGGATTATCGTAGATTTGAATTTCTCCTTCTTCGAGGACATCAATAGTATTTTTAACAAACATCCCAATTCCATAAATATTATTCACTACGGGTCTAAAAAAACTTTGATGATCAGGCAGCAATGCTTGTAACTCAGAAAAGATGCTCAAGTGAACCTTTCTATCTTCCGTAGAAATTTTTTCATTGGCTTGATGATAAACTTCCTGAAAGCAAAAAATATCGATTTCATTATTCGTTTTAATGAAATGTAAAAGCGGTTGTTCTACGTGACCACCCCAAATATTTAGCGTGATTAATTTGATTGATTTCATAGCTGAATTACCTCGGGGACATTCTATAGAGGTCAAATCTTCATTACAAGATGCTTTAAAGCATCATGCATCACATGCTATAATTCTCACATGAAAAACAACCCAATAGGCATTTATGACAGTGGTGTAGGCGGACTAACCGTCTTAAAAACCTTACGTGAAAAGATGCCAAATGAAAACTTTGTGTATTTTGCAGATACGGTCAATCTACCCTATGGCAACAAAACGCCTGAGCAAATAATCGACTATTCACACAATATTATTTCCTGGTTCCAAAATGAGATAGGCGCAAAATTAGTGGTCGCTGCTTGTCACACCAGCTCTTCTCTGGCCTTAGATAAAATTAAAAATGATTTTCATATTCCCGTCATTGGCACCATATATCCCTTAGTGAATGGGGTATTAAATAATACGACTCATAACAATATTGGAATTATTGCAACCCAAGCTTCTGTGAAAAGTCGCATGCACGAATCCATCTTACAAAAGCATGGATTTTCAGGGAATATAACCTCAATCGCCTGCCCTGATTTTGTTCCCCTGATTGAATCACACCAAATAAATCATAGTGCCTTAAAAAATGCTGCTCACGAATATCTGGGGGCATTTAAAGATGCTAAACTCGATACCTTAATTTATGGATGTACTCACTACCCATTTGTAAAATATATCATCGAAGAGATATTACCAATTGATATTCATCACCTAGATCCTGCGCATTTTATCGCAGCAGAAGCCCGCGATTATCTAGCTAAAACCTTTCAACTAAATGATACGAATAAAAATGTACAAACGCATTTTTATTGCAGTCATGAACCAAAGATGTTTGCCTCTAAATTAACGCAGCTTTTCGGAATAAAAAATCCCATCGTAAAACTATTGAATCTCAACCAAGTTGGCAGCAAATTTTAGCGCAGCAGGATAATCTGCTGTTAAAATCACCCCTTTTTCACCGTCACGAACACCGGCATTATTTAAAATTTCCTTAGGTTGTTCACGAAGACCACTTAATATTACTTTGGTACCTTTATGATGAAAATCATGAATAAGATTCACCATCAATTTTGCACCAGACACATCTAAATAAGGAACTAGGGCCATTCTCAAGATGACTATTTTGGGTAATTTACCGATGGTTGTTAAAGTATCGAAGAGATCATTTGCTACGCCAAAAAACAGCGGTCCCATGAGCCTAAAAACTTCCACGCCCTTCGGCAAATCTTTTCGTTGTGGCTCATCTTCATCCGACACTTTTTTACTCTCGGGTGCCATCTCAACATATTTACTCATTTGCATCATAAAAATAAGTGAAGCGGATATCACACCCACAGCAATACCCACCGTTAAATCAACAAACACGGTTAAAACAAAGGTCAGCAACATCACTACACTGTCATACTTTGAAACCTGGAAAATATGAATAAAATGATGAATTTCACTCATACCCCAAGCGACAACTAACAAAATGGCAGAGAGAGCGACCAAGGGTACATATTTAATGAGATCAGCACCAAATAAAATAAAGATAAATAAGAACAATGCATGAAACATTCCAGCAAAGGGTGTTTTTCCACCTGATTTAATATTGGTCGCAGTACGCGCGATAGCACCCGTAGCAGGTAATCCACCAAATAATGCAGAAACGAGATTAGCCACACCTTGTCCAACAATTTCCTGATTGGAACGATGTCGATATCCTGTCATACCATCTGCAACCATTGCAGATAATAAAGCTTCAATGCCTGCTAAAAATGCAATAATAAAGGCAGAAGGTAATACTTGTTGTAACTTCAAAAAAGTAAATGAAGGTATGCTGGGCATAGAAAAACTTAAAGACATCTCGGGAAAACGGGATCCAATCGTGTCGACTGGTATGTGTAAAAATGTCACTAAAAGTACGGCCAAGACCACTGCGATCAGATAGCTTGGGAGTTTTGGAAAAAAACGACGTACTAAAATGATTATTAAGAGAGAACCAAGCCCCAGTGAAACTGTGGTAAAATCCGTTGTATTCATATGTTGAAAATAAGCTATCCACTTCGGAATAAATTCAGCAGGCACTGTTTCGAGTCTTAAGCCTAAAAAATCTTTGATCTGCGAGGATGCAATAATGACTGCAATTCCAGCCGTAAAACCAGTCACCACAGAATGTGGAATAAATTTAATGGCCTGACCAAATTTTAAAAACCCAGCAAGTATCAGTATAAGACCCGCTATTAGGGTGGCTAACAAAAGCCCATCGTAGCCATGCTGAGCAATAACATTAAACACTACAACGACGAAAGCACCTGTAGGCCCACCAATTTGCACCCGAGAACCCCCAAGAAAGGAGATCAAAAAGCCTGCAATAATGGCCGTCAGTAAGCCTTTATCAGGAGAAGTCCCACTGGCAATCGCCAAAGCCATGGCCAAAGGCAAAGCCACAATAGCAACGGTTAAACCTGCAATAGCATCTGATCGTAGATCAGCTCGACTATATCCTTCTTTTATAATTGTAAAAAGTTTTGGGATAAATTGCGTTGTCATAATGTACTCTTTTCAGATAAAAAGCTTCATTCTACACAGCTAAATCCAACCCATCAACATTCCCCCCCCCTCATCACTCCAATTTCCGAGTCCTATAAAGCGAAAAAAGGATCCCACCCGACAGCAAAGCCAGTGTAATAATCAGTGACAAACTGGGTGGAAACTTTCCTTCTCCCAGGAAATCAGCAATAAAAATTTTAGAGCCTATAAAAATCAAAATTAATCCAAGAGCATGTTTAAGATAATGAAAACGGTAAATGACTACAGCAAGAGCAAAGTAAAGCGCCCTCAATCCCAAAATCGCAAAAATATTACTGGTATAAACGATAAAGGGATCCGTCGTGATCGCAAAAATCGCGGGCACACTATCCAGCGCAAAGACAATATCGACAAACTCAATAATAATCAGAGAAATTAATAAGGGGGTTAAATATAGATGTTTTTTCTTAGTTTTTTCATCTACCTGAGTGATATAAAATTGTTGTTCGTGAAGCTCAGGCGTAATACGAAAATGTTTTTTTAAATATTTGAATAGAAAATTATTTTGAATATCTGGCGCCTTACCGGCAATTAATAACATCTTAATGCCGGTTGCAATTAAAAAGATGGCAAATATATAAAGAATCCAGCTAAATTCTGCAATAAGCGCTGCCCCTAAACCAATCATCAAACCACGCAAAATAATTAAACCAAAAATACCCCAAAACAAAACACGATGTTGATATTCTCGCGGAATTGCAAAAAAACTAAAAATAAGAGAAATGACAAAAATATTATCGACAGACAAGGATTTTTCAATCAAAAACCCGGTAATATAATCTCTGCCACTTTGCGCACCTAAGTTGTACCAAACCCAAGCCCCAAAAAGCAATCCAATACTAATGTAAAAAGCACTCATCCAAAGACTTTCTTTAATGCCAATAACACGCTGTTTGCGATGCACAACTCCTAAATCAACAGCGAGTAGAATTAACACTATCCCCATAAAAAAAACCCACATCCAAAGTGGTTTATCCATTTTCCATACCTTTTGATAATCTAATTCACAACCCTTAAGCAAGAAGTTTAACCCTATACTAATCTTGTCACAACCAGCCTCTTAAGGTATCTTCTATTCACTATGGTGGCCTTGCTGGTCCCCTTGCATCGTCACATGGCAAACCCCGTCAGGCCCGGAAGGGAGCAGCGGTAGTTGTGGCGACGAGTGCAACGGTGTGGCGAGCTTAGGCCACCACCTAATATAAGGATAACAATGAATTCGACCGTTCTTGCTCGTAAATGGCGCCCTCACCGACTTGAAACCCTCGTCGGACAATCCCACGTCGTTCAAGCACTCACCAATGCGCTCAATCAACATCGTTTACATCACGCTTATTTATTCACCGGTACTCGAGGTGTGGGCAAAACAACTATTGCGCGAATTATTTCCAAATGTCTTAATTGTGAAAAAGGCATCAGTGCAAGCCCTTGCGACCAATGCGATGCATGCTTAGAAATCGACAGTGGCCGATTTTTTGATCTGATAGAAATCGACGCTGCCTCTCGCACCAAAGTTGAAGACACCCGTGACCTCTTGGATAATGTTCAATATGCGCCCACCAAAGGCCGCTATAAAGTGTACCTTATCGACGAAGCACATATGCTTTCAGGCCACAGTTTCAATGCCTTACTAAAAACACTTGAAGAACCGCCTGAACACGTGATTTTTTTACTCGCGACCACCGACCCCCAAAAATTACCAGCGACCGTGTTGTCGCGTTGCTTACAGTTTCACTTAAAGAATTTAACGATTGAACAAATCTCACAACATATGGCTTATGTACTGCAGCAAGAAAAAATCCCCTACGAAGAAGCGGCGCTCACTCGCCTTGCCCAATCCGCCAGTGGCAGTATGCGAGATGGATTAAGTCTTTTAGATCAAGCAATTGCCTATAGCAATTCATCGATTAGCTTATCCGCCGTCTCAGATATGTTAGGTTGTATCGATACCAGCCAACTCTATCCATTAATTAAGGCCCTGGTTGATAAAGACCCCAGTGCTTTATTTTCGGCGATCCAAACGATGGATGAACACGGTGCAGATTATAATTCAGTATTGGAGGAAGTCATTTCCATATTACACCAAATAGCCCTTTTCCAATCTGTACCCCAGCTCAAGATCACTTACTCACCTCACGCAGACTATGCAAAAACCATTTCAACACAATTAACCGCTCAAGAGGTTCAACTTTATTATCAGATTGGGCTCATTGGTCGACGGGACTTTGCCTTAGCCCCCACGCCTCGCATGGGTTTTGAAATGGTGTTACTGCGCATGCTAGCCTTTACACCCGCTTCACTTGCAAGCACAGCTACTTCTGCTCCGCCTGCTCAGCCCAATACAGCAAAACCAAAACAAGCGCCTTCCCAACAATGGGAAGACATCGTCAAAGCGCTCAATTTGAGTGGCCCTGCTGGGGCAATCGTACAACATTGTGCGATGCTTGAGCGAAAAGAAAATCAACTGACTTTAGAACTCAACGCGGCTCATGCCCCACTGCTCAATGAGAGTCATAAACAAAAAATTCAAGATGCCTTAAGCCAATACTTTAATAAAGCGATCCAACTCTCGATCAAAGTTGGCGAAAAACCCACTGATTCTCCCGCAGCCAAAGCACAGCAACGTCAATCCGCTAAAAAAGCAGCAGCCCTTCAACGTATTGAAGCTGATCCGAATGTTCAAGCAATTATTGATACATTTAACGCGAAAATCATTCCAGATTCGGTTGATGTACTGGATGAATGATCCTAACTTAATGTACAATAATTCTCTTTGTCATCCCGGCGAAAGCCGGGATCCAGTAAAATCAAATTAGGAAACTAAATTATGGCTGATACACCAAACATGGGCGATTTAATGAAGCTCGCTCAAAAAATGCAAGACACCATGAAATCGGCACACGATGAACTACAAAATGCACGCTATGTCGGCGAATCTGGGGGTGGTATTGTTAAAGTGACTGTTGATGGCCGTCATTATATCAAACGTATTGAAGCTACTGATGAAGCCAAAAAGCAAGGCGTCGATATGTTATTCGCCTTCATTAAGTCAGCACAAAACGCAGCCGTACAACTCAGTGAAAATGCTGCCAAAGAAAAAATGATGCAACTCTCTAAAGACCTTGGGGTACCCACACCTGAAGAGCTTAAAGACAAAGACGACGAGCAAGACTAGGAAATTTAAAACTTATGTTAACTCCGCTCATCGAGCACTTAGTCAATGCGTTGCGTTGTTTACCGGGCGTTGGTCCCAAATCAGCGCAACGCATGGCCTTTAACATTTTAGAGCGCAATCGTGACAATGGACTGAACCTATCCAAGGCTTTAGAAAATGCCATCAAACATGTTAGCCACTGTCATTTTTGCAGAACACTGAGTGAGAATGATTTATGCATCATTTGCTCAAACCCCGCTAGAAACTCTGCACAACTCTGTGTAGTTGAATCCCCCGCTGATGTCATGGCGATTGAACATACTTCAACTTATCGTGGCCGTTATTTCGTATTAATGGGACATCTGTCCCCTATCGACGGTATTGGTCCTGATGATATTGGCCTGGATCAACTCGTGAATAATTTAGACCAATGCACCATTGAAGAAATTATACTCGCCACCAATCCAACGGTAGAAGGTGAAGCCACTGCACACTATATTTCGAATTTGGTGAAGCACAGAAACATTAAATGCTCTCGTATAGCACATGGGGTTCCCATGGGTGGTGAATTAGAATATTTGGACGGTGGCACCTTGGCCAAAGCTTTTAGTGCAAGAACTGCGGTCTAAAGTTATACTCTCTCAAATTTCATTATTCAGGAGATCAAGATGAAAATAGTAAAACAACCCTTCAACCTCATTGGCAAAATGCATGATTATTCTTGGAGAGGATTGTTAGCTCACATTTCAGCTATTATCAGTGGTGCTATCTACTGGGATGAAGCAGATGATGTTGAAAATGGGCAGTACACTCGCCAATGGGGGTTCTTAGATATTGCACTATTGACTGGCCCTCTTGAATTACTTTTTATAAAGATACACAAACATCATTATTCTCGTTTATTCTTTCATACCATTGGCTTACCTATTTTATTAACCCTTCAAATTATCTATTCAGGCCTTAGGTTCATTAATGAGGTAATTTCCAGCACAATAACCTATCTCCTATCTTATCCGGTGGGTGTAGGAAGTTTATTTTTAAAACCTGCATCAAAATTATCTTATCATTATAAAACTCTTAGTACTGAAATAGACTTGGATAATACCCGTACACTCATTACTCCACATGTCAATCAGATTTTTAAAAATCCACTGGAAGATATTATTTCACTTAATGTGGAAGGTTTTAGGAGTGCTAGCCTTTTACGAGCCACTCTGACAAATCGCATCGCTCAAAACTATCATTTTCTTGAAGCCATCACTCGGGTGCCTCATTCATTGGTCTTAAAATTGTTAGATCTCATTGATTCTAATCAAGTGACCAGTTTTTTGAGTTTAATATTATTTCCTATTCGTTTGGCCCTTACCATAGTGGGAAGTTTTTTAAAGGCCATTGATGGAATAGCTCACATTGCTTTTGAATTGCTGGCCATGCCCATTGTTTTATTAGTGCATGCCTGCACACTTCCTGGGTATAAGACTTTGAAATCTGAGTTAAATACCCTTCAAATAAACAATACCGTAGATTTTGGTGACGATAAACTACAAAATAATACTACCACCTTTCAAAAACTTATCTCATCATCTTTCTATCATAAGAACAAAGCTTTCAAAGAGGTTTTAGACACTGAGCTTTTAGGAAAAGTTACACTTGTCACTGAAGAAGATGATGATGAAGAGCATCATTTTCTGGTAGGAAAGGATAATACCGTGAGAAAATTTCGAATTGAGTTAACACAGGCAAATAGTCCGATTGTTCTAAAAGCATTACATAATAATGCCTTTAAGTGGGCGAGTAGTTTACACGATGCCAATCAATTGGATGAGACTGTTGAAGTGCTCAATGATTTAATAGCGAGCCAAACTGGTTAGTTTTTCTTGCTCCCCCCTCAGAGGGGAGCTGTCCTTCTCCGCCTTCGGCTTTTAGAACTTGACCTCATTCCACGGTATGATAAGGTATAAGCATGTCAGAACTACACAAAGACCTTCTCAGCCTTACCCTACTCATCACCCTATTTTTCGGTGCATTTTTGGGTACACGCCCATTAACACCTCCCGACGAAGGTCGATACGCTGAAATCCCCCGTGAGATGGTCTTAGAACAGGATTTTCTGACCCCTCACATCAACGGTATAAAATATTTTGAAAAACCTCCCCTCTTCTACTGGCTACAAAGTCTTAGTTTCAAACTCTTAGGCGAAAACCAGTGGACCGTGAGATTAGCAAATGCTGTGATTGGATTATTAGGTTGCCTCATGACCTATTTTGCTGGACGTGAGCTTTACAATAGACGAGTCGGACTGTTGGCTGCAGGAATACTCGCAACCAGCGCACTCTATTTTGGCTTAGCCCGTTTTGTGACACTGGATATGACCTTGTCGGTATTATTAACGGGATGTTTATTCTCGTTCTTATTGGCCAGAAAGAAATTACTGAGTCACTCATCTGTTGTCATCCCGGCGAAGGCCGGGATCCAGTCTTATTATAAAGAACATCCTTCTATATCAAGACTGGATCCCGGCCTTCGCCGGGATGACAACAAATACTATTTCTGGACAACTTACTTCTTTTCAGCACTGGCTACACTGACAAAAGGATTTGTAGGTTTTCTCATTCCTGGCGCCATTATTTTCTTATGGCTACTGTTCACAAATAACTGGCGTGAAATCCCTCGTTACCGAGTTTTATCTGGCACACTACTCTTTTTAATTATCGCAGCCCCCTGGCACATTTTAGTACAACTCAAACACCCAGAATTCTTTAAATTTTATATACTTGATCAACAATTCTTACGTTTTTTCACACCGATTGCTGATCGTGGTCAAGCAGTTTGGTTTTTACCCGCTGTATTGATTGGCGGATTTTTACCTTGGAGTTTTTTTCTCACTCAAAGCATTTACTCACAAATTAAAAAGCGAAAAGATTTAAATCCTAACACTTTATTATTAATCATCTGGCCAGCCGTAGTTTTTGGATTATTTTGGCCCTCACACTCACAATTATCACCGTACATTTTACCCATGTTTCCTGCAATGAGTTTATTAGTAGGCATTTATTTCGACAACTGCATTCGAGAAAACCGAAACCCAAGCACAGGATTTATTGTAAATATTGCCATCTTTAGCCTAGTAGCCATTATTGCTTGGTTTAACTTCCCTGCCCCCACACTCTATTTAAGTTTCACTGTACTCAGCTTAGCACTCGCAGGCATTGGTAGTTTTATTATTTATAAAATCAAAGGATTATTTCCAGGCATTCTGACACTGATTATTTTATTCAGCTTATTTCTCATCTCTCTCAATTTCAGTTACCCACCCACGGACGATCGCACCATCAAACCCTTGGCTCAAGTTCTTCAACCATTACTTAAAGAAAATTCCACGGTCGCCACTTATCACCATTACTACCAAGACCTCCCTTTTTATATTAAACAAAAAGTGCTGGTGGTCGACTGGCTTGGCGAGCTGGAATTTGGCACCATGCATCAAAACACGGAAGGACTCACCATTCAGGACAAAGACTTTTGGTCACTCTGGCAAAACAAAGACCAAATGTTTATGATAGTCAATCTAAAGGATTTAGGGCGTTTACAAGCACAAACCCGCTATAAATTTGTGACCATCGCCCAAACACAGCGGGACGCTCTGGTGAGTAATCAGGAAATGAGTCGATGAAATTAAGCATCCTACCCCTATTATTGCTTGGTGTTTTATTAAACGCAGGCGCCCAATTGTCCTTGAAAGCGGGCGTACAACGCATTGAAAATTTTGACTTAAGTGTTAACAACTTATTAAATTTAGGTCTGCAAGTTTCTATGAATCCCTTTATTATCGCTGGAATTGCTGCCTATGTGATCAGCGTTGCTGTGTGGTTAGTCGTATTATCGAGACTCGATGTTAGTATAGCTTATCCCATGGTTAGCCTGGGATATGTGGTAAATGCCATTGCAGCTTATTATCTTTTTGAAGAATCCGTCACTGTCATGCGAATGTCCGGTATTTTTGTCATTCTGATTGGCGTATTTATAGTAGCGAGGAGCTAAAATGACTCAACCTTATATTAGTGTAGTAATCCCCGTCCATAACGAAGAAGAAGTATTAAATTCTTTGTACAATAGACTTATCCCTGTTATGGATAAACTCAACAAATCTTATGAAATATTATTTACCAATGACGGTAGTCGAGATAAATCTGAAGCCATTTTAAAAGAATTTCATCATCGAAAACCCCATCAAATTCGGGTAATTAATTTTAATACTAATTATGGCCAGCACATGGCGATTATGGCAGGCTTTGAACGCGTTCGAGGGCAAATTATTATTACTATGGATGCGGATTTACAAAATCCACCCGAAGATATTCCCAATCTTGTTGCTGAAATGGAAAAAGGTCATGACGTGGTCAGTGGTTATCGTCAACAACGTCAAGACAGTTACTGGCGTTTATTTTTTTCCAAATTGCACAATAAAATTCGAGCCATCATCACACCTCGCATTAAAATGAAAGATGAAGGCTGCATGTTAAGAGCTTATCATCGTCATATTGTTGATTTAATGGTAGCCAGTGGAGAAGCCTCTACTTTTATTCCTGCCCTAGCTCTCACCTTCGCATCTAACCCTTCAGAAATTGGTGTATCACATGCACCTCGTACCGAAGGCACCACCAGTTACAACTTCTACAAATTAATACGGTATAATTTTGATTTGGTCACTGGTTTTTCCTTGGTTCCCTTACAACTTTTTACCATCCTTGGAATGATCATTTCTGGGCTCAGCGGATTGTTGGTATTTTATATTTTTGCAAGGCGAATTATTTTAGGACCTGAGGCTGAAGGTATGTTCACCCTCTTCGCAATACTCTTTTTACTCGTTGGAATTTGTTTGTTAGGTTTGGGAATTCTAGGAGAATATATTGGACGAATTTATCAAGAGGTATTAAAGCGTCCACGATTTGTGATTAAAAGCGAACTTAACCCTCCACAACACAACAAAACCTTAGAAACAGAGGAAGTACTTAATGAGTCTTAAAATATTAATTCTTGGAGCCAACGGATTTATTGGCAGTCATCTATCGCAAACCATCATGAAAAATACGGATTGGGAAGTGTATGGATTAGATTTGGATAAAGACAAATTAGAGTGCTTAGATAACCCCCGATTTCATTTTCATCAAGCTAATTTATTAGAGAGTGAAGATTGGGTAGAAGAACATATTCAACGATGCGATATTATTTTACCATTGGTTGCAATCGCTAACCCTATTATATATGTGCAAGATCCTCTGCGTGTTTTTGAACTCGATTTTGAAGCTAACTTAAAAATTGTAAAATTGTGCGTTAAATATCATAAACGTATCGTATTTCCATCCACCTCTGAAGTGTATGGGATGGCAACCGATGAGGCCTTTGATGAAGAAAGTACCAATTTAATTACCGGACCCATCAATAAAGAACGATGGATTTATTCCTCCTCTAAACAATTGTTAGACCGTGTCATTTACGCCTATGGAAAACACAAAGGTTTAAACTACACCTTATTTCGTCCATTTAATTGGGTAGGACCAAAATTAGATAAAGTCTTTGGACAAGATGCAAAACATTCAAGAGTACTTTCTAAATTTCTTAGCAATATCGTGAACGGTGAAAATATAGAATTAGTGGGTGGTGGTGAACAACGTCGCTGTTTTATTTATATCGACGATGCCATAAACGCACTCATGCGAATTATTGAAAATAAAAACAATATTGCCAATAATCAAATTTTTAACATTGGAAATCCCGATAATGATTTATCGATAAAAGAGCTGGCTGATAAAACCTTAGCCATCGCAAAACAATTTCCAAAATATTCGGATAAGGCAAACAAAGTAAAAGTGCTTGTGACGGATGCAGAACAATTTTATGGCACAGGCTATCAAGACGTGACAACTCGCAGACCTTCTATTCAAAAAGCCAAAGATTTGCTCGATTGGGAACCTTCAACATCCACAGCTCAGATGTTACAACGTACCGTTGAATATTATCTGAGCTAATGAATAAGAAATAGCATGATATGTTGTCATCCCGGCGGAGGCCGGGATCCATTCTTATAATAAAAAGACTGGACCCCGGCCTGGGCCGGGGTGACAACTGATGTACGATCGCAAAGTTGACAACTAAGCCGCAGCTGCCGCGACCCCAGCAATTGCCACTTCTTCCGGAACATTCCCCTCTTCAGCCATTTTATTCCAATCATTCGCAATAATATGACGACTCAAATAAAACTGCCTAACCGTTTTAAATTCTTTTTTACCGGCCGCTCTAAATTCATCACTCTGTAAAACATCCGTTAAATTCTCTAACTTCTCATTCGCACGATACTCATCTGCACCATTATATAAAACCTCATCATCCTCTTCTTCATCATCTGTCACACGCTGACTATATTGAGTGATAATTTCATGATCAGTCATATTTGCAATTCTTAACATTCTGGACTTCACAAATTCTTCTTTGTTTTTCCAGGGTAGATTGGTCTCAGAGATTTCTTCTTCATGATTCACTACATTATGAATTTTATTATAAAATATTGTCGTGTATTTATTTAATAAAGAATATAAATCCCCTGTATTAATTCCAAAAGCAGCAATAAAACCACCTGCAAATGCAACAAATACATTAGGAATTAAATAATTAAAGACCACCGCTGAAGGACCACCCATCGATAACAAACTCAAGCCTAAGGAAACAACTATAACAAGAATTTTCAATACGATTGGTAAATCACCGATATCATCGACCTCTCTAACATCGAGTATGCTTTCATCCTTAGCACTAAATAACATATCTATCAAAGAATGATTTGCAAAACCGACTAACATTAAAATTAAAACCGTAGAGATAACAGCAATAATGATATTTAATGCAGCCAGAATTCCAACAACAATACCTGCTCCAACTAATAAGGGAGAAAACAATGTTGCTGTAGCCGCAAATATGCCTAAAACATAGAGGATTGGCATAATATATCCTAATTTAGGCACCCATTCACGAATTTCTGCAAATTTTTTACGCTTTAACTGACCTCTGCTTAATAAACGCAAATCACTATTCTTGTCATCATCATCAACATCAAATGGATTTTCAAGTGTGTCATTTAACTCTTGTAAAATTTGATAACGAATAGCCGCAGCAATTTTCTTTTTCTCACCTTCAATGTTGAGCACTGCCAAACCACCACGAATCATCATTGCACCATTCGCAATAACCTGCATACCTAAATTAAACATAATCCAAGCGAATGAAGAGCCTTGTTTGACTAAAGTATCCCAAACGGCTACTAAAACCGGAGCACAAGAAATCAAAGAGGCTACAACAACAGAGACAAAACCATATACCATCATACGATCACTGGATTTATCCCATTGAACTTGACTTAATTTTTCAGGCAACACAGAAAAAGTATCATAGGTTGAGATTAAGGTAACAAATGTAATGGAAATATTAACAATCAAAGAGGCCCAACCACTGACTTCCGCCAATCCTTTTGCTGCATCTTTATTTACCCCTATTTTTAGCGCTGCTTGTTCCGTAAATCCTGCACAGAAGGGTTTATAAAACAAACTCGAAAACAGCGCAATAAAAATAATTGAGAAATATTTTAGAAAAGTAATGGGACTATTCCAATCATCTTTTTTCTGATCTGGAATATAATTTGCCAATCTAAATAATGCAATTTCTTCATCGCTAATGGTTTGTAAAGTATCATCCTCTTGACGAGCTCGATACATAAGCGCATGTTTTTTTCGTTGTAATTGTTGTTTATCCTCAGCTTCTACATAACTCATTGACATATCAAAGTCATGTTGCCCACCACCGCCTTGTGAATCGTCCTCTTCATGATCCATCAAACGAACTAGATGTTTCTTAAAGCCTAATTTTTGCTTTTTTTTCTCTGCCATTTCATCCCCCTCCTTAAATTAAAATTTATTTTTCACCCCATGAATAATCAAGCAGAAGCTGCTGCTGTAGCAATTCCAAGCGTTTCGATGGCTTCCGCCTTATCGTGATAATGTTTTTTAAAGAATGTAAATTCATTCGCACCTGAATGATGTAAGTCTTTACAAGTGCCTAACAATGTCTTCATCTTTTCGTTGGGAGAATACTTAATGCCATACTGATATACTTTATCAGTTTCTTCATCTGCATTTTCAGGATCACCCACACATTCTTTGGTCGTAAATTCTTTAATAATTTCCGCATCCTTCATTTCTGCCACACGTAGCATGCGTGATTTGACATAATCATCACCATTCATCCAAGGCATGGATTTTACGTCAAATGGTTTTCCTTCAAAAAATGCTTTCAAACGAAAATAAAAGTACCCAACCACATCACAAATTAATGTAAAAGAATCTCCAGCATTAATACCATAAGCAGCCAAAAAACCACCCATATAAGACAAACCAATGTTCGCCGTAATATAATTAAAAATAACAGCTGCTGGACCACCCAAGGACAAAACACTGATCACCAAACTGACAATCAAGCTAATCACTAAGAGTGCCTTAGGCAATTTAAATTGGTCGTTAATTCCTGGAACATCAATAATAGGTTTTTCAACATAACCCGCAATTTTCTTTATCAAAGACATATTCGCATAGGCTAAAAATATAAATTTTAAGGTAAAGGAGATCAGACCCACAAAAATATTTAAGGTCATCAGCAGTTGCATCGCGATACCTGCCCCAACAAGCAGAGGTGCAAAAAACATCACTGCTGCAGTAAAAAATCCTACGCAATAAAATTTAGGTAGTAATGCTGCAACCACATCCATGACGCGTCGAAGCGTTGGATATTTGATATCATACATTTCACCTTCACTAAGGTAATCAAGTTGCTTTTCGCTTAATCGTTTTGAAGGCTCAAGTGTGTTATTTAATGCAACCAATATTTTTTTACGAGTTCGTTGTGCTGCTTTTTTACGTTGACGGTCAATATCAATAATATTGGTAATCCCTCGTAAATTCATTGTACCTACAGCAATGGTTTGAATGATGAGATTAAATACAATAAAAGGTAAAGGCGATTTTCTATTGGTCAAGGTATCAAAAGTAAATACTAAATTTGGTGCAACACCAATCAGTGAAGCAAAAACCGTCAATATAACAAATGCACGAATTGTAGAATCCGAAGGATGTCCTGTATTTGCGTTTTTGTATTTCTCGGGTAATTCCGAGCTTATTTTATAATAGGCATCCATTAAGGTTCGGATACCGATAAATAAATTCACCAAAAATGAACACCAACCACATAAATCTGCGATTTCAGAAGCATAGGGAGAACCTAAGGTGGTCAAAGAGCGCTTAGTGAAGTTTTTAGTGAAGTCTTTGTAATAAAAACTTGAAAAAATACTCACACCAAAGGCGAGAGCATATAACCAAGTAGGATTTTCTCTTTTCTTAGGATCTGGAAGACAAGACTGAAGCTGAAACCAGGTCATGGCTTTTTTATTTTGATAAGTATCAAAATCCGCGGCAGAATAAGGTCTTAAAGCAAGAGAATCTTTTTTATTTGGATTTAAGATCAGTGGATATAAAGTTGAAGAAGAATTTCCCCCATTATCCTCGCTATTCTCATCATTCTTTTTATTTTTAGGGTGAGCCATTATTGTTCTCCGTAACTTATCTAAGACACCAGTGAAAACAACTCTACATTACCAACCGGTTGCTTCTGCGACTTTTTTTCCAATCTCAGCGGGTGATGGTACCGTAAATACACCTGCTTTTTCAAGTGCTGAAAATTTTTCAGCAGCAGTACCTTTACCACCAGCGATAATTGCTCCAGCGTGTCCCATTCGTTTTCCTTTTGGTGCTGTAACACCAGCAATATATGAAATCACTGGTTTAGTCACATTATTTTTTATAAATTCTGCGGCTTCTTCTTCCGCTGAACCACCAATTTCACCCACCATAATGATGGCTTCTGTTTGAGGATCTTTTTCAAATAATGCCAGCACATCAATAAAACTAGTTCCAGGTATGGGGTCACCACCGATTCCCACACAGGTACTTTGACCAAAACCTAAGCGTGTTGTTTGATCAACCGCTTCATAAGTTAAGGTGCCTGATCGGGAAACAATACCGACTTTACCTGGCAGATGTATGTGCCCAGGCATAATACCGATTTTACAAGCACCGGGCGTGATAACCCCTGGACAATTAGGACCAATCAAACGAACATTGCTGCGATTTTCGATATAGGCTTTAACCACCAACATATCCAGCACTGGAATGCCCTCAGTGATACAAACAATCAGTTCTATTCCCGCATCAACCGCTTCAATAATAGAATCCTTACAAAAAGGCGCAGGTACATAAATCACAGATGCAGTAGCTCCAGTGTCTTGAACTGCATCTCGCACCGTATTAAAAACAGGCAGGTCCAAATGTGTGGTGCCACCTTTTCCTGGTGTTACACCACCCACCATTTTAGTTCCATATTCAATGGCTTGCTCGGTATGAAAAGTCCCTTGCTTACCTGTAAAACCCTGACAAATAACTTTCGTGTCTTTATTAATTAATATACTCATAATGATTAACCTTTTTTAACGGCTTCGACAATTTTCTTCGCGGCCAATGAAAAATCATTCGCAGCAATGATATTCAACCCACTTTCTTGCAATTTTTTTGCTCCCAAATCGGCATTATTTCCTTCCAGCCGTACCACAACCGGAATTTTAATACCCACTTCTGCAACAGCACCCATAATTCCATCCGCAATTAAATCGCAACGCACTATTCCGCCAAAAATATTGACAAAGACACCTTTGACATTTTCGTCAGATAAAATAATTTTAAATGCTTCTGTTACACGTTCTTTGGTAGCACCACCACCCACATCTAAAAAGTTAGCCGGATTTCCCCCATTTAATTTAATAAGATCCATGGTCGCCATAGCAAGACCAGCACCATTAACCATACAGCCAATATCGCCATCTAAAGAAATATAATTTAATTCCCATTTTGCAGCCTGATTTTCACGTTCATTTTCTTGGGAAGGATCACGCATCTCTCGCACCTCAGCTTGTCGATACAGTGCATTATCATCCACATTAATTTTGGCATCTAAGCAACGTAATTTTCCTTCTTTAGTCACGACAAGTGGATTTATTTCGAGCATACTTAAATCTCGCTCGACCATCATTTTATAAAGACCTTCTAAAATTTTCGTGAGCTCTTTAATTTGATCGCTATTTAATTTTAAAGCAAATCCTGCTTCACGACATTGAAAGGGTAAAATTCCTACTAAAGGATCAATTTTAATAGTATGAATTTTCTCAGGTGTTTCTTCAGCGACTTTCTCAATATCCACACCACCTTCAGTAGAAATCATAAATACAATACGACGACTTGAACGATCGATCACAGCACCAATATATAGTTCATTAGCGATATCCGTTAATTCTTCGATAATTACTTGATTAATGGGCTGACCATCAGCATCGGTCTGATAAGTGACCAAACGTGTACCCAGCAAAGATTTTACAGCCGTCATTAATTCGTCTTTGCCTTTGACTAATTTCACGCCACCCGCTTTTCCTCTACCTCCAGCATGAACTTGTGCTTTTACAACCCAACGATCACCACCAATGGTCATGATCGCTTCATTTGCACCTTCAGGATTCCAAACCACTTGCCCATTGGGAACTGGCAAGCCGTATTTTGCTAATAATTTTTTCGCTTGATACTCATGTAAATTCATCTGAACCTCGTTAAAGTTGTAATAATAAACGCGCGGGATCTTCGAGTAATTCTTTAATCGTGACTAAAAATGTCACAGAATCTTTACCATCAATAATGCGATGATCATAAGACATCGCAAGATACATAATGGGACGAATAACAATTTCATCATCAACCACCACAGGTCGTTTGACGATATTATGCATTCCTAAAATTGCACTTTGTGGTGGATTAATGATAGGTGTAGACAACATCGATCCGAAAATTCCCCCGTTTGTAATAGTGAAGGTACCACCGGTCATTTCTTCCATGGATAACTTTCCTTCACGTGCTTTCGATGCATAATTATTTATGGATTTTTCGATATCAGCCATACTCAACTGATCGGCGTCACGAATCACTGGCACTACCAAACCTCGCTCTGTTGATACAGCGATTCCTATATCAAAATAGCTGTGATAAAGAATGTCATTACCATCAATCGATGCATTCACAGCAGGAAAACGGCTTAATGCTTCTACTGCGGCTTTAACAAAAAAGGACATAAATCCAAGTTTTACGCCATGCTCTTTTTCAAATTTATCTTTATATTTTGCACGCAAATCCATAATGGGTTGCATATTCACTTCATTAAATGTCGTTAATATCGCAGCTGATTGTTGAACTTCTAAAAGTCGTTCAGCAATACGTGCACGCAAACGTGACATGGGTACACGACGCTCTTCACGCGCAACACCAGAAGATTGCTGAGCGATAAAATTCGTCACATCTTCTTTGACAATTCTTCCACCTTTGCCTGAACCCTTCACTTGATTCACATCAATTTCTTTTTCAGACACTAAACGACGTACTCCAGGACTCAGATCTGCCGCAGCTGAAGGAGCTGCAGGAGCACTCACAGGTACAGCACTAGGAGCTGAGGGCGCAGCACTCGCCGCAACTGTTGCAGTTGCAGTTGCACCTGCCTCAAGCACACCAATTATTTCATTAGATTTAACAACCTGGCCTTCGGGTTTATTGATCGTTTTTAAAACACCACTTGCAGGAGCAGGAACTTCAAGCATGACTTTATCGGTTTCCAAATCCACTAAGTTCTCACCTTCTTTTACAGAATCCCCTGTTTTTTTATACCATTTTGCAATGGTAGCATCAGCAACAGATTCTGGTAATGATGGAACTTTAATTTCAATCGCCATATTTTTTTCCTCAACAATATTTAATTCAATGCATCATGAACTAACTGTTCAGCCTGTTGCTTGTGCAAGCCATGATATCCGACTGCTGGTGCAGCAGAAGCACTACGTCCAGCGTATTTCAATGTTCGTTTATCTCCAATGCAAGCTACTAAGCGGTGATGCGTAATAAACCAAGCCCCTTGGTTTTTAGGTTCTTCTTGACACCAAACCACTTCGCTTGCTTTTTTGTAAGTTGCTAAAGCAGCTTCTAATTCGTCATAGGGGAAAGGATACAATTGTTCAATTCGTAAAATAGCGATGTCATTCCGTTTATTTTCACGACGGGCTTCAAGCAAATCATAATACACTTTACCACTGCACAAAATAATTCGTTTAACATCGGCGGGATTAATCTCATCAATTTCAGGAATAACTAATTGATATCGTCCATTCGCCAATTCATCTAAAGTAGAAACCGCTAATTTATGACGTAATAAACTTTTCGGTGTCATTACAATCATTGGTGCTCTGAAGGGGCGAATGACCTGACGTCGTAATAAATGAAAAATCTGTGAGGGTGTACTGGGCACACACACTTGCATATTATGCTCAGCACATAATTGCAAATAACGCTCTAAACGTGCAGAAGAATGTTCAGGTCCCATGCCTTCATACCCGTGTGGCAATAACATCACCAGACCACACAATCGCTGCCACTTTTGCCATCCTGAACTAATAAATTGATCGACGATGACTTGAGCACCATTGGCAAAGTCACCAAATTGCGCTTCCCATATGACTAAATCTGCTGGAGCTGCTTTTGAATAACCATATTCAAAACCTAATACACCCTCTTCGGATAAAACCGAATCATAAATTTGAAAACGCGCATGATTTTTAATTTCCAGGTGTTGCAATGGTACATAAACTTCATCAGTATTTTGATCATGTAAGGCAGCATGTCGATGCGCAAAAGTCCCTCTGCGCACATCTTGTCCACTCATACGAATATTATATCCTTGATTCAACAAGGTCGCATAAGCAAGGTTTTCTGCAAATCCCCAATCCATGGGCAATTCACCATCACACATTTTTTTACGTGCGCTCATCACCAAAGCCACTTGTCGTTGAATTTCAAATCCTTCTGGAAATTCATAGAGTTGTTTAGAAATTCGCTGTAAATCTTTTAAATTAACTGAAGTATCAGCATCTGCGCTCCACTCTTGACCAATATATTTTGTCCACGCCACCGCTAGTCGATAGGATTCGGCTTTTGCTACTTCACGAAGAGACTTTCCTGAATCGAGGGATTTTTTATATTCTTCAACCCAAGCATTCACTTGATCTTCTTTGCAAACACCTGAGGCGATTAATTGTTTTGCATAAATTTCTCTTGCAGCAGGATGATTTTTAATTTTGGCATACATCAATGGTTGCGTTGCCATGGGTTCATCCGCTTCATTATGACCGTGACGACGATAACAGACGAGATCGATAAAAATATCTTTATTAAAAGTTTGACGATAATCAAATGCCAATTGCGCTAAAAATGCAACGGCTTCTGGATCATCCGCATTCACATGAAATACAGGTGCTTCAATCATTTTTGCAATATCAGTACAATATCGACTGGAACGAGCATCATGTGGATTAGAGGTGGTAAATCCAACTTGATTATTCACCACAATATGAATAGCACCTCCGATACTATAAGCATTGGTATTCGACATTGCCAAGGTTTCCATCACAATTCCTTGACCTGCAACTGCAGCATCTCCATGCACAATAATTGCCATCACACTGGATTTTTTTCCTTCAGCAATTTGATCTTGACGTGCACGAACTGAACCCATTACTACCGATGAAATCACTTCTAAATGCGAAGGATTAAAGGCGAGTGATAGATGTACAGGAGAACCCGACGTCACCACATCTGAAGAAAATCCCAAATGATATTTTACATCACCAGAATTCAAGCCATAATCTTTTGTACCTTCAAATTCTTTAAATAAATTTAGAGAATCTTGACCGCAAACATTGATCAACACATTTAATCGACCACGATGCGCCATACCAATATCAATTTCTTTGATGCCATTATTTCCAGCTTTATCAACAATACCGTTAATAAACGGTATCAGTGCATCACCACCTTCTAAAGCAAATCTTTTTTGACCGACATATTTATTACCTAAATATTTTTCAAGACCATCAGCAGCGATTAAATCTTTTAAAAGATGTTGTTTTTGTTCAGCACTCAAAGAAAAAGTTCTATAACCCTTTTCAAAATAGTCTTTAATCCATTCTTCTTCAGCTTGAGAAGAGGTAATATAAACAAACTCTGCAGCAATGGTTCCACAATATAATTTTTGCAAATTGTCTACAATTTCTTTAAGGGTAGCTTGTTTTTTACCAACTAATGATTCTGGCGCTTCAAATGTTTCATTAAAATCATTGGGTGATAAGCCATAATAAGACGCTTCGAGCATATTGACTTTATCACGTGGACTTCCTAAGGGATCAAGATTAGCCGTCAAATGACCATGTTCACGATAAGCTTCAATTAATTTATTCACGCTATTTTGCTTGACCGCGTGCATCACATCGGTAGGCACAGCAGCCTGAGAAAATTTTGGGCGACGAGCATTTTGTAAAAATTCTTCTCGAATAGCGGCATGAGAAATATCCGTAGGAATATTAACAAAATAATTTTGCCACTCTACAGGAACAGATTGTGGATCTTGAATATAATTCTCTAACAAATTCTCTAAATATTCAGCATTACCACCATTAAAATATGAACTGGATATAAAATCTTTCATGGATTGTTTAGACATAAGTTACACCGCATCTTCTAACATTTTTTCACGAATTTTTCCAATGGCGGCCGTCGGATTTAAACCCTTAGGACAAACATCCACACAACTCATAATACTTCTGCATCGGAACAAACTAAATGCATCTTGCAACATGTTTAATCGTTCTGCTGTTTTATTATCACGAGTATCAGCAATAAATCGATAGGCCCATAATAACGCTGCAGGTCCCATAAATTTATCGGGATTCCACCACCATGAGGGGCAGGATGTTGAACAACAGGCACACAAAATACATTCATACAAACCATCTAATTTTTCGCGGTCCTCGATACTTTGAATGCGCTCCTTCGTTGGAACATCATCATTCTGCAAATAAGGTTGTGCGCGTTCATACATTGCATAAAATTGTTTCATATCCACAATTAAATCACGAACCACTGGTAATCCCGGTAAAGGTCGTAGCACCACTTTTTTAGGCAATCCGCTGAGTGGTGTAATACACGCTAAAGCATTTCTTCCATTAATATTCACACCATCAGAACCGCAAACCCCCTCTCCACATGAACGTCTAAAAGTCACACTAGGATCTTGAATTTTGATATATTCCAAAGCATCTAAAAGCATTTTACCTTTGACCTTTGCAGTATCCACTTCGAATGTCTGCATATAAGGTTCGCCACCACTTTCAGGGTTGTAACGATAAACAGAAATTTGCATAAGATTTGATGCGCTCATTAGTGCTCTCTCTCTTTAAGTTCAATAGGATCAACCTCGTGTGGTTTACGATTCACTTCACGAGAAGAAATCGTACCATCAATAAAATATATAGAATGTTTTAACCAGTTTTTATCATCACGATGTGGATAATCTAAACGTGAATGAGCACCCCGGCTTTCCTTTCGAAGATTTGCACAAGCCGCTGTGGCCTCTGCAACTAATAATAAATTATCAAGTTCCAAAGCTTCAATTTTTGCAGTATTAAACACTTTACTATGATCAGATAACACAGCGCGATCAATGCGTTCTTTAAGATTTTTTAATCGAGAAAATCCATTTTCCATCGCACTGGCTTCTCTAAACACACCAAAATCTTCTTGCATGACGCGTTGTAATTTTTCACGCAGTGAAGCAACATCCTCACCGGATTTTGCATTTTCCCAACGACGAACTCTTGAGAGTGCAGCATCAATATCATCTTGAGAAACTTCTGATAAAGGCGCACCATCACGTAAAGATTCTTCCAAATAAATTCCCGCAGCTCGTCCAAAGACTACGATATCTAAAAGTGAATTTGCGCCTAAGCGATTTGCACCGTGCACTGAAACACAAGCACATTCACCTGCAGCGAATAATCCATGAACAATTTTATCTTTTCCATTTTGATCTACCGTCAATACTTGACCATGCATATTGGTAGGAATTCCACCCATCATATAATGGCAAGTTGGAACTACTGGAACAGGTTCTTTGGTCACATCAACATTTGCAAATGTTTTAGCCAAATCTGAAATACCGGGTAATTTAGTTTTTAATACCTCAGCACCTAAATGATCGAGTTTCAATAACACGTAATCGCCATTAGGACCACAACCACGTCCTTCACGAATTTCAGTCATTGCAGATCGAGAAACCTCATCGCGACAAGCTAAGTCTTTTAAATGTGGCGCGTAACGTTCCATAAAACGTTCACCGTTTTTATTAATCAAATAACCGCCTTCACCACGAGACGCTTCGGAAATTAAACAACCTACACCCGCAATACCGGTTGGATGAAATTGCCACATTTCCATATCTTGTAAAGGAAATCCTGCTCTCAAAACCATCCCTAATCCATCACCGGTATTTGTGTAGGCATTGGTGGTGGTATAAAAACAACGACCAGCCCCACCCGTTGCTAAAATGGTAGCCCTAGAACGCAAAAAGTGTTGTTCGCCCGTTTCAATACATAAAGCAATAACACCCGCAATACTGCCATCGGAGGCTTTGACCAAATCAATGGCGTACCATTCATTATAAAAATTCGTTTGAGCCTCAACATTTTTTTGGTAGAGGGTATGTAACATGGCATGCCCCGTACGATCCGCTGCTGCACAAGTACGATAAGCCTGATCCCCACCAAAATTCATTGTCTGACCACCAAAAGCTCTCTGATAAATTTTACCTTCTTTATTTCTAGAAAATGGCAAGCCCATGTGTTCAAGTTCATAGACGGTAGCAGCCGCATGTTTACACATATATTCAATCGCATCCTGGTCTCCCAAAAAGTCGGAACCCATGACGGTGTCGTACATGTGCCAACGCCAATCATCCGTCTCGGTGGTATTGCCCAGGGCAGCATTAATTCCACCTTGTGCGGACACGGTGTGTGAGCGAGTTGGAAATACTTTTGAGACGACGGCAACTTTTAATCCAGATGCTGCCAGCTGTAATGATGCACGCAAGCCAGCACCACCACCACCTACAATGACTGCATCAAACTGTTGTTCTGCTAAAATTGGCATATTATCCCCATATAATCATCAATGCCCACACCACCAGGGTGAAGAGGCCGAGAATGGTCGCAATTTGTAGGACTAAACGCACCACAGTGCATTTTATATAGTCTGTATAAACCGTCCACATGCCAATCCAAGCATGAATCAGTATGCTGAATATGGCTAAAATACTAAAAATCTTCATCCACACCGGTTTGTATAAGAGGCTCCAATCCGCAAAATCGAGGGGATAATGACGAAATAAGTAAGCCACAATTACCAATGCATAAATTCCCAATAATACAGCCGTTACGCGTTGTAACAACCAATCCCTTAAACCTTCACGACTAAAACTTGTGACGCTCTTTACCATAACCAGTACCCTATAATAATCGACAATAAAATAGTCAGCAAAAAGACACTTCTGGCAGTGAATCGACCTGCACATTTCGATTCACCATAACCCATATCCATGAGCATATGACGAATCCCTGCGAAAAAATGAAAGCTCAACGCCGACAAACTCAACCATATAGCAATTTTTACGCTTAAATGCGCGAAACAATCTTGTAATTTAGCAAAATCAGCCCCAGATTTTAAAGAGCTCTCTAAAGCCCACAACCAAAACGGTAAAGAAATCAGCAAAACCACCCCACTCACACGATGACAGATGGATACTATTGCTGTAATTGGAAACTTGATATTCAATAAATTAAGATTCACTGGTCGTTGATCCACACAACCTCCCATTATGATTAAAACACCGTGCAAAGGAGGGATTATAACCAGTGAAAGTATGGATGACAACGCAAAAGGACTAAGTTAATTGCGTCAAGCTTTGAACCATTTCTTGAGCACTTGGACGTTCACGATGCCGATTATTCCAACACTGCCCCACCAAGCTGGCAATTTTTGGCTCTTTAATCTCATCAGCTTTTTCAATACGTGAACCTTTTAGTAAATCTCTGACATAAGCAATTTCAGTTTTATACTGTGCAGCTTTCACCGGAGTCCAAAGACTAATCTCCCAACAGATAACACCATAACTATAAACATCCGATTTAAAACTAGGCGCAGATGGAATAATGTCCGGATGCCGCGGGAGTAGTTTTGGGTAATATGATGCATACACTTCAGGAGCAATATATAAGGGAGTTCCAACGGCTCTTACAACGGTACTCGATGTAGTATTCACTCCTATCGATAAATCAAAATCAGAAAGTTTCAAGATAAGGTTTCCATTTTCCCATGTGACGAGGACATTAGCACTTTTTAAATCACGAACAATTATCCCTGCAGTATCATGAAGATATGCCAAACCTAAACCAATATCCACCATAAATCTTTTCTTAATTAACCAGGAGGGTGAAAAGGCTTCAGAAGATTTTATGAATTGTTTGAGCTCCCCCCATTCAGCACATTCTAAAGAGATAAATTGAAGATTATTTTTAAGCTGCCCATGACTTAAATATTTAATGACATTCTGATGTTGAAGCGAAGCTAATAAATTCACTTCCGTTTTAAATTGTTCATTAGAATTATCTTTAAATACTTTAATCGCAAAAGTTTGATCTCTAGTGTCATATCGATAAACGGTTGAAGTATGACCGGAACCCAGACAAGGTAGATTTTCGATATCACACGCTTCAGGGCCAGATGAAGTTGGTAAATGATTTCGTAGCGATGGACTTCCAATTTCAAGCGCAAGTTTATTATAATATTCCCTAATAAAATATTCTCGTGCTTTATTGCCCTCCATGCCCACCAAATAATCGAATACGCGTTGTGCAGCAGAACGGTGAAACTCACTAACAATATCAGTAGTTTTTTTCTCCTCTGGCGCAGCAGATAATAACTTCAAATGTGCTAATTTAATGCCTACTACTTTATTTTCAAAACCACGCTTATCCAGTTCATTACTCAACTCTACTAATGATTCCGGTAATAAAGTGTTTATGTCCACCCATTCAGTGTTTAAATTATTTAAATAATCCTCAAGATGTTGAAGGGTTAAATTAGTCATTATATTAATTAAAAGTTCTACAATAATCGGTCCACAGAAAATAGGATAGGCTGCGCTTTCAACTATCGAATCGAGCCATATTAACCTCTTAGATCTGAATTTTTGTAGTTCGGGATTTTGTTTTTTTAATTCATAAATAATATTATAAAAATTCTCACTATCTTCAAATTTAACAGGCAATTTTCCCTGGGGATCAACAAATAAAAGTTTGTTATTAAAATATAAGCCGGCAAAAGGCGGTATATTCACATCAAATCGTTTTACCACAAATACCACAGGACGATTAAACTCTGCAGACATTTGCATAAGACGAGACATATGTAATATGGAAAATTTGATTTCTATAGGTATACACTGAGACCAATTCTTAAGGACATTTAATAGCACTCTTAATTGATCTTCTTCTTCAGGATGTGGCACGGCTTCTAAAGTTCTACGTTGCTTATCAGCATTTAATACGGAAGATTTAAACAGCTCGTAATTTCCATGATCGGATACGTAAGTGATAAAATCATCATACAGCTTTTGATTGCCGGATGCAGCAGAATTAGCATCACTAAGTAAACTAGATATTTTCATGATAATATGCGCAGGTTAATATTAAATTTGTCTTATTCTATATCATTATTACTGAAATATCAATGCTTTAGCCATATCCTCGCTAATACGTCCCACAATCCTACTCATAGATGCAGCAAGTTGGGTATAACTAAATTTTTGAGGAATAATTTCACGATACGTTTTAGACACAGCAATTAATTGCTCCCGTGTTTGAGGATTGATGATCTTATAATTAAGTTCACCGATGACTTTGCCATCCGTTGTTGCTTCGAATCTGTAAACCTCGACAATAATCTGAAAATTAATTTTTTGAGACAAATCCCATGGATAAACCACCACATTATTCGAATTCAAAATTTTCTGTAAATTTTTCCCAAGTACCTGAGTAAAATTATTTTCCAAAGGTTCACCCCATTGATTAAATTCATCGATATTCATTTTATTCGAGCCACTTCGGGTCACAATTTGAGGTTGATTTAAATATTTTGGAAAATTCACAGGCCCAATACCAATAACAATATTATTCACACCTTGCACAGTTTTCATATGATGAAGTTGAACATCATTCAAGAGATAAAAATGCGTGGGTTTTGATGAACCACAACTGACCAACATTATTGTGAGTGAAAGTACACTCAGAAATTTAAACATAGTCCACTTCCTCCTAACGTTTACCTTTGATAATTGCCTCAGGATGTCTGGATAAATAATCTACCAAATTTCTTATCGAATTTGTCATATCGGGCAAGCCTTTGACAGAATTGATAAACCGCTCTGAGACAGGATCTATATAATTATCAATTTTATCAATGGTTTTCCCTCCTGCTTCCATAATTTTCTTACCTGTCTTCATCATTTGACTCAAATCTTCAATACTTTGTTTTAATTTATCGGATGAAACAAATTTTTCAACACTATCTAAAGTATTTCGAGCAGATTTGATGATGTCAGATAATTGTTCAGATCGAGACTCTACGGTAGGAATTTCAGGATACTTATTTGATAAGCCCGACACCTTAACCGTGTTTTTAGGTCTGGAATCTAATTCAATATATAAAGACCCTGTCAACAAACTTTGGGCTTTTAATTCACCACTTAAGCCATGTTCAATCATCTTTTTCAATAACTGACCATTGGATCTCCAAGTCTGTTGATCCACTTCTATCAAACGATAAGGTTGTATACTAATAATTACTGGTAAAGCGTGTTTCCCCGTGACTTGAGAAATTTCCACACTGATTCGTTCTACTTCTCCCACTTGCACTCCTCTAAATTCCACGGGTGCTCCCACCAATAATCCGTGCAAAGAACCATTAAAATATAAAACAAATTTTCGTTCTTCATGAAAATATTTTCCAACACCGAACAACATCACAAAAACAAATAAAATGGCGATGCCCACCACCACAAAAAGTCCAATCAAACGATTACTGACATCTCTACGCATAATAATTCCTCACCGACTACGAGTTAAAAACTGACGAATCTTAGGATTCTCAGTTTCTTTCAAAATAGTATGCGGATCACCTCGCGCAATAACAGTACGAGCTTGTGCATCCATAAAAATAGCATTATCTGCAATACCAAAAATACTTTCTAATTCATGAGTAACCACCACAATTGTAGTACCCAAACTAGCACGCAATTCTAAAATCAAATCATCCAATCGCTTTGATGCAATAGGATCTAATCCGGATAGGGGTTCATCACAAAACAACACCTTAGGATCGAGCGCCATTGCACGGGCTAAACCAGCACGTTTTTGCATACCTGGACTAATTTCTGCAGGAAAAAATCGTTCAAATCCACCCAAACCCACCAATGCTAATTTATAACTAACAATATCCGCCACTTCTGACTTATTAAGTTTTGTAAAATGTTCTAAAGGTAAGGCAATATTTTCTGCGATCGTGAGAGAACTCCACAAAGCACCGGTTTGAAATAAAACACCAAAATGTCTCATCATCGATAATCGCTCTTCTCTATCTACCCCCCACAAACTTTTTCCGTTGTAAGTAATTTCACCCGCGATAGGAGGATCTAATCCAATCATATGTCGTAATAAAGTACTTTTTCCACAACCACTATCCCCCATCACAATAAATATTTCACCCGCTTTCACACTGAAAGAAATATTTTCCTGAACGGTATTGTTTTTATATCCGATACTTAAATTTTTTACTTCAATGGGTTGTGCCATTTTATATCCTCACTGCGTATAACATGAGATCAATAATGACATTAGCGATGACGATTAAAACCATCGATAAAACTACAGCTGAAGTCGCTGCATCACCCACCTCAGAAACACTCCGACCACACTGCAATCCTCGCAAACACCCAGCTATTGCAATTAAATATCCAAAAATATAAGCCTTACAAATACCGATAAAAAAATCACCAAGTGCGAATGCCTCGCGCGCTTTATTGATATATTCAAGATAAGAAATCTTTAGCACAGTGATAGAAAAAATAAGACCACCCACATTCGCAATCACATTTGCATAAATCACCAAAATAGGCAAAGTAATTACCATCGCAATCACGCGAGGCATCACTAAAAAATCGATACGAGAAATTGCTAAACTTTGCAAGGCATCCAGCTCCTCATGAACCTGCATCGCACCAATTTCAGCAGCATAAGCAGACGCACTTCGACCAGCCATGACAACCCCAGCCATTAAACACCCTAGCTCTCTTAAAACACCAACCACTTCAATATTCGCAATATAGACATCCGCTCCATATTTTTTCAATTGACTAATTCCAATAATCGCTAAAGTCACTCCGATTAAAAAAGCCGCTAAACTCACAATGCCCACCGCTTCATGACCACTTTGTTGAATAAATCGCAAGATATCATGTTTAACGAAAATAGCTCTTCCAAAAATTAATCTAAAAAATGCAAAAAGTGTTGCTCCTACTATTTCGAGTAAATCATTAGTGCGATGCCACAACTCTCGAGTCGCTGCACCAATATTTCCAAATATACTTTTGTCTTCTTCAAGATGCGTAAATCCACGAGGTGGTACTTCTTTGGATAATTTAAATAAGCGAATTGCACCTTCAGGCAAGGTTGATTTATCAAATAAAATATGATGCTGTTCACAAAAGTTATCTATTTTAATAATCCAAACAATAAAACCACTATCAAAGGCCGTAATATCACTGCAATCGATCTCGAGTTTCTGAATATCAGGATGAGTTTTATAAGCTTGAATAATCCGCTCAAGCGAAGGCAAATGCGCCGTCACTGCCCAAGATCCACTGAGCCTTAATCGCATTAAATGCGATTCAAGAAAATCTATATCAAACTGCCAACTTTGTGGTGTTGATGTATCCCTATGTATTTCTTGGTGCTGCAAATCCATTGCATGGCATCCTAAGTTTTAGTCAATCACAAAAGTATAGTACGGATTTGCAGAGATTGTGGTCGTGGCAATTAAAAGACAAAAAAAATCCGGTGAGAGAAAACCCTCACCGGATTTACGATTAAACTTCAAACAATTAGAAGTTAAATACAACACCCACTTTGAAGATGTTGGTATCGATCGTTGAGTTACGATGATGAACGTCTACGAAAGGTTGATCTCTTCTACCTTCGTCTTCACCTCTGTGTTCACGACGATGATCTCTAACGTTGTCTAATTCTTTGTTACCGTAGTAGGTATATTGGTATGAAGCGAAAGCACTCATGTAGTGAGTTACTTGCGTTTGCACGCCAGCACCTAAGACAAAGCCCCAAAGATCTTGTTCATTGTCGTTATCATGGTGGTGATGATGATGTTCATCTCTGTCTTCATCTTGATGAGCTACAGCAAAACTACCTTCTCTTCGATCGTTATCACGTCGTCCACGAACTTGGTGAACTTCGCTGTCAAATCGAGCCCATGAGGCACCTAGAATACCGAACAATACGGTGGAATCATTAATCTTAGCACCTGGTTTGAATGCTAAGTTTAATGCAAATTCTAAGTCATAAACGTCTTGGAAATTAACTTGTCTTACATCAATTACAGCATCTGGCTCACTACCTTGACGATGTGTAACTCCATAAGGTGCACCAAAGTTAAAACGACCACGATTTGAGAAGAAATCGCCACTTAATTCCACTCCGTGGAACCAAGATTCGTCACAATAAAAATTCCAACCAACGAATACACCGCCGTTGTAACCACGAATAGAAGATTCTTCAGAATATCTATCGTGAATTTGATCAACGACAACAATTTCGTTAACTTCTCTGTTTTCACGGCTAACGTGTAGATCACCGCTAGCTTGATTGGTAACAAAAGAAGCGCCTGAGTTACCACCTACGTAGAATCCTGTTTGTAAAGGACTGCTAGCGAGAGCGGTTGACGCTGTTAAAAATAATCCAGCTGCTAATAACAACTGTTTTCTTGAAAGTGTCATTTAAAGTTTCCTCCGTGTTTAAAAAATCCATAGTACCGAAACAATAGCATGCGTTTTTAAATATTGCAAGTACTTGTCAATAATAAATCTTTCTACCATACTACATTGCATATGAACACACTTATGTATCAAGAGAGGATTTATGTCTGATAATCTAGCGAAACTATCGGTAAATAATAACGAATTAGACTTACCTATCTTAAAAGGAACTTTAGGTCCTGCGGTTATTGATATTAACCAATTAAGCAAGCATGATTTATTCACTTTTGACCCTGGTTATGTTTCAACCGCCTCTTGTGAATCAAAGATAACCTTTATTGATGGCAATGAAGGAATTCTCTTATACCGTGGCTACCCGATTGATCAACTCGCTGAGCAGTGTGATTTTATGGAAGTCTGCCATCTTCTCTTGTTTGGAGAACTGCCCAACAAGGCTAAAAAAACCAGTTTTAATGACAGTATCATGAAGCATATGATGGTTCATGAACAATTAAAAAGCTTTTTAAACGGATTTCGTCGCGATGCCCATCCGATGGCCATTATGGTGGGTGTGGTAGGTGCTTTATCAGCCTTCTATCATGACTCATTGGATATTAATAATCCTGAGCATCGAGAGCTTTCTGCTTATCGAGTCATTGCAAAAATGCCAACGATTGCTGCCATGTGTTACAAATATTCGATTGGGGACCCCTTTGTGTATCCTCGTGAAGATAAAGGCTATGCGGAAAACTTTTTAAGCATGATGTTTGGTAAGCCCACCAATGATAGTGCTCCGAACCCTTTATTGGTCAAAGCGCTGGATAAAATTTTCACTTTGCATGCGGATCATGAACAAAATGCCTCTACCTCGACGGTGCGATTAGCTGGATCTACTGGTGCTAATCCCTTTGCTTGTATCTCCGCGGGAATTGGCGCGCTGTGGGGCCCTGCTCATGGTGGTGCTAATGAAGCTTGTTTAAATATGCTCAAACAAATTGGTAATGAATCCCATATCAATGAATATATTAAACGCGCCAAAGATAAAAATGATTCTTTCCGTTTGATGGGATTTGGACACCGGGTTTATAAAAGTTACGACCCTCGGGCCAAAGTCATGCAAAGAACATGTCATGATGTGTTAGAAACCGTGGGTGCCAAAGATGCTCCACTTTTTAAATTAGCCATGAAACTTGAAAAAATCGCATTAGAAGATGACTATTTTATCGAGAAAAAACTCTATCCTAATGTGGATTTCTACTCGGGTGTTACGCTTAGTGCTTTAGGTATTCCAACCAATATGTTTACCGTCATCTTCGCTATCGCGCGTACGGTGGGATGGGTTTCACATTGGATGGAAATGATGAGTGATCCTGAGCGAAAGTTGGGACGTCCTCGTCAGCTTTATACCGGTCCTACTCAGCGGGATGTGGTTGATATTACTGAACGCTAATTCACAAAACCTTAAGCATTCTTTTATTTCAATAGATTGTAATTCTCACAGCAATACCATTAGAATGAGAATCATTCGCATATAACGATATTGAAATAAATCATGCATAAAAAAGAACCGGACAGACAAAACGAATCTGTCCCACACAATATATCCCTAGTGTGGTCCATTGACCAAAGCTTTCCTCCTCACTTGGTATTTTTCAATCGAGTCTTGAGGCTTGCACATAGTTGCGCGCCATCACTTTATGCACCTTGCACTTTACATTTTTTAAATGTGTCTACCCTCAGCTCTGATTTTCCCTTAAACCCTTTTTTTAACTTTGATCCTAGAGATTATCATCGCTTCCGATTTAAAACTGATAGCACTTTTCTGAAACAAGCTACTGAGTTTTTCTTCGGACACAATAATATTATTTTTGTGAATAATATTGAGCATACTTCTCATCTCATGCATCCCTCACAGTTATCGATGGGTGATCCATTTCCACACCTTGATACCTCGAGTGTTGATGCATCAAAAGTGCCTGAATTACGCACTCGTCTGGTTCATCAAGGAGAAGTTCCTAATTTATCAAAATTCTTAAAATTCTGGGCAAAACATGAGCCAGCTGAAAAAATATTGAGTCGATTTAATGTTGATATGAATGCCTTAAAACGATTTAAATTATACACGCATCAAAAAATTACTAGCATTTCTTTATTACTTCAACACCCCACATTTTTAAAATTTTTAGCGCTTCGTTCGGAAGAAATTAATTATTTAACTATTTTCCCCAATGCTGTTTTAAATATGCTGATCGGATTAGTCCACAAGAAAATCTTATCAAAAACCGAACAAGATTCACTGGCCTTGATTCTGCAGTATTGCCATCAAGCCACTTTATCTTCTCAGGATCCCCTTGAATTTACGAAAAATATTCATCTAATCATGGAGGAAATTAAATTACTATTATCAGATAGCGTTTACACATTAGATGATTTTAAAAGAAATTTTAAAAAACTATTTCCTGATGGCGAGGCATTTTATGCCAACAGCGGATCAAATGCACTCTCAATTATTTTACAGGCTTTATCTATTCAAAAAAGAGGAAAATTAAAAGTAATTAATATCGGTATCAAATATTATGAAGAGTCTATCTCATTTATTTACACCGCTCATGAATCAGTAAATTTGGATACCGAAGAAAAAATAGATGTACTTCGCATTGATTTAAAATCTCCGGCAAATTGTCAGCGGAAATACAAAAATGTTGACATTTATTCTGTTCTTAATTTTATTGAAAAAAATAATCTACATTCTGAACATTTTTCACTGGTGATCGATGGAACTCTGCATTCTTTATCTGATTCCAATCTTCGAAAATTAAATCTGGAGTTTAAAAATAAATTTCCTCAAGGTAATTTCGTGTACTTTGGATCAGGTGTGAAATCACATTGTTTAGGAATCGATGTGGCAACCTTTGGCTGGATCACCGTGAATAATTCAAAAGAACTATTTGGTGAATTTAATGGCTATTTACAAAAACAAAGCCAAGCTAATTCGACAGACAATCCTGATTTTCAATATGTCACACATTTACTCAGCTGCTGCACTACACAATTGCTTCAATATCATGAGCAATTGCTCTTAAATACTTCTACGATTTATTCAGCATTAAAATACACTGTCGATATGGCAATGTATGAGGAAAATAATGTTCCTTATTTAGAAATATTCAGTACAACTCCTCTTGAGGAATTATTAACTCAACTGAAGGCAAGTTTATTGAGATATCGTGGATCTTTTGGATTTCCCTATCCGACTTGGTTGAATATTACGAATAATACTGAGAGATCTTCTATTCGAATTTCTTGCGGGCTATTAACTCAAGAGCAGAATGATTCTTTGATTGCTTTGCTTGCTAATACATTTGAAAAGAAATTAACAGCTAAGCTCTAAAGGAATCCCATCATCCAGAAATGCCTATCATTTTGCTAGATTGCTTCACTCCCCTCGAACACAATTCCTATAACATCGCACCTAGCCAGAGGCAGCGGGCGCTTGAATCAGGACCGTAAAAAAAAGGGACTTTTTTTACGAGCCTCCAGGGACGGATTCACGGCGTGTCCTGATTCAAGCGCCCGCTGCCTCTGGCTTATTTCCGAGTGGCACTCTCATCTGTTTAGACGGTGACCAGAATTCCAGAAGCCCGACATTTTAACCGCCTAATCTACTTGCAAATAAGGTTCGATACGGGTAAACTTTTACGCTTTATGAATCTTCGAGAAGTAGAGCTATGAAACCAGAGATACATCCAGCATATAAAGAAATCAATGTGACCTGCACAGGTTGTGGTAACACCTTCAAAACCTCATCCACTAAGCAAAGTGATCTGAGTATTGAAATTTGCTCTAACTGTCATCCCTTCTATTCAGGACAGCAAAAACTGATTCAAACTGATAGAATCAAGCAATTTGCTGACCGTTATAGCGCCAAAAAGAGCGCTGCTTAGAGCATTTTTGCTTTATCTAATACACCATGCGCTTGCATCGTACGTTGCCAATATTGGAACGCAGTACAATCTTCTGTTAAATACACTTCGTCTCTAGGATGAAGAAATAAAGGCATAGAATAACGGGATTCATTAGCGGCTGCTCCACGAGGATTGCACACTCGATGCTTGGTAGCTTTGTAGTAGTCTCTGGTACACATTTGCAGCATTGCACCTGTGTTAACGACGATAGAATTAACATCACTAATAATATCGATCCACTTACCCTGATTATCTTTAACTTGTAAGCCTTGGCTTGTAGCTGCAGGTAAGCAAGTCAACAAATCACTGTCTATGTGCTCTGCAGCTCGTACTGCTCCCTCTTCTTCATGACCTCTTAAAGGCGGGAAATGATTGATACGAAATTGTGTTCTAGGACTATCCTTAATCATCTCACTAAGAGGCATAGAAAATCGACTTTTAATCTCATCAGGGGTGTGATTTTCTATCCACATCAAAATTGTACTACCAAGTTCTGCCAACTCTCTGGCTAACTGTTTGGAGGTGTCGTCTATAAAGCCGGGAAACTGCCCTCTTCCACAGGGGTAAGCACAATAAAATTCTTTGATGTCTTTGACATCATAGCCAACTGCAATTTCAGCCACATTAAGTGGTACATAACCCTCTAAGGTTTCAGGATTGTATAAATAGTCAGATCTCCTCTCATCATGAAAAAAGATTTCCCAATCGTTATAAGCTTTTTGTATTAGTGAAGGAGCAATGGGATGGTTATTAATAACAGCAAAACCGGTTTCTTTTAAGGATTGTGCTAAAAGTTTGGGTGCATTAGGGTCATGATAATTGACAGACTGTACTACCATATTCGCCTCGGGGTGGTGGATTTATGCAATATTATCATAAATGGTCTGTGACATCAACAGCAAATCTTATGATAGAACACCGATTTCACGCATACGTTGTTCCCAAAATTCTTTTGCGGTGTAATTTCTTGACAGGCGAACCTCACTACGAGGATGTAAAAACAGTGGCATGGATAAGCGTGATTCCTTTGCTGCCTTGCCTTTAGGATTGCAGACTCGGTGTGTGGTGGATGGATAATAACCATCAGTAACCAACTGCAACATATCGGCAATATTCACTAAAAGGGAATCATAATCACAGGACACATCGTGCCAACGACCAAAACTGTCTTTGACTTGTAAACCACTGGCAGTAGCCGCAGGTAGCAAAGTAATGAGGTTAACATCTTGATGTTCGGCAGCTCTGACAGCACCCTCACCTTCATTTCCTGTTAAAGGAGGATAGTGAAGAATTCGAAATAAGGTTTTAGGACTATCTTTAATCATTTCACTCAGGGGCATAGAAAAACGATTTTTAATTTCTTCGGGTGTATTATCTTCAATCCATTGTAGGAAAATTGCGGCTAAATGAGTCATTTCCATCGACAATTGTTTGGTAGCAGGTCCAATAAAATCAGGATATTGGCCCCAGGGATAGACATGAAAGTATTCTTTAATATCTTTAATGTTATAACCTTGGGCTGTTTCTGAAACATCTAAGGGGAAATAGCCGTCGTGGGTTGATTCTTCAAAGTGATAGTCAAACTTGCGATCATCTGCAAAAAACTCCCTCCAATCGCTGTAAACTTTTTGAATAAGTGATTGATCAATAGGATGGTTATTTATAACAGCGAATCCGGTTTCTCTTAAGGATCGAGTGAAGAGATCTTGCGCATCGTTTGCTTTGAAATCAACTGATAGTACATCCATTAGCGTGCCCCCGGGAAGATTGTATGATTGGACGGTATATTCCCATAACTAGGTTCTTACATCAAGCAAAAGCTACGCGCTTTTATTCACAGTTGCCTAATGAACTTAGTGAATACTCATAAACTCTTGCTATCACTTAGCAAAGCCAAAGGCTCTCGCTTGTAAGTTGTTGATTTTTAAGGTCTTTCAAAAAATGCTCAAATTCTAAACAACTTAAGTCTTCGCCCCTATTTTCAAAGGTTTAGCCTTAATCTGATAGACTTGCCCACAAAGTTATCCACAGAAGTTGTGAATAAGTTGGCTTAGTGATAGAAGACAAAAAGGACAATTTGTATAACGATAAACGATAAAATTCCGGCCATCACATCATCCAAAATAATACCGAATCCACCCTTTACATTTTTATCGACCCAGTTAATGGGCCAAGGTTTCCAAATATCGAATAATCGGAATAAACCAAAGCCTAATAAAACCCAATACCATCTGGCTGGGACTAAAAACATGGTTACTAAATAGCCCACAATTTCATCAAAGTTCATACCTGGAAAATCATGAATGCCGATTTCTTCTGATACTTTCTCAGATAACCATATTCCAAATACAGTGATTAATAATGTTGCAATGGCATATATCAGCCAACCGAAAGATTGTAATACCAAAAAAATTGGAATAGCGACGAGGGTTGCATAAGTACCTGGCATGATTGGCAATAATCCACTGCCGAATCCGAAAGCAATAAAATGCCAGGGGTTCGTCCACACTTGGTGATCTTTAAGTTGTTTTGTCATCATATATATTCCTATATTTTGCTCCCCTCTTAGGGGGGAGGAATAATTACTTTCGCTTAACTTCATCTTTTCTTAGTGTTGGGGCTATGGTATCTAGCACCGCATTTACATATTTATGGCCATCAACTGCACCGAATGTTTTTGTTAATTCAAGTGCTTCATTGATCACAACTTTATAAGGTATCTCCATTTCGTATAACAACTCAAAGGTTGCCAAACGTAATATTGCTAATTCCACAGGATTTAATTCTTTCTTTTTTCTGTCTAATACCGATTCAAAGGCACTATCAACTTCTGAAATTTGTGAAATAACACCATTCACTAATTTAGAAAAAAACACTTCATCAATTTTAGAAAAATCATTGGCTTCTCTAAATTGTAATTCTAAATCCATGGGTTTATGGCCTGTCATTTCCCACTGATAAATCGCTTGCAAGGCTAATCGCCTAGCTTTGTGTCGCTGCTTTCGGTTAGTCATTGTTATCTGTACTCGTCTTTAATCGTTGCACCACTTCCTGAAACTGATTAATATCCTGAAAACTTCTATACACTGAGGCAAAACGTACATAAGCTACTTGATCTAATTTACTAAGTTCTTTCATCACAAATTCACCCACCAAATGAGAAGGCACTTCACGTTCCCCGGTTTCTCTAATATCGTGTTTTATTTTAACGATGGCGGATTCTACATCTTCTACACTGACTGGTCTTTTTTGTAGGGCTTTCATGATGCCATCACGTAATTTTAATTCATCAAAGGGAACACGACGTCCATCGCTTTTTATCAAATGTGGCATGACTAATTCTGCAGTTTCGAAGGTGGTAAATCTCTCTTTGCATAACACACATTCTCGACGACGTCGAACTTGTGAGCCCTCACCCACGAGACGTGAATCGATGACTTTTGTGTCATCGGCATTACAAAATGGACAATACATTAATCGTACACCGGAAAATTTTTACACAAATCATCCACTCGTTCTTTTACTTGAGCAAGGGTTTTTTCATTTTTAATGTCATTTAAAATATCACATATCCAACGTGAAATATTTTCACATTCTTTTTCTTTAAATCCTCTCGTGGTCACTGCTGGAGTTCCTATTCGAAGTCCGCTAGTAATAAATGGTGATAGCTGCTCATTGGGCACTGTATTTTTATTTAGGGTAATGCGTGCTTTTCCTAATACTTCTTCACCTTCTTTTCCGGTGATTCCTTTGTTCGTCAGATCAATTAAAAACATATGATTATCAGTGCCACCAGAAACCACATAAAATCCATAATCAGTGAAAATTTTTGCCATGGCTCTGGCATTTTTGATCACTTGTTGTTGGTAGCTTTTAAATTCAGGTTGCATGGCTTCTTTAAATGCCACTGCTTTCGCAGCGATGACATGCATGAGTGGGCCACCTTGTGTACCTGGAAATACAGCAGATTTTAATTTTTTTTCGATCTCAGGATTTTCTTTTGCCATGATTAATCCACTCCGTGGACCACGCAATGTTTTATGCGTTGTTGTGGTGGTGACATCGGCAATTTTTACAGGAGAGGGATATTCTCCCACGGCGATTAATCCAGCAACATGTGCAATATCTGAAACCAAATAGGCACCTACACTATCAGCAATTTCTCGAAATCGTTGCCAATCCACAATTCGTGAATAGGCGGAAAAACCTGTCATAATTAATTTAGGTTTGTGTTCTTTGGCAAGTGCTTCGACTTGATCATAATTAATCAATCCGGTGTTATGATCAACTCCGTAAGTATAAGCGTGATAATTTTGCCCCGAAAAATTGACTTTAGATCCGTGTGTTAAATGTCCACCGTCATTTAATCCCATGCCTAAAATGATGTCTCCTGCATTTAATAATGCGGCATAAACTGCAATATTTGCTTGTGAGCCAGAATGTGGTTGTACGTTGACATAATCAGCACCAAATAATTGTTTGGCTCTATCGATGGCTAATTGTTCTGCAATGTCCACAAACTCACAGCCACCGTAATAGCGTTTTCCAGGATATCCTTCAGCATATTTATTGGTCATGACACAGCCTTGAGCTTCTAAGACTCTTGGGCTTGCGTAGTTTTCAGAAGCGATTAATTCGATATGACGTTCTTGTCGATGAGCCTCACCTTCAATTGCTTTCATCAACTCGGGGTCGAAAGATTCAATGGTCATGTCGCTGGTGTACATTTTGGGCTCCTGATCTGGGTTGTTGGATATATTATAATAACTTACCCCTTATTGCGAGCATATCGAAGTCTCCTTTCACTTGGAGAGAAGCCAGCGGCAGCGGGGTCTGGTATCAGGACACGCCGTGAACCCGTCCCTGGGGGCTCGGAAAAAACATCCCTGTTTTTTACGGTCCTGATACAAGCCCCCGCTGCCGCTGGCTTTGTGCTAAATAAATTTTATTTTGTGTTCTCTGATAAATCGACAGGATAATGAGTAGATCTTATTAATAATGTGACAAGGCCTCTGAAAGATTTTTAACACTGATAATTTCTAGAGCACTTTGTTTTTTAGGAGCGTTTCCTGCAGGAACTATGGCGCGTTTAAAACCGTGTTTGGCAGCTTCTTTGAGTCGTTCTTGGCCACATTGTACGGGTCTGATTTCTCCGGATAATCCTACTTCGCCGAAGACAATTAAATCCATCGGTAAGGGTTTATTGCGTAAACTGGATACGGTAGCGATTAATACCGCTAGGTCTGCTGCAGTTTCAGTGACACGCACGCCTCCCACCACATTCACGAAAACATCTTGATCATAGGTTGGAACACCACCGTGTCGATGGAGTACTGCTAATAACATCGCGAGGCGGTTGTGTTCTAATCCAAGAGTAACTCGCCTGGGATTTCCTAAATGACTTTCATCCACTAAGGCTTGAACTTCGACGAGTAAGGGACGACTGCCTTCCCATGTCACCATAACACTACTACCAGGAACGGGATCTTCATATCGAGATAAAAATATTGCAGATGGATTACTCACTTCTCGCAATCCTTTATCCGTCATTCCAAAAACACCTAATTCATTCACAGCACCGAATCGATTTTTCACGGCACGAATGATTCTATAACGACTGTCTTGATCACCTTCAAAATACAACACCGTATCTACCATGTGTTCCAACACTCGAGGTCCAGCTAAAGCACCTTCTTTGGTGACGTGTCCCACTAAAAATAAAACAGTGCCACTCTGTTTTGCAAAACGCACTAATTGGGCTGCACTTTCACGCACTTGACCTACACCTCCCGGTGCAGAAGATAAGAGCTCGGTATAGATGGTTTGAATGGAATCAATGACCATGACTTGAGGTTTTAGTTTTGTGGCGTGTTCAATAATCGTTTCAACTTTTGTTTCTGTAAGTAATTGCAAATGCTCTTTAGGTAATTGTAATCGTGTAGCGCGCATGGCCACTTGTTGTAATGATTCTTCTCCGGTCACATATAAAGCTGTAAATTGAGTACTTAAATGACATAAACATTGAAGTAATAAAGTTGATTTTCCAATTCCGGGATCACCGCCAATTAAAATTACCGAGCCGGGTACTAAGCCTCCCCCTAAAACATGGTCTAGTTCTCCTAAACCTGTGGGAAATCGCTCTTCTGTTTTGAATTGTACATCCGTCAGTGCGGTCACTTTAGTTTCTGCAGCGGCAGCATATCCTGAAAAACGAGATGTCTTAGTACCGGGTTTAAAACTTTGTTCTTCAACCAAGGCATTCCAAGCCCCACAATCACCGCACTGCCCCGCCCATTTAGGAAATTGAGCGCCACAGTCCTGACAGCGATATATGGTTTTAGTTTTTTGCATGTATCTCCCGTACTATAACCAAGCAGCAACTTCTTTAGCATAATAAGTGATAATAAAATCCGCACCAGCCCGTTTAATACTCGTCAGCACTTCTAAAACACTGCGTTTTTCATCAAGCCATCCATTTTTCGCCGCCGCTTTTAACATAGCGTATTCACCACTCACATGATAGGCGCCTAAAGGAACATCAGGAAATTTGTCTTTGACTCTAGCGATCACATCAAGATAAGTATGCGCAGGTTTAACCATTAACATATCAGCACCTTCTAATAAATCGTGCTGACATTCTCGCAACGCTTCTTTTCCGTTGGCAGGATCCATTTGATAACTTTTGCGATCACCAAATTTTGGAACACCTTCTGCAGCTTCTCTAAAAGGTCCGTACATGCATGAAGCATATTTAACGCTATAACTTAAAATAGGAATATGATCAAAACCCGCTTTATCTAAAGCATTTCGGATAGCATGCACCATTCCATCAATCATTCCACTCGGTGCAATAATATCCACACCCGCTTGCACTAAACTCACGGCTTGCTTGCACAAAATTTCCAATGTTGCATCATTATCTAAATCAACACGTCCGGATTTATCATTCATCACTCCACAATGACCATGATCAGTATATTCACAAAAACACACATCTCCAATCACTAACATATCTGGATTTACACGTTTAATTTCTTTTGTTGCGCGTTGAATAACACCTTCAGGATGCCAAGAAGATGATCCCTCTCCATCTTTGTGAACCGGTATTCCAAATAATAATACGGAAGGTATTTTTAGCGCAGTGATATTTTTTATTTCTTCCTCAAGTTTATCCACACTGATTTGTGCTTGTCCTGGCATCGATGAGATCGGATTAAAAATATTTTTATCATGATGAATAAATAATGGCTGAACAAAATCAGAAACACTTAACTGAGTTTCACGAATCAGTTGACGTAAATTTTCATGTCCCCGAAGGCGGCGTAAACGGGTGGTTGGAAATGGTGCTGTCATATTGTTGGCCTCGTAATTGATGAAGTCATGCTACCATATTTTGGATTATTGTCATATATTTGACAAAACCAATTCCTTACTCTATAGTAAGGATTATATGTAAATGAAAGGAGCTAATTGTGGCATCAGCAAAAATCACGAGTAAAGGCCAAATCACCTTACCCAAATCGATAAGACAATATTTAAATGTGGATACAGGAGACAGCATTGAATTCTTCATAGAGAAAGACGGACGAGTTAACGTTGTCGCCAAAACTGTCGACATTAGTCAATTGTACGGTATTTTAAAAACTGACAAACATGTTAGTATTGAAGATATGAAAAAGGCTGTTCAACATGAAGCTATAAAGAGGTTTAAAAAAATTGAAAGGAATTGACACCAATGTTTTAGTTCGCATTATTGCAAAAGACGACGAACTTCAATCAAAAAAAGCCCTTAATTATATTAAACGTCATCAACCTGTTTTTGTAAGTACACTTGTACTCTGTGAAACTTGCTGGGTGCTAACAAGTTGCTATAAAGTCCACAAAACCGATTTAATTAATATACTTGAAAATATATTACAAACTGAACAAATCGTTTTAGAAAATTCAGAAATTGCTTGGCTAGCAATGAACGACTACAAGCAATTCAGCGGTGATTTTGCGGATTATCTTATCGCTTATGTTGCTAAACATCATGAGTGTGATGCTCTTGCAACCTTCGATAAAAGTGCGGGAAAATCTGATATTTTTGAACTTATTCATTGATACGGAGAATTAATCACTCATTGACAATAAACTGGCATTTCCACCGGCTGCTGTGGTGTCTATGGATAGGGTTCTTTCTACACATAGACGTGATAGGTAATGTGGGCCACCTGCTTTAGGGCCAGTGCCTGATAAACCTTCGCCACCGAAGGGTTGAACGCCTACTACAGCGCCGATCATGTTTCGGTTGACGTATGCATTTCCCGCTTTGATGCGATCTTGGATATAGCTTACTACTTCTTCAATTCTGCTATGAATTCCGAGAGTTAATCCAAAACCTGTGTTGTTAATGGATTCGATTAATTTGTCCAGCTCATTTCTTTTGAAACGGAGCACGTGTAATACAGGGCCAAATACTTCTTTTTCTAAGAGACTAATATTGTTAATTTCAAAAGCGATAGGTGCTAAAAAACTGCCCTCATTTAAATGAGCAGGCAAATTAATTTCGTAAATTAATTTCGCTGAATTTTTCATTTTCTCGATGTGTGCTTGTAATTCTTTGCGTGCAGAATTATCGATCACTGGACCAACATCGGTACTTAAAAAAGCAGGATCACCGACTTTAATTTCAGCCATGGCACCTTCTAACATCGTGATAACTTTGTCGGCGATATCAGATTGTAAACAGAGGACACGCAGTGCAGAACAACGTTGTCCTGCGCTCTGAAAACATGAGGTGATCACATCTTTTACGACTTGTTCTGCTAGTGCAGAAGAATCCACAATCATGCAATTTTGCCCACCCGTTTCTGCGATAAACGGTGTGATTGGACCTTTGCGATTTGCCAGTGTGAGATTAATCATGCGTGCCGTGTCGGTGGAACCAGTAAATAAAACACCTTTAATTCGTTCATCTTCAATTAATGCATTTCCAACCACACTACCTTTGCCAGGCATTAATTGCACAATCTCTTTTGGAATTCCTGCTTCGTGAAATAATTCTACTGCACGTGCCGCAATCAAAGGTGTTTGATGAGCGGGTTTGGCGATCACGGCATTTCCTGAAATAATGGAAGCCACTACTTGGCCTGTAAAAATCGCTAAGGGAAAATTCCAAGGGCTAATGCAGGCAATAATACCACGACCGTGCATTTGTAATTCATTCCACTCACCGGTGGGTCCGGGTAATCGTCGAATGACTAAACTATGACAAGCTTCTTCGGCATAATAACGGCAAAAATCTACCGCTTCTCTAATTTCAGATAAAGCATCTAATACTGTTTTTCCAGCTTCTCGAATAAGAAGTACCATTAATTCTGATCGATGTTTTTCAAAAAGTTCAGCTGCTTTTTGCAAACAAAGCGCTCTTTCTTGAACGGATCTTTGACTCCAAGCAAATTGTGCTTTTTGTGCGCGTGATAAAGCAATTTCCACATCTTCTCGAGTACCTTCGATCACTTCCCCAATTTTTTGAGCATTATTTCTAGGCTCAACTAAGGTGATTCTATTTCCTTTTTCTTTATTCTCGATGAATGTAGGATTTGCCAACCATTGAGTATCTTTGAATTTATCCATTTCATCAGCTAATGTTAGGCATAATTCAATATTACTGAAATCTACACCTTTTGAATTTTGTCGTAGTGGACCGTAAATATCTTTGGGTAAAGGTATCAATGGATGTGGAATATGATGCAAAGCTTTAACACTATCGATGGGATTCGCAATTAATTCTTCTATCGGTTCATTTTCATCCACAATTCGATTCACAAATGAGGAGTTAGCCCCATTTTCTAATAATCGTCTGACCAAATAAGGCAGCAAATCTTGATGCGAACCCACTGGCGCATAGACTCTGCTGGGATAACCATATTCTTCTAAATCTACAATGGGATCATACAAGGTATTTCCCATACCTTGTAAACATTGAAATTCAAAATCCTGATCTGATTTCATCATGGCCATAACTGCAGAAACGGTTTGCGCATTATGCGTAGCAAATTGTGGAAAAATAATTTTTCCTGCATTAATTAATTTTTGAGCACACACTAAATAACTTAAATCCGTGTTCATTTTTCTCGTAAAAACTGGGTAATTTTCTAAACCACGAACCTGAGAGTCTTTAATTTCGGTATCCCAATAAGCACCTTTGACTAATCGAATCATTAATCGACGATCGTGTCGTTTTGCTAAATCGATTAACCAATCAATCACAAAAGAAGCACGTTTTTGATAGGCTTGAACGGCCAAACCAAAACCATCCCATCCTTTTAAATCAGGATGTGAAAATACATTTTCAATAATATCCAGAGAGATTTCTAAACGATGAGATTCCTCGGCATCAACCGTCAATCCCATGTTGTATTTTTTTGCCTGGCGTGAAAGTGCTAATAGTTTTTTAGACAATTCTTTAACCGATTCTTCTTTTTTAGAATATTCATAACGTGGATAAAGTGCTGATAATTTGATAGAAATTCCAGGTCCATCCGCAGGGCCTTTGTCATTGCTTTTACCAATGGCTTCGATAGCATTTTGATAAGCCACAAAATATCGTTCAGCATCTTGAACCGTTAATGCAGCCTCTCCCAACATATCATAGGAATGTCGATACCCTCTTTTCTCGGGATTTTTTGCACGTTCTAAAGCCTCATCAATGGTTCTGCCTAAAATAAATTGCTTGCCTAACATTTTCATCGCTTCACTGATGATTTTTCGAATGACAGGCTCACCCGTTTTCTGAACAATATTTTTCAAAACCTGAGTAAAATAATTGTTATTTTTTTGAGGAGATAAAATTTTTCCCGTTAGCATTAATCCCCAGGTTGCTGCGTTAACAAATAAGGAATCACTTCGACCCATATTTTCACGCCAGTTTGCTGATGTCATTTTTTCTTGAATGAGTTTATCAATCGTTTCATTATCCGGAATTCGCAATAATGCTTCTGCTAAACACATTAATGCGATTCCTTCTTCACTGGATAAATCGTATTGATAAAGAAAAGCATCCAGTCCACCTTTACCCAGACGCTGCTCCCGAACTTTGATCACCAATGCCCGTGCATTTTGTTCAATATCTTCAAGTTGCTCGGGTGTGAAATGAATATTGTCCAACAAATAATTAACGATAATATCTTCGTTTTGTCGGTAAGCTTGTGTAATGGCGGAACGTAAATGAGTTTGTGATTTTCTACTCGTGGTATCGATCAACACTGGCGAGAATCTCCTTTTTAGCTTCCTCTATACCATACCATCCTTCAACTTTTACCCATTTATTCACTTCAAGATCTTTATAATGTTCAAAAAAGTGAGAAATACTGTGTAATAAAGCCTCATGGACATCTTTGTAATCTTTTATTTTATTGTACAGATTGGTTAAATCACTGTGTGGTACCGCTAATATTTTGCTATCTGGGCCAGAATCATCCGTCATATTTAATATCCCAATAGGTCTGGATAAAATCACTGAACCGGATAATAAGGGAAAAGGAGTAATGACTAGAACATCCAGAGGATCTCCGTCTTCACACAGGGTTTGGGGAATATAACCATAATTGCAAGGATAATGCATGGAGGTTGCCATAAATCGATCGACGAATAATGCACCTGAGGTTTTATCCACTTCATATTTCACAGGATCGGCCTGCGTAGGAATTTCAATAATTACATTAAAATGGTCCGGTATATTTTCACCGGGACTGACTTTGTCATAACACATGTTTTCACCCTTTTTTGTTGTAAAAAACTTTTGCCTTTGCTCCCCCCCTCCGCCCTTCGGGCACCTCCCCCCGGAGGGGGGAGGACCAAGAACAGTATATCAAGTTCGTTAAGTGCGAGGAACTACTACTAGTACATCTGCGACTGGCATAAAACTGGGGACATGAATATGAAAATGCCCAACATCCGCATAGAGCTGAGTGGATGAGCCCCCATCAAGGTTTAGGGCATTCACACAATCCAAACCATCTGCTTCTTCGGGGGATTTTAAAATAGTCGCAAATTCTGTGGTGCTAATGGGTAGGTTTTGTGTGGCTACAATAATCAATTTATTATTTTTGGTAATGCCTAAGGCTGAACGATTTGCCAATCCCTCAACCAAGTGGGGTACTACACCATCAACGACGAGTCTTGGGCCCGCTTGAATAGCAAAATCAATATCTGAGGAGTGGGAGTACTGTTTCATGGGCAGAATACTGGGTACTGTCCCACGTACCATGAACACTCCCCACCATGGGGTATTTTTTAAAGGATAGGATTCCACACCTTCGCTGATGCGCAAACCTAAGGATTCGAGTTGGGGGGTAAAAAAACCACCGTTGATGCCAAGCAGGCCATCTTTGGATTGTGTCAATCCTCTCACACTTGCAAAGACGCCATCATATTCATGGGCAAAGGAGAGTTTTAATTTGTAATGATTGAGATCTATTCTAAAGGCATGCACTTGGCCGAAGGTAATCCCTCTAGGGTATTCTAGGGTGGTATATTCAATGCCTTTTTCGATGTTGTGCCAATCTGTTTTTGCTGCACTCTCTTGAGCTATGAGTGCGAGGCAAATGAATAATATGAACTTATTGAGTCTTCCTAACATTTTTTCATATTATCATAACTTAGTTTTAAATTAAACGTGCCACTTGGAAAGAAGCCAGCGACAGCAGGATCCTCAATCAGGACACGCCAAAATACCCATCCCTGGGGGCTCGTTAAAAAACATCCTGTTTTTTACGGTCCTGATTGAGGATCCTGCCGTCGCTGGCTTGAGCTATATAATTAGTGTTTTGTTCTGTAAAGCTAAAAAATTCTTAAGTAGTTGATAAGCACCATCCGTTAAAACCGATTCGGGATGAAACTGCACACCAATGGTAGGGTATCCTTTATGTTGCAAAGCCATGATCTCGCCTTCTTCACTACTGGCTAAAACTTCCAAGCTTTGTGGAAAATTTTCTGTAGACACAATTAATGAATGATAGCGACCGACTCGAAGCGGTTGCGGCAAAGCTGACATAATGGAACGACCCTGGTGTGTAATTAAAGAACTTTTTCCATGTAAGGGTAATTTAGCCCGGGTTATTTTTGCACCGAAGGCAGCAGCGATTATTTGGTGACCTAAACAGACTCCTAAAATGGGAATTTTATTAAAAAATTGTTTAACGATTTCTACAGAGATAGGCGCTTCCGCGGGGCTGCATGGTCCGGGAGATAAGACGATATAGGATGGATTTATTCTCCTGATTTTATCAGGCGTGATTTTATCATAACGTATTACTGTAGATTCACAGCCTAACTGGATGAAATATCGTGATAGATTATGTACAAATGAATCGAAGTGATCAATGAGTAGTATCATGAGTTCCCACTTTCTAAAATACTTTTAAGCACCCCTACCTTATGAAGTGTTTCTTGATATTCTGCCTCGGGATCTGAGTCTAATACAATAGCCCCACCTCCATGAAAGCTGATGCGATTATTTTTAATGGCATAAGTTCTTATGGTAATTGCCGTGTCCATATCACCATTAAATCCAATATATCCTATTGCTCCGCAATAAGGCCCACGACGATGTGGTTCGATTTCAGCGATAATTTCCATTGATCGTAGCTTTGGTGCACCCGTAACTGAGCCGCCCGGAAAACAGGCTTCTAATAAATGAATGGCTTTTTTAGTCGGTGATAATTCTCCGCTAATTGTGGAAACCAAATGATGAACCGTTGCAAAACTTTCAAGTTCACACAATTTATTCACCATAACACTGTCTGGCAGACACACTTTAGATAAATCATTCCGCATTAAATCCACGATCATCACATTTTCAGCCTTATCTTTTTCAGAGCCTAAAAGAAGCTTTGCAAATCGTTGATCTTCCTCAGTATTTTTACCTCTAGGTGCAGTACCTTTGATCGGTTTCGTTTCCACTATTCCCGCTTTCAAAGATAAAAATCGCTCTGGGGAGGCAGAAGCCAAGACCACCTCGCCCCAATTTAAATAACTCGAAAAAGGTGCCGTGTTGACTGAACGAAGCTTTTTATAAAGATCGAAGTTTGATAATTCTTTATCGAATCTCCCCTCAAAGCGTTGCGCAATATTAGTTTCAAAGATATCTCCCGCTTCGATGTATCTCACCACTCGTTCGACGGCCTGACAATATTCTTTTTGAGTGAAATTTGAGTTAAGTGCGCAATGAATATAATTTTTATCAGAAATATCATCTAACATTTTGATCTGATTAATATTTTCCTCAGCCCAACGCAGTCTTTTTTCAGCTCTTTTTTTTCGGCCTAAAAGTTGTTGCTCAGGATATCCGGATGAAAAAATCCACGCTTGTTTTTTTAGATGATCAAAGGCAATTACCAGATCATACAATCCCACGATCATTCTGGGAAAATCAAAAATATCAGTTGGCTGTAAGTGAATATTTTCTAAATCGGCGCATAAATCATAAGCCCAATATCCTGCGACACCCCCTTGAAAGGGAGGTAAATTCACTTCAGTGTCTAGAGGATAGGATGAGATGAGCTTGTCCAATCTCTCAAAAGGATGCTTCGAATCATTATTCAAGATTAAAAATGGATCTATGGCGATAAAACTAAAATGATCCAATCCACCATCCAAAAAAACCGTGCCATAACTTTCAAAGAAGGCTGACATCACATAAAGCGGATCTCTGTAAGGAATCTCTTTAACTAACATAATTTCTCAATAACTCAGTAAAAAAAAGGCCGGGACAAGCCCGGCCTTTTAAGCAATCATCCTCTAATTAGACATTGAACCTCTTAGAACCTGATGATTTATTAGCCGCTGCTTTATCTTTTGCAGTAGCTTTATCTTCATCTTCATCTTTCAGTACAGTCTTTTTCTTAGAAGGTTTTGCAGCTTCTTTCTTAGCCGAGGCCTTAGCTTCTTCTTCAGCAGTAGAGCTAGTATCCTCTTCAGCATCAGCTTTCAACACAGTCTTCTTCTTAGTAGACTTAGCTTTATCTTCAGCTTCAGCTTCTTCCTTAGGAGCCTTCTTCTTAGGATCTGGCTTAGGTGCAGCACCCTTCTTAGTAGGCTTAGCTTCTTCTTCAGATTCAACTTCCTCTTCAGCTTCTGCCTTAGCAGCCTTCTTCTTAGGATCTGGCTTAGGTGCAGCACCCTTCTTAGTAGGCTTAGCTTCTTCTTCAGATTCAACTTCCTCTTCAGCTTCTGCCTTAGCAGCCTTCTTCTTAGGATCTGGCTTAGGTGCAGCACCCTTCTTAGTAGGCTTAGCTTCTTCTTCAGATTCAACTTCTTCTTCAGCTTCTTCCTTAGGAGCCTTCTTCTTAGGATCTGGCTTAGCCTTCTTAGGATCTGCCTTAGGCGCACCCTTCTTAGGCTTAGCTTCTTCCTTAGAGTCTTTAGCTTCTGCTTCTGCTTCAGCTTCGTCGGCTTCACCTCCTTCTTTAGCAGCCTTCTTCTTAGAAACTTTCTTCTTAGAAGACGCTTCTTCACCAGATTTAGCAGAAGATTCTTCTTCTTCAGCTTTCTTAGCACGTCTAGACTTCTTAGGTTCAGCAGTCTTCGCCGTGGTATCAACCATCCACTCAAACTTATCTTCTACACGACCTTGTTCTGCCTTGATGTTATCAAGGGGAACAAATTCGTCACGAGCTGGTAAGTCAGCGAATAATGGAAGAGCCGCGATTTGCGCAATGCTGGAATTGTGACAGGTCAACAGCAGCTTAACAGGATCAAGTTCTCGAGGTAGCTCTTGTGCATCTTGAATGTGATTGTACAACGCAACAATCAAGTCTCCCAGAATGAAAGTGAACACACCTTCAGTATGAGTCTTTGATTCACCTTTTTTAGCTTCGATTTTACGAGCGTAAAGATGGTATGCAATCATTAATTCTCGTAGATACATCAGATCAGCCTTAAACTTAGCATTATCACGAGCTGCATTTCTGTCATCACCTTTGAGTTCGTCATAATTTTCTGGAACGAAAGCATAATAAGCATCAGGATTTTTACCATCTTTGATTTTACCTGCTTTTTCCTTAATCACTTTATGAACGTTTAACACAGATGATTTCAGATGCTCATAAATATCAAGGTGATTGGGCCGTGATACTCGGTCAATTCTGCAATCATAGCGGTTCGTTAAGGTGAGACCACTCTTAATGTAGAATCTGAAAGCCTGAATAATCTTCTGGTGAGTACTAGAAATTTTCTCTTTAACTTCTTTATTCTCAGCACTCAGCATGACATATTCGTTCTTTGTCCATTCTGCATCCTGAGCCATACGTTTCTCATCAGCACCAAAGTCTCTTTGTTGAGCAACTCGCACAGTACTAGAAATTACTTTAGCAACCTGATTTTCAGCATCATCTTTAGGATACTGACCATGCATTGCAAACCAACGAATCGCATCGACGTTGTTATGACTTACAGCAACATCCACAGGTCGGTTTCCATTACTATCGCGTGATTGCACTGAGGCTTTGTTCGTATGACCGGCGATTAAGGCATCCAATACTTTGACATTACCTTTCTCTGCAGCAAGATGCATTGCAGTACTACCAGCAGCGTTACGAAGGTTAACTGCACCGGAAGGCAAGGCTCTTCGAACGGTCGCAACCGCGTCAACATTACCTAACTCAACTGCACGATCTAACAAGTACTTATCGTCAGCACCATGAACTTTATCATTACCATTAACGGTAGCGGCTTTATTCGTCATCATAAAGCACTTGATATAAGCAGTGTTTCCAACGGAAAGTGCAACTTCAATAGGCAATAATCCTTTGCTATTTCGTTGTGACTGATCAGCACCTTTAGCCACTAAATAGTCGAATGCAGTGTATTTAGCAAAGCGAGTATAATTCTCACCATCTAATTCCATTGCATTAAAGTGTGCAGCCGCATAATGAAGTACATTGTTACCAAATTTATCTTCAGAATTTAAGTACTCTTCATCAAATTCGATCAAGGACTGAAGCGCTTCAACATTACCCGTTAATGCATAAATATGAGCAGCGTTTATTCCTAATGAATTTTCTACTCTTTTTAGCACCGCAACTGTTGAAGGATCGATATGACCTCCAGTTAAGAACAACTGTTTCAATACTTCACGAATTATCGCAAAACGTGTTGCATCAGAATGTCGGTTCATATTGAAGGGAGATTCAACCGCGCTTTTTGGAACAAGCTTAGGTCTGTCAGGAGATTTCTCACCATCTTTTGCTTTTTCTTCAACCATACGTGAACGGATGAAAGAATTAGCAACAGGAGCATCTTTCCAGGTACCGCTATCAAATGTTTTGATTTCTAAGTCACGCAAAGATTTACCATCACATTTACTCAAATCACTCGCACCAAATCCGAAGAGATTAGGGTCAAGGTTTTTAAGTGTTTTATACAGGCGATAGCTTGCACGATCATCACTTAAGTCCTTGAGGACATTTGCATGATATAAATGAGACACTAAATCGCGTGCTTTCTTTTCCTTTTCCTTTTCTTCTTTCTTTTCAGAAGCTAATCCTAATTCTTCTCTAACAGCGACTTTATAAGCAGCAGCTTCTTTCTTAGAAGCATTATCTTCTCGAGCAAAAAAGACGTCGGTTAATTGTCTGTCGCTTTCTGCCAAAAAGTCAGCATGAGTAATACGAGGTTGAGCTTTTTCAAGATTAAGGAGTCTGGAATGGTGATTTCGAAGGTAAGCAAACAAACCTTTACTCTCATCATAAACTGAACCACTTAGCTCATTGACACGAGCAAATAATTTGCCAAGTTCATCTGGATTAACAAGACCTTTTAGTCTAGCTAATTCGTCTCTTAAACCAGCAACACTAGTTCCAATCGCTTTTACTTCAGCTTCTAATTTAGCTTCTAAAGCGCTTAGCTTAGGATCAATGACTACAGTAGCCTCTTTTGCAGCCTCTTTTGCATCTGCTTTTACAGGTGCACCTTTTAGCGCAGCAACTGCTTGATTTAAGGCTTCGAGGTCAGATTGTAAAGCGGTAGTTGCTTCTAATCTGGCTAAACGTTCTTCAACAACTCTCGCAAATCTCTCATCAGCGGCTTTAGATTCTTCACTCGGAGCTTCATCACGAACATGGACTACACGAACATCGCCTTCAAGTACAGGACGAGCATTTACTCTTGCATCTAACTGTTCTATCTCTGTTTGTAATTCATTGAGAGCTTGATTTACGTTCTCTTTTCGTGCAGCTGTCGCTTCTAAAGCTGCTACTCGTTCACTGAGCGCATGAAGACCTGAGAGATCTTCAGCATCAGTAGATTCAGCAGAACCTTTACCCGATGATTTAATTAATCCTTCCAAATAAGCTTGTAGCTCTGCAAGAGTTTTGTTGACTGTTTCTTTATCAGCTTTGCTATTTTGTAAACCAGCAATTTTATCTTCATGCTGTTGAATGAATTCTTCATGAGCATCTACACTTTCTTTCAGCTCAACTAGGTTGATCTCAGTTGCTACCTTTTCTTTAGGTGCCTCAGCTCCTTCCTTATTTTGTAGAGCTCTAACAGCAAGTTGAAGTGCTGAAATGTTATCCAGCATTTCTTTTAATGAAATATGTTCATCTTCACCCAGTTCTAAACCTTCAATGTTGAGAATGTCCGTTGGAACACGTCGACCAATACGTTCACTTTGTGTCTTAATTTTAGCTTCTAAATCTTTTCTAACCGCTTCAAGTCGTCCTAATAAATCAGCCTCATTAACAGCAGGTTTTGCTTCAGCTTCTCCATGAACAGGTTCAGCATGACCAGCTTCATCAGCAGGTTTTTCAACAGCAGCAACGTTTTTTACAGCTTCAAGTGCAGCTACACGATCTAAAACTTCCTTTCTCAGACGTTTAAACGCTTCTTCAGCTTCATAAGTTTTTGAAGCAACTTCAGCGATGTTGATATTGGTATCTTTTGCAATTAAACCAATTTGTAATTTAGCATAAATGCCCTTTACAACTTCTAAAAACCCTTGCAAGTTTACGCGCTGGTCACCTTTATCTCCAACTCTTTGTACTTTTGAAAAATCAAGATTTTCTACACCTTTTAGAATTGCTGCGAGAACTTTAGCATTTTCGTCGAGTTCAGCTAATTTAGCTTGTAATGAAGGAACTAAATTAATTCGAGCACGGTCTTCTGCGCTTAGCAAGTCAAGATTTATATCTTCATGACCTTCAGCAGCTTCCGCGTCTGCTTTTGCTTTAGCTACTCGTTCTGCTTCTGCTTCTGCTTCTGCTTCTTGTGCCGCTTTTAGTTTTGCTGCTTCAGCTGCAATTTCTTCTGCTGATTTTGGTGGTACCACTGCAGTATCAACCATTGCAACATGGCCATGTTCAGGTGCTGCATTTGCATCTGCATCTTTATGTTCAGCTTCAGCACCTGGTTTTGGATGAACGACTGGTGCATCTGCACCTTTCTTTGCGCCTGGTTGTTTTTTCATATGAATTTCTCCTGGGGTTATTAATGATTACAAATCCTAAAATAGATATTATCTATTTGGATCCGGGATAGAAAAAATAATGTGAATGAATGAAATTTTCGGTGAGCATAAACATAAATGCGGAGAAGATTATCGTTAGATAAAATACCTCTAATTTTTTCTTCAATATGAGCCATTTTAGGTCCTCGGTTTTATTGCTCTTCCAAAAAGTACCTTGTTATTTAACTCAATAACAGGGGGGATTATAAACAAAATAAGTGGGTATGCAACATGTAATTAAATGGGAAATTTATGATTTATTTATTATAAATTTACATTTTAGGGATAGTGAAAGTCATCTGATTGTTACCAAGATGCTGTCATCCCGGCGAAGGCCGGGATCCAATCCTATTCGAATCGGCTGAAATCCTTAATAATATAAGACTGGATCCCGGCCTCCGCCGGGATGACAACTTCTTGGCTAATTATGGGTTTTACCTAAACCAACGTAGAGAATATTGTGGATTTCTGTTACAATAGTTTTTTTATTTATGTAGGGGTATTCACTTGAACGAAGAAAACCGTTATCAAAGCAAAAAATCAGTATTATTAGGGTGGGTGATCTGTATTTTAGGTGCGATATTTTACTGTTATGAATATATCTTACGCATCGAACCCAGTGTGATGGTCCCCGAATTAATGCGGCAATTTAGCCTCTCCGCCGAACACTTCGGCGCTTTAACTGCCCTTTATTATTTTGCTTATACACCCATGCAAATTGCTGTGGGTATGTTAACGGATATTTTCGGTCCCCGTCGAATGTTGACCTTTGCTGTCTTGGTTTGTGCTTTGGGTAGTGTGATGTTCGGTTACACTGAGATTGTATTCGTAGCCGCTGTGGGTCGATTTTTTATTGGTTTTGGTAGCGCCTTTGCTTTTGTGGGCGTTTTGAAATTAGCAGCTATCTGGTTACCTTCTAACCGCTTCGCCTTTTTTGCGGGTCTGGCAACCGCTTTGGGTATGTTAGGCGCCATGGCGGGAGATATTCATTTACCCGGTTTAGTGGCCGGAATTGGTTGGCAAAACACCATTTTTTTAGGCACTGTGGTTGGTTTTATTTTAACGCCGATCATTTGGTTTGTTATTCGAGATTCACACCATGATGTTGATCCTACGGGTACGATGGAACGAGTGCCAGCTAAAGAAGCTCTGTCAAGCATGCTAAAAATAGTACGCAATTACCAAATGTGGGTTACCGGAGTTATTGGTTGTGCCTTGTTTATGTCTTTGAGTGTGTTTGCTGAAGTATGGGGAATTACCTATTTACAAAATGTACACAGTTTTAGTCCTCATGATGCAGGATTCGCAAATTCCATGGTGTTTTTTGGGTGGTTGATCGGTGCTCCCTTAAGCGGACTTATTTCCGATCGTATATTATCGAGACAATTGCCTTTATTTATAGGCAGTATTTTATCGGCGCTTTGTTTTGTGTGGATTATTTATTTTCCAGTGGACAGTAAATTATTGATGAATATTTTACTGTTTTTATTTGGTGCCTTCAGCAGTGTGGAAGTCATTTGTTTTGCGATTGGCCGTGAAAACTGTCCCTATCATATGTCAGGTGCCGCTGTCGCCTTTATCAACATGTTAGTGATGTTCGGTGGAATGTTATTACAACCCATGGTGGGATTTTTGCTGGACTGGAGTTGGCAAGGCATGGTGGTCGAAGGATTACGCAACTACAATATCCATGATTATAAAGTGGGATTAAGTATTATTCCTATTGCTTTAGTGATCAGTGCCTTACTCACACTGACCTTACGCGAACATCATGGTGTTGCTGAAGCGGAAGGTTAAGGTGTCACAGATCCGTTGGCAATGTCGCCGGGGAATGTTGGAGCTCGATATGCTCTTGCATCAATTTTATGATGCACACTACAGCCACCTCAGCGAGACGGAAAAAACCTTGTTTTCACGCTTATTGAGCTACTCTGATCACGAACTCTATCACCTCTTAATGGGTACTCAAGAACCCGCTGAAATCCAACTGCGCCCCCTAATTTGCCTAATTAAGCAGGAAAAATCATAAAATACAACCTATAATTAACATAGGCCAGTTATTTCCTCCCCCCTCCGGGGGGAGGTGCCAAAGGCGGAGGGGAGGATGTTATAATGCCACTATTAAAACAACAAACAGCCATAGCCCAATGGTATGACTTAATAAAAGAAGCAGAAAAACAAACAGGACAAGAAGTCAGCGAAGATATCGAATTTTATTTAATTCAAATGCTTCAACATTTTATCGACAAACCTGATTTTCTCTCGAGTGTTATTGCCTTGGATTATTTTTTCGCTCGTGAGGTTATCGATTCCTCTCGTAAAAATATTTTGCAAGACATCGGCGATAAATGTTTGTTATTTTCTGGATTATTTCCTGGACAAGCTGAACGACGTCACGTCCCTCTGAGTTATTTTGTCGGAATGGGTGAGGCAGCGTATATGAGTGTTGCCGATATTTCCCGACATCGTAAAGAATTGTCTGTTTTATTTCGTTCCTTGAGTGATCATTTTGTGAATTTAATGGATGTGCTTTTGTGTATTGCGGAAATGAGTAATGGTAAAAATACCATGAATTTACTGCAGGCAGAGGAGCTTTGGCGACACACGGGAAGTCAACAAGCGCTTAAAATTATTCGTCAGCATACTCAAGGATTTTTAATTTTTCCGGAAAAATTGCCGCCTCGCGAATGAGAAACTATTTGTGCTTACATTTCATCAATTGATATTTATACCGATGCGATTGCAAGGACACTTTTTGAGCAATTTTTTTCAACCAAGGTTTATTTCGGTACGTTTTTTGACGATATCCCCCTACCCCTTCGTGATAAGCTAAATATAAACCATAGGCGTCATTTTTAGACAAATGCAATTCTTTGGCAGCCTTGCTTAAATACCATCCGATAAAATCTGCACAGTCTGCAAAATTCGTGCGACTGACAAAGACTTTTCGACACTCTTTTTTATAAACTTTCCACGTTCCTGATAAAGCTTGGCTATAACCATGCGCAGATGATGGACGTTTCCAGGGAATAAAACCTAAAATCTTATCTCTGGGAGGTTTTATGCCGGCTTGAAAATGCGATTCTTGATGCATCACTGCCAATTGAACATGAATGGGAATACCCCAACGTTCGTGTGAACGCTTTGTCACTTTATACCACTTCGGATATTGCTTAAAAATGCTACAGGCATTGTGCATATCATCCGGTGGTACTGTGGCACAACTGGTGAGTAGTAAAACTACAGAGGCTGCTAATATTATTTTTTTCATAAGGTCACTCCACACACAAGCTCGTAGGGAATCGTGTTTGAGCACTGGGCTACTTCCTCTACGGGCAATCCTTCTCCCCATAATATTACGGAATCATCCACCTTAGCTTGTGGATGATGGCGTAAATCAACAAATATCGTATTCATACAGACCCGAGCAATTAAAGGACACCGAACTCCAGACACTAATACGGGTGTTCCATTGATTGCATGTCTAGGATAACCACTCCCATAACCGATAGCAACAATCCCAACACGCATGGGTTCTGGACACTTCCAAGCAGCACCATAACCGATACACTCGTTTGCTGCTAAATGACGTATACTGATCAATTGTGATGTTAAGGTCATGACGGGTTTTAAATTAAATTTATCCGCTAATTCATCTTTCATGGGTGAGATTCCATACAACATTATCCCTGGTCTTACCCAATCATAATGTGATTCTGGCCAAGCAACGATGCCAGGTGAATGCGCCACACTGGCTGGCAAATTGGCGTGCTGAATTAATTCGCGCATTATTGTTAATTGATTTTTGGTGATTTGATTTTCGTATTCATCGGCACAGGGTAGATGAGTAAGGATTCCAAACACATGAATATTTTTGATGGATACTAATGCTTTCATTACCTCATCGAATTGATTCACAAAAAATCCCAATCGATGCATTCCAATATCGATTTTAATTTCGACCTCGAGTTGTTTTTTTAAGATCTGAGATTCCAACATTTTTATTTGCTCAAATTTATGAATCACTGGAATTAAATCGAATTCTTCGCATAGGCTGATTTCTACTGGCGTATTAAAACCCGATAAAACAACTATTTTTTGGCGGATATTGTTTTTTCGAAGTGCAATGGCTTCATCAACATTAAATACTGCAAATCCATCGGCATCCGGCAAGGCCTTGACAATATTTAACAGCCCGTGACCATAAGCATTACTTTTTACCACCGCTAAAATTTTTGAACGAGACGCATAATTTTTAACTCGCAAAAAATTATGCTGTAAAGCGCTGAGATCGATTGAAACTGAGTTTAAACTCATGACATCATCTCACTAAAGGCATTCGCGGGTGAAAAATTATCAAAGCGAGTAAATTTACCAGAAAAGGTTAAGCGAATTTTTCCGATAGGACCATTACGTTGTTTTGCAATAATTATTTCTGCCACACCTTTGTCAGGACTGTCGTCATTATACACTTCATCCCTATAAATAAAGGCGATGAGATCAGCATCTTGTTCGATAGCACCACTCTCACGTAAATCCGACATCACAGGTCTGCGATCAGCACGTGATTCTAAGCTACGATTTAGCTGTGATAAAGCAATCACAGGAACATTTAATTCTTTTGCTAAGGCTTTTAATGAACGAGAAATTTCTGAAATTTCTAAGGTTCTATTTTCTCGATATCCGGGAACTTGCATGAGCTGTAAATAATCCACCACAATTATTCCGATATCATGTTGTCTTGCCAGTCGTCTTGCACGTGAGCGAATATCGGAGGGACTTAGGGCAGCGGTATCATCAATAAATAATTTTGCTTCGGATAAAACACTCACAGCGGACGTTAATCGTGGCCAATCTTCGTCCGTTAATTGTCCTGAACGAATTCTGTGCTGATCAATTCGCCCTAAAGAAGATAACATACGCATCGCAATTTGTTCACCAGGCATTTCCAAACTAAATACCAGAGCTGCTTTATTACTCTTGATAGCAGCATGTTCGGCAATATTTACACCCAATACGGTTTTTCCCATCGAGGGTCGACCGGCAATAATAATTAAATCACCATTTTGTAAACCAGAAGTCATATCATCAAGATCACGAAATCCTGTTTGCAAACCTGAAATCGGTTCATTGGAATGATATAGTTTATCAATTCGGTTGGTGGCTTGGGCCAAAAATTGTGTGATGGATTGCGGACCACTTTCTTGAGAACGTTGTTCTGCAATTCCAAATATTTTGCGTTCAGCTTCATCTAAAATATCATGACAATTACTGCCATCGGGAAAATAAGCGCGATCAGCAATTTCATGAGTAATATCGAGCAAGCTTCGTAATATAGAACGCTCACGAACAATATCCGCATAAGCTTTTATATTTGCAGCAGAGGGTGTGTTTTTTGCTAATTCAAAAAGATAAACTTCTCCACCACTTTCTTCTAATAAATTTTTTGCTTTGAGCTTTTCTGCGATGGTCACCACATCAAAAGGGTGATTATGTTTTGCTAATTCTTGAATGGCTTCAAAAATATGTTTGTGTGAGGGACGATAAAAATCGATGGTCGTGACACGATCAGAAACTTTGTCCCAGGCACTATTATCGAGCATAAGACCACCGAGGACGGATTGCTCAGCTTCGATCGAGTGTGGTGGGGTTTTTATACCTGTAATAGCTTTGTCTTTTTTTTGAGAGATTTTTGACTGTGGACTTTTTTCCATAACTCCCCCCTCCGCCTTCGGCACCTCCCCCCTGAGGGGGGAGGAACATTATTTACTCTTCTGCTGCTATGATTACTTTTACTGATGCATCGATCTCGCCGTGCACGAGTAGTGCAACTTGAAATTCACCAATTTCACGAAGTGGTCCATTAGGAAGTAAAACTTCATTTTTATGCACTTCTTGACCAGCTGCAGTAATAGCATCAGCAATATCTTTGGTACCGACTGAACCAAATAATTTACCTTCTTCTCCCACCAACACTTTAATGGTGATATTCAGTTTTGCAATCGCATCTGCGCGTTTCTGAGCAGCGGCTTTTTCCGCAGCAGCTTTCTTTTCCAGCTCTGCACGAATTTTTTCAAATTCTTTGATATTCTCAGGTGTAGCGGGTAATGCAAAACCTTGGGGAAGCAAAAAATTGCGTCCATAACCCGCTTTCACATTGACTACATCACCAATCACACCCAAATTATGGATGTTTGCTTTCAAAATTAATTGCATATTTCACCTCATTCGTTTTCGCACATCAAACCAAGTATCTATCAATCCAACCATGACTAACAATGGTAGAAAATAAATCGAAAATAGTACTAAGGTTGCGTAAAATAATATTAGCCACAACACTTTATTTTTACGGCTTAATAACACGCCATGTATTATTGCTAAGCCTCCAAAAATTAAGGGTATTGCACTCACAAAGGCACACCCATAAGCCACATCAATATTTAATATCGCAGCCAGAATACTGAATAAAAATACCAGAGATATCACTCTACCAGCACGTATATTCACATATTCCTTCGTAAAAGCACCGGGCTTAAATAATGAAGACTGCCATGCTCTTGCCATCAGTACATTTACAATAATACTGATGAGTAACAAGGTCATCATAATTCCAGCACTGGCTTTTACCAGAAAATCTTTCCAAAATTCACCTTGATCCGGAATGGTGGCCTTGCTAAAGGTTGTCACAATTTGCAACCAATAATCACTCAAACCGTCAACAAATAGCGAAATTAAAATTAATGCTACAAATCCTATACCTGCCGCAACTTCAAGCATTAAACTCAAGGAATTATACTGTCGCCATAAACTGGCTAAAAAACTCACTAGCAAATACTGCAGTATAAACATGGCAATAATAAATAATGAACCACCAATATACCAAAGTATCACTGCAGGTAAGCTCGCCCACAGTACGACGAATAAACCTTCTTTAAAGCCTTTTTGTAAAGTAATAAAGGCGATAATTACGCTGGATATCCAACTCGTTGGCAAACCCAGCAGAGGCAGCAAAGAAAATAATAATGCCATTGCTGCAGCATATCGCCGATCCTTAAGCAGCCAATTTCCTAATTTACCCATTCTTTTAGTGTAAATCACAAAATGGTAATAATCCGATAAATCGTGCACGTTTTACGGCTAATGCTAAACGTCTTTGCATGCGTGCATTTGTACCAGTAATTCGGCTTGGCACTAAACGGCCATTTTCCATGATATATTTTTTCAAGCAGGCTAAATCTTTATAATCAATTTCATCGACGCCATCACTCGTAAATGGACAAAATTTCTTACGGCTCATTTTCTACCTCCTTCGTCATCACTGCTTTTAGCGGAATTAATTTCTTTTAACATGGGAGAAGGTTTAGTGACTGCCTCTTTCATGCGAATTATCATGTTTCGTATAACGGCATCGTTATAACGAAATGATTTTTCTAAAGTATCTAAAGTTTCTTTATCACACTCAATGTTCATTAACACATAATGTGCTTTATGAATTTTGTCGATGGGATATGCGAGTTGACGTCGTCCCCAATCTTCTAAACGGTGAATAGCGCCCTTCGTTTCTTCGATGGTGGCTTTGTATTTTTGGATCATGGCTGGAACTTGATCACTCTGATCCGGGTGAACAAGAAACACTATTTCATAGTGCCGTAATGGATGTAGCATATTATGCTCCCTTTGGTTAATAAAGCCTCCCGCAAAATTGCAGTGAGGCAAGGAGAAAAAGAGTATTATATTGATTCATTGAGATGGGGTCAAATATAAGATGGTTAGTGGTCAATTGTCATATCGGCGAAGGATGAATAGGGTTGTCATACCGGCGAAAGCCGGTATCCAGTCTTATTATAATGAACAAAATCTTTACATATTAAGACTGGATCCCGGCCTTCGCCGGGATGACAACCGACTGTCGCAAACACTCATATAGACAAATACCCGTAGCCACTGAGACATTCAAACTTTCTACCGTTCCGATCATCGGAATACTCAACAAAGCATCACAATGTTCTTCCGTCAATCGCCGCATCCCAACACCTTCTGCGCCCATCACCAAAGCTTTGGATCCTTTCAAATCACTTTCAAAAATAGATTTCTCCCCTCTTTCTGACAAGCCATAAATCCACACCCCTCTTTTTTTGAGCTCCCTGAGAGTACGGGCTAAGTTGGTGACTTGAATGTAGGGGGTGATCTCGGCAGCCCCACTGGCCACCTTACGAACAACAGGGGTTAATCCAACCGAATTATCTTTAGGCGCAATGATGATATGGACCCCAGCGGCATTGGCAGTACGCATGCAGGCTCCCAGGTTATGGGGGTCTTGGATTCCATCAAGAATTAATATAAAGGGGTCTTTTTCGATAGCATCCAGCAGATTCCATAAATCGCTTTCCTGCACCGCTTTAGCCATATATAAAGCGATAATTCCTTGGTGACTCACCTCTCCTACGAGGTGATCAGCCTCTGTCTTTGAGATTATTTTTATATTTATACTTGACTTTTTAGCATTTTCAAGTAATAATTGAATTCTTTTATTGCTTAGGTTGTCTAGGACAAATAACTGTTCGATACTAGATGGGCTATTCTGCAGTGCAGCACTGATGGCATGAATACCATAAATATATGATTTTTTCATAGAAATACTTTCTTCCGTCTTGAGCCTGAGTAAGATATAATACCACACTTTGAGGACTGAGCGAGGATACCTAATGACACTCGATAAAACGAAATGCCTTTTAGTTATCGTGCTGACCCTGATGTCATCACACAGTTATGCGCGATACCAAACGCAACAGGATTCTGCTCCTAAAGCGATTAGCGCACCCGCCGTCAAAACGATTAGAGACGCGGTACCCAAATCTGAGCCCCTGAGTGAACACGGCAACCCTAGCCATTACAACGTTTCAGGTCAACTCTACGAAGTTCGACAAACCTCTCATGGTTATGATCAGATTGGTCGAGCCTCTTGGTATGGCACTAAATTTCACGGCGAACTCACTTCCAATCGTGAAAACTATGATATGTATTCCATGACTGCTGCCAGCAAAACCTTACCTATTCCGACTTATGTCCGCGTTAAAAATTTAGAAAATGGTAAAAGCGTGGTTGTTCGAGTGAATGATCGAGGCCCCTTTGTTGAAGATCGGATACTTGATTTATCTTATGCAGCGGCTACCAAACTGGGCATGATTGGTAATGGCACTGCCTTAGTCCGAGTCACTGCATTAACAAGCCCTTATGTAGTGAATGAAGATTCTTCTAAGATCACTGAACGCCTTGGTAGGTTTTTGCAAATTGGTACCTTTCGCAACCAATATAATGCTTTAAAGCAAATTGCTAAAGCCTCTAAATATACACCCTACCCCCTTCGAGTGCGCACTAGCAAAGGTTCCACAGGTCAGGTTTATCATGTTGAGGTCGGGCCCTTTGATAAATTGCATAATCTGATTGAAGTCAAACAACTTCTAAAAAGCCGTGGGATAACACCCGTTTTTGCTCGACTCGGTTGATTAACTTTATAGCAATTGAGGTAATTGTTGCCTCACTGAAATCCTTTTGTTAGCATGTCTTTCCAAAGTGTGAAACTTAAAAAACAAATTAAAGGAGATACTCATGATTGCTAATAAATGGCATAGAATTTGCCTAGGTTTAACCCTTCTATTTTCCACCACCGTTATTGTAGCCGCATCTACGAGTATACCTCTTAACAACCAAGCAACTGCCAACCCAACTGCTCCACGCTTAGCCATGCCTGCGCCTCCAGAACTCAGTGCTAAAGCCTACGTTTTAATGGACTATAACAGTGGACAAATTATTGCGCATAAAAATGGGGATCAACACTTTCCTCCTGCCAGTCTGACAAAATTAATGACACTTTACATCGTTTCCAGCGCGATTAAATCTGGACAAATTAAAATGGATGCCGATGTTCATATCAGTGAAAAAGCCTGGAAAACAGGTGGTTCTAGAATGTTTATCAATGTGAACTCTAAAGTAACCGTCAAAGATTTATTACAAGGCGTGATTGTGGCTTCTGGTAATGATGCCTGTGTGGCCTTAGCAGAGCTTGTCGCCGGCACCGAAACGGCTTTCGCTGACATGATGAACCAAACTGCTCAATCCCTAGGCATGAAAAACTCGCATTTTACAGACTCCACTGGTTTGCCTGACGCCAATCATTATGCCTCTGCAGAAGATTTAGCCATTTTGGCACGAGCACTCATTCGCGATTTTCCCGATTATTATCAATGGTATAAACAAAAATGGTTTACCTATAACAATATTAAACAACCCAACCGTAACCAATTGTTATGGCGTGATGAAAGCGTGGATGGCCTAAAAACTGGGCATACCGATGACGCTGGATTTTGTTTAGTGGCTTCTGCTTTAAGAGGAAATCAACGGTATATCGCTGTGGTGATGGGTTGTCCCTATGAAAATTCCCGAGCGAATGATGTTGAAGCCTTATTGAATTATGGATACCGTTTTTACGAAAGCCATAAATTATTTACGGCAAATCAACCCATTAGTACTCCTCGAGTTTGGATGGGTAAGACGGATAAAATTCCAGTAGGTTTTACTGAGGATCTTTATGTGTCTATTCCTAGTGGTCAATACAAAAATCTCAAAGCCAATATTGTTTATGATAAAGACCTTAAGGCACCTTTGTCTAAAGGCAAAGCTTATGGAAATGTCACCCTGACTCTTGAAGGTAAAGAAATGCTGAACAAACCTATCGTTGCATTAGTAGACGTGCCCAAAGGCAGTATTTTTACGACCTCAAAAGATCGAATCATTTTATTATTTAGAAAATGGAAGGGCTAATTAGAGTCCGATTTTTACCCCAGCAAGACTACGTGTCTTGCTGGGAAAATATGAAAGCCTTCACAGAAAATCGAAGTGAACAAACTCCTGATGAATTATGGTTAGTAGAACATCCATCGGTTTTTACTCAAGGACAAGCTGGCAAAGCTGAACACATTTTAAACCCAGGACATATTCCCGTTGTTCAAACAGACCGGGGTGGGCAAGTGACTTATCATGGTCCCGGTCAACTCGTTGCTTATACGCTTTTTGACCTTCGACGATTAGGAATTGGTATTCGCACCTTGGTTGAACGTTTAGAAACAGCCGTAATTCAGACCCTTTCAGAATATGGAATTAGTGGCCATGGGCGTAGAGATGCACCGGGCGTTTATGTTGATGAGGCTAAAATATGTTCTATTGGATTGCGGGTTAAACGAGGCTATTCTTATCATGGTATCGCTTTTAATATTAACCTGGACCTCTCCCCTTTCCAGCGTATCAATCCCTGTGGTTTTAAAAATCTAGCGGTGAGCGATCTCTCTACACTGTCGGGACTACCTCTCTCGGTTCCTGAAGTAGAAAAACGTTTTACCCCTCACATACAAGGTATTTTCGGGTATAATGATGCCCTGTTTGATTATCAGAGACCTGATGTTAATGAACCCTAACATAAATGATCCCGGTAAAAAGCAACGAGCTGCAGATAAGCTCGCTCGAATTCCGATAAAAATCGAAGAAACGATTGACCCACTTCCAAAACCAGACTGGATACGTGTGAAATTACCTCCACCCGGTAAAATGGAGGAAATTAAAAAATTACTTCGTGATAATAGTCTTGTCACGGTTTGTGAGGAAGCTTCCTGTCCCAATTTACCTGAATGTTTTGGTCATGGCACTGCTACTTTCATGATCATGGGTGATAAATGTACACGACGATGCACGTTTTGTGATGTTGCGCATGGTCGTCCTGATGCACTTGATGCCAGTGAACCCGAAAAATTAGCGAAAACCGTCGCTAAAATGAAGTTGACATATATTGTCATTACCTCTGTTGATCGAGATGATTTACGTGATGGTGGTGCCGCGCATTTTGCAGAATGTATTCGTCTTACACGACTTTATAATCCCTCTATTAAAATTGAAATATTAGTTCCTGATTTTCGTGGACGCATGGAAAAAGCATTAGATGAACTGGCTAAATATCCTGCCGATGTTTTTAATCACAATGTTGAAACCATTGCGGATTTTTATAAGCAAATTAGGCCAGGTTCTGATTATCAATGGTCTATGACGCTTTTAAATGAACATAAAAAAAGATTTCCTCATATACCGACGAAATCGGGTTTGATGTTGGGCTTGGGAGAAAATAAAGAACAAATTATTCAGGTTTTTCATGATTTACGAAAGCATAATGTTGATATGTTGACGGTTGGGCAATATTTATCACCTAGTCGATTTCACTCTCCTGTCAAACGCTATTGGACTCCGGCTGAATTTGAAGAACTCCGTGAAATTGCGGTGAATCTAGGATTTACACATGTGGCGAGTGGTCCATTGGTTCGATCATCCTATCATGCCGACAAACAAGCATCGGGCGAAACCGTATGTTAGAAAATTACGCGCATCAGATCATTGATTTTATTCAAGCACATCCCTATTGGGGACAATTTTTTACATTTTTTATTGCTTTTGCAGAATCACTAGCAATTGTTGGAACGATTATTCCAGGTTCAGTGACGATGACAGCCGTGGGTGCTCTGGTTGGTTCAGCAATTTTTCCTGCACATTTAACGATATTGATGGCAACACTGGGTGCACTTGCTGGAGATTGGATTGGGTATTTATTTGGAAAACATTATGCAAATGAAATTCGTCAATTCAAATTGTTTAAGCGCTACCATAAATGGTTCGATAATGGGGTAGCATTTTTTCATAAGCATGGCGGAAAGAGTGTCATTATAGGACGATTTTTTGGACCTGTGCGTAGTTTTGTCCCATTAATTGCAGGCATTCTTCAAATGTCTACACTGCGATTTACCTTTGCCGTAATTCCTGCTGCATTATTGTGGTCTATTGCCTACATGTTGCCTGGAATATTATTAGGCGCCTTATCGCTAGAAATGCCTCCTGGAATGGCGACGAAATTTATTTTCTATGGTTTAGTGGGAATAATCGTCATTTGGTTACTCAGTGTTTTGATCAAAGTTTTTCTTCAAAAAATGTGGCTGATCTTTGACAACTTTAGCATGAAATTATGGACAAAAATTCGGGAAACGCCCAAGTTACATTGGTTTACTACCGTATTTTCGGATCATCAACAACCTGATCGCCACCGTCAGCTTGCTTTACTTTTTATTATTTTAATGAGCAGTACTTTATTAACATTACTTTGCTATAACATCATTAATCATGGCATATTGACCCTATTGAACGAACCTCTTTTTCATTTGTTAACGAGCATTCGTACTCATATGCTTGATAACATTTTTGTTGTTATTACCATCCTCGGAGGAAATAAAATTATGCTAGTGATAGCATTCTTTATCCTCCTGTATTTCTTGTACAACAAAAATTGGCGCACCAGTTTTCATTGGTTTTTTAATACCGCTTTGATTGTAGGTAGCACCAAACTCATAAAACATTTTATCTACTCACCCAGACCTATTCAATTCATTTCAGAAAGTTCATTTCCCAGTGGCCATACCGCGATCACGCTCAGCATCTTTGGATTTCTTGCTGTCATTATCAGCGCTCACCTTCCTAATGATAAAAAACGAATACCTTATATGATTGCTTGTGTGAGCACGGTAATTATGGCATTTTCTCGATTATATTTAGGCGCTCATTGGTTGTCTGACATTGTTGCCAGTATCTTGTTGGCGATAATTTGTGTGTCAATCACCAGCATCTCTTATCGACGAAATGTAATAAAACCCATTCCACTGCTAAAATTTTCTCTCATTTGTGGAGGAATAATTCTAACAATTTGGGCCGCTGCTGTTCTTTTGCTTTTCAAGAGCGAGTTTAAAAAATACAAAATTGATAATCCCATCATTGAAATTAATGATCATCAATGGTGGACAACGAATTTTGATGAGATACCGCATTATCAAATTAATCGTATCGGTAATCCAAAATTTCCATTTAATGTACAATGGAAAGATTCTGTGACAAGCATTAAATCCGCTTTAGAACAAAAGGGATGGAAAAGCTATCCAACACGTGGCAATTTCCAGGGTATTGTAGGAAGATTATCTGCATCTCAACATGGTATTCATTTGTTTTTGTTACCACAATTGTTCTTGAATAAACCACCGGCATTGATGATGCTAAAAATAACAAAGGATGGAAAACCTCTCTTAAAATTATTGCTTTGGGAAACCAATATTTTTTCTTCGGATGAAAAAATGATTCTTATTGGAACGGTTTCAGAATATATATCACCCCATGAGAAATATGAAAATACCAACAATTTTAAAGATGTCACACCAGAATTCTCTAAAGATCTTTCGGGGTATCAACTACAGAAAATTACTACAGTTCCCTCTCATCACAAAAATTTGCCATCTTGGGATGGAGTAATATTAAAAATAAAAAAATAATCAATATTCTAATCCATACCCCACATCTCAACAAGTCGATGACTAATACCCAAATGATTCAAAATCCTAGCCACTACAAAATCAACCATCGCTTCCACTGAAGTCGGTTTATGATAAAAACCTGGCATTGCTGGTAATATAACCACCCCTAATCTTGCCAGTTTTAGCATATTTTCCAGATGAATTGCGGACAAAGGAGTTTCTCGAGGAACCAATATTAATTTTTTTTGTTCCTTTAACATCACATCAGCGACGCGCTCAATTAAATTATTACTGGCTCCTGTGGCAATGGCCGATAAACAACCACTGCTGCAAGGACAAATAACCATCGCATCAGAAGTATTTGAACCACTAGCAATGGGAGATGTCCATTCCTGATGTGCATACACTTTGATTTGATTTTTTTCAGCCTGGTATAAATCGCTGAGATATTCTTGTAATTTTGGAGTTTGCCCTGGTAATTTGATATCATTTTCATGCGCAGCAACTTCCCGCGCTGCCTGGGAAATTAATACATAAATTTCTTTTTTTGCTTTTACTAAACATTCTAACAATCGCAAGCCATAAACAATCCCAGACGCACCTGTAATCGCCAATGTAATTTTTTCCTCCCCCCCAGGGGGGAGGTGCCCCGAAGGGGTGGAGGGGGGGAAGCAAGAGCCACTACAACCCCAAAGCCTTCTGAATCTTAGCCGTATTCTGATTCGTCATAATAATCAAAAAATCCCCAGCCTGAGCAAATTCAAATACTTCTTTATTAAGCTCATCTAAATTTTCATACACTTTACCAGGACAAGATAATTGCCCGAGTAATTCGTCTAAATCCCAATCACAATTCGCAGGCTTTAGTAATGCAACTCGATCAGCCTGTTCTAAAGCAGCCTGCATTTTATCTTTATGTGCACCACATTTCATCGAATTAGAACCGAAGTCCACAACCAAAGTAATTTTCCCCGTATTATTTTTAGCCTTAAATCCATCTAAGGTCATGGCAATTGCGGTAGGATGATGAGCAAAATCATCATAAATTTTAACCCCGTTTAATTCGCCTTTAAATTCTAAGCGTCTTTCCACACCTTGAAATTTATTCATAGCTTTAATTGCTACTTCTGGAGATACACCCGCATGGTACACTGCAGCCAGTGCAGCTAGAGCATTTTGGATATTATGCTTTCCTAATAACTTCCAATGGACTTCTCCCAGAGATTTTCCTTCTAAAAAGACTTCAAAATGCGAGGCGGCTTTATCCAATATTTTTGCTTGCCAATTTCCATATTTTCCAGTTTTGACTACCGAACTCCAGCACCCTCTTGATATTACATCATTCACATTTTCATCTTCGCTTGGCACAATAATTTGTCCGTTTCCAGGCACTGCTCGCAATAAATATTCAAATTGTTTTTTCACGGCATTTAAATCTGTGTAAATATCTGCGTGATCAAATTCAATATTATTAATAATTAAAGTAGTCGGTAAATAATGTAGAAATTTAGGTCGCTTATCAAAAAACGCACTGTCATATTCATCCGCTTCGATGACAAAATGTTTGCCAGAACCTATACGTCCGGAAACAGCAAAATCATTCGCATTACCACCAATCATGAAACTGGGATCAAGCCCTGCTTGATCTAGAATGAATGAAATCAAGCTTGTGGTTGTTGTTTTACCATGAGTCCCAGAAACCGCAATCACCCAGCGATCACGCAACACAAATTCAGCTAACCATTCAGGTGCCGAATAATAACGCATACGCTTATTCATCATTTCTTCGATGAGAGGATTGCCTCGTGACATCACATTACCTACCATCACTGCATCGATATCATCACTCAAATGGGAAGGCTCATAGCCTGCCTTTAAAGTAATATCTAGTTCACGTAACTGACGACACAGGGGCGAGTCAAGATTGGCATCACAGCCACTCACCTTGTGGCCCAAAGCATGGGCAATCATCGCCATACCACTCATCAGCTTTCCGCCGATGCCAAGAATATGAATATGCATGTTTTTCTCCTTCGGATATTGAAAAAGATTCTACCATCAAATCTGTACGCCTTCGACTCAAACCTATTCAAATAATCCCCTATGATTCCTCAATTGTTGCAAATATCCACAAAGATGTTTATAATTAGTTACAATGTGTATTGTAACTAGTTATAATCGAGTAGCCAATGAGAAGCCAAGCGGATAAAATTAAAGATTTTTTACTGATGAATATTCCTCGCTCACCACAGGATATTGTTGCTATTGCATGCGAAAAATTTGGAGTGACTAGAACTACGATACATCGACATTTGGACACACTTATTAAGAATAAAAAAATTATTAAATTTGGTACAACTCGAAATACTATTTACACATTGCCTGATACACTTAATAGAACACTATCGTATCGATATAGCCCGCGGTTATCCGAATTCGACATTTTGCAATCTGATTTTGACCCTGCATTAAAAAAATTACCTGAAAATATTTACGATATTAGCATTTACGCATTTACAGAGATATTTAATAATGCAATAGACCATTCTCAATGTACAAAAATTATAGCTTCGACAAAGTCTGATGGCACGAGCCTTACTATAATGATTAGTGATAATGGTATCGGTATATTTAAAAAGATATATGATTATTTTCATCTGGATGATCTGCGTGAAAGTATCTTGCAAATTACTAAAGGCAAAATGACAACAGATCCAGTTAATCATACCGGTGAGGGGTTGTTTTTTTGTTCGAAAATATTTGATATATTTGAAATTTACGCCAATAATTTTCATTATTATCATGATAATAATCAGAATGATTGGAGTATATCAAGCGACTCATCGCAGCAGTCAGGGTCGAAAGTGGTTATGACTATTTCTCTTGATTCTAACACAAAGCTCCTAGATATATTTCGAGAATATCAAGAAATTGACGATAATGCATTTGATAGAACGGAAATTACAGTTGAATTATCGAGGTTTGCTGAAGAAAAACTAATCTCAAGATCACAAGCAAAAAGAATCTTGCGCAATCTTGATAAATTTAAACGTGTGACTTTAGATTTCAGCGGCGTTAAATTAGTTGGTCAAGGGTTCGTGGATGAGATTTTTCGTGTCTTTGCCAATTTACATCCTGATATTCAGATCGACTATATCAATGCAAACGATGACATCAACTTTATGATCGAGCGAGGAATAGCGACCGCTAAATTAAAATCTTAATCTTATTCTTGTTTGCATATTGGCGAATGCTTATCTATTCTATTTTCAATAACATTCGCTATGATGGATATCATTTAGTTAAATCTTGCATTGACAACCTAGTCTATGATCTCATGCAAGCTCTGAAAGCACAAAAAAATACCACAGAAACTGATGAGAATTCTGTATATGAATGGTGTCGGCCTTAACTTATTAGCTTATGAAATTTTTGTTAATTCTCTCATTAACTTTTTCTACAGAAAGTGATATTTTAGGCTAATATGTTAAACTCGACACCGTTAGACAAGGTTCATTCATTTAGATACAGAAGCAAGATTATTAAGTGGATTAGCTGAATATGTATAAAATATAGATTTTAAACATTCACCGAAATAATTTATCGCGTAGTCAGTGTAAATGATCCTGCTAATTAATATTTTTCTCAATTCGCTGCCTTTGCAACAAATTTCAATATAATATTCTCATGAGGCTTAGGTTCTTGAATTACTTTTTTGTCCTTTTGAAAATTATTTTTCGTATAAATTGAAATTACATTTTCCCAAAATTTAATAGCTGGTATATTATCTGGCATTTGAGCTACTTCCCATATCCCTGGAAATTTGTCAAATATTTTTATAGCTACTTGACGACCAATTCCCTTAGCTTGATATTTTCCAACTATAAAAAACTGACCCATATTCCATTCTACATCTGATGTGGTACCTATTTTATCTATGAGTACAAATCCTGCTAGCTCACCGTCTATTTTTACGATAAAAGCATAGTGGTTAGGCTTCCAGTAATCGCTTAAATCTAACCCTTGATAGAGACCGTTTGATGGAAATGCCCAATCAAATAGATCATAAAACCCACAAGATTTTGATAAATCATAAGCATAAAATCTTGCCATATTTTGTATGACTGACATTTCGTCAACTGATGCTTCACATAATTCAATCTTATTATAAATTTCTTTATTAGACCTGTTGTTTAATTTTCGAATATCCATACCTCGATCGTAACTTGCATAAATATGATCATATACTTTTCTCAATTCTGTTGGCATTTGCTTGATAATGTAATTACCAAGTGTGCAAATCTCATCTAAATCTTCTGTGCCTATTTCATCTGCTAATCTTGGAATACCTGGAATTAATTCTTCTCCAATTTCATCAAGTACATTCTGAAGAGACCTATGATAATCGGGATATCGAAAATTAAAATATTGGTTTATTTTCTTTAACATATTCATATGCACATCATCGATTTCTAAAAATTCAATTTCATCACAAAGTTTAATAAGGTCATGTTCATGTATTATTATTTTTTTCTTCCAAATAATCATAGCTTTAAGAATTCGTTCTATATAATGATTACCTAATGATAAACAAATCCACCATAATGCTGCGTATGGGTACAATCGTACATAAGCTTCGAAATAATTGATCGAGACATCAAAATACTTTTTAATCTCATCTTTTGCTTTATTTGACTGAATTTGAATTTGTTTTTTAGGCATAAACCGATTCCTTGTAATGTAATGAAAATAATTGAATATTATAAAATACAATATAATGATATTATTGATTTCATTTACAATTAAATTCTTTTTTAGTTTTTCCTATACACGTAATTTCATTTTTCCCATCTGTTTCTATTGCAATTTCTAGAGATTGATTCTTACTTTCAAGTTTAATCATATTTTTTCCCGGAGTAATATATGTCCTATGCTGAAAATTGCCTAGTAAATCTGTTTTTCCTTCAGACGTATTGAGAGGTTCACCATTAATGTATAATGTGGCGTTTGGAATTGAATTAATAATATGAATAGTCACTTTATATGGCAGTTCCATTTTATATCTTTTACTTTTGTTACTCATATTATTATACTGAAATTCAATTGGTACGGACTTAGAGATATTCATTACTGCCTCATTGCTCGGCATGATCTTATTACAAGAAGCCGACATTAACAGCATAAAAACAACTGTCGATCCCATTAGTATTTTAAACATTATCTATTCTCTTTCTAAAAGAAATAAACAAAGACAAAAAAAGTAGGGTTGCGCTTATAATTATAATGCTAATAGTCCAGTTTAAGTATACTCGTATATGCTGAGTAAGATCTGGCTGTCTATCAAATAGCTGCAATATATTAGATAACGAATCTTGATAAATATTGTGGACCTTCCAAATTGAATAGCCTGATCCAATAATAGAAAGTAAATTTATCAATAAATACTTAATCTCATACTTGTTATTAAAATATTTCTGAATAACTGTAAAGTTCCCTATCATAATCAAGGCTGAAAAATATTGTAAAAAAGAGGCATAATTACCAAGCATAGAATAAAAAATTGGATATGCTGGTTGTTCTGAAGCCATAATATCATTCCATAATTCTAATTTAGGAATTTAATCTTATGAGACGTAGTACCTAAAGTCAAGAATTACATTAAGTACAAACGGTGTCAGGCTTAACTTTTTTTAACTTGTTAGCTCATTACGAACAGTATCGGGCTTAACTTGTTAGCCTTTGAAAATTTTATTAATTTTCTCATTAACATTTACTATAGAAAGTGGTATTTTAGGCTAAGAAGTTAAGCCCGACACCGTTAATAGGTAGTAATTTTATGAAAACACAAAATACTATTCTTCCGGCTATTAGCACAGATGAAGAATTCGAAAATCTTAAATTAAACCCTGAAATTTTTGAAAGTGCAGCGCGAGAGATTATTGCTCGTCATCACTTGCCTGATGATGCGCTTTCACTTTTTGAAGGGACTAATGTTGTATTTTCTTGTGGTAAGGAGCGAGTTATTAAACTATTTCCTCCTGAGCATCTTAATCAATTTCAGAGTGAAAGCCTTATCATGCCGCATTTGTATAAGCAGCTCTCAGTCAGCACTCCTGCTATTGAATTTTTTGGTGAAATATCTGGGTGGCCTTATATTGTGATGAGTCGAGTTGAAGGGACGCTGCTGGAAGGTTTTTGGGAAACGCTTGATCATCATAATAAAGAAATTATTATTCACGAATTAGGTGCTTTGATTCGTGAAGTGCATAATTTAGCGACTGATGGTTTAGAGGCGATTGACTGTCACTGGGAGCAATTTTTAAGCAAACAAATTAATCACTGTGTGGCTCGACATCAAGAGACAAAACTTTCAGATGTATTAATACAGCAAATTCCGCATTATTTAGAATCTATTAAAGATCTTTTACCTAAAATCAAAAAGCCGGTTATTTTAACCGGAGAATATACGCCTATGAATTTTTTGGTTAAGCAGAAATCGGGAATTTGGCATATCAATGGGTTGATTGATTTTGGAGATTGTATGTTAGGTTTGGCGGAATATGATTTATTGGGACCTGCCGTATTTTTAGCTCAAGGGGATGAAAAATTATTGAGAGCATTTTTAATTTCATATGGTTATTTGCCAGAACAATTGACAAACTCTTTGAGTCATCAATTTACTGCGTTATTATTGCTGCATCGTTATAGTAATTTAAATATTCAAATTAGAATTGAAAATTGGAAAGACAAAGTGCAAAGTTTGGAGGATCTTGAAAAATTAGTATGGGGATTTTAAAGCACTCTAGTAATGATCATTAATATACGTTTGAGTAAAAGTTGACATCCCGGCGAAGGCCGGGATCCAGTCCTATTAAAACTGGTTAAAATCCTTTTATATTAAGACTGTTTACGAGCCTTCTCCGGTGTGACAACGATTTTTTTTGTTACTAAGATCAGTCCTTCACACCCTAAAAATACCTTTTTGTAGCAAAACCTGTTGACATCTTAGTGTATTTATGGCTTAATAACTCATAAGTTTGAATTTATTTTGGTTTTATCATGCAATTATTAGTAGACAACATTAAGCAAATGAATTTAGTCGCAAAGACTAATGCGATAGCTTATGTCTACTTTCCTCCCTATTTTACCCAGTAATACTGGGTAAACATATTTTCTACATTTTTTATTTTTTTGAATTTTTTATTTAATCGGGCATTACTCGAAAGGTCATCATTGACTCTGCTCAAGTATGCCCACAAATTAGAGGTATATATTATGAAAGCTAAAACATCTTTAGATGAAAGAACCGAGGAACAACGCTTAAGGAATCCACAACAGTATGCAGATTGTGTGCAATCCAAACTGGTACTCCGTGGCTTATTAGGTGTGAGTTACGGACAAAACATTGACCAAGACTGCTTAAAGCGCTTGAATCAATCTCAGGAAACAGCTTCATTAGAGCTAAAGAAATAATCTACTGTGAAGAAAGGCCACTGCATTGAGTGGCCTTTTTTTCTAGTTCTAAAAAGAAGCCTTGTTTGACACCGCAAGATCTCATCGATTAGTTGTTGATTTAATTAGAAAACTTTTTTTTAGGCCTTGTTTGACCCCCCTAATCTTCGTCGTCTAGTTCGATTTTGGTTTGGTGCTTTATTTGGCTTAGGCAGAAATTGCTGCGGTAGGTTTTGATGTTTGGTTCGTTGGCGAAAATTCTTCGGGCGAATTCGTGGTAGTGGTTCATGTCACTGACACAGACCTCGAGGATATAGTCTACTTCTCCTGAGATGAAATAACATTGGAGAATTTCTGGGTGTTCTAGCATTTTGCGTTCGAAATTGCTTAAGAGGTCTTCTCGTTGTTGCAGGAGGGTGATGTTGGTGAATACGAGTATTTTATTGATTTTGAAGGGATCTACTATTGCCACATCTTTAGCAATTACTCCGGTTTCGCGTAATTTTCTTACGCGACGTAAGCACGGTGGAGCTGATAGGCCGACTTGCTCTGCTAGCTCTTGATTTGTGATCAAATTGTTAGTTTGTAAGGCATTTAGAATTCGTCTATCAATACGGTCAAGCTTGGCGGGCTTCTTTTTTGAGTAATTTTCTCTAATTTTTGGCATATAAAAATCTCATATATTTCAAAATTCACACTTAAATGCATTCTATTATGCAAAATATTGCCTGTCAATACGCAATTTATTTCGTGCTTATTTCGATATTATTTCAGCTCTTTTTTTATTTAGGGGTTAGCATGCTTAAACGTGATATTTCGACCACCAATGTTTTAATTGCCGCTGCTGGAGGTATGATTGGGTCTGGTTGGTTATTTAGTCCATTTATTAGTGCACAAATTGCGGGTAGTAATGCGCTCATCAGTTGGATTATTGCGGCTATTTTTATGGTCTTTATCGCTTTACCCTTGTGTGAATTGGGTACTATGTTTCCGGTTTCAGGGGGATTGGCGAACTATCCGAGTTTTACTCATGGAAAAGAAGTGGGATTTCTATTTGCTTGCACCACTTGGTTATCCTACTTGGTAATGACGCCGATCGAAATTCAGGCCATATTACAATATTCCAGTCACTTTATACCTATCTTAACCGTTAAAAATACCACGGCTTTTCAATTATCTGGTATTGGCTATGTCGCTGCAATTAGCATCATGTTATTTGTTGTGGTCTTAAATACTTTCGGCATCAAACTATTAACAGAGTGTAATAAATACGCCAGTATTTTAAAATTTATTCTGCCCGCTACGGCAATTTGTGCTTTGCTTTATACAGCACCCTCATTTAGCAATATCGATATTAACATCAGCTCCAAACAAAGTTGGGAGCAAATTTTTTCTGCGCTTTCAGTGGGAGGGGTGATATTTGCCTTTACTGGATTTCAAAATGGTTTGATTTTAGCGGGGGAAGTTAAAAATCCACAGCGTGATATTCCAGTCGCTATTTTAGGGGCTGTTTTCATCGGTTTTATCTTGTATTTTATGTTACAACTGAGTTTTATCGCAGCCATACCGCAAAAATATCTTGCTAACGGATGGCACAATTTAAGTTTTCCGGGTGATAGCGGTCCTTTAGTGGGATTAACCTTATTATTAGGACTTGGTGTGGTCGCCTTGTTACTCATGTTTGATGCTGCATTTTCACCCTTCGGAACCACTTTAGTTTACACGGCTGCCACTTCCAGAATTCTTTATGGGATGGCTGAAAATAAACATTTACCACCCTTTTTTCTAAAACTTAATAAACACAAAATTCCTTATGTCACACTGTATGTTAATTTTTTAGTCGGTGCTCTGAGTTTTCTTCCTTTTCCTGGTTGGCAAAAAATGGTTGCCTTTCTTTCCTCAGCCAGCATTCTTTCTTACGGCGCAGGACCCATTTGCTTATTAGCCATGCGAAAATTACAGCCTACCATGCATCGTCCTTTTAAATTGTCTAATAGTTTAATTTATTCACATATTGGATTTTTTGTGTGCAATTTAATGCTTTATTGGTGTGGTTTTTCCACAATTTGGAAATTGTGTTTAGCATTGGCAATTGCCTTAGTCATCACCCTGACCTACCAACGCAAAAGTCTTTTTGCCTGCTCACGTAGTCTTTATTGGTTTATGTCGTATATGGGTTTTCTCTTTGTGCTCTCATATCTAGGTAGTTTTGGAGGTTTGGGATTATTTAATTTTCCTCAGGATATTTTTATTATTTTGCCTTTTAGTATTATTACCTTGTATTGCTCACAATATTGTCTTGGGGAGAAGGATTATAGTTATACGCTTGTTGAGGGTTAAACTCTAATCTACTCCCCCCTCCGCCCCTTTGGGGCACCTCCCCCCTGAGGGGGGAGGATTACTAAAATCTGTGACCAAATAGTATCGATGCGTTTTTTTACTGTCTCATCCATTGCGATGGGTTTACCCCATTCTCGCTGGGTTTCTCCGGGCCATTTATTGGTGGCATCGATTCCCATTTTCGAACCTAGACCTGAGGTTGGTGATGCGAAATCTAAATAATCGATGGGAGTATTTTCTATGATCGTGGTATCTCGTCGTGGATCCACTCGTGTGCTCATGGCCCACATCACATCTTTCCAATCTCGAGGATTCACATCCTCATCAACGACAATCACAAATTTCGTGTACATAAATTGACGCAAATAGGACCACACTCCCATCATCACACGCTTTGCATGACCTGGATATTCTTTTCGCAAACTGACAACAGCCATTCGATAGGAACAGGCTTCAGGCGGCAAATAAAAATCGATAATTTCAGGAAATTGTTTTTGTAAAAGAGGAATAAATAATTCATTTAATGCTAAACCTAAAATAGCAGGTTCATCAGGTGGTCTTCCGGTGTAGGTGGTGTGATAAATCGGATTATCGCGATGAGCAATACGATCGATAGTGAAGACAGGAAAACGTTCGACTTCATTATAATATCCTGTGTGATCACCGTAGGGTCCTTCATCGGCCATTTCTTCTACATCGATGGTGCCTTCTAAAACATATTCAGATGATGCAGGAACGTGTAAATCATTTCCTATGCATTTTACCAATTCCGTTTTATTTCCGCGCAATAATCCTGCATAAGCATATTCAGAAATTCTATCGGGTACTGGTGTCACTGCGGCGAGCAAGGTTGCAGGGTCTGCGCCGATAGCAATACTCACGGGAAACGCTTTTCCAGGATTTTCTTTTTTCCAGGCTTGAAAATCTAATGCACCACCTCGATGGGCCAACCAACGCATAATCAATTTATTCGCTGCGATTTTTTGTAATCGATATATCCCTAAATTCTCCCGCGGTTGGTGTGGACCTTTGGTGATTACCACACCCCAAGTAATTAATGGAGCCACATCACCAGGCCAACAGGTTTGAATGGGAAGTTGCGATAAATCGACCTGATTTTTCTCGAGAATATTTGCATAACAATCAGCACCTTTAATAATTTTGGGCGCCATATCTAAGACTTTTTTATAGATGGGTAATTTTTGCCACGCATCTTTTAGGCCTTGTGGTGGATCAGGTTCTTTTAATAAAGCCAATTGCTGACCCAATTCTCGCAACTCTTCTGTAGTATTTAATCCCATGCCTAAAGTGACCCGCTCAACCGTACCGAATAAATTTGATAAAACAGGAACGGTGGAATTTTTGGGATGGGTAAATAATAATGCGGGTCCACCTCTGCGCAACATTCGATCACTGACTTCCGTTATTTCAAGATAGGGGTCGATTGGTAAATCAATTTGTGTGAGTAAATTTTTAGTTTCCAATAGTGAGATAAAATCTCGAAGGTCACGGTATTTCATCATTGCTCCTGGAGGTTATGAGATTAGGACATTATACTCTGAGTTTAGGAGTTGTGTCCTTAACAAAGTTGTCATCCCGGCCTTCGCCGGGATAACAACCTACTATCTCAATATCACTGAATTAATTATAATCATTAGATCAATCTTATTAAGGATATTCCCATGTCAGAAAAAAACATATTTTACGCTCAATCCGGTGGTCCTACCGCGGTGATTAATGCCTCAGCCTGTGGAGTGATTGAAAAAGCGCGTGATCTTCGCCCCCAGTCTAAAGTCTTAGTGGGTAAATTTGGAATCATGGGGGCGCTGAACGAAGAACTGATCGATACCAGTCTTGAATCAGCGGAAGAAATTGCTGCGCTTCGTTATACAACGGCTAGCGCCTTTGGTACTTGTCGCTACAAACTCAAGAGTCTGGAAGAAAATCGCACTGAATATCAGCGTTTAATTGAGGTTTTTGAAGCTCATAACATCGATACTTTTTTATATAATGGTGGTGGCGATTCCCAAGATACTGCGCATAAAGTCTGGCTGATGAGTGTAAAAATGAATTACCCTATTACCTGCATTGGCATTCCTAAAACAGTGGATAATGACTTGCCCTTTACTGACAATAGTCCTGGTTTTGGTTCTGTGGCTAAATATATTGCCATCTCAACTTTAGAGGCTGGTAAAGATGTGGCGGGAATGGCGGCTTCTTCCACTAAAGTTTTTATTTTAGAAGCGATGGGTCGACATGCAGGCTGGATTGCTGCAGCCTCCGCACTTGCCAGCAACTCCCCCGATCAACCACCCCATATTATTCTTTTGCCTGAGGTTCCTTTTCATCAGGATAAATTTATTCTCGAAGTGGATAAATCCGTTAAAAATAATGGGTATTGTGTGATAGTGGTTTCTGAAGGTGTGAGAAATCCGGATGGAAAATTTCTATCGGATTCTGGACTTAAAGATGCCTTTGGTCATGCACAATTAGGTGGTGTGGCACCGATGATTGCGCAATTAATCAAAGAAAAATTGGGATATAAATATCACTGGGCCGTTGCCGATTATTTACAACGCGCTGCCAGACATATTGCTTCTAAAACGGATGTGGAACAAGCCTATGCCTTAGGTGCAGAAGCTATTGTTGCTGCAAAAAAAGGAAAAAATGGAATCATGTTAACCATTGAACGTGTTTCTAATTCTCCCTATCAGTGGAAAATTGGTGAAGTGGAATTGGAAAAAGTAGCGAATGTTGAAAAAATAATTCCTGCGAATTTTATCAGTGAAAATGGGATGCATATTACTGAGGCTTGTCGTGAGTATTTACTGCCACTCATATTTGGGGAAGATTATCCGCCTTATGAGAATGGAGTTCCAAAATTTGCGCGATTGAAGAATGCTTTAGTTGCTAAAAAACTTTGATCTATTGTAATTATGGCTGATTAGTAGTCATTCCGGTACTTCTGTTGTCATCCCGGCGAAGGCCGGGATGACAAAGAGATTTAAATCGCTTGGTTAAAAATTACTATCAGTGATAGCAATAAAATAATGAGTATTCCTATAACCCCACCCGGAGCTCGATATGGCCCTATAGGGGATTTTCTTCGTCCGAACCACACCATCAAGGCGGGTAAAATACCATGAAGAATAGCCACAAAAATCCCTGCATAATTCAAAGCCAAAATAAATCCTTTGGGAAAATAAATGGAATATAAAAGTGGCGGAATAAATGTTACCAATCCAATAACCCACTTCCCCATGGGATGATGATGCACTTTAAAACCATCGCGCAAAAAATCAAATAAGGCAAAGGAAATTCCTAGAAAAGAAGTTGCGATAGCAAAAAAGAGAAAAAAGTTTGTGATTGTCACTAAGTGAGGATTATGTAAAATTCTTGCCATTGCCTTTGTCAAATCAGCCGCTGGGTGCCCTGTTTCTAATATGGCTTTTAAACCATGACTTCCCTCTATAGGTACTATTCCAAAAACAACGGCATTCCAAGCCAGATAAATGAATAATGGTATGAGACTTCCAAAAATAATGACCTTAGGAAGTTTTTTTACATCCCCATGCAAATAACTTCTAATGCTCGGAATGACCACATGATAACCATATGCCGTTACTAAAATGGTTAGAGCGGGTAATAAATGTCCAAATTCTCCTGAATCTAAGTTTGCCATATTCACTTCTGGAACAGCTCCAATCACCATAGCGATATAACTTATTATCAGTCCTATCACTAATATTCTGTTTAAACCGTCTACAAATCGTGCACCGAAATAAATGACCAGACCAAAAACAATTATCCATGGCGAAGCATTAAGCCAATTATTTAATTCAACATGAGTAATAGCAAATATGGCTTTAGAAATTAAATCTCCACCCGCGGATAAATAAGCTGCCATCAGTGAATACAATAATAATAAATAGGTTAACCAAGCAACACCTTCACCTAATCGTCCTAAGGTGGATTTTGCCATGGAGATAAAATTTGAATTTTCTTGCAGGCGAAGATTAGCCTCTAATACATAAAGACCTGTTAAACAAGTGCATATCCAACAAATAAATAACCATAACGATGAAATTAAAAATCCTGAAGCCGCTAAGGCAACAGGTAAGGCTAACATTCCCGCACCAATACAGGTTCCTGAAATTAATAAAATTCCACCCGTGTATGAATTAATTTTCATTCTACTTCCTTCTTAAGTTCTATGATAATTTCCCAACCATTTTGTTGAACGCCGACCACACTATGTCCATGTATTCGACACCAGGCTGGGATATCGGCCAACATTCCCGGATCCGTTCCTGTGACTCGCAACACATCACCCACTTTTAAATCTTTGATTTTATTTTGCGCACGAATAACAGGTAAGGGACACAACAATCGCTTTACATCCAGTTCAACCGTGATCATACATACCACTCTTGCTTTATTTCGCTGGCTAAGCGTGGTTTTACATTGATCACTTTAATAGTTCCATTAAGATAATTCACTTGAAAACACACTTTTTCTGCATCTCGACCCTGAGTAAATCGTGCTGCAATTTTTGCCGCTAATTCCTCATCGCCTTCTTCAAAATTTCCTTCGATTAAGGTCAAGGAACCTTCGTGACTTAGCGGTGTAAGATGGGTAAATTGTTTTTTATATCCTTCTAAATAATTATTCTCTCCCTCTTCTCGACCAATAATCATTTTAAAATTTTGCTTAGGACGAATATGTCGCCCCACTTTTAACAGTAATATATCATCCAATTCATATTTTTTTTCACCACGGTGTTTCCACATATCTTGTAGTTTTGAGGAATAGGATTTATCGGTAAGAAAACAACATCCCCCTGCGGGTTGTGCATAATCTTTAATCCCCATTTTCTCAGCCATTTCAAATTGAGGATTTCGATCACGACCTTTTAATGCACATAATTTTTCACGATCCACCCAGCCTTCACGCTCAGGCAAGGTAGGCGGAAAAGATTTTGCGCACAATGGGCGTAGCAAAATATCATTCGCACCCGAATCTTTGGCAACCACAGGCATGTATTTTAATAATTGAGATTTTGGTCGCTGACCAACCACTTCTCCGGTGATAATAAAATCAAAACCATTTTCTTCCATCCATTCTTTGGCTCGAGAAACCATAAAAATTTTACAATCCAAACAAGGATTTAAATTCGCACCATAACCATATTTAGGATTAATCACGGTATTTTTATATTCTTCAACCACATCAATAATGTGTAATTTAATACCTAATTGCTCAGCACTCCACAGTGCATTGTTTCGTTTTTTTTTGGATTTATCATGTTGTCGAATCGCATGCGTATGGCCTTCAACGCAAAATCCAGTATAGAAATTTAAGCCCTCAACATGGATGCCTTGATCAATAATTAATTTTGCGGCTAGCATTGAATCTAATCCGCCCGAAATTAATGCGACGGCTTTTTTAGGATTATTCACTTTATTTCTCTGCGATTTGACAATAGGTCTCTTTAACAAAAAAGGTAACTATGACACCTAGGGCTAAACAAGCGGGTAAAAGAAGCATTGATTTTTTGAAAATTTCAGCAGTATATACAGGTGTGTTGTTAAACATTTCACCACTCCACTGAAGGTCTAAAAACCAACCAATTAAGGGTTGAAATGCTGCACCGATAATAATGGAAGCCATATTCGCAAAGGCAATGGAGGTACCTGCCACATGCCGTGGATTAATTTCTCCTGACAAGGCATAAGAGACACCCACGCCGGTATTTGAAACACCGTACAAAAACATCAGTGCAAATAATACGGGTGTACTTAGCGAAGGTATATACAACGCGGCACTCAGAAAAATCAAACTTAATAAGGCAGAACCATACATCACTGGTTTGCGACGTCTTATTTTATCCGACAACATACCTGCAATTGGACCACCCACCGCCCATCCTAAAAATATACAGCTGATCGCATCTGCAGCCACCATTTTATCAATGGCATTCACTTGTGTGACATAAGTCACCCCCCACATTTCAGCAAAAGCTGCTGTTGGGGCATAAATCAAACCCACATATAGTCCATTCAACCAACTTTGAGGATTTTTAATGACAACCAGTAATGATGCCAATAAGGCCATATGTTTTGAGGAATGTGTTTGACTGAATTGTGGAGTCTTAATCCGATCTGGATGATCTTTGACGATAAAGGCAATTAACACCGCAATGACTAATAAAATCATACCGATCATCACACTGGTTGAGCGCCAACCCAGCGCTTGGTACATTTCTGCCAAAGGTCCCTCACCAATGGCAGCACCAAACATTCCAAGTGCTTGCGTAAATCCTGCTAACAAACCAATACGGGTAGGACTAAACCACAAGGTCGCCAATTTGAGTGCGCCTACAAAGGCAAAAGATGCACCAAAACCCATTAAAAAACGGCCTAAATCAGCTACCAATAGCCCCTGTGCGGAAGCAAATAAAAAACATCCCAAGGCATAGAGTCCTGCAGCCCCCGTTAAAATCTTATGAGGACCATAGCGATCCACTAACATGCCAACGGGCATTTGCATGGCTATATAAGGAAATAAAAACATCCCGGATAGCGTTCCAATACTGAGTGCACTCACATGAAAGGTTTGCATAAGGTCAGTTGCTACCACACTGGGTGCAACTCGCCCAAGATATTCAGCAAAAAAGAATGCAGCCCCTAGACCCCATACAAGCCACGGATAAAAAGACTTAAATTGCCCTTGTTCGTTTGCGTTCGACATCGATTTTCCTCTGGTCAATTTTTGAATAGTAACAAATATCCGCCAACGAAGGCAAATAATACGATGGGTGATGCCGCTGCAAATAGGGGTGGAAATTGAAAGACCAAACTAAAGGGACCCAAAAATTGGTTTAAAATATAAAACACAAAACCAGCAATGACACCGGATACTATTCGCAAACCCATCGGAGTTGATCGTAAAGGACCAAAAATAAAAGGCACTGCGATTAAAATCATCACCAGCGCACCCAGTGGCTGAAAAATTCTTTTCCAAAATACAAATTCAAAAATTCCTAAGCCCAAACCACCGTGTTTTCTAAAGTGGATATAATCTTTGAGTTGAATCAAATTCATTTGATTAGGATCCACTTCTTGTAAGCCTAAATGCGCTGGATCAACAGTAAATGACCATTGCTGTTCTGTATAATGCTGTTTTTGTACATGATTTGGAAATAATTGACTTTCATCCACCTGATAAAAGGTCCAATGTCCATCTTTATATTTTCCTTCTTTGGCATAACTTGAAATAACCAAACGATGTTCATCGTTAAAACTATAACGCGTGATTCCAGAGATGCGATCCGCCGATAATACATTTCGAATATGCAAAAAATCTTGATGATCGCGAACCCAAGTTCCATCTTGTGTGGATAAGGTTTGCCCTCCACTGAGGGCTTCATTTTTCATGGTGAGGGCCATATCTCGGGCATAGGGACCTAGTAACTCACCAATGAGTGTCGTCAAGATTAATAAGAGTGATGCACTAAGAATAATAGAACGCACTATCTGAGCCTTGGAGACACCTGAAGCGCGCATCACAGTCAGTTCACTGTGCTGTGCTAAACGACCTAAGCCGATGAGACTTCCAATTAAGGCGGCCATCGGAAAGAGCAGATAAAGGTCAGAGGTTAGCATCAAGGGTACAAACATAAACGCCTGACTCCACCCATAATCACCCTTACCGACGTCCTGAAGTTGAGCGGCCAATTGGATAAAACTTTGGATGCCAACTAATAAGAGTAAAACGAGGAGGATTGCTCCCAAGACTTGTTTTCCGATGTAACGAGAAATGATCAAGCGACTCTCCTAATTTCTTTCGTACTGAAGCGCGATACCCACGCAAAGCATCAATCCATGCACCCACCACATACCAATGGTAGAACTGACAATCCCTTTTTGAACCCAGGACTGACTAACAAACATCAAATCCATATACACCATATAAATTAAAATGGCAGGCACCAATTTTGCATAGCGACCTTGCCTGGGCCGAACACGACTCAAGGGTACTGCAATTAAGGCTAAAATCATTACGGAGATTGGCATGGATAAACGCCACTGCAACTCCGCTGCTGCTAATTTATTCCTCGCTTGCTCACGCCATAAATCACGCGTGGGCATAAATTCTTCTAAGGTTTTCATCTTCCCCGTTAACTGAGGAATTCGCACTCCATATTTTTTATAGTCAATGATCTGATAATCATTAGCCCCCGGCTCACCGATGTAACGATGTCCCTCATTGAATTCAACGAAGGCTTCTTTACTCCTTGGATGGACCACTTGATGAGCAGATTTTGCGGTAATTACATTGTATATCTGCTTTTTTTCTGCACTTCGATCTTTTGGAATTTCGGCCACAAAGACCTGCTCTAACTTAGTCTTATCACGACTTAAGCTATCCACATAAAAAATGAGCTTTTTATCAATAACTTGAAATCGTCCCGGGGAAACACGCTCCAAGGGAGAAGCATTCAGCCCCTGTGAAATAATATGGTCCCGGTACCATGCCATTTGAGGCTCAACCCAAATCATTAACACGGCGCTGAGTAGGGTTGCAAAGGCGGCACCCATAAAGGTAATTCCTAATAATTGCCATCGACTAATGCCACTGCCCAATAAAATCGTCATCTCACTGTCGGCATACAAACGCCCATAGCTCAGCAAAATACCAATATATAGTCCAAGTGGGATCATAAACCCTGCTAATAAAGGAATTTGTAGGGACATCATCTGCATGACCGCATAGGCTGACATTCGCCCATTTGCTGCATCATTAAGGTAACGAGCAAATTGATTACACATAAGAATAAAGATAAGAATGCCAGTGACGGCAAACATGGTCGTGAGGGTTTCTTTATTGAGGTATCGGTGAAGTATCATGGGCTTACTATATGTTTGATGGAAAAATATATCAAGAGAAGCTGGTGACACGCCCATATTTATGCTGATACAATCCGCCATTACATCTCAGGGGAGAGAATAAAAATGGAAGATAGTAGACTATTTGAATACTACGGAAATGAATCAACAACTTTTTTTGAATTCATTAGACAACTAAAATCAAAAGCATCACAAATTCAGACAGCAATTCTTGATAATATCGGATTTAACCGAGAAAACATACCTTGGGCTGTACAAGATACTGAGATAATTTACATCGATAATATCATTACCCAATTGGCCATGGCGCTATCAGAATGCAGCAATTTACAAAGGCTCATATTATCTGACACGTATTTACAAGCGAATATTGAAAATGATGACTATGAACAACTCGCAAAAGTTTTTAATAAGCTGCAGGAGCTCAATTATATCTGCTTAGCTGGTCTATTAAAACAACAAAAAGAAAATAATAGTAACACTCGCTTCTTTTACTTCGCCATGAGTGCATGCCAATATTTAACCGATTTAAAACTCGAAAATAATGATGCTTCCACATGGGAACCTTCCATGTGGAAAGAGCTTGGAAAACTTTTTAATGGACTAAAAAAATTATCCTCTTTTTCAATCAATGAAGAAGCTTTCTCTGATGAGTGTCTGCAGGATTTTTGTGAAGCTATAAAAGGAATCACCAATAAATCTCTGGAGACTTTCTCTATCGAATGGCAAGATTGCCCTAGTACAGAAGGATTGGAAATCCTCGGTGATGCGATCTCAGCGATGCCAGCGCTTAACACTTTACATTTAGGTGTATTCGATGACACTAATCTTCACGAAGCAATTTCACTCTTAAAAAAGTGTCAAGGACTTAAAAAAGTCTCACTTTTTATATTAGAACCCTCTGCTAAGATTCTCGATTCACTCAGAGACGCTCTCATCGAATTAAAACTAGATTTATTTGTGTTGCGTCTGGATGGACAATTCATGGAAGAAGAAGAGTGTCAGGCAATTATTCGAAATCTTGAGAACGATCCTTTCTGGCCACCGCATGAAGTAGAAATCGTTGGTTCAATCGATGAGACTGAAGTTTCTCTCAAAAAAAGCAGCCCCAGGGTTGAGTCAGAATTATTTTCTCATACTCCAGGCAGAACACCGCCTCATTTAAGAAAACTGCTCACTTCTATTAAAACCCGACAACAACAACAAAAACTGGAAACATCCCCTAAAAAACAAATCGATTTATTGGCAAATTTTTCTGTATTCAATACTACATCAACCGATGATCTACCATCAGATCCTGCCAAACAATTACATTTTCCTGAAACTATTCATGATGCTACTATTCATTTTATTCAACAGTTATCCGTTGATTTCGAATCGTCCACGAAATTTGTTGCTGCGGTCAATGGCATCTTACCCCTGATTGAAGAATTACTTGAACCCCACACTTTAAAAGTGATGGGAACTGCAGTATTTCATGCAGAATTTAAATATGAAAGCAGAGCAGAAAAAAAGACCAGACTAGCGCTCTCTAAATCTCTAACAGAAATGCATTACAAAAAAGCCTTGCTGCATGATTCACAGATAGGTCGCATTGAAACACAATTTCAAGATTTAGGGCAAAGTATAGTGCATCACGAATCCCCAGATTTATCACCTACTCCAATATTGCGCAAACAAAAACCTCAAAATTTTGCTGCTCAATCTCCTAAGCTGGATAAACTTGAAAAATCAGATAATGATAAAGATAAAAATCAACCTCAGGAATCTGAACAGAAAAAAAATGTAACTCTTGTTGCACCTGAAGCTCCTAAATCTCCAAAACCTGAGGAACAGGAAGCCTCTGAAGAGTCTTCACTTAGCTCCAGTCATAATAAGAGCAAGGAAGATCATGCCCCTAAACACTCAAATTGTGATGAAAGCATTGGCTCTGATGATTATGAAAACAGATTGCAATATATTTTTTCAAAATCTAAAGATATCTCTGGGATCTTAAAAATAATCACAAAATTATCCGATTATGCAAAGTATTCAAAAACGAAGAAAAATGAAATCGAAGATTTTATTCAAAGGTTGATGCGCGCCGATTCTGATACAGCATTCATCGAACATCTCAGTGATTCACTCGATCAATTTGATGATAGAAATGAAAACCCTTTACTTAAAAACACAGGAAGCGGATTGTATTGGTTCAGCAATATTTTTAACAAGAAACATGTGAATCCAATAGCCAATGAAAAGAAAATCAAAGGGTATAAACGATATTCCAATTCTTCCACTGAAGATTTGCTGATAGAGCTATATGAAGCCGCTCGTGAGGTCAGCCCGGGGGAAGAAGCAGTCTTGTGATTCACCCACACATCGCATATCATTTATCTAATGGGTACACGAGTAGATTTTTACATATTATCAACGATATCCGATGAAGAACGATTCCACTTTGCGTGCAGGCTTATCGAAAAGGTTTTTCATTTGGGTGAGCGGATTTACGTCCACATGAATGACCAAGTCTCAGCGAATAGGATGGATAAGTTACTCTGGTCTTTTAGAGACACAAGCTTTGTGCCTCATGCCATCGTGGGCTCTGATCTTGTTGACAAAGTGATGATTGGCTACGGTGGTCATCAATCGCCCTTAGAAAGCAATGTATGGGTAAATTTGAGTGAGCAAATGCCACTATTAAACCCCAACATTAAGAGAATCGTTGAAATTTTACCCAAAGAAGGCCCAGTGACTTTGGCAGGTCGAGCTCGATACCGAGCCTACCAGCAACAACAATTTGAGATTAATACGCATAAAATAGGTGATGCATCATGAGCGAATCGCAACTTGAAAAAACATATCATCCCCAAGATATTGAAAAAAAATGGTATGGAATTTGGGAGCAATCGAATTACTTTACACATTCTGGAAAAGGTGAACCTTATTGCATCATGCTACCACCACCGAATGTGACAGGTACCTTGCACATGGGGCATGGATTTCAAATCACCTTAATGGATGCTCTGATTCGCCACGCGCGCATGCAAGGTAAAAATACCTTATGGCAAGGAGGCACTGACCATGCTGGAATTGCAACTCAAATGGTGGTGGAACAACAACTGATTAAAAAAGGTTCTGATCGTCACGAAGTAGGTCGTGAAAATTTTGTTAAAAAAGTGTGGGAGTGGAAACACACCTCGGGTGGAATTATCTCTCAGCAATTACGTCGAATGGGCGCCTCATTGGATTGGTCACGCGAACGATTCACCATGGATGAAGGCATTGCTAAAGCCGTTCAAGAAGTCTTTATTCGATTATATGATGATGGATTAATTTATCGGGGTAAATTCTTAGTCAACTGGGATCCGGTATTACACACTGCCCTAGCAGATCTGGAAGTGGTCTCCAAAGAAGAAGATGGATTTTTGTGGCATATTAAATATCCACTCGCTGATGGAAGCGGAGATATTTGTGTGGCAACCACGCGTCCAGAAACCTTATTAGGTGATACTGGTGTTGCCGTTCATCCTGATGATGAACGCTATAAAAAATACATTGGCAAAGAAATTCAACTTCCACTGACCGATCGAAAAATTAAAATTATTGCTGATAATGATGTTGTTCAAGAATTTGGTACTGGCTGTGTGAAAATTACTCCTGCCCATGATTTTACAGACTATGCCATCGGAAAACGTCACAGTTTAGAGATGATCAATATTTTTACCATCGATGCAAAACTGAATGAAAAAGCTCCGAAAAAATATCAAGGCATGGATCGCTTTGAGGCCCGAAAATTAATCGTTAAGGATTTAGAAGAGGCTGGATTACTAGAAAAAATAGAAAAATATAAGGTCACGATACCTCGTGGTGATAGATCCGATGCTATTATAGAACCTTATTTAACGGATCAATGGTTCGTCAAAACAAAACCACTGGCAGAACCCGCAATTAATGCTGTTAAAAACGGTGAATTAGAATTTGTTCCTGATAAGTGGACCAAAGTTTATTTGCGTTGGTTAGATGAAATACAAGACTGGTGCATTAGCCGACAATTATGGTGGGGGCACCGAATTCCTGCCTGGTATGACAGCGATGGAAAAGTCTATGTTGCTGAAACTGAAGAGGAAGCAAGAAAAAAATACCATTTATCGGATGATATCACGTTAAAGCAGGATGAAGATGTACTCGACACTTGGTTTTCTGCATCCTTATGGCCATTTGCGACTTTGGATTGGCCACAAAAAAGCGTGGAATTAGCAGAATTTTATCCCACTTCAGTCCTGGTGACTGGATTTGATATTATTTTCTTTTGGGTGGCTCGGATGGTCATGATGGGTATTAAATTTTTAGGCAAAGTTCCCTTCAAAAAAGTGTATATCCACGGATTAATTCGTGACAGTGAAGGTCAGAAAATGTCTAAATCCAAAGGAAATACTTTAAATCCCTTAGATTTAGTCGATGGAATTGATTTAGAATCACTCGTCAAACAACGCGTAGAATCTTTGATGCTTCCCAAATTGGCAGAAAAAGTGGAGAAAGTGACTCGTCAAGAATTTCCTAATGGCATAGCTCCTCATGGAACCGATGCATTACGATTTACTTTTTGTGCATTAGCCACACCTGGACGTGACATTATTTTTGATATGGGACGAATTGAAGGCTATAAAAATTTCTGCAATAAAATTTGGAATGCTGCTCGTTATGTGATGATGAACACTGCCAATCAAAGCTATACAAGAACTCCAGAGCACAAGGATTTAAGCATCTATGATAAGTGGATATTAACAGAATTTCAAAATACCACGAAAAAAGTACTAGATGCTTTTGCTGACTATCGATTCGATAATATCGCTCAACATTGTTATGAGTTTATCTGGAATGAATATTGTGATTGGTATTTGGAGTTTTCGAAAATTGTTTTATTGTCAGAAAAATCTACAAATGAGCAAAAATATGCAACGCGTCACACACTGATTCATATTTTAGAATCAACTTTAAGATTGATTCATCCAATCATGCCATTTATCAGTGAAGAAATTTGGCAGAAAATTGCACCTTCCTTAGGGATTAGTGCTAAAACAATTATGCTTGAGAAATACCCAGAATATCGTCAAGCATTTGACGATAAAGATATCATCTCAGAAATAAATTGGATTAAACAAGTGGTTTTTGCCATTCGCAATATTCGTGGAGAAATGAATATTTCACCTGCTAAGAAAATTCCATTGATTTTAAATAATGGAAATCAGCACGACAAAGATTATTCAAAACATCATCAATTAGCCATTCAAACATTGGCTAAAGTGAGTGACATTACTTGGCTCAGTGCAAAGGCACCTCCTTCTGCCACAGCCTTAGTCAATGATTTGGAAATTCTCATACCCATCGCTCAAATTATTGACAAAGATGCTGAATTAAAAAGGTTAGACAAGGAGTTAATAAAGTTGAATAAAGATTTATTGACCGTCACTCAAAAATTAAACAATAGCAATTTCGTTGATAAAGCACCCAAAGAAGTGGTGGAGCAGGAGAAAATACGACAAGTTGATATTGAAAAATCCATTTTCACACTACAAGGGCAAATTAAGCAGATTCAATTGATTGAGACAGAGTGATGATGAATCCTGAAAAAGAACGTCAACGACTGGTCGATGAACTGTCACAAGAAGGCATTAAGAATACGGCTATTTTAAAGGCTATAAACACGGTTCCTCGACACTTATTTGTACCACCAGAACTTCGGTATTTAGCTTATAATAATTCTGCTCTACCCATAGGGCTTGATCAAACTATCTCACAACCCTACGTTGTTGCAAAAATGACCGAAACCCTACTGAAGGGAAAAGATTTCAAAAAAATATTGGAAGTGGGCACGGGATCAGGATACCAAGCGGCTGTATTATCACAGTTAGTCGATGAGGTTTATTCTATTGAACGAATAGAAGCATTATTAGATCATGCTCGAAAAATTTTTGATGAACTGCATTATCACAATATTCATACCTTGTATGGTGATGGCAACGAGGGTTGGCCTGAACATGCACCTTATGATGCGATCATTGTCACTGCTGCAACCAATTCCATACCCATGAAATTACTTGAGCAGCTGAAAGTGGGTGGAAGAATGATTATTCCGATTGGCGAAGCAGGACATCAGGAATTACAGCTAATTACTAAACGTGAAAAAAGTTTTGATCTGCGGATTTTAGACGCTGTTGTCTTCGTACCCCTAAAAACCGGAAAAATATAATATCCTCCCCCCGAAGGGGGGAGCAAATTACAGGTACACCACTTCTCCACCCGTATCATTACTATCATCTTCAGAATTCTCAGAAATACTACCCCTTAACCTCGCAACATGATCAATTTTCTCCGGCTTCAATTCCATCCCCTCAAAAATTGATTCCACAGAAGTGATAAACCACTGTTTTGACTTTCTCTGTTGGGCACTTGCGGAAGAAATCACCTGTGCAGCTTCGTAAAATTGCCGATAAATGGGTAGGGTTCTGATCGATTGTTCGGATGAAAGAACTATTAGCCCCCCATCGTCAGGAGAAAAGCTCATAAACTCAGCACAAATTTTCAATCCTAATTGTGGATCCATAAATTGATCAAGTACTTCAGCAGGCTTACAAAGAATCATTAAAAGAAAATAAAGCTGCGGCGAGGGAAAATAAATCTCATCTTCCGAAACTAAAGCGACCCGCTTAGCGACTTTTTTCCAATGATAAGTAGCACTAATTTCGCTGTGTAAAGCATTTGTATCTTTATACGATAATTTTGCCTGTAATATAAACACCAGCGTTAATTTTAGAAATTCAGACCATGCTGAATTCGTTAAATCATTGTTTTGTTTTGAGACCACCACTCTAAATGCATGATTCAATGGTTTAAACAATTTGAGAAATTCTACAATGCTAGATTTTTTCTTATCGACTTTGGATTTTAAAACACCCAATAACAAGGGATAAGTGCCGGCTCTTCCAACCGTATGTGAAAGTTGAAGCGCCACACTCTCACACAAATTTGAATCAGCGCTTAACATGACTAGCTGAGCCAAACTAATATTAGCTAAAATACATCCGATTAAGCTGTTATTGGTTTTGCTCGAACCTCGCTCACAAGTATATAAACGTCTTGACAATAATTGAGGATGATTTTTTGCAACTAACCAGTTTACGAAGAAACGCTCAGTATCACCTCTCACCAAAGCAACTAAAGATGACTCATCCAGTTCAATAAACAACTTCAGTAAAAGCTCCTCAGATTGCACTAATAGGCTTCGCAAAATACGTGCCAAACCGGATTTTACATTCAATTGAAATATTTCTAGTAATACTTCAGCATCAGCCTCTAATAAAGCAACTCCTATCGTCTTAGCTTTCAAATAATTTTCTACAATCTGAGTTATTTCACCAACATCTTTTAATGAAGAATTATGTTGTAGTGCTCGTATCAACACCACTAGCACTCTAAGCTCAGTATGATTATAAGATGCTTCAAGCATTCGCCGCACAATGGGAGGTTTTAGAAAGGCGGTGTGAAATACATTGACTTCTTCGGCGAAGGTTTTAATGAACCACTCACCCAGAAAAGCAGAAGACAACATATCGATCTCAGCCCCGCACAATGCCACAAATTGTTGTTGATCGGGATTTTCAATGATCTTTTCTTTGAGCCCAGCGTGTTGTGAAATTTTAGATCTAAAAATAGGATCATGAACCGATAATTCCCTGGCTCTCGTCATACAATCTAGCTTAGCATCAATTAATTGATTTATTCTTTTTGCACTAGCAAAGAGTAAGACCTTATCCAAAAATGGCTGCGTCAAAAATGCTGCACAAAAAGGTTCTGCCTCTGGGGATTGTGAAAGATTGACATACAAATCAACTAATTCATCAATATTTTCATATTGATTAAGCAGTGCAACCCAATCTTTAACTGTAGTCTTTTTAATATGCGGTAAATACACACCCAAGTGATGAGAACTGACTTTGCATAAGTAGCTTAAAAAATCACGATTCACACGAAAATTATCTGTCAAATATTCGTTCGCTTTTTGAAAAAGATGCAATGCTTTTTTCGGTGGATTTTCCCAACCATTAAAAAGCGGTAATATCCACGTAGGTTTAACAAAACAAGCATCAAACAACTCCAATACATCATCAATATTTTCTTCTGTTGTTTGCAAGCGCCGTATAAAGGAAGGTGGTAAATAGGGATTATTAAGGTTTGAAGCAACCAAAACTAATGCAGCCAAGATTTCAAGGTTTGCATTCCCTACAACAGCAGGTGAAATATCCCAAAAATCGCCAGAAATCAGCACATTACTCATGAGGCTACTATCAGAAAAGGCTTTAATAATAAATTCATCCGATGTACAGGATGTTTCCATGTCTTCATAACCATACAACGATGCTATTAATTCTATAGGGCTTGGATTTGGTTCTGTGAGTTTTAATTTTTCCTCAATTATTTTTTTAAGCTCATCGATCGTAAGAAATTGTTGTTTGACTAACTCTAAGTCTGATTTTAATTGGTCTAATTGTTTGATGGCCTCTTTGTGTTGAGCTTGCAATTTTTTTGCATTTTCAAGGTGCGCATTAGTCTCAGCCTCAGCATCGTTGATATTCACGTGGTCATTAAGCTTAGCAGACTGTGCAATTAATTTCGCTGCATTATTTTCAGTGTTAAATTCAGACCAATAACTTTTAGCTTCTTGGGTTAATAGACTAATTTTTACTCGAAGCTCTACTTCTTGTTTTTTTAATTTAGATACTAAACTATGCAGAGAGAGCATTAAATATAACAATTGTTTGGGCTGAGCATCCAAGCAAAGCAACCAAAATCCCCTTTCTATTTTATCACATACCTTGATAATCAGAGGCAATTCCGAAACATCATTTAAAAGCAGAGAAAACAAGATCGCTTGCCATTTCTTATCTCGCAACAGACGACCTCGCATCGGTTTTTTCATGTAATCGACAAGAATTTTTAAACAGGCGAGACTAAGATTTTCATCCCTATCGAATTCGTTTTTTAGGGTTTCAAGCATAAGCTTGAATAGATTCTCATCTTGAAGCAGTTTTTCAGCAGTCTCCGATTTCTTTAACAGCGCATATACGGTTCGAGCATCTTTGAGCATCTCTGCTTGAACTTGTGGATTTAACATTAAGAAAGAATCGATGTAGGTTTCTGGTTTTACTTTCAACAATCGCACATAAGCATCAAGCAAGACTCTTTCGGAATCATCTGAATCCTTTTCCCAGGCAGAATGACATTTTGCTGCCAAAACAGCACTGTTATTACAAGCGCTAATTTCTTTAGTATATTCAACTAAGGGATCTAGCTCCCTTTCCTCGACCTCGGGTTCATTATTCTCAACTCCTTCTTCGAGCACATGTAGGTGTCCGAACTCCTCTCCTAACCATTTACCAAGATTAAAATTCACAGCCGGTATTAATTTTTTAGAGATCACTGAGGAAGCAAAGCTGATCGTTTCTTCATCTTTATTTAATCCAAACATGCCAGCCAACATGAAAATTCGAGTTTCTTTGTCGCTGCTATCTAGCTCATACTCAAATTTGGGTTTCAACTTGCTTAATACTTTTTGCAAATTACTAAGCTTTCTTTTCAAGCTTTTATTATAGGTATGATCTTTTAGTTTTTGTAATAAAGCCAAATGCTCATCTAATGCACACAGCTGACCTAATAATAAAGGATCACTTAAAATAATGGATAAGTTGGTATTGCTATCCCAGGCCAATGCAAATAATCTCTCCCCATCTAATTCGCCCGATTCTAATTTTTCACGAAGGGATTTAGCATCCTTCAATTCCCAATAATATTGGGCACAAGCGCGCATTAAACTTTTATCAACTCCTGAAATTTCATAACCTTTTTTTGAAATTCTTTTTAAAGTACCAGATAAGACAGGAATTAAAAATTCTTTAAAAACTGCATCATCATAAAATGAAATAGACACTTCTTCCACTGAAACCTTTATTTCATCGGCTTCTTTAGCTACCACCAGAACATATCTTTCTGTCATTAATAACCCATTATTTTCATGACGAGGAAAATAATGAGCAACGAATTCAAATCTTAGACTCCCATCTTCACACACGATACAATCGGTAGATCTTTTCATTTCATAATGTTGAACGTAGGAAAAATCATGTATATCTAACTGAACGTACAGATCCTGCAAAAATGAGGTCACAGAGGAAAGATTATCCACATTATAAAATTGTAAAATAAAGTTAATGAGCTCATCATCTATTTTTGGATTTCGATAAGTGGCCCGAATTAAAGCAACAAAATAGTCCCTGGCCTCCTCTTCAAATCTTTCTTTTTCAAAAAAAGGAATTTTCTTGCCCATAAAATGGCCAAGTCGTTGAGAATATTCTTGCCATGTTTTCGATAAATTATTTTGGTGTATAGTGCGAGACACAATGTGGCAAACAGCCTCATGATACTCCGTTTTATCATCAAATCTATCAGCTTCCAATTCAACAATAGCAGGCTGGCACTCTCGCAATAATTGTATGTTTTTATATTTTTTTGCTTCGGCTTCAATATTGTCTAAACAATCAAATAAGAGTGTTTGATATTGTTCAAAACTTTCACTTTTTTGTTCAAAATCATCTAAGACCTCTAAGACAGGATGTTGCTTAAGATGTGGTAAGCAGGAATCAATGACACAGCTGAATCGAGCAAATAATTCTTTTTCAAAATCACTCAAAGCCTCAACAGAGCGATGTTCTTCAATCACCACTTTCTGATATTGTCGAACAATCTTAGAAGCTTCCCTTGGATCCAAACTGATAATGTATTTTTTAGCCATTGAAATTTTCTCCTTGTCTATGGTGTTTCTATCGTTCAACTTTCCCATAGAACACGGAGATCAGTCAAGAACTTCTCTAAAGACAAAGCCTAAAGAGTTTAGGTTTTAATTCAGAATCCCTCAAAACCTCAGACAAGCTAAATTCCGCACGAGCCATCACAGCATCTATCTGATCTTTATCAATCTTTAATGCAATTTCAATATTTCGAATAAGTTCGGCCACCTTAGGGTCTTCCCCTGAAGGTTCTCGAAGCTGCCAAAGCTCTATTCCCATCTTAGCTAATGTCTTCATATTCAAGGAGCTTGCCTAATCAACTTATAGAAATCAATAGGGTATTTATGCTATTATTTCGATTCATAATTCAAAAGGTCAATCTCTTATGAAAGTTAATAAAAGCATTGCAATATGGGCATTCATAACAACAGCAATCATCATCGCTAGTATCGTCTATTTCAGAACTATCCAGTACTATCCTCGTACAGATGATTCCTATGTCCAAGCCAATATCATACAAATGGGTGCTCAGGTCACTGGCACGGTTTCTGCAGTTTATGTGAAAGATCATGACCATGTTAAACGCAACCAACTCCTCTTCGAAATTGACCCAGTCCCCTATCAAATCGCCTTAGATCATGCCCAAGCAAACCTAGATGTGATCAAACAAAACATAGAAGCCGGCAAAAGTACCATTAACGCTGCAGAGGCCTATGTCAAAAAGACCGAAGCAGAAGCCCTCAATCAACAAAAACAAACTGAACGATTATTAGCCTTGAAAAAACAAAATCTTATCTCTCAATCTGAGGCAGACCAAGCCACTACCTCACTGACTTCAGCAAAATCCAACCTTGAGGCCTCTACCAGCAAACTCTTAGAAGCCAAATCTCAGCTAGGTGCATTGGATGAATCGAATGCTCAAGTTCGATTGGCTCAAGCTGCTGTTGATGCTGCAAAACGTAATCTCAGCTATACCAGAGTTTATGCCCCTTTTGATGGACAGCTTCAACTCTTTAAAATTCGAAAAGGACAAATTCTAAGCCAAAATACGCCTTTATTTGCCCTGATTGAAGATGGAAATATATGGATCAGTGCGAATTTTAAAGAAACTGAAATCCGGAGAATAAAAGAAGGACAGGCGGTAAAAATAAAAATTGATATGTATTCGGGTAAAACATTTACCGGAAAAGTGGAATCTATCAGTCGTGGTAGTGGATCTGCTTTTTCATTATTACCGGCAGAAAATGCATCCGGCAACTGGATCAAAGTTACTCAACGATTCCCCGTGAAAATTCTGGTCATTGATCAAGATGAAGCAAATTTCCCCTTACGTGTTGGGGCAAGCTGTAAAGTCACGATAGACACCAAGACTACAATCGTTGAAAAACCAGAGATTAAAAAAGCAAAAGCATCATCAACTGCCTCAATTTCCGAAAAAATTGTCCCTGAATTGGCTAAAGAACCTGAGCAGTCATTCTGGGATGAAGACTTTGCTTAAGGGTTGTTCAGATGTCTGACACTTCGACTGGTGTTCCTCAATACCGTTGGTTAATTGTAATCACTGTGATGTTGGTTGCTATTTTAGAAGTCTTAGATACTACGATTGTCACCGTCTCTCTCCCTGCGATGATGGGTGAACTAGGCGCCAATTCAGAACAAATTACTTGGATCGTCACTACCTATATCGTTGCCTCAGCAATGGTAATTCCACTCACCGGTTTTTTAGTGAATCTTTTAGGACGTCGAAAATTACTGTTCATCAATATTATTGGATTTATGCTGAGCTCTGTTTTTTGCGGTGTGTCCACCTCCATCTACACCATTGTATTTTTCAGAATTATGCAAGGTCTTTTTGGAGGATCGCTGATCCCTGTTTCTCAAGCCTGTATGACTGACACATTTTCACCCGAAGAACGCTCAAAAGCCATGGCAATTTGGGGAATGGGAATAATGGCAGCGCCTGTACTTGGACCTTCTTTAGGTGGAATTATCACCGAATACATTAATTGGCGATGGATATTTTTCATTAACATTCCCGTATGTTTACTCTCTTTCATGATGGGACTTCGGGTAATACCCGACACGCCCAAAAGACCCAAACCGATTGATTGGCTTGGTCTTTTTTTACTGAGTGTAGGACTCGGTTCCTTACAAATGTTTCTTGATATCGGTAATACTGAAGGATGGTTTGAATCCAGACTGGTCGTAATATTAGCCATAGTTTCTTTTGCTTGCATTAGTTTATTTTTTATTCGAAGCACTTATGTCAAACATAATATTATTAAATTAGATCTTTTTAAAAATCGCCTGTTTTTATACTCTACTATTTTACTCAGTATTTTTTGCGCGGCGATATTTAGTGTCATCATGATACAACCCATTTGGATGCAAAATCTCATGGGTTATCCTGTGATTACTACGGGTATGATTGCTGCTCCTCGCGGCATCGCTGCTTTTTTTGGAATGGGGATAGTCGTTCCTCTGATGAAAAAATATGGCACAAAACCCTTATTAATTATTTCTGCCCTGCTTTGCAGCACCTCAACTTATTACATGACGCATTACAATCTGAATGTCACCATTTTTGAACTGATATGGCCTACGATCCTCCAAGGCATAGGAATGGCCTTCTTTTTCGTACCATTATCCTCAGCCGCCCTTCGCAATATTCCTCGAGAATTCAGTGACGAAGCAGCTGGTTTATTCGGTTATGGAAGAATGCTAGGTACTTCCATTGGTGTATCCCTTATTTCAACCTATATCTCTCGCCAAACACAAAATCACACGCAGCATTTATCGGAAAATATCAACGCCTATAACACACATTTTCAACATTGGCTGACGCAGGGAGCTGTCAGCTCTCACCAACAATTAGCCTTCAGCAGTTTTGAAATTGGTCGACAAGCCAGTATGATGGCATTTTTAAATAGTTTTTTAATAGTAGCCATTGCCTTTATGTGTATGATACCGTTTGTACTTAAATTGAAGGAGGCTCATTAAATGGATTGTTTATTTTGTAAAATTGCTAAAAAAGAAATTAACAGCCAAATTGTGTATGAAGATGATACGGTGTTGGCATTCAATGATATTAATCCCCAAGCACCACATCATGTGTTAATTATTCCCTACGAACATATCCCCACAATCAATGATGTGAGTGAAAAAAATAATGAGCTTTTGGGGCATATGATCAACACCTCAAAAAAAATAGCAAAAATGCTTGGGATCGATGAGAGTGGTTATCGAATTTTATTTAATTGCAATCGAGGCGCAGGACAAGCGGTGTATCACATTCATTTGCATGTCTTAGGTGGACGACAAATGACATGGCCTCCAGGTTAAAAGACAATGGAAAACGCATTCAAAAATATTTTAACTCAGGTAGGTGATGATCCTAATCGTGAAGGTTTATTAAAAACTCCAGAACGAGCAGCTGAGGCAATGCGATACTTAACCAGAGGATATCGTGAAAATCTGAGCGATATTATTAACGGCGCTATTTTTGAATCGGATATGGATGAAATGGTGCTCGTAGAAAATATAGAATTATATTCATTGTGTGAACACCATCTCCTACCCTTCATTGGTAAATGTCATGTGGCCTATATTCCTGATGGCAAAGTCATCGGTTTATCAAAAATTGCCCGCATCACCGATTTTTATGCCAGACGCCTCCAAGTCCAAGAACAGCTAACCCACCAAATTGCTGACTGTATCATGAATGCTCTCAATCCCAAGGGGGTTGGCGTTATCATCGAGGCCCAACATCTGTGCATGATGATGCGCGGTGTAGAAAAGCAAAATTCACTCCTAAAAACCTACAAAATGCTTGGGAATTTTCGCACTGATAATGCCATACGTTCTGAATTTATCAATATCGTGAAATAGTTGTCATTGATATGACAACTCAACTTATTTATGATAAACTAACAAACTGTAAAAAATCACCCTCACAGAGATAAGACATGTCTAAAAAAACCGACCTCGTCATTACTCAATATCAGTCAGATATTCAAGCTAATTACAACAATAACAAGGCATTCCTAAGCCAACTCCCAAAACTCGACCTGAGATCGGAAACTGACTTAAACCATTTAAACAAGTGGGTCATTCATAACCAAAGAAAACATAAAATTCTCGACATTCTAGTCTTAAATATCTTACCAGGCCTACTCACCCTCGGGACCTTCCATCTTTTTTATTATCTCGTAACCACCATCATTAATTTCATAAAATTTGTATTCTTAAGTGAATACGTTTCCTTTCACAGCAATTGGACAGACCACTTAACTCCTTTCAAAAAATCACAAAAAGCGGTCAACAGAATTAAGGGAATTCAAAAGGAGCTTCTCAGTGATTTAGATGAAACGGAGATGAGTTCTGAAAGCGTGGACGGTAGTCAAACTCATTCAAGTTCTGAATCAGAATCAGAGTCTCAATCAGCTTCTCATGCTTCACACCAAGAATCCAATCCAAAAAGTACAGAAGAAGAACAAAAAGATCCTTTTGAAGATTTTCCTGAAGATAAATATCCACTACTTTTTAAGTTTTTATCGCTAGACGCATTAGGAAAATTTGCACAAACCAGTCATTATAATCAAAGTGCAGTTTTAAAATATCTCCCATATTTTGATATCAATACTCCCATTCGCTTACCCAAAGAAACTGAAATAACTGAAGCATTAATCCAATACGTACTTGAAAAATCTTATACTAAATTATTTATTGCCATCATTCGCCATTGTAATGAACCTCTTTTATCCAAATACTTACATCCTTGGCTCGAAAAAGCTGCCGAAGAAAACGATTTCGATTCCATCAAAATGATATTATCCCTTGTAGATCCTTTAACCGGTGGAAAATTTTTTGATGTTAATACACCTATATCAAATGAGGAATCAATTCTAACCATAGCCACTCGAAAAGGTTTGGTAAAAATCACGCGACTCTGCATTGAAAATGGTGCCACACTCTTTAGATCGGGACGACGACAATTGGGCTTTGCCATATGTTCTAAAAACACAGAATGTGTAAAAATAATATTAGAATTACTTGCCGTGAAATACGGCAAAAATAAGGATCTCAAGGGTTTCCTAAACACTGCTCGAATGCATGGTATTTTTGCCTATGAATTAACAGCCCTCTCCGAAGCCATCGATCATAGTACTGTTGAAATTGCTCAACTGCTTATCGACTTTGGTTGTGATGTCAATCAGGATGATCATCGCGGTTGTCCGATGAAAAGAGCCTTAAATACACGTAATGCCGACATGTTTTTACTTTTATTGCGAAATGATTACGACATAAAGAAACACGAAAATTTTAGAAAATTTATGCTGATAAATTTCGCTTACACTACATCTCATACCAGCGAATGGAAAAAAATGCAAAATGAACACGCCATAGAAATGTTGAAAGCCTTGTCCTCAATTATCGATGATATGAAAAAAGATCATATCGATTTGCCCAAATCACTTACCGAAACCCCAGAAGAAAGATCCAAAAAAGTCATCCAGGAAATTGTAATATGGTCCGAGGGCATTTTAGCAATTACAGAAAATGATAAGCACCCAAATATTATTTTTCTACGTGATTTCGTACTACGCGACACACCTCCCACTGCTCAATCAACACCAAATCCTTAAGCTCTCATGGCCAACCCAACAGAAATAATATACTCTTCACCCATATTTTTAATTTCTTCCTGAGAAAAGTAATTCATTGTCCTCTGAATTGCCTTACTATTAATATCCACAATATCAACATGATATCCTGCTTTTTCTAGTTTCATCAGATGTGAATTCACCTCTTTTTTATTGGCAATCACTGCCTCTACATCGATTTTATTGCTATCTGCAGAATTAATCCCAATAATACGAAAATCAAAACTGCATTCGGGAAAAATAATTTTTGCATATTCCTCAACATATTTTTCTATTTCACCATCGCTGAAAGAAACATCTAATTGAAGTTTTTTTTCAATAACCAACTCATCGGAGATTCCCGTGATGACCTTCGCTCTTGATAGGTAAGACAACAATACTGAAGTTCTTAATGTTTGAGGTAGAGAGTCCTCATGATCATTTCTCGCAGTAATTTTATGCAATATACTAAATTCCTCTGCTCGCTTATTGGCCACGACCACATGAATATTATCACTACTAATATCAATCCCAATCGAGACTGATGAACGAGATTTTATCCATTTTTTCAACACAGTTTGTCTCCCTTATAGTTCTAATGACACAGTAGTCAAATTCGCTTTCAAAGTCACCCCTTCAAAATTTGACCCCACAACAAAAGCCTATTATTATCTATAATTACCTCATCGGAGCCCCATAAAGATGCTAAAAATCGCAGAAAGTGCTGCACTAAAAGCCGGCAAAATCATATTGCAATCCCTCGACAGACTAAACACCGTCAAGGTGAGTGAAAAAGGTCAAAAAGACTACGTCACTGAAATCGACCGTAAATCCGAAGAAGTGATTATTCAAATCCTTCAAAAAACCTATCCAGACCATAAAATACTGGCTGAAGAAAGCGGTGAACTCGAGGGTAATGCAGACCATCTCTGGATCATCGACCCCCTGGATGGCACAAAAAATTTCATGCACGGCTACCCTCATTTTTGCGTTTCAATCGCCTATCAAGAACGAGGGAAACTACAAGTTGGTGTTATTTACGATCCTCTGAGAGACGAATTATTCACCGCTAGCCGAGGCAACGGTGCCCATGTCAATAACAAGCGTATTCGTGTGAGCCAACAGAATAAACTGGAAAACTCCCTCATCGGCACAGGTTTTCAAGCCAAACACTCAGAACATTTCGAATCACATTTCCAATGCTACAAAGCCTTATTTCCCCATATTTCGGGTATGCGACGCTCAGGCTCAGCCGCTCTAGACCTTGCCTACATTGCCGCTGGTCGCTTAGATGGCTTTTGGGAGCTTATGCTCAGCAAATGGGATATTGCCGCTGGTGTATTAATGATCAGAGAAGCAGGCGGTTTGGTGAGCGACCCTCAAGGCACAGAGGACTATTTAGAATCTGGAAATATTATCGCAGGAAATCCAAAGATCTTTAAAGCCTTGTTGCAGATGATCTCTTCAAACTACAAACTCTAGCTTTGACAGGGCTATATATCGGCCGAATCTAACAAGCAAAAGATAAGGATTTACTTTGTGTTAAGCTTTGTTCAACGTATGGATCAACAGGAAGTTTATTTCTATTTTCTAAAAATACTTCCTGACAAATCCTAAAGACATTAGCATAAACTCTAGATGAACTGGGTAATTCTTTCACTTCTGCAATTTCAGCGTACATTTCGGGTGTTATCCAACCACTATTATGACAAATATCACCGATATGAAACACGATATCAGAATAAGCTTTTGCCTTACAAATACCCACATGTCCTTCAGCAAAAAAAATTGCTCGTGAAGTAGCATAACGCTTCTGAAAATATTCTGTATATTCTCGCTCTGTCGCATAATTACAGGAAACATCTTGAATAAGGCAATAATCATTATAATATTCGCCAAAATAATAAAGCGGCGGATTTGTTTTATATAGCAATCGAGGAGATTTGTTCGTTTTTAGTAATGCATGAGGTAGTGCTTCATAATAATCCTCTTCTTCGTCTTGATCAATTTTATCATACAAATTTGCGCCTTTATTGACCAATGTGAGGATAATATCATCTGCTCTAAGCATTGCTGCCCAATGAAGTGCCGTTAATCCAGAGTCATCTTTAAGCGTGACATCAATATGTGGATTTTTGAGTAAAGCTCTGGCCACAACTAGATTTCCTTTTTTCAAAGCCAACAATAAAGGGGTATTACCCCATGATCGAGAATTTAAATCGATGACACTAACCGATGCGATACATAAGAGTGCATCTTGGGTGGCATTTACATCAATCAAATCGTGTAATCTGGTATTTTTATTATTTTCCTCCTTAAAAATATAAAATATATCGTCTGACCGACTATTCGATGGCTTATTTATTGATAGCTCATTATATTTCACATCATCGATATTCGCAGCAACACTAAGGTAATCGTCTAATTTATTCCATATTCCTGGTTCAAGCTTAGCCTTGAGCTGTTGTTTAAGATAATCCATATTATAACTCTTCGTCTTTACATATAGATCATGATGAAAAGCTACCTTAATAATTGTCTCTTTAATAGTATCAGGAAGCTTATAAAACAGAGCTTTAAGTTCTACAACAGGATATAAACCATGCCAAAATCCTTGAAGATATAAAAAATTCTGATGAGAAGAAAAAGGCACCGCCTCTCTATACGTATGAGGATTCGTGTAATCACAAAAAATTGTCTTTATCGCACCATTGAACTGTATATCTGCGATAGCACCCAGATAAAACCTATTTTCTCCCTTAGCAAGTCTATTTTCATTATTGATAAAAAGAGGATCAATATTAAGTACTACATATTTTTCCTTGATATCATTAATAAATTTGGGGAATTGTTGCTCTTTATGACCTGCACCTCCTCTGCAAATTACCAGCACTTCAATTTTATTGATCCTGCAATATTCAACCAATAAAGAATAAAATGAAGAAATTTCTCTTTTCAATATTTGTGATTTACTCTCAGAGAGACTTTTTTCAATCGCTTCGAAGTTGCCAGAATTATTTGGCTTTTTCTTTAATTTCTGCCATTGTGAATGGAACAACTTAGCGGAAGTATGTATAAAATCCAATTTATCACCAACATCTTTCAAAGATATATCGGGAGAAGTTTTTTTCTTATTATTCCTTTTTTGAGGATACTCTATAACAGGAGGAGTGGAAATTTCCCCTGCCAAGCATTGTCGAATTCCTATATTAACTGATCGAGAATTTCTATTATCTAAGAAAATCTTATAGTAACGCGAAAATTCTTGAAATAAATCATCAGTATTAGGCCTGTGATTATTAGGCAGCCATCCCATATTCTGACATATATCTCCAATATAAAATGCAATATCTGAATAAGCTTTTGCCTTGATAATTCCAACGTGATCTTTTGTGAAAAATTTAGGGTCTTTGCAGCCATAAAATTTTTCCATATCTTGCTCAACCCTGATGGTATCGTCGTCCTTTTTTCGCTCTACAATATTAACACTATTAAAAGCTTTTTGAATCTCTGAAAATTGATAGCTATCAGTAAGATACTGCTCAAAATAGGCTTTGGCAGGATTTAATTGATAAAGTAAATGCGGTGCCTTTGTCTTTTGCAGTAAAGCTTCAGGGTGAATTTGATAATATTCATCACTTAAATCAATATCTTCTTTATCATATAACTTTGCACCCTTATTGAGTAAATTCACAATAATATCATCGGCTCTGAGTATTGCTGCCCAATGAAGCGCCGTTAATCCTGAATCATCTTCAAGAGTCACATCAATTTTTGGATGTTCTAGCAAGGCTCTTGCAAGATCTAGATTCCCTTTTTTTAATGCCAATAATAATGGAGTATTCCCTTCCCAACGAACATTCAGATCATCATCATTCATATTTGAAAGATATCGCAGTGCTCCTGCAGTCTCATTATTATCAATAAGAATATGTAAGGGTGTTATAGTAATTATGGGAGGAGTTTTTTCTTCAAGAATTGCAGGCTCTACAGACAGTTTTAATTGATCTTGAGAATTTGTGGCTTCTTGAAATTTTACATAGCTTCGAAGCTCTTCCTCATCGAATTGTTCTTGAAGCCTTAGCAGATATTCACGTTCTTTTTCATCAGATTCTTCTTGAAACTCATCATGAAGTTTTTGAAGATATGCAAGCTCTTCTTGATCAAACTCTTCCTGTAGCACTTCTTGTAGTTTTAAAAGCTCTGCCTTCTCAAGATCTGTTTGTGAACTTAAAATTTCTTGACTCTCATCATCCTCTTGAGATTGAAACTTTTTATCTGCACTTGTAGACTGATTTACACTAAAGAAGTTATTTTTTGAAGTTCTGAGTAATGTTGGAAAATTTCCATCTGGCTGTGTGTCATTCCTGGGTGAATTTTTTGCAGGTTTTGGAGAATGACCTTCACGATGCTCTGATTCTGGCTCTTCATCTTCTGGCGCAAGTTCAGGTTCAGGGGCAGGGTCAGGTTCATAGTTAAATTTATTTTCTGATTCTTCCTGAAACTCATCTTGAAGTTTTTGATGATAAGCTTGCTCTGCTTCATCAGACTCTTCCTGTAGTGCTTTTTGTAGTTTTAAAAGCTCTGCCTTCTCAAGATCTGTTTGTGTCCTTAAAATTTCTTGACTCTCATCATCCTCTTGAGATTGAGACTTTTTATTTGCACTTGTAGCTTGAATTTTGCTAAAGAGATTATCTTTTGAAGTACTGATTAATGTAGCAAAATTTCCTTGTGGCAGTGCCTCATTCCTGGGTGAATTTTTTGAAGGTTTTGGAGAATGACCTTCACGATGCTCTGATTCTGGCTCTTCACTCTCAGTATCTTTTGATGCAAGCACAACACTCTCTTTATCTTCTGGCGCAAGTTCAGGTTTAAATTTATTTTCAGCTTGCCCCGCTTGAACCTCAACACTGGATTCAACTTCCAAAGATTCCTCAGTACTAAGAACCTTATCACCCAGATTAATTTTTTTCGCAACAAATGAGATCGGATTCTTATAAGGCCATTTTGAAGTATTGAACCCATAAATAATCAAACAACTAAGATAAAAGACACCATGAATAAGCCCGAGGCTCAAGATGCCAAGAATAATATTCAAAAAGATATAGGACTTAGAATGCTTATTCATATCATACACCCCACATTAATCATTAAATTCTATTATTTTTTAGGTCTCAAAGCAAGATGGCGCGCCCGGAGAGAGTCGAACTCCCGACCCCCTGGTTCGAAGCCAGGTGCTCTATCCAACTGAGCTACGGGCGCATTTGCAGTTTTGGACTGAATATATTAGCAAATTTGAGCGAGTTTGGAAATGTATCAGTCATCGCTATTGTGAGCGAAACTAAACTTCACATAGCCATCTTAGATGGATTCACAAACCGCCTTCAGAACTATTTGATCGGCAGCATCAGGCAAAATGGTTGTAAGGACTTTCCATATCATATTGCACTTTGTCAGTGAGATGAGGAATTCGGAGTTTGATATTGTTTAAATAGGGTTGCAAAATTTCATGATCAGGAATTAATTCAGCATAATAATCAGGCATATATTTTAGTACTGCATAAGCAAATATAGCCCTACGTCCTAAGATCCACTCTTTGTCCCATGGACTATCAGTAAATAATTGCGTCAATGTACGGAATTCTAAATACCATGTATAACGTGATGATGCACTGGTATTTTTCTCTGAATAATGAATTGTTTTGACGTTGTGTACTACAACATCACCTGGATTAGCAATGATCGGTACAAACTCATTAATTCTATTTTCTGAAATCTCATATAATTTATTTTTTGTAAGAGGACCGTAGTGGTGGCTTGCTGGAAGATAATATACAGGATTATCATTCGAGGCATGCAAATAAATACCCACACTAAATACATCATGCTTTGCAGACTGAAGTGCCAAGTCTTGATGAAAGGTAACAGGAATCCCCTCATGCGGTACTTTGATTAGCACATCTTCCCAGGTGGGAACAATTTCACTAGGATTTTCGATAAGGCTTAGCACAATCTGAAGTATCTTTTCGTTGACTAACATTTTTAAAAATCGTTCATCTTTCTCAAATGCATATAAAACTTTATGTACAGTTCGTTTTTGATCAATAGAATGTAGGTCATAATGATATTGAGGATTAGTTAAGGCCTTATCGGTTGCATCAATAAGGCCTGTAATTAAATTTGATGGAATCATATTTTTAAGATGCAAATATCCTTTGGTCTGAAAATCATTTTTTATTTGCTGGTCAATGAGCGCTAAGGACATAATGGTAATTCCGTTTATTATCAAGCTTGTATGAGAACATTGCTATGAATCTAAGTCAAGCTGAATCTTAAAATAAAGCACCTTTATTTCAGGGTAAAAATGAGATAATCTTTATCAATGAATAAACTTAAAGTTGATCTTTTCAGTGATACTAACTCAGAACCTAGTAAGGAAATGCGCATATTCATGTGTGATGCTGAAGTAGGCAATGATGTGGCATCTGAAGATCCAACCGTCAATCTTCTAGTTCAAAAAACTTGTGAATTACTGGGTAAAGAAGCAGGAATTTTTCTCCCCACAGGCACTATGGCAAATGGTGTATCTTTACGTGCACTATGTGAAAGACCAGGTGATATCATTGCTTTTGCTGAGAATGCACATGCCATGGAATTCGCCGCGGGACTGCCTTCAGGTTTAATTCACGCTACGCCTCTTATCATACCCAGTATAAGAGGTATTTATACTGTCGAGGCTTTACACAGTAAATTACATAACAAATATGGTTATAATCTACCTAGACCTCGTGTGATTTCCATCGAACAAACCACAAATTTCGGCGGTGGTGCTATTTGGCCTCTAGATAATATTCTAGAAATTTGTCAGTACGCAAAAGAAAATTATCTTAAAGTTCACATGGATGGTGCTCGTTTATTAAATGCTGTTGCTGCTACTGGTATAAGCGCGGCAGAATATTGTAAAGAGGTAGACGCAGTCTGGATAGATTTTTGCAAAATACTTGGTGCACCAATGGGTGCAGTATTAGCAGGCACTCAAGATTTCATCGACAATGCCTGGTATTATAAATTTCAGCAAGGTGGTGGCATGCATCAAGCAGGAATTTTAGCAGCAGGATGTTTGTACGGGCTTGAACATAATTTTCAACGAATCCCAGAGGTGCATAAAAATACAAAATATTTCGCTAAAAGGCTAGGAGAACTCTCTTGGATCGAACTGAATATTGATTTAGTCGAAACCAATATAGTGATTTTTCGAATTAATGAACCAAAAATTAATGCCAAACAAATACAAAATATACTTTTAGAAAAAGGTATCAGAGTGCTAGCGATAGATCATGAAAAAATTAGGGCTATTTTACATTTGGATATTGGAATAAAAGAAATAGATTATACGATTAGTTCACTGTTCGAATGTGAAGATATTTTATTGTCAAAAGAATATTTGAATTGATCCATAGGGTAGTTTTTTAGTAAATCTTTCACTGCTTTTTTTATTGCCACTGCTGAGTGATGTTTAAATAATACTACTTTTATCCATTGGGCAATTTGTTCGAATTCTTCGATACCTAAGCCTCGTCTGGTCATTGCATTAACACCCAATCGAAGACCATAAGCACCATTTGTGTAAGGCAAATATGAAGGAAAAGCCCTAATTCCAGCGATATTTAATGTTGAGGCTGCTTTCCAAGCATCTACTTCATCACCGATTAATATCCAGACCTGATGAGTATTTGTAAATCCAAAATCCTCTCCAATGACTGACAATCCTAATTGGGCTAATGATTTTGCAAAATATTTAGCATTTCTACACACCTTTTTGGCATATAGATGGCCAAAATGCTTCATTTCTTCTAAAGCAACAGCAAGTGCAAAGATTTCACTTGTGCCACAATTTGATTGCAGACCTGGTGATATAGCATACCGTAAATCACCTATGCTAAATTCAGAATCCTTATGAAGACCAATAATTGCTTTTTGAGGTCCTGGAAATGTTTTATGTGTACTTGCATGTAAAATATCAAAACCACATAGTAAGGGATTTGGGAACTGCCCACCCACAATTAAACCTAGAGGATGAGAAACATCACAAGACAATATACAATCCTTAAATTGGGTTTTAACTGCCTGAGAAAATACACTATAGGGTTGCGCTTTCAACATATAACTTTGACATAAGATTACTGATTTTTTATCTGAGGGTTTCCATATTTTTTTCATCTGCTCAACATTTTCATCAATCAATAATGTATGTGTATCCTGATTGAATAATAAAGGTTGTAATTGGATTCCACATTTATGTGCAATATATTCTAAACCAACATGACCACCATCTTTTTCTGAGATATAAAATACTTTATCTCCAGATTTCGCTAGAGATAACAACACTCCAATTTCTGCCGCTTGCCCTCCTTTTGGTCTAGGGTCAACCTCTTTTGTATTCAACAACTCAAAACAGAGTTCACTGATATATTCTGATATAGCATCGTAAGGGCTTCCAGAAAATCTCCATATCCCTTCTATAACTCCTCCGTAGGGAGGGAAAGAATAATTATCATAGCATGGATTTTTAATTATATTTTTTACAGTATTACTCGTAAAGTTTTCAGATGCATTTAAATTAATCGTATATTGTCGAAGGTCTAAATCTTGAATCAGTAATTTTGATAATCTCTCTGAGATCATACAATAGCCTTTTTGCACTTTTCATCTAACTGCCCCTTGACCAATTCTAGCACACGATCTACATATGCCAAAGTACGGTGGTGATGCGATGCAATGATTAGTATTTTCTCATTGAGATAGTTCTTTAAATTTTCAAATATTTTTTCTTCAGTTTTTATATCCAGAGCAGAAGTCGATTCGTCTAAAATGAGAATTTTTTTATTTCTTATTAAAGCTCTAGCTAAAATAATACGCTGTGCTTGACCAACGGATAGATTATTCCCTTTTTCACCAATTATAGTTTGATACCCATCCGGAAATTGATTTATAAATTCATCTGCCTGTACAAGCTTTGCTATATTAATGACATCTTTCAAACCAACATTTGGCTGACCTAAAACAATATTTTCATAAATCGTTGTATTATAAAGCTCGGGTATTTGCGGAACAAAGCAGAGCTCTTGATTATTCACTAGGACAGTGCCTGTATAATCTCTCACCACCCCCGCCATAATTTTCAATAAAGTTGACTTCCCAGCTCCCGAATCACCTATTAAAGCAATCTTTTCACCTGGGTTAATATTAAAACAAATATTTTCTAATACTGGGCTATCAGGCTGATAACAATAAGAAACCTCATTAAATTTTATTTTAGGCACATTTGATATATATGTTTCATTTTTTGAAAAGGGATTTATACCCGACTTTTCTTCAATTTCTGCAGATGCTTTTATAAACCCGATCTGCTTTAGAAATATATTCACTAAATAGCTCAGCCAGGTAATCATACCGACGATACTATAAGATAACATAGGAACTAAGGCGAAATCTCCTACACTAACTTTATTTTTTTGCCATAATAGTGCAAGTAAAAATAGCATAATAGACATAAACAAGATTGCCAGTGCAGATTGCAAGTATTTAGGCAACTCAATTGCCATTCGTGATCTAATAGCTTGTTTTATTTCATCACTTTGATTTTTTCGCAGATTATCTAACTGAACTGTGCTAGTTGTATAGAGGTGGGTAGTCAGTCTATTTGATATCATATCAACAATTTTTCCCACTAATTCAGTTTCAGATTTAGCATGCTGACATGTCCTATGTACACAATATTTTGCAAATAGTATACTTAAAAAGATATGCAAAAAAGCCCACCCTATTGCAACACATCCAAATAATATACTTACTTTAAAAAGTAAAAATGACCCTATGATAAAGGCACAACCTATGGAAGGAATATGCAAATATATTACTTCAAAAACTTGCTCTACGGCCTTAGGTAATTCTGATACTTTTGATGCAAGATCACCGGACAATAAGGATTGTTTATATTCAAGTGATCGTAAACTTAATTTTTCAAATATATATTCACGTACCTTCCCTCGCAATTTAGGAAAAACTTTCGATGCGATATATCCTTGCAATCGCATTGCGATCTCCATTAAACTCCAGAGGGCAATTAATAAAGTTATTTGTAGATTGATGTACGAAAGGTTATTAGCTGCTGAGGCCATTGTTAAGTTATTCACGATGTTTTTTAACAAAAATGGAAATAAGGCTTCTTTAAGTGACCAAAACAAACATAATATAGATTGAAGCAACAAACCATATTTTGCATATTTAGTAAATTTCCATAACAACTTCACTACGTTCATACAATAACTTCTTCTTTAATTAAGGGAGATAAAAAATATTTCCATACATCAGCATACACAATCCCTAAAGCATCTCCACCATTATGAATTTTATTTGCTTCATGGAGTATGGCTAATTTAGACAATGCAGACACAGCCAAGTCTACATCAAAACTAGATGTAGTATTTTCTTTCTGTATTCTATCAATAACCTTTAGGATAAATTCACTAGTATACTCTGTCAGATGATTGTTCATGTATGATTTTAAGTAATTAAAAGTTTTTTGTCCACAAGTCCACATGCCAAAGTTTGCCGGTTTTTTATCCGGAATATTTTGATCATATTCTTTAAAATTTTTCGATTTCCACCGGCTCACTAAAGCAATACGAATTTTTTCGGATGTATTTATTGCACTTCCGTGCCAAATCCTAGAATCAAACAAAATGGCATCACCTTTGGATACAGGATAAGATATTTTATGTTTACTCCAAATCTCCGAATTACGCATAACGTCTTTAAATTCAGGATCCCAAAAATCTACAGCAGGAGAAATTTCAGTCAAATGGCTTTGTGGTAATATTTCTAATGGACCATCACATTGATTAACGTCTGTTAAAGCTAACCACATACTAAATTCATAAGGTGAGTCTTTAGAATAGGCAATATCTTGATGACAAGGGATAAAATCTCTAGCATAAGGAGACTTACAAATTATATTGAACTTAGTTGATATTAAGTCTGTAGAAAATAGATCTTCCAGATAAGGCTTTTGATCATTATTAATAAATTCCTGAAAACCAATAGTGATAGGTGAGGGATCTAACCAACGTGAAACAGCAGACAAATACTGGGCCATTGAAACATTAATATCTTTAGCACAATTATTAATACTATACACAACATTATTTTTAAATTCATCTGCTTTTCTAGGAGAAATCAATTCTGGAATTAGCAAAACACCCTCTGATTGAAAACGTCTTTTTAGTAAATTGTTCATGTTTCTAATACCAACAGAGTTAAATAAGGTAATTGTTTTTCGAATCTGGTCATTTTCAAACCAACTGAATTTGTCAATTGCTTCCATTGATTTAAATTCCTTAACCTTCCACCTGTTTCTGCAAGCATATTTAAATCAAGTAAACTACCTGATGGATTATCCTCTTCTAGTAACATTTCCCATATATAAATTTTTCCCCTTGGATCAAGAGCAATTTTAGCTTGCGATAAAATTTTCACCACATCCTTGTCAGGCCAGTAATGTAAACATCGTGGCAAACAAACTGCATCAGCTTTTCCACTCCAGGCTTTTGTAATATCACAGGGTATTAATGTTAAATTTTTATGGGGCGTATTATTGCAAGAGATATTTTTTGCATGACCTAAGCTTAAAGCACTCAGATGAGGATATTTAGTTAATAAGATCCGCAGTAGATTTAAACCAGTTCGTTCACATCCAATAATTTTCTGATGTTTATACCAATCTACATTCTCAATTATTTTTAAAAAGTCCTTATTTGCATAACCATCTAATGCATGATGATAAATATCCAGCAATTCTTGATTAGCACAGGCTTCTTTTAACGAGGGATGACGTGAATTTTCTTTTTCTAAAATAAGTTGGTATAAATTTTCCCAAGCAATACCATTAACATCATGCCACATAATTGCAGCAGAGGTGTAAAACTCATCAACAAACAATTGACCCATTGAAGTTAAAATCCATACATTATCTTCAATGTTAGCAAGCCCTAATTCCCATAACCCTCGCAGTAGTCGCTCGATGTAATTTGCACTTACATTAATTTTTTGAGCAATAATAGATATTTTTGCTGGTAATAATTCAAATAATTTTAGTTTAGCTGCCACATAAATAGTCTGAGCCCCCCAGAAACTGACCAATTTGCTTGATAATTCATCTCCTTCAGACCATCTCTCTTGACGAACAGTACCGATACACTCTCCCTGCTCATTGATCAAAAGAATTCCCCCTCGATGAGTTTCAACTCTGGCAACGCCATTATAAAATGGTTCTACTTGAGCAAAACGTTGAGAATATATGGGTAATCCTGATTTAGTAATGTGAGTCCAACCACTTTTATCTTTGGCTCGTGCAAATCCTTTATGAAAAATATCCAGATCATCAAACCAATAATCATGCAAATAACTACCTGCAGTATCGATATGCGTACTTAATCCATCCGTACGACACACCACTGCAATTCCATCACGAAAATCACCAGCATATCGATATTTATTCAGATACAGACAGTTACCATGAATATCAATATGAAAATATTCTTCTTCTTTATTTTTCACCACACAAAAGTTATTTTGGAAATTTCCACACCAATGATAACGCTGAATATAAGCAGGTGTTCCATCAGGATAAATATGGTACCAACCTGTTTGATCTTCTACAGCTGCCAAATGTTGATAAAATCCAAATACATTGATAAAGCGTTTTGAATAATTGGGTTTACCATGAATATCAATATGATATGCACCCCGTTGAGTGATTACGGGAGCTAAACCAGGTTCATGGAATTTTAAAACTTTTAAATATCGTTCTTGATACATAGGAACACCATCAATGAGATGGTGTGTTTCATCTTCAGAAATTAGGATATGTCCAGTTTTCGCATGTTGCATTGTTGACATACCTCATGTCGCATATAGTTATCTCGTAAATTTTGATAATTGTCACTCGACCATATTTCTGCAATTGTTGTATCATTTAAATTACCAAACTCGCCTAATCCACGTCTTAACTTATCAGGAGCACAACAAGGATTAAATCGTCCATCATGAGCTACCCATGCTTCTTTACCTAAAAATGGGCATTCCCCACCAGGAGAAACATCATTCCAGGGCTCACCTTCGAGAATATTAATATTCTCCAACCTAATTTTTTTACCATTAGGCAATAATGTTGAATCTGCAATTTCATAGGCTTTTTTTACCATATTATTCCATCGAACAACAGAATCAGAATTTCGCCTCATGGATAATGCCTTAATTTCGTTAAAATGCGCCCATAGATGATGGCCTTTAATTCGATCAACTCCATAATTAATCCCTAACTGAACCACATCAGGAATTTCTTCATAATTCATTTCAAGGAAGGTGAGTTGCAAAGTGACTGTACAATAGTTCCTACCCTGTTTGGCATATTCATCACGAAAACGAATAAAAGTTTGAAGATTATCCAAGACCTTTTCCCAATTAGACCCTATCATGATTTTTTCTTGAGTTTCTTTTTTTGCTGCATTCCAAGATATTTTAACATCAGAGGTAACGGGTACGATTAATTCAGCCCATTTTTGTGCCCCCTTATGTGGAAATGTACCATTAGTCGTTAAATTCAATTTAATGTTATACTCTGCACATAATTCTAGAATCTCTTCAAAATGTTTAAATACCAAAGGTTCACCCATCGTTGAGGGAATAATTTCTCTTAAATTTGAACCTTGTGATTCCTTTAGTATTCTTCTCAATAATGCCATATCCATCCTTCGTTTAGGAATTCCTGCAGAAACTCTTTCTTTTCGAGTAGTACTATAAGGCGAATGATCCTCACACATTATACAATTTAAATTACAATCATCAGGATTGGTATCAAAGGTAATCCGCCAAGGTCCATCTTTTTTTAACATCTATATTCACTCCAAAATTTCATGATAAATTGATTCAATTGCATCTACATGATTTTCAATACTGGGAATCTGACCATCTGCTGAATATAAATATCCCTTCGCGCCTAAGGTTTTAGCAAAATGAAAATCGTCGACTAAACGCTGCATTTCATGGGCAAGAGAACGGTAATCTCGATGCTTAAATAACAAACCATTAATTTCATGATGCACATATTCTGCCATTCCACCCACATTTGCGGTAATTACAGGAACACGAGCTTGTTGAGCTTCATGAATCACCAGCGGTGAATTTTCAACCCAAATTGAAGGAACGACAATACAATCCACATGATTAAAAACATCATTCACTAAATGTTCGTTTCTGTATTCAGGTAACCAATGAATTCGTTTCTGTACCGATTCCGCTAATGTTGAGACAATCGACATCAATGAAGATGTATTTTGAGGTCTAGGTCTGCCCCAAATTCGTAATTGGCAATTTTCACTTAACTCACCAAATGCTTGTAGTAAATGTTGAATTCCTTTGGCAGGAATATGTGTGCCAATATATCCAAAAGTAAATATCTCATTTTTTATTCTATTTCTCCCCTCTGATCGCTCCCTGACAAAGCCATAATCAAGATAGCGAATTTTTTGTTCAGGCAATCCAAATTCTGCTACATATCGATTTCTTAAATAATTTGCGGGAGCATGAAACATATCCACTTTTTCTGTCATTTCTCTAATGATTTTCATTCTGCGAGAAGTCCAATCAGTCCAATAATCCATATCTTTCTGATTGGAATCATGAGATCCAATGCCATAACCACTATAGCAACGCTGCGCACATTTACGATCTTCCTGCCCATCACATAAACTCCACACATCGTTATTATCAGTAGGATTACGTTGCAAAAATTGCCCTCTCGGACACATTAACCAATAATCATGCAAGGTGTACAAAATGGGAATATTTAATTCTTTGATACGATCTACCAATGTTACTGAGAGATGATTTAAGTGCCCAATATGAACAACATTGGGTTTTTCTTTTTTTAGTAATGATTTAAAATAGGAATCTACAGTATCGTTAGATAAACGATATCGATTGCGTTCTAATGGTAAATTAATTAGATCAAGTTTAATACGATTATCTAAATAATCGCTTTCCTTTATCACATGATAATCGGGAGTAAATGGATCTTCAAAACGAGAAAAAACATGTACCTGATGTTTTTTAGCAAGCCCTAAACACAACATTTGTGAATATACTTCTGATCCTGCATTATATCTGGGAGGATAACCATGTATTACTTTAAGTATCTTCATACAAACACTCCTACTTTAATAAAATCCTCCATTAATTTCTTAACCCCATCTCTCAGAGAAATTCTCGCTTCCCAATTCAGTATGTTTTTTGCTTTGGTAGGATCACCATAAAATTTATTCACATCATAGCTTCGCGATGGGGCTTCGATATAACTATTCTTATTACCTGCATACTCTATACATATTTTTGCAGCCTCTAATAATGTTGTGCCCACTCCACTGGTTAATTGTAAAGGAGAAAAATCAACACTGTTTTTTTCTAATTTTTTAATTACCTCAAATAATCCTACAATAACATCATCGATATACGTAAAATCAAAGACATGGTTCACACCCTCTACACGTAGTGCTTCATTGGCAAGTGACCCCTGGCAAAATGCGGGTATCACACGGTCTTTATGATCATCAGTTCTTCCATATACATTCGATAAACGTACAATTGCAGCTCGTAAACCTCCTTCTCGATACTGATCTACTAATTTCTCACCTTGTACTTTAGAATTTGCATAACTATTCATCGGCAACAAAGGTGCTGATTCTTTTACGGGGAAATGAGTTTGTTGACCATAGACTTCTCTAGAGCTTGTAAACAGAACCCAAGGTTTTCGAGGACTGTGAATAGCTGCTTCTAAAACATTCTGAGTTCCTCTGATATTCACATCTCTGCATAACTCAGGGTTTTTATATCCCCATACAACACGTGATACCGCAGCTAAATGGATAATTCCATCACAAGTTTGGGCCATGGCATTAAGTTTAGGATAATCACGGATATCGCAAGGGTCTGACGATTCAAGGTCAAAACCAATACATTGATAACCATGTTTAGATAATAAACATGTGATAGATTTTCCAATCAAACCCGCAGATCCTGTAATTAATATCCTTGTCACTATTTGTTCCCTCTTTAGACCATTTATAGTAATCGAGAAGGTTTAAAACTCAAAATACTTTTTTTACACCCCATTATTTGTTAGAATTCTCTCATATTTCCTATAAACGAGGGGAGACCATGCGATTCACCATCAGTCAGCAGACCCGAACGATCATTCCACTCATCTTGATTATTTTTATCGATTCCATGGGCTATATGGTTTCAATCCCCGCCTTTCTTAGGCTTTTCACTGAACATTCTCAGTCGATTATCGGAAATGGATCACCTGCTCTTGCGAATATTTTGTTCAGTGTTTGTATCGCTACTGGGTCTTTTGGATATATGTTAGGAGCCCCCATCATTGGAACCTGGTCAGATTCTTGGGGTCGCAAGCGCACCTTGGTATTTTCTTTAGTGCTTACGGTAGTGGGTATATCCATGCCCATTATCGGAATTTATTTTTCATCACTGGCCTGGATCATAGCAGGTCGATTTATTGCTGGGATTGCATCCAGCAGTCAATCACTGGCACAAACTGCTGTGGCAGACATTAGTGAAGGCCAACAAAAAGCCTGGTATTTTGCGATGATTGCTTTTGCCATGACCTTGTCCTTATTAATTGGTCCACCCATCGGCGCCTATTTATCAGATCCCACTTTCGCAACTTGGTTTAACGACAGCACACCTTTTTATGCCACATTAATTTTAATTTTCATCACACTATTTTTAACCCTAAAATTATATTCCAGCACAAATATCACCCACCCCAACAAGCAATTATTAACCTTAGGTAACTTTAAACTCGCCTTAAAAGAAGCCTTTTCTCCAGGAAAAGTGCGTCAATTATTTATCATCTTCTTTCTCTACGAACTGGGTTGGAGTTTTTATTATCAAGATATTGCACTCTATCTGACTGAAAAATACGCATATTCCGTAACCTTAAGCGCACAATTTTTAGCTTACACAGGAATTTGGATGGCACTGGGATTAATGTGTTTGTACAAAATATTTACGCGTTACATGCGTTTAGAATCTTTACTGACCTGGAGTCTTGTCTCCTGTGCTTTATCGTTTATTTCCTGTGCTTTTGCCCAAGCTTCTTTTTTACAATGGATTTTTATTGTGCCTGGCGCGATTGGAGTGGGCATGGCTTATCCTACGATCATGACCTTAATTTCCGACAGTGTCGAAAAACACAAACAAGGCAGTGTATTAGGCTTTGCAGCGGCAGCATTTTCTGCCCCATGGGGAATTAGCGCTTTATTATCAGGACCTCTGACCAATATTTCATTATCTTTACCAATCCTAATAGCTGCTCTCTGTTTACTTGGCGCCTATGTCCTAAGTTATAAGAGAAACAGCATATTAGAACTGGTTCAAGATTAGTGTGAATTTTTCGTCGTATCAGCAGCAGAAGGTTCAACTTCATCAGCTTGGCTCTCATCGTGTTCTGCTTTTAAAGCAGCGCTAATTGTATTATAAATTTCCACCAATCTTCTTTCGGTAGTAGATCTGATATATTGTTTATTCACAGGATTTTTTTCCCTTCTAAAAAAGCTACCAATAACAAAAGCACCCGTAGTTCGATTTTGCAGTAATCCTTTATCTTCTGTCGAGCCTAATATGAGCTCCAACTTTGCTTTAAGGTCTGCCAATGAATATTTCGGATTAGCCAAATCACTAAATAATTCAATCACACCTTCTACTTTATCTTCAGGATTTTTCTTCACATGATAAGTCGCAGGAATTTTCTCCCATTCTAATTTCTCGGTTTGTAGAACAATCAAATGATCAAATAAATCTCCCAAACCTTTTCGCAAAGGTTCATTTTCTTCCTCGAATAAAAAGCTTTGCTCTGAAGGTGAAGACTCCAAATCCTTGAATTTATTAAGCACTTGGTTAAATGCTTCATATTGCTTAGTTTTATATTCTTGTCTAGCCTTAGCTTTTGAATAACCGTTGGGTGAAATAATGGCATTCAATACTTTTGATGCTTTATCTTGAGGAAGTGCCTTAGCTGCAGTTGTTCGTGGTGTTTCTTTAACCGTATCTTTTTCTTCAGACTCTGAACTTTCTACTGGATGATGGGATGCTAATTCAGATTCTACACCTGAGGCATCGTCGTCAGTATGACGAGCTTTTTCTCCACTGTCGGTGTCATCATCAACAGTATCATCCTTCCGAGGCGAGGTAGAAGGAATTTCCTCCTCCCCCAGGGGGGAGGTGCCGAAGGCGGAGGGGGGAGGTTGATCATCCACTTTCGGATCCCCCCCCTCAGTCCCTTCGGGACAGCTCCCCACTAGGGTGGGAGCAATCTCATATTCATCATCATCCTCTGCAAACAATTCTTGAACTGGCTTCTTCACAGGCACTCTACTAAGATCATCCTCTCGAGGTTCAGGATCCTGATGAAGAGATTCTACTACTGCTGCGGCAACAATTTGACTTATCTTTTCTACAGCCTCTTTTTCAGTACCTTTTCCAATTTTCGCAATACGAGCAGCAGGCTTAGGTCGTTTATTTCCTAATCTTAAATTGGGCAAAGGGAGTCTACCTTCTTTCTCTCCTTCCGAACCTTCTCTTGGCGATAAAGTTATAATAGGTCTAAGCAAGCCAGATTCCGGCCTTGGTAGAAATGTTTTAGGAACTGCTGCTTTTTTAGGAAACACAACGCTCCCAGATTTAGTTTTATTACCCTCACTAGATTGCGATGGACGTGGACCTGCTACTGGTTGAGCTATAACAGGCTTTTCCCCACTTGATACTAGTGAATGCGGAGAAATCTCAGGAGGTGGTGGTCTCTTAACGGGTTCGGAAATTCCTAAATTCTCTTTTAACGCTCTAGACTCAGTTGAAACAACGCGACCTCTACCTCGACCTCTGCCTGAACCTATCCGAACAGGCTTTTCAGTACCCCTCCCCACACCCAGTTGAGGTTGAGGTGCGAAACTTGCTTCTCGTCCAGGTTCAAAAAGAAGGTCAAGTAATGGATCACCTGATCCTCTTGTTTCTAGAATAAGTGGAACAGAACCTCTTCCAAGGTTTGGAGAATCTGGTGAAATACCCATCACACTTTCTCTAGGTAATGTTACGGTGTCTCTCTTTGATCCAGGCGCTGGCGCCTCTATTGATGGAAGAGGAGGTAATTTTTTTGTAGGTTTAGGAGAACCCAAAGTCAAGTCTCCAGATTGAGATGTTACTCTTGGGCTAGTTTCCTCAACCTTAGGTACGGGCTTAGGAGACTCCAAGGGCTTGTCTCCAGATTGAGGTGCGGCTCCGGGGATAGTTTCCGTTTCCTCTACCTTAGTGACGGGTTTACGGGATCCTATTGTGAATCTTCTGGAAGATGTCACAACAGACTGTACTCTGGGTGAAGTCGACACCATCCCAAAACCTGAGGTTCCAGTAGACGTTGTAGGACGCGTGCTTGCAGACGGAACTTTGGACGAAGTCGACACCATACTGAAAGCCGTACTTCTAGGAGATGTCGAAGGACTCGTGCTTGCAGATCCTACTGGGCTCAATCCTGACTTAACACTCGTTACAGACTGAACTCTGGTTTTAGTCGACACCAAACCGAAAGCCGTACTTCTTGGAGATGTCGAAGGACTCGTGTTTGCAGACCCCACTGAATCTTTTTTCGCACCGATAATAGTGGTCGCCCTAGGCGAACTTGTCGGTGAATTCAGCTTCATCGTTGACCTATCCATACTGTCTTTAATTTCCAGCATTCGATCTTTAAATGCTTTCATTTGTGTCTTAATCCCTTCCAAAGCACTATTATGGCCCGCTAATTTTATTTCAATTTTCTTCAATTCCTCTGCCGAGATCGATACCACACCTCTTTTTTCCTTAGTTCTCTTAGGACTGAGAGGCCTTCTTGCAGCATCCAATTCAGACTGGGTATCATCTATGGCCTTTTTACGATCCTTAAACTTCTTCTGTAAATCAGCTAATAATGCATTTTTAGTAATATTATATACCGCATAAAGATAACCCACTTTTAAGTCTTCTTTTATTTCTAAGTCTATCGGTAGTATATCGATATCTTCGAGAAATACATTACGATCACTATCCCATTTAATTATGTATGTATTTTGATAAAATTTAAGTCCTATCTCTGTTTTTAACTTAAGACCCGATGGACCTAATTGAAAATTAAAATCATCCCAAAACTTGCGCAATTGATCAGATTTATTTTGACCCGATTTCAACTTATCCGAAACAAATTTTTCCAAGCTAGGAGAGTCGACAGATTCGACTGAAGCAGTTTTCTTAAACATACAAAACTTCCTTATTTAAGTTAATATCCATTTTCAAAATACATAGGAACTACCATATTCGGCTTCCACTATATTTGTCACCGCACCATGAAGCTTAAGTAATTTGCTCTCCATGGTTGAATTGACATATTTATGATTTACATTATTTTTTTCACCTTTAATCGCACTGATAATAAAATAAGCACCTAGCGGTCCACGATTCTCTAATAAATCCATACCCGAAATTGAACACAACTTTGAATCAAGACGAGCTTTAACTTGTTTTAATGTGGTATTAGGTTTAAGAAAATAACTGATAGTTGCTGCTAATTCCCGGATTTTAGGTTCAGGACTTTTTCTAAAAAAATAAAACCCCGACATTTTTTTTCGAGTTTCATTCTCTGAATGTAATGCAATTAAATGCTCAAAAACCTCCACTAAGGCTGAGGATATTTCTGGTGTATCCTCCCTAATCAGAGGAGGAACAGATAAAAAGCTTGGGTATTCCTTGGCAAATTCACTAAATGCTTTCTGCACACCTTCTTTTTTAGGATAATATTTTTCTTGAACCCTGTTCATCTCCTGTTCATCACCTGTTGAGAGTGCTAATAAAATTTCTCTACATCGGTCTAAAGGTGGGACTTCTTCAACAACCGTACTGTGATCATCCTCCGAAGTATGTCTGGGAGATTGATGTGTCGTTGCCCGAGGAGATGGTCCTGGACTATATGGCTTTCTACTTTTCGAAGCAGAATCTTCTTCATAGGAATTATTTACTCTAAATCCCACTCTAAATCCTCTTGAATTATCTGAGTCATCCCGCGAGTGATCTGGAGATTTGATTTTCCTTTCAACAGGTACAGGAACAACGATTGTGCTTCTTTTTCCTACAGAGGTATCATCTTCACTGTCAATTTTATGAACCGTTCTAGCCCCTAATTTCGTTTGACTTCTCTTTTTATTAGGAGAAGTATCTTTCGCCATCGGCTGTGGTGCTTTACCATCTACTGCAATAAGTCGAATCTCTTCTAGTTTTTCATCAAGTGTACTCAGTTTCAACTGAGTTGCTGCAAGTGCAACTCGGGTATCATCAATCGTTTTCAATTCGGGATTAACAACAATAAGATCTTTTTTCTTTCCGAAAATTGAAGTCGCTCTTTTTCTTGATGGCGTAGGAGTGCCCATTGGAGAAGAGGGTTGAGAATGAGACACATCAGGCTTTTTCAAAAAAGACATTCCACGTTTTCGGGGTGAAGTAGCAGTACTACTGGCCTGCGCTGCTCTTAGCTCTTCTGCTGCTCGATGCTTTTCTTCAGCTTTTTCAAGATCGTCCTGTAATTTATCACATTTTTTTTTCAAATTAGCATAGATGGTTATTTTGGCTAATCTAAACAATGCATTGCCATAACCTCCCTTCAATTGCTCAACTTTATATGTACTAAACTGAGACGGTAGTGTTAACTCATCAATATCCTTACCATAATCTCGCTGATCCCACTCTTTTTGATGATGAGGATTATTTATTTTGAGGGTAATGTTGTTTATTAAATCTTTTCCATAATGGCCAGGTGTAAAATCTATCTTACGCCAATTAGCGTCCCAAAAAGCTAATAAATAATTTTCTTCTTTATTACCCCTTAGTTTTCCTGAGACAAAATCATCTAACTCAGGGGCAGGAGCCTGATCATCGTCCATCAGCTCATCAAATCCTTTGCTACTCATAATTGTATTCCTTTACTAATAAAATTATTTTTCAGGGCCTATCATCAATTTCCTTGGTTGAGGGTGGCAGTAAATGCTTCCGATCCAAGCCCATCATGATAGACAAAGCACCAGCGACATAAATGGAAGAATACGTACCTATAATAATTCCAATGATCAATGCCAAAGAAAAACCACGTAAAACTTCTCCACCAAAAATAAATAAAGCGATAACCACTGACAAGGTTAAACCTGAAGTCATGATGGTTCTTGATAAGGTTTGATTAATAGATCGATTCATAATTTCGATCACAGTTCCGCTACGCATCATGCGAAAATTTTCTCGAACACGATCATATACTACAATGGTATCGTTTAATGAATAACCAATAATAGTTAGCACCGCTGTCAAGGTTATCAAATTAAATTCAATATGAAATAAAGAAAATATCCCTAAGGTCACCACAGGATCATGAATAAGTGCGATGGCTGCACTTAGGGCAAATCGATACTCAAAGCGCATAGCGATATAAATCATCATCCCAATCATTGATACTAAAATGGCTAAAATACCATTTGTCACCAGCGTTTTTCCAACCTGTGGACCAATGTATTCCGCCTGAGAAAAATTTGCACCGGGCAAGGCAAGTAAAACTTTTTCTTTCAATTCTTTTTGAGTGAATTCAGGATGATCTGCTAAACGAATCAACACATCTTTTGAAGAACCATAAGGTTGCACTACCGCTTCAGGAAATCCAGCATGTGCCACTTTTTCCCGTATATCTTTAAAATCAGCTTCCTGAGCATAAGTTAATTCAATCTGCGTACCACCGGTAAAATCTAATCCTAAATTCAAACCATTCACAATAAGAATGATGATAGATGCCGTACAAATGAAAATGGAAAATAATCCCGCCAAACGTCGTTGGCCCATAAAATCTATTTTTGTATTTGTTTTAAAAAATTCCATAATTCATTATCCTCATAAAACTGGTGTTCGTCGTACAGTACCAATAGATATCGTTCTTACTTGTCGACTACCATAAAATAAATTCACTAAGGCATGTGTCACAAAAATCGAGGTGAACATGGAGGTCATTAAGCCCAGCAACAAAATTATGGCAAAACCTTTTACAGCCCCACTTCCCAGAGCAAATAATGCCACTGCCACGATCATCGTAGTGACGTTAGCATCAACAATCGTTGAAAATGCACGCTCATAACCTGCTTTTATACTCGCCAGAGGACTCATTCCCGCTCGCAATTCTTCTCGTATTCGTTCGTTAATTAACACATTCGCATCAACCGCCATACCCACAGTTAACACGATGGCGGCAATTCCAGGCAGCGTTAAGGTCGCACCCAACAACGATAATAAAGAAATAATAAAGAAAATATTCAGTATCAAGGCTAAATCGGTAAAGAAACCAAATAAGCGATAATAAAGTAACATGAACAAAAACACGAATAATGATCCCACCACCATCGACATCACACCTTTGGCAATATTCGCCTTACCTAAACTGGGACCTACAATTCGTTCTTGAATAAAATCGATAGGTGCGGTAAATGCACCAGAACGCAACAATAAGGCTAAATTTTGCGCATAAGCCTGACTTTCTAATCCGGTAATTCTAAATGAATTTCCTAGTGCACTTTGAATGGTTGCAACACTGATAATTTTTTCCACGGGTTTTCTAAAGGTTTCTACAACACCATTGACTATTTTTTTCTCAGTTTTTGTTTCGACATAAATCACTGCCATGGGTTTACCAATATTTTCAGCAGTCACCCGATGAAACACATTTTCACCACCGCCCCCTAATTGCACATTTACCTCAGGTCTTCCATCTTCACCAAAGGCAGAGGTCGCAAAAGTAATAGAACTACCCGAGAGAATGATTTGATTTTTTAGAAGAATATGACGGCCATCATAGTCATACATTTTCGTACCGACTGGTGCAACACTGGATAAAGCACTGCCAACATCATGCTCCACATCCACCATATGAAATTCCAGTGTGGCTGTTTTACCGATAATTTCTTTAGCACGCGCCGTATCTTGAACACCCGGTAAATCCACACTGATTTTATTCACACCTTGTCGCTGAATCACAGCCTCACTCACGCCTAACTCATTTATTCGGTTTTGCAAAATACTCATACTTTGTTCAACCGCATAATTACTCAGTTTTGTCACTGCAGCTTCGGTCATAATAGCTTTAAGTTCAAAAATTCCATTGCTAAGATTTTGTGTAAATAAATATTCAGGAAATCGTCGAGGTAATTGTGAATCGGCTTTATGTAAATTCTCAGCATCTTTAAATTTAATGAGAATGGCACCATCACTGGATCTGGATAATCCACTGTATCGAATTTTTGCATCTTTTAATTCATTTCCAAAACTATGAATATCTCCATTTTCCCTAGCTTTTGTAACGGCATCAATATCTACTGACATTAAAAAATGCACACCACCCCGTAAATCTAAACCTAATTTTAAGGGCTTTGCACCAATGGCTTGTAACCATTTTGGTGTTCTAGGTGCTAAGTTGGGAGCAACAACATAATTTTCACCCACAGTCGCTTTAATATAGTCACTGGCTTTTAATTGCTGATCCGTGTCGGCAAAACGTATCAATACATTTCCTTCGTTTAACACCGTAGACAGATGAGGTAATTTCTGTTCTTTTAGAAGGGATTCAATTTTTAGGACATCATCTTGTGCAAGCACCTTAGATTCTAAACCCGAAATTTGTACGGCATAATCCTCGCCGTACATATTCGGTAATGAATAGAGCAATCCGACAATACCAAGAAAAATAATTAAAATATATTTCCATGTTAAATTTTTATTTTGCATTTCCCTTCCTCAAAATTTTTTTTATTTACTTGGTGCCGCTTCAATTGTTCCTTTAGGCAAAATTCCTGCTATAGCAGATTTTTTTATATTAATATTAACATTATCTGCAATTTGTATAACAACAATATCTTCACTCACTTTAAATACTTTTCCCAACATTCCACCAGCAGTCACCACTTCATCACCTTGAGAAACACCTGCTAGTAAATCACGATGCTCTTTGGCTCTTTTGCTTTGTGGACGTATGATGAGGAAATAAAAAATAAACCCAAATCCAATTAACATAGGGAGGGTTGAGGTTAATCCTGCCATTATCCCGGGTTGAGCGGTACTCGCCCCTTCTGAAGCAGCATAGGCTACACCAATACCCGCTAAATCTAATAAACTCATCATTTATAGTACCTCTTAAACGTTAAAATAAACTCATCTAATTTACCGCCTTCGATAGCCGACCGCAAATCAGCCATCAGACCTTGATAGTACCTCAAATTATGCAAAGTGTTGAGTCTTGCACCAAGAATTTCACCACATTTATCCAAATGGTGCAAATAAGACCTAGTATAATGTCGACAGGTATAACAATCACAAGCAGCATCCAAAGGTTCAAGATCTTGCTTATATTGCGTGTTTCGAATTCGTACGACTCCTGTGGACGTAAATAAATGACCATTTCTGGCATTTCTAGAAGGTAAAACACAATCAAAGAGATCTACCCCACGAGCAACAGCATCAACGATATCCGAGGGAGTTCCGACTCCCATTAAATACCGAGGTTTATCAGAGGGCAATTGATGCGTGAGTTCGTCCAGTACTGAGAGCATTTCTTCTTTGCTTTCACCCACCGACAAACCACCGATGGCATATCCATCAAAGCCAATGTCCATCAGTCCTTTGAGCGATTCTTCCCGTAAATCATGATAAATACCACCTTGCACAATCCCAAAGAGCTTTCCAGGATTATCCCCATGAGCCTCTTTACAACGCTTGGCCCAACGCAAAGACATCTGCATGGAATTGGCGACCTGCTCTAAGGACGCAGGCAAGGGCGTGCACTCATCAAATATCATCACAATATCAGAGTCATAACTGCACTGAAGTTGAATAGAACGTTCTGGCGATAAAAACACTTTATCCCCATTGATGGGAGAGCGAAATTCTACGCCTTGTTCACTTACCTTACGTAAAGCACACAAACTAAAGACCTGAAAGCCACCCGAATCCGTTAAAATAGGCCCAGGCCATCGCATAAAATTGTGTAAACCCCCATGCAATTTGATGATATCTTCTCCTGGTCTCAACATCAGATGAAAGGTATTACAAACAATGGCTTGGCCCCCAATATCTGCGACCTCTTCAGGAGTTAGGGTTTTTACCGTGGCATAAGTTCCGGCATGCATATAAGCTGGTGTATCAATAGTTCCTCGTTTTAATTTTAAGGTACCGCGACGAGCAGCCCCATCTTGATGTGAAACTTGAAATTCCATGGTTATTGTCCTTCAAAATTGGCAATGAACATGGCATCACCGTAGCTAAAAAATCGATATTTTCTCTCGATGGCATGGTGATAGGCTGCCATGACATGATCATAACCCGCAAAAGCACAAACCAACATCAATAATGTTGAGGAGGGCAGATGAAAATTCGTGACCAAAGCATCAATACAGTGAAATTTAAAACCCGGATAAATAAAAATATCCGTTTCTCCACTGAAGGCTTCCACCTCTCCTGTCTTTAGAGCTGCAGTTTCAAGGGCTCGAACCGTTGTTGTTCCAATGGCAACCACTCGCCCACCCCTAGATTGAGTCGCTTTAATTTTATCGACCACCGATTGAGAGACTTCTATAAATTCACTGTGCATTTTATGTTCGATAATTTTTTCTACTCTCACTGGTTGAAAAGTACCTGCTCCCACATGCAAGGTGACAAAGGCCGTTTCTATACCTCGATCTACAATAGCCCGCATCATGGGTTCATCAAAATGCAAACCTGCCGTTGGTGCTGCCACAGCACCCTCATGTTTTGCATAAACCGTTTGGTAGCGAATTTTATCCGATTCATCAGCTTCCCGCTGTACATAAGGTGGCAGCGGAATCTGACCAATTCTTTCAAGCCAGGCCAGCACCGATTTATCGGAGAGAAAATCCACGATATACATTTCGCCCTCTCTATCGACCACAGTGGCATCCAACTGACCTGCCAACTTAAGCGTAGTGCCTATTTTAGGCGATTTACTCGCCTTAATTTGTGTTAAGACTCGATGTGTTCCTAAAACACGCTCAATCATGAGCTCAACCTTACCACCCGATTCTTTTTCACCCAGAATTCGAGCAGGAATAACGCGTGTATCATTAAAAATGATAAGATCACCTAGTTTTATCAAGCTAATAATGTCTGCAAATTGCTTATCTTCGCAGCATCCCGTACGCCGATTCAAACACAATAATCGACTTAAGCTTCGTTCAGCCAATGGAAAACGTGCAATAAGTTCAGGAGGTAAATCATAATCAAAATCATCAATGTGCATAAAGAGGCCTGTTAATTTTCTATGGCTGGATTGTATCAATAGAGCGCTGGCCAGTATACTCTTGTCATGCTATAGTGCGCATCTTATGCCGAGGTGGTGAAACTGGTAGACGCGCCAGACTCAAAATCTGGTAGGGGCAACTCTGTGTGGGTTCAAGTCCCACCCTCGGCACATAGTCTTTTGCCACTGGTACACTCTGTAAACTGCGCTTTTTGATTAACAAAATAATGCGACCTTGACGAAAATCTGAGCATTTGTGCCTTGGAGAGATTTTAGGAAAATAGAAGTTAAAAAAAAAGGCCGGTCTCTGTTGAGACCGGCCTTTTAATTTACACCTTAAGAAAGTGGTGTTGCTAAAGAAGCACGGATGCTTTCTTTAACGGCAGCGACAGGCTTAGCCCATGGCTTTAGTTTTTGAACATCAGCAGGTAACTTAGAAATTGCACGAATTGCTTCAGCTGCAGAATTATAGTCACCGTAAACTAATACATACCAATCCTTGTTTTGGAACTTGGTGTGATAAATTTTCGCATGATTATCTAAGTTATGTTTAGCAATAATGCCTTCAGCCAAATCAAGTTTCCGCGCACCATACAACTGTAAGGTATAATGGTGATTAGGAGTATTGATCAAACTTTTCTCATGTGCTGTTAAGTCGGATGCTTTGCCATTCACTTTATCTAATGCAACAGCCAAACCATGATCTTCTGTTTGCGCCAGGTTTGATCGAGGAGTTTGTGCTTGTCGGTTTTGACGAGCATCTCGGTTGTCTGCTGTATTTTGCTGAGCATTTTGCTCACTATTTGCTTCAGAATTTTGAGGTGAATTTTGTGCTGCTTGAGCATTCTTATTCAGCCGTTGCTCATCATTCTGTGCAAATCGTGAAGCTTCGGGATTTCGTTGCCCTTCATGCTGTGCATTGCGATTTGAGGACTCTTCATTTCGCGCACTTTGATTTGCAAAGGATGTTTGATTATTTCTTTGCTCATCATTTTGTGCTGTCTGATTCGCGCTGGAGCGTTGACGAAATGCTTGACCGTCTTGTTGCGCATTTCGATTGTATTGTGCGTGATGATTAAATTGTTGTTCATCATTTTGCGCGTAACGATTTGATGGTCCACCTTGACGACTATTTTGCTCATCATTTTGTGCATATCGACCAGGTTGAGCTCGTCGATTTTGTTGTTGCTCATCATTCTGTGCATAACGATTGGGTTGCGCGTTTTGATGAGAACGTTGCTCATCATGACGAGCGTCACGATTGCTTTGTGCATCATAATGATTGGTTTGTCCTCGTTGGTAATTGCCTTGCTCATCATTTTGTGCAAATTGATTGGCTTGGCCTCTTCGATTTTGTTGTTGATCATAATTTTGAGCAAATTGGTTTGCTTGATGCTGATGATGAGTTGGTTTTGCCTCATTAGCGGACTCATTATTGTTGGATGCAAATTGATTATTCGTTTTGCCTAGCATACGAAGTGCAGTAATTGCATTTTCTTGACCTTGAGCAGCTGATTTTTCAATCCAAAAGCGAGCTTTTTCGTTACTGCGTTCTACGTCTTGACCATAATAATACATATAACCTAGAGCATACTGAGCATCTGCATCACCGGATCTAGCTTTTGCTACAACATCATTGAATGACATTGCTGTCTTTTTTGCAGCTGACTTTGCTTTATGATGAACAGGTTGTTTTTCCATTTTGTGATGTTCATGAAGATCATGATGATCCGCTTCATGATGATGTCCTTCAGGATGGTGGTGTCCATCGTGGTGGTGATGACCGTCATGGTGATGGCGGTGATGATGATGGTGTTTAGCGTGTTGTTCGCGATGATGTGCGCAAGATGATAGAAGGCCTACTCCCACCATTGCTGCAGATATCAGACCAATTGTCCGTGTGATTTTCATGAGATACTCCTTTCTCTAGACCAAATTAAAAACCTAGAACATTTTGATAGATGTAGGACTTTTCTGCAAGCTTTTTTTCGTCACTCAGTTTTTAGTGGGTATCACACTGTATTACGTCGTCCGCAGTAAGTTTCTTTGATCAAGAAACCACTGACAATCATCCCCAATAAAAAACATCCCGGTACAATCAACAAGGCATACTGATAATTTTGAACGGAGTACACCGGCGTCGCTGAGGAGAGTGTTCCATCCCACATCGTGCTTAACAACCACCCTACTAAGGGTTGAAATAAAGCACCACCTGCGACGACCGCCATGTTATTAAATCCTATAGCAGTTCCGGTGACTTCATGAGGGTTAAAATCTTTTACGACTGCAAAACTTAAAATCTGCCCACCACTCGCCATTCCAAAACCCAATAAGAGCAAGAACATGCACCAGAGTGGTACCGAGACCCATACTGCTACAAAGGAACAGACCAATCCTAAGCCAGCTGATATTAATAAGAAAATAACCCGACGCCCCATCCGATCCGACAGCCAGCCCAAAATCGGACTTGCTACTGCAATTCCTATCCAAATCATGGCAATGGCAGTCGCTGCCATGGTGTCACTGATCTTATAGAGTGCAGTTAAGTAAGGTACTCCCCATAAAGAAGCGAAAATTGTAATAGGTGCCCAATTTGAAAAGGCATAAAGTCCAACCCACCAGGTTTGCTTATTCCCTAATACGATAGAAAGACTTTTGAAGATGCCCAATTCGTTTCGAGCACCTTGTTTTTTAGTATAACCCTTGGGGTAATCTTGCATAATCAGTGAGATCAATAAACCCAAGACCAAGCCAAATAAGGCTAAGACGATAATAGTACTTCGCCATCCAAAGCTGTCTACTGCTGAGGCCAAGGGTGCTTCTCCACCCATAGCCCCTAGCGCCGCTAATAATTGTGCTACCCCCACTAACAAGGCAAAATATTTTGATTCATACCAATGTGCAGCAACTACTAATACCCCAATAAAAGCAAATGCTGAACCTATGCCCATTAAAAATCGACCCAAGGAAGCCAAGTTGACAGTGTGAGTCATTCCGAAAAATATTGCGCCCAAGGAACAGATCACGACTGCAATTGAGATCAGCATTTTTGAACTGAAGCGGTCAAATAAAAGGCCCACAGGGATTTGCATGAGGGTATATGAATAGAAATAAAATCCTGACATCAGACCTAAACCCGCTGCATCAATATGTAAATCTCGCATCAATTGTGAGGTCATGATGCTCGGGGAAACTTGTAAGGCCATTTCATAGCATAAAAATGCAGCAGCTAATGCATATATTATATGTGATTTCAGATTTTGCATTACCCCACCTCGTTCTCAATAAAAAATTGGAATAATACTCTCACAACTTTCTCTTCAGATCTACACAACCAGCCTTAAAATATCATTCATGGTTACCGTCAACATCAATAATAATAACAATATCATTCCAATACGCAGCGCTAAGGCTTCAGAGGCTAGGGATAAAGGCTTACGTCTGATGGCTTCGAGCAAAAAGAAAAACAAATGACCACCATCCAATCCAGGGATAGGCACAATATTAACAAAGGCCAACATCACACTGACCAAACCTAAAAAACTCAAAAATACGATAAAGCCTTCTTTGAGAGCACGATCTGCTGTTTGAAAAATGGAAATAGGCCCACCCAAACTTCGCAAAGAAATTTCTTGTTTGGCCATTTTTTTAATCACCAGAAAATTAAAATTAAAAATTTCCCAGGTTTTATTCCACGCTGGAACAAAAGCCGATAACACAGAAAAATGAACTTGTCGTTTTAATTCCTCTGGATAATCAACTGCTTTTGTTCGTATACCGATATAACCAATGGTACGAAATCCTGAGAGCACAAACTTAGTGCCAATTTTAAGAGGCAATTTAAGTTGCTGCCCATTTCGCTCTATATTTAAAACGACTTCTTTTTTTGGATTTTTTTGTAAAAATTTTGAGAATTCGTAAAAATCATCAAGCGATTTATCATTCAGTGCCAAAATTCTATCACCTGGTTTTAAGCCGACTCGACTGGCTGGTGAATTTTTTTCAACCTCATCAATAATAGGTTCAACGTGTGGTCTATAAGGATCTATACCAAAATTTTGTAGTGGCTCTGGATTTAAATCATCCACGTGCCATTGATCAATATTAATTAAATAAGAATGTAGGGTGCCAGACTTATTGAGAGTTTTGAGAGAAATCACTCCTTTTTCACCCATTCTTTTTACCAGTGCCAAAATTACATCTTGCCATTCTTTAACTTTTTGACCATCAACTTCTATGATTTCGGTATTAGGCTTTACACCTGCAGTGGCCACTACGGTTTCTGGTAGTACTTTCCCAATAATGGGTCGCACACTCTCATAACCTACTGCGTACATTATCCAAAAAGCGACTATAGCAAAGAGAATATTTGTTAGCGGTCCTGCAAGCACCACCAAAAATCGTGTCACTAATGATTGCCGATTAAAAGCCAAGTGTTTTTCTTTTTCAGGAACTACAACTTCTCGCTCATCTAATAACTTTACATAACCACCCAAAGGTAAAATTCCCACACAATATTCAATACCATTTTTCGCGGTTCTTCTCCAAATGGATTTACCAAATCCGATGGAAAATCGCAGCACTTTAATCCCTAAGAGTCGCGCAACAAAAAAATGTCCTGCCTCATGCACAGATACTAAAACCAATACGGTAGTGGAAAAAGCCAGAATTTGTAATAATATGTCCATATTCCTATCCTAGGATAAAAGTAAAAAAGTGTAGCCTTACATCTCATGATGAACGGCTAAATCTTGTTAAGTGTACTTTACAAATCTAAACAATTATAGATTTTGTAAAGTTGGCTTTACAAAATCCTATGATTAGATGAAACTTCAGGTCATAAAGAAACCGTGATAGACTCAATTATATAAGATTTCACCTTCGATAGAGATACATTCATGACCTATAGCAAAACTTTCCAAGTTCGCTGGGCCGATTTAGATGCCAATGGGCATATGCGGCATTCGGCTTATAATGACTATGCGGCTCATCTGCGAGTTTGCATGTTCGATGAATATGGCTGCTCTATGGATAAGCTCATCAAGCTAGGCATTGGCCCTGTTTTGTTCCGAGAAGAAACCAAGTTTCTCAAAGAATTTCGCATGAATGAAAACTTTATCATGGATTGCGCAATTTTAGCGATGCGAAAAAATGGAAAAATCTGGTCTATTCAACACGTGGCTTTTAATGAAAAAGGCGAACAAGCCTGTATAATCACCGTCGATGGGGCATGGCTAGACTTAAAGGCACGCAAAATTGTTCCCCCGCCTGATGAATTGAAATATGTCATCGACCAACTACCCCGCGCTGAAAAATTTGAATGGCTCCCTGAAAAAGGAAACGAATAATGACAGTAAAAACCCGCTTTGCACCAAGCCCCACTGGATACCTGCATATAGGAGGCGCGCGAACTGCACTTTTTTCGTGGTTATACGCTAGAAAACACAAGGGACAATTTATATTAAGAATTGAAGATACCGATCTTGAACGCTCAACCCAAGAAGCCGTTGATGCTATTTTAGAAGGCATGGAATGGCTAGGCCTAGATTATGATGAAGGCCCCTATTACCAAACAAAACGCATGGATCGATATCAAGAAGTCTTGAATCAACTTTTAGACCAAGGCTTAGCTTATAAATGTTATTGCTCCAAAGAACGTCTTGAAAAAATGCGTGAACAACAAGAAGCAAATAAAGAAAAACCACGTTATGACATGTTGTGTCGTGATAAACATCCTTCATCGGAGGATGATATTCATGTGATTCGATTTAAAAATCCAACGGAAGGTGAGGTCAGTTTTGATGATCAGGTTCGAGGCAGAGTCACCATTAAAAATTTCGAATTAGATGATTTAATTATTGCCAGAAGTGATGGAGTACCCACTTACAATTTTTGTGTGGTGGTTGATGATTGGGACATGGGAATTACTCATGTTATTCGTGGTGATGATCATATCAATAACACCCCACGACAAATTAATATTTTAAAAGCGCTAAATGCACCAGTACCAACTTATGCACATTTACCCATGATTTTAGGTCCTGATGGAAAACGTTTGTCAAAACGACACGGTGCTGTGTCTGTTTTACAATATCGCGAAGATGGTTATTTACCAGAAGCCACACTGAATTATTTAGTACGCTTAGGATGGTCACACGGTGACCAAGAAATTTTCAGCCTCAAGGAAATGATAGATGCTTTTGAGATGAAATCCATTAACAATTCTCCTGCAGCCATTAATCCTGAAAAATTAGATTGGTTAAATCAGCATTATTTAAAAACACTGGATCCTAAAAAAACGGCCCCACACTTAAAACTTCAACTAGAAAAATTAGGCCTGAACACCAACAATGGACCTGATTTATCTGAAATTATAAAAGTCCAAGCTGAACGTACTAAAACCTTAAATGAAATGGCAGAACGAAGTCGATTCTTTTTTGAAGAGGTTAAAAGCTACGACGAAAGCGCGGTGAGTAAAAATTTCAAACCTGAAACCAAAGCTATTCTTGAACATCTGATTCAAGAATTTACCACACTTAAGGATTGGACTGCCGACCCCATACACGATGTGGTCATAAAAACCGGAGAAAAATTCGCGGTCAAATTGGGCAACATCGCTCAACCTATTCGTATTGCTGTAACAGGCACCACCATTTCACCACCCATAAATGAAACACTTTATTTATTAGGAAAAGAAAAGACACTCAAATGCTTAAAAAAAGCACTGGAACTTAAGGCATTCTGAACCAGACGAAAATTCATGGGGCAGAGTTGAAGAACCACAGCAATTATAGTATTCTTTGCACGATTATTTCTGACATGTTTCTAAAATTATAGGGGAAAATATCATGTTAAAATTCTTTCTAGCCCTAATTATTATAGGTTTTAATTCCACTACCTTTGCTCAATACGCATCAAATTTGAATGATTCTGATTTTCTAATCAACGTTCACAATGAAACACCCTACGATTGCCAACTGGATGATGCAAACGCCATCAAAGGTGATGAAATGTCAATATTAAGACCTTTAATCCATAGTGGTGAGTCTACTAATTTCGTTGTTTTGCATACCCTTTCAAATGCAGAATATAATATTTCCTATCGATGTGGAAATGACCAAGTCGGATTTAGACGAATTGCTTTCAAGAGTAAACGAAATTTTGGATTTCTATGGGCTGGATATGTGAGTGGTCAAATCATACCAGAAATGAGTGATTCAAATATTACTGCAATTATCACTGATAAAGGTAGAGGATCCGTTAAGTTATACTTAAACGGCTATATTAATTGGTCAATTCGCTATAAATAGTAGGTAATAAAATGAAACGTATATTCCTATTTTTAATGGGTCTGACCTTAGCCTTACCTTCTTCGGTGTGGGCGAAAAGAATATTTATCGAAATTGTTAATAATACTGTTTCAAATTGTTTTTGTATCGATGGCTTTCAATCAAATGGTTATATGTGGGAATTGCCATTACGTATACCTCGTGGAAGCTCTGACAAGTTTTCCCTGGTACATAATATCTTCAGTAAGCAACCCAAAGTAGAGCTTATATACATGTGTGGAGCAAAAACTGTCACATTCGGTGCAGAAGATACCACAGAACTTGGCTTCGACCTCACAGTGCAAGCCTATTTTATTCGCGCAGATGATGGCCTAACTGCCACTGTTGAACCCTTGAATGATCGTAGCAATAAAAACAAGCCACTTTTAGCGCGAGTGACTCTCTCCAATAATTAAGCGGACTTGACCACACTGATCAACTGACCTACTATCGTCACTCACACGGGGCTATAGCTCAGCTGGGAGAGCACTTGCATGGCATGCAAGGGGTCGGCGGTTCGATCCCGCCTAGCTCCATTTTAGGCTTAGGTTTTACTGGTATGTGATGGCAAAACCAGATATAATCTCTTCCTTTTTAGACGTCCCCATCGTCTAGAGGCCTAGGACTCTGCCCTTTCACGGCAGCAACAGGGGTTCGAATCCCCTTGGGGACG
>CAZYYU010000003.1:0-264529 GCA_964651735.1 uncultured Gammaproteobacteria bacterium | reverse complement strand
AAAGAAGCGGGTTTAGACTTTTACAATCATAACTTAGATACCTCAGAGGAGTATTATAAAAAAATCATTACAACACGCTCTTATCAAGAACGTTTGAATACACTAGAAAATGTCAACAACGCTAAGATTAAAGTATGTTGCGGTGGGATCGTTGGAATGGGAGAAAGCAGAAAAGATCGGATAAATTTTTTATTAGAGCTTTATAATTTACCTTATCCTCCAGAAAGTGTGCCAATAAATCGTTTAATTCCTATTAAAGGAACACCTCTAGGGCAGACTCCTCAAATTCATAATTTTGAATTTATTCGAGTGATTGCCATCGCTAGAATACTAATGCCTACATCGAAAATCAGACTATCTGCAGGGAGGGAAGATATGTCGGAAGAGATGCAGACCTTATGTTTTTTAGCGGGCGCTAACTCACTTTTTCTAGGTGAAAAACTATTAACAGCAAAAAATAACCCATTAGTAAAAGATTTAGAATTTTTATCTCAGATTGGATTGGAAGCCGCATAAATGCGTTATTATAAAAAAATGCTTGATTATGAAAAACAACAATTGATCAGAATACGAAGGGCTATTGATAGATCATATGAAGATTGCCTTGAGATTAACGGTAAGAAGTTTAAAAATTTTACCTCTAATGATTATCTAGGAATACGATCAGATCAACGTGTTAAAGAGGCATTAATAGAAGGTGTAAAATATTATGGTTTAGGAAGTAGTTCATCAGCTCAAGTATCAGGGTATCATACTGTACATCAGCAACTAGAGGAAGAAATAGCGAATTTCTTGGGTAGAGAAAAAGCCATTTACTTTGGTAGTGGTTATCTTGCAAATATAGGCACAATTACTGCACTGACTGGTAGAAGTGACATGATATGTTTTGATAAAAGATGTCATGCATCAATTGTTGATGCAGTAATATTATCCAGGGTAAGGTTTAAGCGCTATAGGCACAACAAAATTGGAGAATTAAATCAACTTCTTCAGAACTCGAGTGTTAAACACAAATTTGTAGTCTGTGAAAGTATTTTTAGCATGGAAGGAAGTGAGCTAAAGATACCAGAGGTGCTTGGCTGTACAAAAAATACTGCTACTTTGATAATGGATGATGCGCATGGGAGTGGAATTCTAGGAGAGAGAGGGGCAGGAATATGTGAGAAGTATGCTTTGTCAGAATTGGATGTTCCCGTATTGATCACGGGGCTTGGCGCAGCTTTCGGTAGTTATGGAGCAGTAGTTTCAGGCAAAAAAGAAATAGTCGATGCCATTTGTCAATTTGCTAGAACCTACATGTATTCAATTGCATTGCCACCAATTATTCCTTTTGCCACATTAAGAGCGCTTGAAATTATCAGAAAGGAAAGGTGGCGGCGTGAGAAATTGGTAGAAAATATTCAACATTTTATCGAAGAAGCTAAAATAAGAAATTTAACTCTAATTTCAGATGATGAGACACCCATTAAATCAATTATCATGCGAGATGTTGATTGTTTAATTAAAACCATAGCCTATTTAAAGAGAAATAATTTTTATATTTCAGGTATTAGGCCACCTTCAGTACCAAAAAATACTGCGCGTCTTCGAATTTCACTTAATAGCTATCATTCGAAATGTGATATTTCTACTCTTTTAAACATGATATACGATTGCAGTAAAATTTAGGGGATTCTATGAGTGAAAAATATAATAAAGTGAAAAAATCCTTTAACAGATCAGCAAAATATTATGATCACAATTGTTTATTACAATTTTCTGTTGCCAACAATTTAATTGACTTAATTAAAATACAAGTAAGGAATTTTGATGATGTAATAGATTTGGGTTGTGGTACAGGACTAATAACACAATTGTTAAAAAGTAAAATAACGTCTAAAAAATGGTATGCGCTTGATATCTCAGATTTGTCTTTACAGATTGCTTCAAAGCGATTGAAAGGGGCTATTGTCATTGAGTCCAGTTTTGACAATATCCCCCTAATTGATCAATCTGTTGATTTGATTTTTGCAAATATGAGCTTTCATTGGAGTGATGATATGTTTGATACTATTCAAGAGTCTCATCGAATTTTAAGGCCAGATGGGTTGTTGGCATTTTCAATCCCTAACAATGATTCATTCAAAGAAATTCGTTTGGCAATTGAAAAGTTGGGAGTCCCCAATTTTATTAATGCTTTTGTTAATAGTGCCGATATTCTTCATATGCTGAATAATTTTGAGGTCTTGGATATGTTAAGTATTAATTATACTTTTTATTATGGCAGTATTTATGGTCTGCTTAAATCAATAAAAAACGTTGGGGCAGCTCATGTAATCAATAATTCTCATCAACGATTATCTAGAGTCGATTTTGAAAAACTTGATCAGTATTTTAACAGTAGATATCCAGATAAAAAAATTCCTCTTAGCTATGAAATGATTTGCTGTTTGGCGTTAAAACAATAAAATGAAGCAAATATTTTTCATTACAGGCACAGATACTGGAGTAGGAAAGACTTATGTATCAGTTGCTTTATTAAAAATCTTAAAAGCTAAGGGTGTTAGTGCTATCGGAATTAAACCTCTAGCTTCTGGTTCTGAATTTATTAATGGCGTATTATCGAATGAAGATGCTAGAGAGCTTCAGAAATATTCCACCTTCCCTCTTTCTTATTCAAACATCAATCCTTATGCCTTTGTCGAGCCAATTGCCCCGCATATTGCTGCTGCATTATCTGAGACTCGATTATGTGTGGATGATATCATTTTGAAAACTTTTGAGGCCTTACATTGTGAGGCGGCAATAAAAATTATCGAAGGTGTTGGCGGTTGGGATGTGCCGCTGAATGAGAGGGAGTTAATGTCAGATTTGGTCAAAAAAATTAATCCTAAGATATTATTGGTTGTAGCTATGAGAGTAGGCTGTTTAAATCATGCGATATTAAGCTACAAAAGCATTGTTCAAAAAAAACTTAAGTTATCCGGTTGGATTGCAAATTGCATTGATCCAACTATGCGCTATGTTGATGAAAATATTGATACTCTAAAGCATCATTTACCTATTCCATGCTTAGGAATTGTAAAATATTCAGAAGCACCCGAAAAAGCCTTAAGTGAATTATTTGAGAATTTGTGTATCGCCTGAAGAAAAGGTAGAAACACTGCCATTAGCTAATTTAAGCATCAATCGACCTTGCTCATCAATGCCTGCCGCTGTGCCAGTGTATGTTGTACTATTTTTAGTGACGGAAATTCTTTTTTGATTGAGAAAATCATGTTTGAGAGTAATTTTAAGAAAGGAAGCAATACCATCGGATTCAAATTTATCAATTTGAGTATTGAGTTCATTAATTAATTCAGCGATTACTTCATTTCGATTGAAGTGAGTTCTGCTTTCTTTTTTCATGGAGGTCCAGGGTTGTATAAGTGCATCGGTGTCAAAGTCATTCATATTTACATTTAGCCCGATGCTAATAATAGCGTCTGATGTGCCATTAGACTCTGCTGATATTTCAATTAAATTACCTGAGATTTTTTTGAAGTTACACATGACATCGTTAGGCCATTTAATCAATGATGCTAGTCCAAAGGTTTTTAGTGTATTCATGATGGCAACACAAACTGCAAAGGTGAGGCCTCCGAGTTCGGATATGTCTTTATTCATGTGGTAACGGCAGGATAAATAAATGTTTTGTCCGAAAGGAGAATACCAGGTTCTATTAAATCGTCCTCTGCCGCTGGATTGATATTCGGATGTGCATATTGAAATTTTGGTGGGATCAAAATTATTTTTTAAATAGGTGGCTGTTGATGGAATAGATTCGAAAATTTCTAAATCAATTTTTTTTGTCAGGGATTTGGGTAATTTTTTTGTAATTTTATTTTTATCTAATAGCAACAAGGGATCGTCCAAGGAGTAGCCTTTACCTTTAATAGAGTTAATTTTAATACCGTAATCATTCAATTTCTTGACCATTTTCCAGATTGCACTGCGTGTAATATTTAATGTGGTGCCTAATGAATCACCATCGTGGAATTCACAGTCGCTGAGAATTTCTGTTAATTTGATGAGGTTTGGGTTTAGTGTGGTCATTATCAGCAGTTTCACATATAGATAAATTAATGTCAAAAATTCATCTGATATGGTAAGGAAATGAACAGAAAAGCCGGTGTCTTTACAGAAGCGGACATCCCTGTCCTCGTGTCTCCTTTACGTTCCTATCTCGCACGATCTATTAAAGGAAATGAACAGGAAAGCCGGTGTCTTTAACAGAAGCGGACATCCCTGTCCTCGTGTCTCCTTTACGTCCATGTATCGCACGTTCTGTTAAAGACACCGGCTTTCCTGTTCATTGCTTTTATATATAGTCATAGGCTATTCAGGGCGCCATTTATTTGCAAAAAACGGGTCCTCGTGTCATAATGTGGGTAATTGTGGCGTATTGTGGGAGGATGCTCTCTGTGTTTCGAGGATTAAATCCAATCAATCTTGATGCTAAGGGGCGAATGGCGGTTCCGGCTCGTTATCGACCGAAGATTGAAGAAGCTCGAGGCCAGATGATTGTGACCATCGATACTGAAGATGAATGTTTGTTGTTGTATCCCTTGCCACGGTGGGAAGAAATTGAGAAGCAAATTCAAGCGCTGCCGAGTTTTAATAAATCTGCTCGACGGATTCAGCGATTGCTGATCGGTCATGCGACAGAAGTAGAGCTTGATGGTAGTGGACGAATTTTGTTGCCCGCGCCGTTGCGAGAGTACGCGAGCATGAAGAAAGAAATTGTACTGGTTGGACAAGGCCCTAAATTAGAGGTCTGGAGTAAAGCAAATTGGGAAGCAGGGCGTGATGAATGGATAAATACGGAATCTGAAGATTCTGTGCATTTACCACCGGAATTGCAGTCGTTGTCACTATGACCGATGCAGCTCTGCATCAGCCGGTACTGCTTGAATCGGTGATTGAAAATTTGGCGATACAACCAAGTGGCAAATATGTGGATGCCACATTTGGGCGAGGTGGGCACGCGAAAGCGATCCTCGAGAGACTGGGAAAAGATGGGCAGTTGATGGTGATCGATCAGGATCCCGCTGCTATAGAAGCCGCTCTGGAATTATTTGACGGTGATAAACGTGTCATTGTTCAACGTGGCTCATTTGCGAATATAGAAGATTATATAAAGGCAGTAGGTTGGGTTGGCCAAGTAAAGGGAATTTTGATGGATTTGGGTGTTTCATCCCCACAGTTGGATGATCCACAACGAGGATTTAGTTTTATGCGTGAAGGACCATTAGATATGAGAATGAATCCCGATGAGGGAATGGATTGCGCCACTTGGCTTGCAGAAGCCGAGGAGCGTGAAATCACAAGAGTATTACGAGATTATGGCGAAGAAAAATTTGCGAAACGAATTGCTCGTGCCATTGTTAATGCACGAGTAGAACAAGCAATTACTACCACAACGCAATTGGCAAAAATTATTGCTGATGCGGTTCCAGTGCATGAATTCCACAAACACCCAGCGACTCGATCCTTCCAAGCGATTCGAATTTATCTGAACCGAGAACTTGAAGCACTTCAGAAGGCTTTGGAGCAGTGTCTTAATGTCTTGGAAGTCGGTGGCCGTTTGTTGGTCATCAGCTTTCATTCTCTTGAAGATCGAATTGTAAAACAATTTGTACGTTACCACGAGCAGAGTGAACAGTTTCCCCCAGAACTACCTCTCACTCCCGACCAACTGGGGACGCGGATGCGGCGGATGGGTAAGGCCATTCGCGCAGATGCCCGTGAAATCAATCGCAACCCGCGCTCAAGAAGCGCGGTGTTGCGTATTGCGGAGAAATTACTATGAATACAGCTACCAGAGTTCTTTTAATGTATCGTGCTGGCATTCGTCTACCAGCTTTGCCGTTGGCACAACGACCCGGATTGCGAAATTTAATTTTAATGTTAGCAATTTTGGCTACGGCTTTTTTAGTGATCTATTTGAAAGACGCTAATCGTCGACAATTTATTCACTATCAAAACTTACAACAGGTTCATGAGAAACAATATGAAATTTGGGGTAAGCTATTAATTGAGCAAAGTACATTATCGACGCAATCTCGCATCCAGCAAATTGCGAATAGAAGATTAGGTATGGATGTTCCAGATCCAAAGTCAATAATAATAATTAATCGGCAAAAAGCTGAGATAGAATAAGGTAAAGTTAATGTAATGGGTTGTCGTGTTCGCTATGTAATTTTATTAACCATATTATCAATCGTTGGCTTGAGCTTGGCCTGGCGAATTGTTTATCTCAATATTCTTGAGCGGGATTTTCTTCTTAAGCAAAGTGATGCGCGGATTCGTCGTCATATCAGTATTCCTGCTCATCGCGGAATGATTACGGATCGTCATGGAAAACCTTTGGCGATCAGTGCACAAGTGTTTGCGATTTGGGCAAATCCAAAATTAATGCAAAGTGATGAGGAAGATCTGGAATTATTATCTTCTTATGTGGGTCTTAAAACTTCGGAATTAAAAGCCAGATTGAAAACGGAAAAATCCTTCGTTTATTTGAAGCGAGGCATTTCTCCTGAAGTGGCGAATAAAATTAAGGACTTGAAACTCTCTGGGGTATTTTTACAACCAGAATATAAACGATTTTATCCTGAGTCTGATGTGATGGCGCATGTGGTTGGGTTTACCAATATTGATGATAAGGGTACGGAGGGTTTGGAGCTTGCTTATGATAGTTATCTACGTGGGGTCCCCGGTAAAAAAGAAGTGATTAAAGATAGGATGGGAAATATTGTTGATGAGCTGCGGTCTATTCAAGAACCTAAAGAAGGTGCAGATTTAACCTTAAGCCTTGACAGTCGTGTACAATACATCGCATATTTAGAGCTGAAAGAAGCAATGACGCAATATTCCGCCAGGGCTGGTTCAATTGTAGTGTTAGATGTAGATACGAATGAAGTGATAGCCATGGTTAATTTGCCTTCTTATAATCCTAATCATATTGTGCATTCCAGAGATGGTCGATACCGTAATCGAGCCATCACCGATCAATTTGAACCAGGTTCTACAATTAAAGCCTTCACCATTGCCAGTATTTTAGCCAGTGGAAAATTTAAAGACACTGATGAAATAGATACTTTTCCTGGGCAAATTAATATTGATGGTCATGTCATAAAAGATATTCATAATTTTGGAACTTTAACAGCCGCAGGTGCGGTGCAGAAATCCTCTAACGTTGCTATCGCGAAAATGGCTATGCAAATTTCTCCGAAGATGATGGTGAAAACGCTGCAAGATGTGGGTTTTGGTGAACCAACTTATAGTGGATTTCCTGGAGAAGTGGGGGGCGGAATTTCTGATCATCGGACGTGGAAACCTATTGATATTGCATCTTTATCGATTGGTTATGGTGTTACTGCAACGACCTTACAATTAGCACATGCCTATAGCGTTTTAGCATCGGGTGGTATTAAACATCCTATTCGAATGATTAAGTCAGATGAACCTATAGTCAGTGAAAGAGTGATGAAACCTCAGCTCGTTGCAAATGTGATGAAAATTTTAGAATCCGTGACACAGCAAGGAGGCTCGGGAACACGTGCCCAAGTATCAGGGTATCGTGTTGCAGGTAAAACAGGGACGGCACATATCGCTGGAAAGCATGGTTATGATATGGATCGCGTTATTTCCTCATTTGTGGGAATAGTACCTGTCTCTAAACCAAAATTTGTGACAGCAGTTGTTATTTACGAGCCAAAACCCAGTCATTTTGGTGGGCTGGTAGCAGCACCGGTGTTTTCAAAAGTGATGACGGGTGCCTTGAGAATTTTAGATATTCCACCGGATAATATGAATTAAAATGAAAAACATAAAAACAGTAGTAAAGGATTTTGCGAGCACTGAGTTACCGGAGATCAATGTCACTGGATTAGCGCTGGATAGTCGAGCTGTATCTCCTGGAAATCTTTTTGTAGCGACCAAAGGTGCGCACTTTGATGCTCATGATTTTATTCAGGATGCCATAAAAAATGGGGCGGTGGGTGTACTTTCTGAAACGGCTTTCAGTGCTTCAGTTCCTGTCATCGTTGTGCCGCAACTGACTCAGCACTTAGGTGAAATCGCTTCTCGATTTTATGATAATCCTAGTGCAAAAATGGATATTATTGGTGTGACTGGCACTAATGGAAAAACCTCTTGTACACATTTTATTGCCCAAGCCTTAGCTCAGGCAGGTCAGCGATGCGGTGTCATTGGTACCTTAGGATCGGGGTTGTGGCCTAATTTAGTATCGAGTTCTTATACGACGCCAGATGCTATTGCTTGTCATAAAACCTTGGCTGAGTTATTTAATGCAGGCGCTCAAAAAATAGCGATGGAAGTTTCATCACATGGCTTGGATCAACATCGTATTGCTGGTGTTGAATTTGATACGGCGATATTTACTAATCTTTCCCGTGATCATTTGGATTACCATCTGAATATGGAAAATTATGCTAAGGCTAAGGCCAAATTATTTTCGTGGCCTGGTTTAAAACATGCCATTATTAATATCGATGATGTGGTGGGTGAAGATTTAGCGGCAGCACACATTAATGATTATCCCATTTACACTTACAGTATTAGCGGTAAAACCTTAGCAGGTGCTCAATCGGTACTGGCATCTAAAATTCATCTGAATGGTAGAGATATGTCTGCGCATGTTGTGACACCCTGGGGTGAGGGGACTTTGCGTGCTGATTTATTGGGTAAATTTAATTTGAGTAATTGTCTAGCGGTAATCACTACATTATGTATTTACGGAATTAGTTTAGAGAATGCATTGGCCTATTTAAAAAATGTTCAACATGTGCCCGGAAGAATGCATGCATTTGGGGGTGGAAAATTGCCTTTGGTGGTGGTTGATTTTGCACATACTCCCGATGCACTGGAACAAGCCTTAAGGGCTTTACGTGAACATACGCGTGGAAAATTATGGTGTGTTTTTGGTTGTGGTGGAAATCGTGATTCCGGTAAACGACCTATCATGGGTCAAGTGGCTGAACGATTCAGTGATCAAATTGTGATTACTAGCGATAATCCGCGTGATGAAGATCCGCAAGCTATCGTTAACCAAATTAAAGAAGGTTTATTATGCGCTTGGGCAGCTGAAATTGAATTAGATCGAAGTGCTGCAATTGCTCATGCTATTGATTGTGCGCAAGCAGGAGATGTTGTCTTAGTCGCAGGAAAAGGACACGAGGCTTACCAAATTGTGGGCCCAGAAAAAATTCCCTTTAATGATATAGAACAAGTGCAAATTCACATCGCACAAAAAACCGCCCGAGAAGATTAGGAGGGGGTCAAACCGCGCCTCTTTCAAAATTTCCCAATTAAATCATTTAATTAGAGCTCTCATCTTGCGGTGTCAAACAAGGCTTCTTTTGTTAATTAGAGCTTGGGTGTGGCGAGGTGGGTTATCACTTCTTCACTTAACATGCTGGCACCCATGCTACCCATCACATTTGACAATCCTTGCTGATAAACTTGGTAGGGTAATGCGCATTTGCTCAGGTGACGGCCAAAAAATCCAGTGAATGAAGAAACGGTGGGAAGATTTTCAGAGGTTTTAGTGCTGACCCAGCTGAAAATTTTGGATGCTGCAGCAAAACCCACATCGATAGCCGCTAAACGTGCTGTGCTGATGGTGGCTTCAACCACAGGAGTGGTCCAGTCATAAATAAATTCAGGGTGTTGAATCATTTGAGAAGATAATTCGTATGCAAAATAACAACTATAAGTTAGCGTTTTGCCTGCACAAAAGGCGAGTGTTTTTGAGGTTTTGCTTTCCAAGGCTTTTTCGGTAACATTTCCAGCACCTCTAAAAGTTCCAAGAAAAGCACCAGATCGCATGCTGGAAAATAATATTTCAGAATTTGAAGGGGGCAGTGATTTACAAATATCTTGAACTTCACTGAAATTAAATTGTTGAAGAAAATCTTGAAAGGGTCCTGTTGCCTGAAATAAATTAAGTTGACTTGCATCAGGAGAACGACAAAGCATTGGTGTTCCATAAAATTTTGCAGTTCCATTTACGATAGTGTTATTTTCATAAGTGATTTCTACACGGATTTTCCAGGTAGGTTCACCTGTAGGGAAATAAGGTTCGGGCAAGGCATCCATAGCAAGAGTGATTCTCTTTAGTTGTGCTTGTCTAAAAAAATGCGAATGGCTTTTTGCGTGAGTTGAAAAAAATCTTTCAGGTAGTGGATCAGGTACTAAGGTTCTCGTCAATTGAATCGTTGAATTTTGATTTTTAAACCACTGAGCAGAAGCAAGTTCGAGCAAAGGAGAGAAGATGCTTTGCCCTAAATAATAATGCTTTAGTTGTGTGAGTGCTGTATGAAAACTTTCTCGTAACTGTAGATTAAGATCAGGGAGCATTAATGCTTGCTTAGAAATTTTAAAAAGATCACTGAGCTCAATATCTTGTAAGTAATCTTGGAGTGCTAACAATGAACGATAACAACGCGCCACATAAGGGCTTAAATTTACACTGCCTACTTTCTGAATGTAATGTTGAAATGTGGGAACATCAGGTCTCGAGGATTTTATTAATTCACCCATCATGTAGGGAATCGCTTCTGCTAACTGTGAAATATCGTGCTCAGAAGGTAAATCTACCATCACTTCACCAAAATCAAAGAGCCCGATTTTAATGATATTAGCTTCTTGCTTTACTTTCATTTGAGCGCCATGACGATCAGAATCTATGCGTTTGCCTCGCAAAAGATTGCAAATTTCCACAAAGGCAATCGCTAAGGCCGACGTTTTTCGAGTCTCAGAACCTTCTGGTAAATCGTTAAAATGAGTACCTTCTGCTTGCTCAAGAATGCGAAATTGTTGATTAAAGCTAATCGTTTTCATGGTATGGAATTGTACTTCGGTATTGCCTATGGTGACTGTAGTATCATCATAAAGATGTGTGGCAATGCCTTCTTGATTAACGCTTGTCGTATAATTTGTTTCATGAGTTAAAGCAGAGGAGGTTTGTCGAATAATTTCTTGAAGGGTTTGGGAGATTTCTTGACGTGATGTGCTTGAATTTTTACTCCACTGAATGAGTGCTTCCTTCAAATGATCGAAGGAATGCTGCGCCATTTTTACTGAATTTTCTCGCGGTAGTAATAAAACTGCTTTACGTCCCTTATAAATAACTTCGATAGCTATATTATAAGAGGCGGCACCTAGACGATGTCCCATGTGAGAAATATTTTCTCGAATTGTTGGATCTAAGGCCATGATGAGATCAGAAAATTCCCATCGTGTTGGCATTTTAATCCATGCTTTAACATTTTTAAGATCATCCTTCATTTGTTTTGGTGTTTTAGGATGACTCTGAAGTCCTTGAGCAATTTTTACTTCAGCAGGTCCCCTATTTTCACAGAAAAAGGCAATCAGTTGACCAATTCGTGCCGGGCCTTGTAGCTGATTATTTGCATGAGATGCTGCTAACATTCCTGCTAATAGTAATTCTCGTGTGTGCGCTGGTGCAGTATTTATGTAAAATTGCAAGAAACTTCGTTCTTCCTCTGAAAAATGAGATGCTGGAAATAATCGTTCAATCACAAAGTTGATAGCTTGGTGAAATGCCTGTCGGTGATTTTCTTCGGTTAATAACTGGTTTCCCGGAATAATAAAAAAGTTCATGAGAACTGCTTTGATCTCGATGGGAAAATCATGATATTGAATATGAAAATCGTATAATAAACTTTTTAGTAAAGTGAGTTGATATTGTTCGGAAATAAAGCTTGCAGATCCTAACTCACCTCTTCTGAATTCGCTCCATATATCTCTACCACCTAAGTAAGTCGTTGCTTCCATGAACCTACGAATTTCATCTTTATTGGGAGATTGTAAAAATACAGAAGCAATGTGATGTGCAGAATGACTCGTGATAGGATCTAGCAAGAATTTTATAAATTCTAGACGTGTAGGTTCATCATTGGTGACAAATCTTAGAAGAGTTTCGGCGCCGCTTAGCATGGCGTGACTTTTAGGGGTATCCTCAATTTTCTTTTGCTTAAGTTTTTGAGAAATATTTTGACATTCATCGATTTGACTTTGGAGTGCAGAGGTCAATTGATCTAGGATCAGGATTAAATCACGACGATGAACTTTGTCGATGAGGTAAGTTGTAAATTTATCGACGATTTCAGCTCGATTTTGTTTATGGATGCTAATCATTTCTTTGATGCTTAGTACCAGCTTGGTAATCAGAATTTTTTTAAGCCTAAAGTTGCTAAGTGAGTTTTGAATAATGAGTATGTCTAGCCATGCTATACGATTGTTTAAGTCCAGTTTTTCTAATCTTTCAATAATTACATCTCCAAAAAAATCGCGTGTTTCAAAATCTGGAAATGAAAATGTTTTGTCATACATTAAATAAATAGGGACCAAGTCGTTGATATCCAACTCATCTTTATCAATTGTCCATGTGATTTTATCTTTCAGTATCTCATGTTTGACATCTGAGCATTGAAATTGTTTGGCGCTAATGCGCTCATTCAGAAATTTGAGGAGCCAGAGTTTATCATTAATTTCTATTTTTTCAGATTCTAAAGAATTTGATAAATCCTGCAGCAGAGATTTTAATATTCCATCTGGAATATTTTTTATGTTATTTTCATCATAAAATTCTATGATTTTTCTGAAATCAGCAATGGATTTTACGGTGCTAACTCCAGACATTTTGCAGAAAAGTGCGTTGGAATTTTTAAGTGAAAATTTAGAATAGTCTCCGAATAATATTTCATAGGTCCATTTAACTCCGAGAATACTTGCATGTGATGCTAAAAATTGTGCGTATCGAGAATCGCTAGGAATCAGTAAATTATTATCGTAGAAATAGTCATCACCGCTTGTGAGTAATATGTGAATGTTATCATAAAAACCTTTGATATTCTCGATATCCGCGGCATTGCCAACGTTAAGCATTTCATGAAATGTATCTGCGATACAATCGATAGCAGAATTGTTAGAGTTTTGTATTTTTTCTGGCACATATTTATCATCAACATTTTTATAGATATGTAATGCATCTGGGTATTGTTTGCAAAATGCTTTAAATTCTCCCCTGTGAGCAAAATTTGTTTTTTTAATAGCTTCAACAAAATCTGTTTTGTGTTTTTCTATTCTGCTGATTTCTTCTTGAATTAATCTGGGTTTGAGTATTATTTCTTTAATTTTCTGATATTCGATTCGATCCTCCGATGATAAACGTCCGATAGAAATCGTGTTATTGGAAAACGCAAAATACTGATACAGTGATTCATTTATTGAATCTCTAAGTTGATTTGGGTGATGTTGAAGCATAGATTGAATAACAGCATCTTTGTCATATATCCCTAAATTCCAGTAAGCTAAGGCTATTTGATGCGTATTATCGTTGAGAATGACAAGCTTGAGTTTTTCATCATTATGCCATAGCAGAGGTGTATGAACCATTATTCTCGAATGTGCTCTAAAAATAGCTTGATGCAAATCTTGTAGAGTATGTACTAATTTATTAATTTCCCGGGCATATTTTGCTTTTTCATCCACATCGTCGGTTTCGCTAAAAGCAGTGATTAATTGCTGATGAGTTTTGAAAATACCCATAGGAATGAGTTCTGTTCTACCAATAGAATAATTATCATCTGTGACAATAATCGCATTTATATTCGCATATAATTCAGAAAATACCCCGAGATTTTTGGAGAATTTACGATAAGCAATATTGACTAATTCCTCTAAGTGTAATATCGCTGCTGAATCACTCTGTTTAACGACGATCGCCCTAAATCTGCGCACGAAATCTCTAGTATCAAAATTATCTGTTGCTTTCTCTATTTCTTGCTTTGCTTCTTCTAATGTCATTTGATGTATTTTTTGAGGTCCTGGTTTTTTTTTCATAGCCTCTTTTAATTCTTGCTCGATAGCAGGTGAGATATTCTCATTCAGCTCAACAAGATCTTGTGTCTCACCAAATTGATTTAAGGTGGCTAATTCAGTGAGCATATATTGTATTCTGAATTCATAGGGACTGTGAGAGCTGCCCAGATCCTTAACCCAACCATATTCACTTTGCTCTCGAGGAGTGCTGCTTGCAGCCAATTTTCGGATGCAATCTATACCGGCTTGAGGTGCGATGCCTGCCGCCATAAGCCATTTGGTCGAATGTCGATCAGCGTTATTTTCCTCAACTTTTAGACCGTGGGCATGGTAGAAGAGGTGATAAAGCTCGTGTCCCATCACATGCATCAATTCACCTTGTGTCATATCCTTGATCATTCCAATCGTGAATCTTATTGTATTTTGCTTTATATTTGCGAAAGCATTTGGTTTTTCATATAATGATAGTAATATTTTGATGGCGTCAAATTTCTTTTCGGCAGCTTCTTTATCATCAAAGCTGCTAATAACAGGAGCACGCAATTTTTGAAGCATTTCAAGAAGATAAGTTTTAAGATTGGTAAAGCTTGAATCATCGAGGGAGAGAATTATTTCTTCTTCTTTCATACGGTTTTTCCAGTGGCTAATCGAACTACATTAGAGCAAAGACATTGATTGTGCGCAAGGAGGTGATGTAGTATTAGTCCAGATAAAAAACTACGAGAGAAAAGCAACATGGCTGATTTACAAACCTTAGCGAATGTCTTACAAGGCGAATTGTATGGTAAAAATGTGACCTTTAATATGGTCAGTACTGATACACGTACCATACAACCTGGAGATTTGTTCGTTGCGTTAACGGGCCCCAATTTTGATGGGCATGATTTTATCAATACTGCTAAAGAAAAAAATGCAGCCGCAGCTTTGATCAGTAAAAATATTAAATGTGAATTGCCTACCTTACAGGTTGAAGATACTCGAAAAGCTTTGGGTAAGATGGCTAAACATCATCGTAATCAATTTGATTTACCTGTGGTTGCGATTACCGGTAGTTGTGGAAAAACGACAACCAAAACGATGGTAGCAAGTATTTTGAGTCAAAAAGCAACGACCTTAAGTTCATTAAAAAGTTTAAATAATGATATAGGTGTGCCTCTGACATTATTAAGGTTAACACCTGATTATAAATATGCTGTGATTGAAATGGGTGCAAATCATCCTGGTGAAATACATTATTTGACGCATATTGCTAAACCTTATGTGGCAATGGTCAATAATGTGGCGCCTGCACATTTAGAAGGCTTTGGTAGTGTGAAAGGAGTGGCCTCTGCAAAATCTGAAATATTTGAAGGCTTGGTGGATGGTGGTTATGCGGTGGTTAATGCGGATGATGAATTTGCGGATTTTATTAAAGATCGTGCTAAAGGAAGTAATATTATAACTTATGGTGTTCAAAATCCTGCCGATATTTTTGCGCGTAATGTTTTGTTAGATGAGAGTGGTTATCCTAATTTTACCTTGATAAAGGGTAATGAAAAAATTGACATTCTTTTGCCGGTATTAGGTGAGCATAATGTGATGAATGCCTTAGCCGCTGCTGCAGTTTCAACCGCTCTGGGTTTTGATTTACAGAGTATTAAAAGTGGTCTAGAAAATATGGAACCCGTTGATATGCGTTTAATTAGACGCGAGGGAATGAATGGTTCTGTGATTTTTGATGATACCTATAATGCTAATCCTTTATCATTTGATGCGGCACTACGAGTGCTTGCGCGAAATAAGGGCGAGAAAATTTTAGTGATTGGTGATATGGGTGAATTAGGTTCAAATGCGGATAAATATCATCAAGAAATTGGTCTTAAAGCCAAAAATCTGGGCATTAACAAATTGTTTGCCGTTGGAAATTTTAGTCGTTTAGCGGTAGAGGCCTTTGGAGGAGGTGCTCGTCATTTCACTTCACATGAATTTCTTATTAAAGCATTAACTGATTTGCTGGCTCCGGGTGTTGCAGTGCTGGTTAAGGGCTCACGTAAAGCACAAATGGAAACGGTGGTGAAGGCTATTAAAGCCTAAAGTAAAGACGGAGTTTGTCCCATGTTATTATGGTTAATGCAGTATTTAGAAACATTCTATACCCCTTTTCAGGTTTTTCATTATCTCACCTTCCGTTCTATTTGCGGCACTTTAACGGCTTTGGCCATTGCTTTATTAATTGGTCCAATCATGATTCGTCGATTGAGTTATTTGCAAGTGGGTCAGCAGGTAAGGGATGATGGTCCACAATCGCATTTAAAAAAATCGGGCACTCCGACCATGGGTGGTGCATTAATATTAACCGCAATAACGATTAGTATGCTTTTATGGGGTGATTTAAAAAATCATTATGTGTGGTTGGTATTATTTGTTACCTTGGGTTTTGGTGCGATTGGTTGGGTCGATGATTATCGAAAAATGGTTTTAAAAAACAGCAAAGGAATTTCTGCAAGAACTAAATTATTTTGGCAATCCTTAGTGAGCCTCATTGCGATTGTATATTTATATCTGACTGCACAAACTCCCATAGAAACCTCATTAATTATTCCATTTTTCAAACACACAGCAACGTATATCGGTGTTTTTTATATTGTATTTTCTTATTTTGTCATTGTAGGCAGTAGTAATGCCGTAAATTTAACCGACGGTTTAGATGGTTTAGCCATATTACCCACTGTCATGTGTGCAGCAGCTTTAGGTGTATTTGCCTATTTAACCGGAAATAGTCAGTTCGCGAATTATTTATATATTCCTTATATCCCAGGGGTGGGAGAGCTTTCCATTTTTTGCGCTGCAATGGTCGGAGCAGGATTAGGATTTTTATGGTTTAACACATATCCAGCAATGGTTTTTATGGGAGACGTAGGTTCCTTAGGATTAGGCGCTGCTTTAGGAATCGTCGCTGTCGTAGTTCGACAAGAAATCGTGCTTCTCATCATGGGCGGTGTTTTCGTTATGGAAACGGTATCAGTCATCTTACAAGTCGCCTCCTTCAAATTAACCGGAAAACGAATTTTCAGAATGGCGCCTTTGCATCATCATTTTGAATTATTAGGTTGGCCAGAGCCTCGAGTGATTGTAAGATTTTGGATAATCAGCTTGGTGCTGGTTCTAATTGGGCTTGCTACACTAAAACTAAGATAGATTTGGTGCTTAACTTCTCGATGTGTTGGATATCATTATTCTTCAAAATAATTTTGTAGCCCAGCCACAATGATTTTTTCATCTAATTTAACTTTTTTATATCCGGGATATATTACGGTAATATTTTCTAAATGTTCCATTTTTCAATGTAAATTCTCAAGGATTTTTGCAACTTAATTTGCGACCACCTTAGGGAGTGGAGGAACTAGGAGGTTATTATTTTCGAGAATTGTACGTTGTGTCTCTTGATTTGAATTCACCGGCATCTTGAGTCAAAATAATATTATTATTCACAGTTCGCAGATCAATAGGGTCGTAGGCAGTGTGTTGGCTGGCGGACATCTTATATTGGTGTCGAGTTGGAAAATTTGCACTGAACAATGTTATAGATCGCAAATTGCCTGTTTTAGGAAGTGCGCATTGGAGTAGTGCTAATTTTTGCTTCAGCGTTTTAAAAAATTCACCTTGTACAGTATTTTGAAAACCCAGTGTAGAAGCTACGCAATCTGGACACATATAACACTTAGAGAATGCATTAAGAATCACGGCATAAATTTTACACCCCTCTTGAAAATCTGGATTTTCTTTTAATGCCTTGACTATTTGATCCAGGAGTTCTGGATCTTGTAAGTGGTCAAATAGTGCTTGTTCAGAGTGGTGAAATCGCTGTTCAAAATCATAATCACCGACTTCGTTGTCAGGCATATAATAAAGTGTTTGTATGCCTTTTACCGACAAACAGACATTTGTTTCAGTAATATTATGACTCGCTTTTTCACGTATATCGGGAGGGCTGGCATTGTGTCTGTCGATAATTCTTTGTAAAGCATCGGGGCTACGTTCGACTTTTTTGAAAATGGATAGTCCATTTGATCTTTCTATTTTTTCACGTGATTCCCAGGCATTTGTGACGTGGAATTTATCTGCGAAAGTCAGTTTAATCGTAATATGTGTGCGCGGTAGCTTTTCATCTTGTGTGTGTTTTCCTTTAGATACAATGAATGTCAAACTCGCCGTTAAATAATTTCCAGCCGTATTACGTGATACCCCTTGTAAGCGTGCGTGTTCAGCTTCAAATGATAGGACCACATCGTGATTACGTTGTTGTCGACTACCGTAACGTATCGTTAATTCTTTTGTCCAATATATTCCGCTGCTGAGTTGTGGAAATGTTTGTTTTGATCGTTGCTCAAACATAATATTAATTTGATCTCTTATTGCTTCTTTTTCTTTTACATGAGGAGCAAAGATTAGGCTTCTGGCCAATTGACGTGGAGTTAAACCCCTTGAATCAAATTGATCAAGTTGAATACCAGGATGTATAAGTAGACGAGCAACCATGGTTAAATCGCCTTGGTAGACAGCGTGGTGTAAATATGACCATCCATGACTATCTTGCAAAGAAGGATTGCATGTTCCATGAGAGAGTAAGACTTTAGTCAATCGATAACAACGTCTGGATATCGACTTGTGTAAAACCGTCATTTTTTCTCGGGTTTGATGATCAGAAATATATTGTGATAATTCTGCCCCATGTTGGAGCAGTATTTTTGCAGCATGTGCTCTAAGAATATCTGTATTCAATACATCGATTTGATTATTAAATCCACCCGCTAAACAATAAAGAGGTGTTAAACCGAATTGATCACTACGATTAACAGTATTAGCAATGACAAGTAAAGCAATTATCTCTAGGCCCATCTCATTCGAGAGCGTTAAGCATGCAATATGTAAAGGTAACTGACCTAAGGCATTAGGTCTTGTAGCATCAGCACCATTCTGTAATAAATAACGCAGGCATTGCTGAGATTGAAAATTTGCTGCGATGTGTAAGGGAAAATTACCGTCAGGAAATTGATAATTAGCATTATCGAAGTTGATGGTTTGGCTAATGAATTGCACATCGTCATTCATTAAAGCAACGTAAGCCATTTGCATTAAATTATCGAGATCTTCACTTTTTTCTGTTTTAGTCACTTTCATCGAAGGTTGAGAAGACTGCTCCAATGTTACAACTGCGGGTGGTGGTGATGGTGATCTTTCTCGTTTTGGAGTTCCACTAACCTTAGGGCTGAAATATCTTGCGATTGATGCTGCTTGAGGGTTGTGAGGCTTTTTATTTACAAGGGATGCGGGATCCGCTGATAAAATCGCTAGTATATCTCCATGGGAGTCTGGGTTCAGTAAATCCTTAGGTATTTGTCCTTGATTATTCATTAAGCAAGTATGTGCACCTTGTGAAACAAGTAACCTCACCATTTTTTCATTTATTGGTTTAACTTGTAATGCCACATGTAATAGCGTATTTTCCTCAGAGTCACAACAGTTGGGCGAGACACGTTGTTGTAGCAATTTCTCAGTATTGGAAACTTCACCTCGCCTTACAAAGTTAAATAATTCATCTCTTTTTTTACAGTTGTTGCCTGTAAAGACGTCAATGGGTTCTTGAAATTTTTTAAGATAAGGTGTGGTTTTAAGGACTCTTACTCCTCTATCATTTGTAGTAGGAAAATTATTTTTTTCGCTAATATGAGATAGTGATAAAGTAGTCAGTGAACAATTAGTCTTTTTAATATCTGCAACGAATTGTTTTGCATCAGCCCCTTTGAGACAGGAAGATTCGAGTATTACCGCTCTAATAAATCGATTTTGCATTAATAATCGAGTTAAAGAAGCAACTCCAGTCATGTCAAATATATTTTGACTGAAATTTACTGAAGTTATTTTGGAATTTGCTTCCAGTGCTACACAAATTTCGTTGAGACCATTGTTGTTTAATTGTGTATCTGAAAGTGTTAAGTGAGATAAAGGAATGTTTCTTGTAAGTAGTTGGCATAACTGTGTAATTTTTGATGGATCTAAATTAATGCCGCTTAAGCTTAAGCGTGTAAATTCAGGTTTAGATTGCAGTAGAGAGAGTAGCTTCTGGAAAGCATTGTCGGAGAGTGCAACATCGCGTAATTCCAATGCTCTGAGTTTAATCAAAGGATTATTCAGCAGAGTTACCAGTATTAAATCTATCGCATCTGCTTCAGAACATTGTATTGAAGTTAATTTAAGAACATTTAATGAGCTAAGAGCACCTAATCTCTCACATATTATTTTAAGTTTTGCCATCGTTAATAGGGCGCTTTTGAGCTCCAAGCTAATTAAATTATTGGCAGCTAAATTTGAAATAAACTTATTGGTGTTTAAATGGAAAAAAGTAGGGCTGGGTTCATATCCCTGTTCGAATAATCTAGATCTATGATTATTTGAAATATCATAACAGTATGAAAGTTCTGTGATATTAACATTATGACTCATTAATTGCTGTAATTCACTCGAGTCACTTAAAGAATTGGAAAAAACAATGGATCTAAGGGCTGATTGTGAAGGTAATTCTATCAAAAAAGCCCAATCATTGACTTGCATTAATAGTTCAGTTACACGGTTTTCTGCAACGAGCTGGGTTGCAGCTCTTTTTTGTTCATCACTCAACTTTCTTAATACACTCAGTGTTGTTGTTCTACCTTCAGCTAAGGCCAAAAGGTTGGAATTGAATGCTAAGGGTGCATATAATCCTTTCTCTTTATTGCTGATACTTTGGTTGCATATTTTAAGTTCTAGTACATGAGTATTGCTATCAAGCAAGGATTCTAATTGAGTACGTTGATGATTAGTTGGTTGCTGTAATAAAGACCAACACCGTTTACGAATATTGCTAAGGCGCAGCTTAAAATCTTTAAGTAATATAAGTTTGGAATTTTTAATGACAAAAGCGTCAGGCTCATCAACCATATCATTTAATTGTTGGCTTAATACTCCATTTTCTTCTAAGCAAGCATTGATTTCCGAGTCAATTTTCTCTGAAGGGTTATTTACAGGGTAATTTTTATTTTTGATTTTGATTTTAGTGATCGTGGTGTTGTCTTTGAGTAAAGCATGTAGTCTATTAAGGAAATAATCACCTAAACCTTTAGTAAATCTTAGCCCTTGGATGTAGGGGGAGTCTCGAAGAGCATTTGCTAACTCATCATTGAGATCCGTTATATCAATGTCAAACCAACTTGTTTCGGCAGTCAGAGATTTAACCTTCGTTATTAAATGTGCTGGTGATTTATACATATGAACATTTCCTTATAAGATACATATTTGTTTTAATATGGTATTCACAAACACTAACGAGGTCAAATAGCAGAGGACGTAGAGGGGTCAAACTGAGCTACAATAAAAGATTCTTAGCTAAATCAAGTGCTTAGCTTGCTTGATCTTCATACACGACTTTTGCGATTTGGATGTCTTGTACTGCTAAACCTGTTAGATCTACGATGGTAATTTGATTATCGTTGGAACGTCCATGCGTTTTTCCTGAAATAATATTTCCTAATTCGATGATATTATTGGGGCTAATTATTTTATTTTTAATGGCGTGGGCGATATCACCTCTTTCGCAGCATTGGGAAATGCTATCTGCAACTATTATATCTGCTAGTCCAAAAATATTTTCGTCGAGTTCTTGTTTGTGAGGGCTATCAGCTCCGACGGCGGTAATGTGTGTACCTTTTTTAATGTGTTTGGCGAACAATATGGGTGTGGAGGAGGGGGTGGTGGTAATAATTAAATTAGCGTTGGAAGCGAGTTCTTCCACATTTTCTGTTGTGTGTATATTGAATCCTTCATTTTGCATCTCAGCTTGAAATTGTAATAGGTTATTTTTATCTATGCCATAAGCGATGACTTCTTTGCAGTGAATCACTGATTTTAACAGTTTTAATTGTAGTTTGGCTTGTGTTCCTGTTCCGATAATTCCGATGGTTTTTATTTTTTTAGGTGCCAAATATTTGGCGGCAATAGCGCCAGCTGCGGCTGTTCGTAAGTTGGTGAGATAACCTTCGTCAAGAAAAATACTCAGCAACTCTCCTGTTTTTTGACTGAAAAGTAAACTCAGTCCATTGCTAGAAGGGAGATTGATTTTGGGGTTTTCGTAAAAACCAGAAGCAATTTTTACCACATAATATTTGTCTCCAACAATATAGCCGTATTTAATGTGTGCATCACCGGATGGTTTTTCAAATAGTAATTCTCCAACTGGTGGAGTCACTGTATTTCCAGTTGAATAAGCAATAAAACCTTTTTCTATAGAGGGAATGATATCAACTGATTTTAATATGTCTTTAATTTGATCTAGTTTTAAAATTTTCATTGTCTTAGTCCAAAATTGTTTTTAAGGTATCTACGCTGATATTCGCGCCGCTTAATATGACGACAACATTTTTATCTTGAAATTCTTTAGCATTTTTTAAAAGTGAGGCAAGAGCCACACCTGCTGCGCCTTCAATTATTAAGTGATGTGTTTTCATTAAGCTAATAATTGCATTTTTTATTTCTTGCTCGGAGACCAAAATGTAATCATCAACATAAGCTTTGCAGAAATCAAAAGTGATGGAATTGGTTTCTATTCCGCCGGCTGTGGCATCTGATAGTGTTGGCAATATTTCCATGTCGACAATTTTTCCTGCTTTTATGGATTCGGCCATCACTGGAGAGTTTTCAGGCAGACATCCAATAACTTTTGTGTCTGGTGAGATTGATTTTATATATCCTGCGATACCTGAAATGAGTCCGCCTCCACCAATGGGGACTAAAATCACATCGGCTTTATGTAATTGCTGAGTAATTTCCAAGGCAATAGTGCCTTGCCCTGCAATTACCTTGAGATCGTTGTAGGGAGATACATAGATCATATTATTTTGCTGTGCATATTCCAATGCATGCATTTCTGTTTGCATGCAATCTGTACCATAATATTTTAGGGGAATATTGTAATTACCGATATTCTCAACTTTTGTAGAAGAAGCATTTTCAGGTACGTAAACAATGCCAGGAATATTTAATTGATTTAAACCGTAAGCGACCGCTGCTCCATGATTTCCTGAAGAAGCAGTGACGATACCTTGCTCTTGTTGTGCGGGTGTTAAAGACAATAATTTATTAAGTGCGCCACGAACTTTGAAAGCACCTGTGTATTGAAGATTTTCGCATTTTAAGTAAACATGAGTATTAGTAATTTTGCTAATCGGTATAGAATATTCTAAAGGGGTTTTGCGAATGTAGGGGCTTATTCGACTCTCAGCCAACAGCACTTCATTTTTAATGTCTAGCATTTTTCTACTCCTGAGAATTTTCTTGTTTGGATAAATAATTATAAACTGTGGCTCTGGAAACCTTGATAATCTGTGCGATATAGGTTGCAGAGTTTTTCCCGGTGAAAGCGCCTATTTTATGAAGATGCTCAATGAGATTTTTCTTTTCTGGTTTGTTGAGGCTTTCTAAGACCAAGTGATGTTCACTTAAATATTGATGGACGTAATTATTTATTCTTTCTTGCCAATCGTCTTTAAACAAAGGAGTGGGTTGTGGACTCAGATTCTCTTTACCAATGAATTCCGTCAGTAATTTATTGAATTTTTCAAAAATAGAGACATCAAGATTAATGCATAACATGCCTACAGCATTATTGTTTTCATCACGAATAACACTACTGACTGACTTGAGTTTCCTACCATCCCAATTGATTTTTTCATAAGGCCCCACACAATTTTCTAGTGTTGCCATCTCTTCTTCTTCGGTAAATAAAGATGAATCACCCACTCTTCGTTTAGAAAATGGGTGATAGATGGCGACTATTTTATTTTGCTTGATATCGTGAACCACGACTTCGGCAAATGGATGCAATAAGCGTTGGATTGCCTCGGCAGTTGGGAGAAATGTTTTGATGGCTGTTTTCATCTGACTATTACCAAAGTTGTTCATATTTGTTCAGTATAGTCTAAATTAGACAGATATGTCAAGTCGCAGAATTTAAGATTGGATCCCGGCCTTCACCAAAGCCTAAGCAACCCTATTCAGAAGGCAAATCAATTTCGATGGTTCCTTTCCAGGTCAGTCGAAGAGCATTAATCATTGCGAGTATATCGATGACCTCTTGCAGTAAGGCGCCATTTACCGGTGTTATGAAACCAGCGGCAGCGAAGCTCATGCCAATAATGCTGAGAGCCATTCCACCTACTGCGCTTTGTAAAGCAATTTTACGGGTCAGCATACTTAAATGAATTAATTCATCTACTTTGCTCAGTGAATTATTCATGATCACTGCACCTGCAGCTTCTGAGGTCACATTAGAATATTGACCAAAGGCAATTCCCACCGTCGCGGCAGTTAATGCGGGTGCATCATTGATGCCATCTCCCATAAATAAAGTAGGGTTTTTTCGTTGTTCAGAGCGCACGATTTCGAGTTTTTGTTCAGGACTTTGGGAAGAATAAAGATCTGTTAAATTAAGTATGGTACCCAAGTATTTTACTTCAGACTCTCGATCACCAGATACCACCATTATTTTTGTAAATTGGTGAGCAGGTGATAAGTGTTTGATAAAAGATGCGCTTTCCTCACGTGGAATATCTTGAAAATGAAAAGTAGCTGCATACTGATTATCTACTAATATAATGCATTCTAGTCCTGCGGATAAGGGTGGTAATTGTTTGAAAATTTCAGGATGTGCATCTTCGATTTTTTTACGCTGAGTGATCAGAATTTCATGACCATTAATGACACCGAATAAACCTTGACCCGCTTTTTCCGAAACACGTGCTGCTTCTAGTAAAGCTAATCCAAGAGTTTCTGCAGCTTTGAGTATAGCGCTAGACAGTGGATGCTTAGAATAGCGCTCAATGCTAGCGACCTGTTGTAAAATATAATTTTTATCGACATCTTTTGCACAATTAATTTCCCTTAAACTGGGTTTGCCATAAGTCAATGTTCCTGTTTTATCGAAAATAGCCGTGCGGCAAGTGGGTAAACTTTCCAAGACGGTGGGGTCTTTGATGATGATAGATTGTTTGGCAGCCATCGAAATAGCGCTGATTAATGTAATCGGTATGGCAATTAATAATGGGCAGGGTGTTGCAATGACGATGACGGAAAGAAATCGAATCGCATCGCCAGTAAAATACCAGGCTGCCAGTGCAAAAAATAATGCAATAGGTGCAAATATAGCTCCGATTTGATCACCTAAGCGTCGTAAATTAGGACGTTTTTGTTCAGCTTCTGCAAGTACTTTTACGATAGCTGCAAAGCGTGAATCGGAAGGCAAATTGCTGGTTTTAATGATCAGCAAAGATTCCCCATTAATTGCACCCGATAAAACATTGGTCCCAGGCGCTTTTGAAATTTGATAGGGTTCACCGGATAAATAAGATTCATCCATTGAGCCATGTCCTTCCGTCACCACTCCATCGACAGGGCAAGTTTCATGTGGATAAACTACGATAGTGTCATTAATACACACTTTATCCAGTGTAATATCTTCAATGTTGTCTTTTGTTTTTCGATGCACAACATTAGGCATACGTTCAGCGAGTGCTCGTAAAACAGAGGAGGCTTTTCGCGTCGCATAAGACTCGAGTGTTTGACCACTGGCCAACATTAAAATGATTAAGGTTGAAGCGAGATATTCGTTTAAAAGAAATGCGGTGACAATCGCAATAGCCGCTAAAGAATCAGCACCTAAATCACCTTTGAGTAATTTGAAGAGAATTTGAAATAAAAGTGGTGTTCCGCCAAGGATGATGACCGTTAACAAAGGAAGTTCAGAAAAACGGCTGTTTATTAAGAGTAATACAATATACATGAGGATTGCGAGGAGTGAGAGTCCTGCAATGATGATATCCCAGTGTTTTTTAAATTGATTCATGTAAAGTAATCCCATCTTTGATAACTTCCAGTACTAAGTATAACTACAAAAATGTGACTTCGACTACTAGTGATCGCATCTTTGTAATTTAGGGGGATTTGCTGCTGGAAGCGGTGTCTGATGATTCTTGGGCTGATATGTTATTTTCATTGGCTTTTTGAATTTCATAGAGTAATTCTTCAGTGGTTGATTGTATCCAATGATGATTAGATTTTTTGCCTACCGTATTACGCTTGCCTACTTTACGTCCATAGGCCTTAAAGAATCCCGTTGTTCGATTGCGAGTTAATTTTTCGTTAGTGAGGGCGTCTTCAATATGTTGATTAAAATCATTCTCATTACTGGGTAATTCATTAAAGAAAGCAATCAAGGCTTCTATCTTTTCTTTTCTATGCTTGTTTCGTTTATTGAAAAATGAGGGGGATTCAGAGGCTAATTTTGCGGTATAGGCCAATAAATTTAATAAACCTTGTTTCACACCGTTTTCATCTGAAAATTCCTGACTCAAGGTGTTGAGTTTTAGATCTTGCAAGTGTTTTAAGTGATCAAAATCATCGATGCTTGGTTTTGATCGTGAGTAGGCATTCCATTTTTGATGTTGAGTGTATTTTTGTTTTAATTGTTCAATGTAGTTAATAGCCGTATTACTTGTCTCAGTGCTATCATTTTCATTAGTTTGATCCTGTGTTTTTTCTTCAGATTCAGAATTTTCTTGATCTTCAGTCATTGAATCTTGCTCTGATTCACTGCTTGTTATTTCCTCAGTTTTTTGCTTTGCCTGTTCTGCGGCTGCGATGCGGGCTTTTTCTTCAGCTTCAAGTTTTGCCTGTTTTATGGCTGCGATGCGAGCATTTTCTTCGGCTTCAAGTTTTGCCTGTTCTGCGGCTGCAATACGAGCCTTTTCCTCGGCCTCTAGTTTTGCTTGTTTCTCAGCAGCAATTCGAATATTTTCTTCAACAGTCTTAACTTTGACCTCTGCTGTTTCTCTTGCCCTCATACATTCTTGAAGATGAGTTCTTGCTTGCAATTCTTTTTCTGTAGAGATACCGATCTCTGTTGTAGCACCTTCTTGTTCGGAAATTATTTTCTCTCTGGCATGTTTAGCATCGGTTAAGCTGTTTTTTTCAGCTTCCAATCGTTGTTCTGCTAGTGCTCGTAATCGTTGTGCCACTTCTAATTCATGAGTGGTTCGCATCACTTCTTGTTCACAACATTCTTTGTGTTCTTTTGCTTTGGCTTCTTCGGCGATAGCTAATCGAAGTTTTTCTTCTTCTGCGGTATTTGTGCGAGAGCGTAAAGCCTCCGGTGTTCTCATCCATTCAAAGAATTTTCGAGGATTATATTCGTCAGGATTTTTTGCTCGTGCCTCATTAAATTGTGTTAGTACATCCTCAGGATCTGGTACAGTAGCTTTGCGAAGAATCGCCAGGAGTTCCTCATCGGTATAATTATCTGCGTGGATACAATGGAAACGGTTTAATAAAGCATTGGATATGGTTTGGCCTGGATTTAGTGAGGCACATACAAAAAAACCTGGTAATATGACTGGATTCTCTCCCATAATTTCTTGGATGATTTCCGTGTAATAAGGCTGATCTGGGAGGACACCTTCCATTAAGTCATTAAGAAGTTCTTCTAAGCGTGAATTGAATTCATCCAAGATGATTTTTGATCCATTAAAATATGCTTTAAGGCACATACGGATAGCATGGTCCCCATCATCAACAGAAATTTCATAGTAACGAAATTGAGGATCAGGGTTATTTTTTGTAAACCCATTTAAATCGAGCAAGGCTTTATACAGACTGGATTTGCCAATTCCTGATGGACCTTCAACTATCACTCCACGACGATGAGATGTCTTGGCAGACATATCACAAATGCGTAGATCTTCTTGATTCATCTCTACCATAGGGTATTTTGTGTTGGGAATTAGTAAGTGTTTGACCTCAAAAACTTCAATTTCGTCTTGAGGATGCTCAACGATGCCAAGAAACCTTTTGTATTCTTCTCGTTTCTGTGCATCACGGATGCTGTGACCAAATTCATGCCATAAAGTTTTTTGAATGGCTTCTTCAATATTTTGAAGTTGTCTGTAGATCAGTACGAAACGTTTAACGAGCGAAATGATATCACGTAATGAAATTTCACGATGTGCTTCGAATTTTTTCATATGATGAAAGGCGAGTAATAACCGCTCGATTACCTCATCTTTGTTGGGTATATTCAACTTCGAATCATCTAATATTGGCACAATAATCTGATGTTTAATCGATTCATCATGTGGTAATGTGTAGAACACCGTCTCACTATATTCTGATAAAAAACTATGGAAATATCGATTGGGAAAAGTTTCTGGATTTCCATTACCTAAAATTTTATGCAAAGGTGTGGGGACATAATATTTTCCTTCTTCATACATTAATCTGTTGTCACGGGTCATGCCTTTAAATCGGTCTAACATCCCCGGTGCTAGCATATTCACTTCTTCAAGATTAATAATCACGGGTTGTTCATTGACGGGTTTTGTAGCAAGCCAACGGCTGCATTGACTGAGACCCCTAAAAAAATGTCCGGGTCCTAAGGTCTTCTGTAGTTCACGTAATTCGTGAGATTTGCTAGTACCGGGCAATCCTTTCTGAAATATGGCAATTGTATTTTCAGATTTCACCAAGGTTTTAAAATTCTCACTAGGTTTATAGGTGGTTGAAGTTTTGGTAGGTGCTTTGCTTAATCTATGCCGAACTGTTGAAACAAGGGTCTCATCGCAAAGTATCGCCTTACCATGTTTGAATTTAATCGCTTTTTCTAAAGGTTCTCCCAATAATTTTCGCAAGGTAGATCCACTACAATGATTCATGACCTGCCAGTCGCTTAATGGCTCGCATTTAACATGACGGTATTTTTCTGAATCATCATCTGCGGGACCAAATAAATATTTGGCGACTACATTTAAGAAAGCATAATTTTCAGATTGTTTAGGATAATCATAGTTGAACAAACCTTTTATAGGATTTTCTCGATGAATTAAACGAAGGCTTTGATCATTAAGTCGAGCAATCATCGCTTTTAATCGTCGGTTCGTCAACACAGGTAGAGGTGGTTGGCCCAAATCATGATGATTCAATTGCTGTGCAAAATGGAATAATAATTCTATTTTTTTGACGATTTCCTGGTCTTCAAGTCTTAGCTGCTCTTGACCTTTTGACGGTATTACACAGATCAGCCGACCTTCGGGTTCAACTTCCAGACCGTTTTGAAATACTCGAGAAATTTTAGGGTAGAGGAAAGGCAATAATTGTTGATATAACAGTGGGCTGACTTGACCATTTAAAATTATTGTTGCCCCATTAATCAACCCATACAAAACAGCATGAGGTTCATAGCTAAATAGTGCCTTTCCTTCTGTGGTTCGTTTGTCATGTAAACGAGCAAGGAGTTGTTGGTAAGTCATATTTGGATTTACATCAACGATAATCGCACCAGGATATTTTTCTTCTTGCAAACGGAGTGCACAGAAATCAGGGTCACTTGAATAAACTATCTGGCTATTTTCGGATTCAGGTGAGGCGGCACTATTGTGTGTTGCGAAATTTTGTATCTCACCACCTGCTAATAAAGTAAAGGTAAAATGACGCTCTGAAAATAAGCTAGCGTGTTCAATTAATTCACACCATTCGCCTTGAGTAATAGTTTCAGTGATATAAAAGTGATTGCAACTTTCAAACCAACCCGGTGCTGGAAGAACACATTGTAATCGATTATTCACCACTTGACGTGAAAAGCACTCAAATAAATTATTGGAATTCAAAAAATGACCTGGGACAGCGTCTTCACTCAGATGTGTGAGTAGACTGACATTATCTGAATGTAGCCGTTGCTCACGTGTTCCAGTACGTATCACAAAATTAGGGGGTAATTTCACAAATTCATTGTTATGAAAAAATTCACCCTCAACCTCAAGGCGTTCTAAAAATTTAACGATGCTTTCGGACTCAGGTAAATTATCTATTCTAAGGTTTTTTCCTTCACATATGGCTCGAAGAAGCGCACCATCGTTAGGCAAATAATAACCTTGATTTTCACGAAGCACTTTGGTAATTAATCGTTCTCGCCAATTAGGTAAATAATGCAGATCAATGGTCAAAAATTCAGCAGATGGTTCTTCTTGGGGTTTTTTAGGTGATTTGACCACATAGTTTTCATTTAATTTGTAGGGTTTTGTGCGTGATAAGAAAGCTCTTATTCCGATCGGAGCAGAATCCATAATGAGGCTAAAGATTTTAAGTGACGCACACACCTCATGACCTAACAAAGTTCCTTTGGGTTCCAATATCGACATATAATAGGCTTTTTGATCATCAGAAAATTGAGTCCAATTAATGATGAGTATTCCACCTCTGTCTAAATGTGTTACTAAGGGACCAGGTACAAAACGTCTTTCACCCCCAGAAATTAGAATGGATTTGAAATATCGTTTCATATCTTTGGGATCGTGGATATATAAAAATTGCTTAGGCCACTTTAAATCATCATGAGCCTCAAGTTCAGCACGAATGCTCATATAAACTTGTAGTGGATTTAAATTACTGGGTAAACGTAGTAAGGGTGCGTGCGGAGCATCTTCATCTAAGAGTGGTAAAATAGAAGAAAGTTCTTCTTGTGGCGGGAAGAGTTGCAGTAATTTCTTAAGTTTGCGTTCTGCCTTAACTTTCGCTTCTCCAGCTTCTATTAATTTAGCATTGGCTAATTCAAGTGCTTTATTGGCAGAGTTCACCTGAATAGATGCAGCTTCTTCTTTAGCTATTTCAGATGTTAATTGAATACTGGCTGTATTTACTGCATCGGTTTTGGATGGAAGTTCCGTTTCGCATTGAGATTTAGCTTCAAATAATGAATCCCAAGATTTTTGCGCCTTGGCTTTATCTGTAAGGACAGCTTCAAGATCTTTGAGAGCCAGCGTTTCTTGTTTTAGTTTTTCCTCTAGGTCTCTTCTAGCTTCTTCAAGAGGCGCTTTTTTCAATTTATCTTCGGCTTCTTTTCTTTCTCGTTCTTCGGTCTCTTTTCTTAATTTCTCCTCGGCTTCTTTTTTAGCTTTTTCTTCCGCCTCTTTTTTAATTTTTTCTTGTGCTTCAATTCTTGCCTTTTCTTCTGCATCTTTTCGGGCTTTCTCTTCAGCGACTTGTTTCGCTTTATTTTCAATAATGGATTTTTCATCTCGGAGTGCATTTTCTATGGCTTTCCTTGAGACTAAGGTAATCGCAACTCCCCCACCAAAGTCTAGACCCATTCGTACTATGTTACCTTGCTTATTAATAGACATTTCACCAAAGCGGTGTTTTCCATTACCAAACATAGTGAAAGGAACATTGAAATAGTTAGCAATGAGCATAAATATTTCTGAACGATGCCTGCAAACCCCGCGTTTATTAATAAGATTGTCGAAAATGGCGTCGATAGTACCTATTGTTTTTGCTTTGTCGGAATCTTCCTGGGTAAAATTCTGACATAAGGTATACAGGTAAGCCAATTTATCGGCTAAGGCTAAGGTAGAGCTATTCAATAAAACTCGTAACTCAGGATCTGATTCCAAAACTTGTTGTATTTCCTTTTGTAATGCGGGTGTGAGAATTGGATTTTTTGAAATAACTACTTCATTGAGGTCTGTGGTGTTTTGAATCAAATAATTATCTTGTATTAAAAATCGGTGTGCTATTTTCACCGATAAATTTGGAATGCCTGGTTTTAAAGTGACACTCACTTTTTGTTCATCATGATCAATAATCAGATCAAGTTGCTCAGCTTCATTACAAAATATGACTAATTGTTTTGTGTAATCACTGATCGGTGTTGTAATTAGGGTAAATTTTTGACCTGCTTTCAGGTTCAAATCCGAATAACACATTGCCCATTCTTTATTCTGACGAACAAAGACTAAAAGCTCATCGACTGTGGTATTGGTCAGAGGTTTGGCAAGACTGATTAAACTCTGCGTTTCTGGTCTTTTAAGCTGATGCTGAAAGCTAAGAGCTCGAGAAACTGCTTGATAAGCAATAGTGTTATAGGCATTAAATCGAAAATGACTTCGAGATATTTTGCCACGCAAATCATAAGCCATTACCAAACATTCATCAGGGTGAGTAGCAGCTGTAGAGGATTGCGCATTGATTTTTTCTATCATGACAATCGGAAAACCGGTTGCATTGTCGGGTTTGGCTTCTGATTGTATTATCAGGCGTTCTACATTGTCTGAGTTATGATTGCCCCAACCATCAATGACATAATTATTACCAAACTTTGTTGTGAGATCACGTATCAGCTTATCAATTCGTTCTTGTTCCTTAAGGCTTTGGAGGTGTTGTTTAGTATTGATATTAATCCCTTTTTTAACGAAGGGCATATTGGAAGTAACGCATTTTTTAACATACTCAACTTTATCATAATCGCTGACACATTTTTTTAAGCCTTCTTGAAATTGTGGATTTTCAGTATCAATTCGATCACATTCAGAAATAACTGGTTGTTCTAATAAAGTTTCAAGTGCCGGGTCGCTCAAGTCAATTTTCAAGCAAAAATTTCTGTTTAATTGTAATGATCGCAGGGTGCTGGGGAAATTCATGAGTGCAGTCATTAAATGCGTTTCGTTTATTATTAATCCCTTTAATTTTCTAAACTTTGACAATGAAAATCTACCTTGGATCTTATTATTACTATAAATTGATAATGTTTCTATTTTTTCACAAATGTCATTAGGTATATCATTTCCATCTGTACTGCACATGAAAGTCAAATCAGGTACCAAAGGCGATTTGACGAGTTTTTTAACGGAATCTGATTGAAGGGCTTGAGAATCGATTTCTAAGACATTGACACAAAGGTCAGTATGATATTTCACACAAATCACATGACTGTATGTTAGGGCTAAGCGGTCTATTATGCGTGTATTACTTAAATCTATAGTTTTAAGATCATGATTTCCTATTATTCGAAGTTTTTTAAGGTCGCCGCCAAACCCTGCGATGCTTCGAATATTTGGAGTGAAATTTATTTCTATAGATTCTAGCAGTTTTAATGATTGGAAATTAATATCAGGATATTGAGTATAGCAATTATCGATTTTAATTTCTTTTAATCCAGAGGGTAGTTGACTGAGATCCCCTAAAAGCATATTGTGAAGATGGAGCACTTTTAAATGAACAAATGGTGATAGATCAGGTATGACACAATCTCCATTTCTATGAGTACTGTCTAAAATTATTATCTGACTATTTTCATCAAAGGATTCTTTTTTATTATCTCCCGGTGTTTGGGTAATGTTGACAGTCCTTAAACTATGCAATCCTACTAAGTTGGGAGTAACCCGGGATTTATTGCCTCGTAATTGTAAAGTTTCAAGTGTTGTTGGTAATTTATCAAGAGCACTATATGGAATTTCAGAGTTAAAAATCTCATATTTTTTCAGACTATTGATATTTTCAAGATTAACCTGGGTTATTCTGCAATTATCGAATGTTAGGCCTCGGGTACATTCATTAAAAGAGAGTCCTTGATCGACATTGATGCCAACCAGTTCAATATGGCCAAATTTACAGGATCTAATAAGGTTATATAGGCCAAATAGGTACTTTGATCTAAGGTATAAATATTGGATCTCTATGTCATCACTAAAGTCGTTCAAGCTAATAGTGTCAATCCCGGTAATACTTAATCGTTGAATACACTTAACATCAAGGAAGCTGATCGATAAGGCACCGGAATAAATATCGAGAGAAATGTTTTCTATTTTCTCAGGTAATCGAGAAATTATTAATTTCACATTTTTTCCCTGAATAGTCAGTGAAGTTAATTCACGCAAATTCGAAAAATCGAGCCCTGAATTATTTGACTGACAATCGACGAGCCTCAGTTGTTTAAGTCCCGATGGTAAATGTCTCGTATCACTAAGATACATTTTACTCAGCGTCAGACTTTCGATCTGCGTATAAGAGGATATATCTGGAACGATGGTTAAACCATTTAAGAAGAATCGATCGAGTTTTGTTTCTTCTTGAGTAGAATGCTTTAAATTTTCGATAGCTGTTAAAAACCCATTTTCCTCGCCTTCTTGAATGCGATTGAGATCTAAATTTTTAAGTTCAAGCTCCAACTGCTCATTCGGAGGCAAGGGTTTATAAATATCATGGGAAACTTCACTAGCATTTAAGTAGATACAAGCTTCTTTTAAGGTTGTTAAATGGCTTAAATCAGGGGTCTTTAATCTATAATTATACCGTAGTTCTAATCGATCTAAGAATTCAGGTAAACCATAGATTTGAGATAGTCCGTGACAATGCTCTATCCGTACGTGCTTTAATTCTTCGATGTCATTAAAATTTAGAGCAGATATATGGTTGGCATATTCAATAATAATGGATTGGCATTGTCGAACAATTTTATTTAATTGGACATCCTGATTTCTAGCTTCCTTTTTTTCCTCTTTTTCACCTGGTGAATTCAACCGGAATTCTTTTGTTTCAGTAATAAATTCGGAATGAATCACTTCAAGATTTTCTAAGGATCCCAGCACTGTCAAAGATTGGATGCTGATTACCTTTTCAAAGCTAAGAGTAACTTTATGGTGGTAACATTTTACGATAATCGGTCCCACATGCTCAGCTAAGGCACTAATATGAATATCCTGATTCGTTGAATCGACGATAAGCTGTGTTTCAGGTGATAGGTGGCGTAAATCGACTTTTCCATAACTATTAGCTACGGTCAATGTTTTTAGGCGCTTAGGTAAGTGTCTTGTATCTCTAAGATATATGTTGCTCAGCGTTAAATCTTCTAATTGCTCATCATGAGATAAGTCTGGAACAAACACCCGACCTTTTAAATATAATCGATCGAGTTTTGCTTCCTTGCTTGTCGTTGGAAGTGCTCGTTCTAAATGTTCAAGCTCTTCGGGAGAGCAATACCCCTTTGCTTTTCCCTCTTCGCTAAGACTTAGATCTTTTTCTTTTATTCTTTGTTCAATCTGCTCAGGAGTTGATTCCTCTAAAAGTGTGTGTATGGTAATGTTTAAGTCACTTCGATTTAAGTAAAGAGAGACTTCTTTCAGATTTTCTAGGTGACTAATATTAGGATTTCTTAACTCGTAATTATACCGTACGACCATTCGTTCTAAATCAGAAGGAAGTGATCTAAGAAATTGTAGTCGATGACAATGTTCAATGACTAGATTTTTTAAACCATTCACGCCAGAAAAATTAAGAGATTCAATGGTTGAGCAGTATTCAAATGTGATTGACTGGCACTGTTTTGGTAATGATCTCAGTAAAGCAACATTATTGTTACGCACAATCAATTCAACACATTGATCTAAATGTGAAATTAATTCAGCCATTTTAAAATGATGATCACAAACTGAATTGATCATTAAGTAATTAATACTACTAAGTTGCTCAATATTAAGAATGATTAACTGCTTATCAAGGCCTACCAGTGATAGATGATCCAAATGTTTAAGATGATTAAAATCGATGGCTTTTAAATTTTTACAGTGGTGAATTTCAAGATGTTTAAGGCTGCTGGGTAAATTTTCAATAACCACGAGATCGTCGACATTTTCCAACACCAAAGTTTCTAGTTGATCAAATTTTTTAGCATCTAATTTGAATTTCCAGGCGCAGCTGTTTCTGACGGTTAATTTTCTTAGTGAGGCAGGATAAAAGCTCTTATCCATCAGCATGCCATCCACGATCTCTACATCTAAGTATCCTAAGCTCGATACATCAGGGCTCATGGATCCTGCAAGTCTTAACGCTTGTGAGCTAGACATTTCTTGTTGAGTTGCTTGTGGAGTCTCTAGTTTTCTACAATTCCTTAGCACAACATTTTTATTATCAGAATTCGTTTTTAAACTCGTTAATTCTTCACAATCACTAATTTGAATGCGTTGAGCGGTTGCAGATATTTGGATTTGCTGAGAATTCAAATTACTGAGGTTAATGTGTTGGCATGTGCGAAGTCGAGCAATAATATCTTCGATTTTATTGAATTTTTTAGTGTAAGAGACCACATTCGCTAAGGCTGTTTGACTAAGAATTTTATCCATGCGGAGTTCTTCATCCGTAAAGGACTGAGCACTCTTAATTCCAACCGCATTGAAATAAGCAACAGAAGTTAATTCATCATCAGAATATATACGAAGATCAGTACCCAAATACAGTAATTCAAGATGCACTAAATCTGTTAATCCGTTTAAATGAAGACGATTTAAAGAAAAACATTTACTAATGATCAAACATTTGAGACTCTTGGATAATCCTTTTACTTTGCTAATATTCCTACAATCAATTAATGCCAGATGTCTAAGATTGATGTAATCTTTTAGATCAACACTCCGTTCAGAACCGTAGGGATCTTGTGAATTTCGCAACTCTAGAAACTCGAGGGAGTAGGGTAAATGCTCTATAAAATGAATATATCCACTGAGACTCACCTTTTTTAATTCGCTATGTTGATGTAATTCAGGAATCTCAAGTTTTTCACAGTCAACTTCCAAGGATTGTAGTGTCAATGGTAATGCAACAAATTCAACGGAGGTCTTAGATACAACTCTCAAACTATGCAAGTTCAGCTGGCTAAGATCTATCTTGTTTAATGGTGTCCCCACATGTAAATCTAAATGTTTTAAGGATCTTAATGTGTGGAGATTGTCCACCATCGCCTTTAATTCCAGCGGTGTTTCTATGCTAAGAGATAAAGACTGTGTAGATAGCGGTTGCTCTACTCTAGGTTGATGTTGTTGCGTATAAAGATTTACTTTCTCTTCTAATTCTTTTGAAATATAAAAAGGGACATCCTCTTCCTCAGAGGACTTAATACCTAAAATATGGTCTGCGATATAAAGTATAGTGAGATCTTCAATAGATAAGGCGAGCTTATCGTTTTTGCTAAACCCACGTTCTTTTGCAGAATTAAGAATTTTTTCCCTAAGAAAGCGATAATAATTTTCAACATCAACGAAAATAAATTGTTTAGGGTTTAGGCCCACCCTTTGAATAGAAAGCCGCATATCTTCTTGACTGGCATTAGGCATAGGCAGATTTGATTGTCTTAATTGATGTCGATCATGCAAAGACACAAGATCAGTCATTGAATTTAATTTACCCGTCCAAGGATAGAGTGCATGATGTTCAATCCATTTCTGCCACAATTCGGGCTCAAATGTAGAGGCCGATCTGTACTGCAAAAAGGGGTCTGAATAGATAACATATTGAGCAGGCGAAGTTGTTACCCACGTTGCTACATACCAAGGCGCTTCACCTTCAAGGGCAAAGGATTGATAACTATCGAAACGACCAATGGGACCCTCATCAACTGGGGTAATGATCTGTTTACTTTTAGCGTGTTTGTTGAGGCTGAAAAATGCTATGAATTCGTCGTATATACCCATATTTCCTATTTGCCTGTCGTATCAATTATCACAGTATTAAAGCACGCTAAGATTAACATAAGATTAAACTTGCGACCATGGGACTGAGAATTTAGGGGTGTACTATAATTGATAAGGTGAGTTATTAACTTAAGGAAGAGGGGGATTGAACGATGAGTAATAGCAATAAATGGATGATTGATCCTAACGATGCAGTTATGCTACTGATAGACCATCAAAGCGGGCTGTTTCAGCTAGTCGAAGATATTGAGCTACCCAAATTACGTTCAAATGTGACCGCACTGGCCAAATTGGCATATTTAGCCAAGATACCCACCTTCACGACGGCCTCGGTACCCGATGGCCCTAATGGTCCCTTGATACCTGAAATTCATCAATATAATCCCGATGCTGTGTATATTCCACGCACTGGCCAAATTAATGCTTGGGATAATCCACCTTGGGTAGAAGCCATCAAAAAAACGGGCCGTAAAACCCTACTCATCGCAGGTACTCTTACCAGCGTTTGTATGGCCTTTCCTGCACTCAGTGCAGTAGTTGCGGGTTATAAAGTATTTACCATTATTGATGCATCCGGGAATTGGAGCAAAATGGCAACCGATATCACACTGGCGCGAGTCACACAGGCAGGCGCTATGCCTATCGATACCTTTGCTGTGTTGGGAGAGCTCATGAGCACCTGGAATCGCCCAGATGCCATGGAATTTGCCCAAATAATGATAGATCAGCTACTTCCACCTTATCGCGCTTTGAATGAAAGCTATGAGAAAGCACAAAGTGTAGTTAAACAAGGGCCAGAAACAAACTTAGATTTGTTGAAAGCTCGAAAGTGAAGTATCCATACGGTTGGCTGCACACTGCCAAGAGGATGCAATTTCCAAGATATAACCATATAATCCCGCTTATCTTAGTATTTCGCTACTGAATATCAACGAAAAGCATAGAACTCAGATAAGCGAGACAAATATATTGATTTCGAGGTTATTATGGGGATTCATCTGCCTGATACACATATTTTATATACATCATTGAGCTCTGTTCGACAAATAATCCAGCCCTTAAAACGAGCGTTTAATATAAAAACTTTCTGCTATGTCAAAGTGAATTCAGATTTGTCTCGAGTTCATTTAGATACTAACTATGAATGGAATCAATTATTTTATAAAAATGTGCAACATTATTATGACACCGGTGGACTTTCTGAAGGCTATCATTGGGAATCAGGGTATACGCTGATGTCACTTTTAGATGATGAAGAATGTATAGCAGACAGTCGAAAATTTGATGTGGGTGACGGGATTATGTTTACTGAACATAAAGAAGGCTGTACGGAAATTGTATTTATGGCATTATCTGCGAATTATTCACCTTTAGAAGTTAATAATTTATTGAATAATATTGACCTGTTAAAACAATTTATACCTTATTTTTGTGAGCAAGCCAGTGAGATAATTGCTGAAGCAGAAAAGTCTCCCATTATTTTACCCTTTTTAAATAATCAAGATTTGAGAAAAACAGCTATTACCACAGATGATCTAGCGAGAGAATACAAAGCCAGCATCAATCCTAATTTTACAGCTTTGATGAAGCTCACTAAGCGAGAAGTCGAATGTTTTAATGCTTTTTTGAAGGGTATGACAAACAAAGAAATAGGAAATGTATTGGATATATCTACTCGTACCGTTGAAAAGCATCTGATGAATGTCAAAGATAAAATGGGTTATAAAACATTAAAAAAACTTGCCGCTGAATTTATCACCTTTATAAGAGAATAATATGGTAAAGCCGATAACGAGCATCAATTTAGATAAGCACATTATAACGAAATCTAGCAGTCATATAAGAGAGATTGCTCAGCCATTGAGAGAGGAAAAAATAAACTATTTTTCCTATTGTAAAATTAATAAGGGTGGTACGGTGCAATTGTTTAGTACACATCCCGAATTAGAGGTCAAGTTTGTCCAAGAAAAACTCTATGAGACCATGTTTTGTGCTAATTATAACGAGTATACAAACAGCGTTTATATGTGGGATGACTTGAAAACTATCGATTTGAATAGTTTTGTTAATTCTAGTGGTCTTGATTATGGATTAGTAATAACCAGAAGATTAGACGATTATTCCGAATTATTTTTCTTTGCGCTAGATATGTATAGTGATTTCTCACCCAGTTTCTACTTAAATAAGCTTGTTTACCTTTATAAATTCATCGATTATTTTTTGATTCAAGCAGATCACCTTATTGAAGAGTCCTGGCATGATCGTTTTTATTTTCCTAATGGCAATGATAAAACAATTTTAACTCAAGGGAATCAATTTTCTACTAGTTTAGAAGAGACTTTTCATGGTGAAACTTTTAAACTATTAACAAAATGTGAAAAAAAATGTTTGATTTATTTGGGTGGTGGATCTACGGCTAAGGAGATGGCAAGGCAACTGAATTGTTCGAGCAGAACGATAGAGAAACATTTGCAAAATATTCGTCGTAAATTTCAAGTGAATAGAACAAGTGCACTGATTAGTTTGATTCTTCCTTATATAGAAGAAAAACGGAGATAAGATTGTGGATATCGAAATTAGCAAGTTGCGATTTGATAAGAGTATCACTGCTATATATGCTTCAGATATGAGGTCTTTTTCGACCCATTTAAGAAGTCAGGGTATAGACCACTTTGGGTATTCAAAGTTGTTTAAAGGCTGTAGAGGCTTTACTTTGACGACTGATCCTGATTTTTCGGAGATGTTTATCCAGAATAATTTTCATGAAGAAGCCTTTATGGCTGATATTGAATTGTATCAATCAGGTAATTTTATTTGGGATTTCTATTTTAGTGATTCTCTTATTGTGCAAGCTTTAAAAGAGAAATTAAAATTAAGATCCGGAGTCACTCTTATTAGAACTAAGGATAATTCAGAATGCGAATTTTATTATTTCGCTTCAACTTCAAAAAATACATCCTTAATGAATAACTTTTATGTTAACTCATTGAATTATCTCGAAAATATCTCTGATGAATTCAATGCGGCGTGTTATCCTATCATTAAAAAAGGTAATGAGAATAGGATTATTTATCCAGGTCCTTTTGAAGACAAGTTGCATGTGCAGATACCATTTTGTGAAAAAAAATCAAACCATCTTCATCCGAGTAACATTATATTTACGCAACGTGAGCAGTTGTGTCTTGACTATCTTTTGCAGGGAAAGAAAGCTTCTGAAACAGCGGATATTTTGTGTGTATCCAGGCGTACAATAGAAAAGCACATTGAAAACATCAAAATGAAAACGGGTTGTAAAACGAAATTTGAGTTAATGAAAAAGTTTTTATCTAAGTGATGTTAACTCGGTTTAGAGTTGGGATTCGCTGGTAGGATAATGAAATAAACAGGAAAGGAGTGGCCTTTAACAGAACCGAACATCCCTGTTCTTGTGTCTCCATTACGTCCATGTATCGCACATTCTGTTAAAGGCCACTCCTTTCCTGTTTATTGCTTATATATAATATTTTCTTTGCAATAATACAGTACGGCAAAATCGTTGTCATACCGGCCTTCGTCGGTATAACAACATAGTACCCAGTACAATCAGGCCATCATCTAAAAATACGTATTTTTACGACTATCTTCAGAACACCTTATTTCTTAAGCTTCTTCAAGGTTCAGTATTAGAATTCAGTGACGAATCTCCAATGAATAAAAAGGTAGTGATAACAAGGAATTTGATAAATCACTCCCAAAAAAATGAGGTACTTAGAAGATGTTTAAATTTCGTGATGTATTAGAGCTATTTCAACAAGGCTCTGCTTTTATTGAAGAAAGCAAAGACCAAGAACTTAATTTATTTATTGGTTTAACAGGCTCCGGAAAAAGTACAGTGGTAAATGCAGTATTAGGCCATGAACTGTCAAGAAAAGAAAATAATACCGTAGATTTTGTGAATTCATCCAAAATTCAAACAGATACAAACTCCTTAACTGCAGTGATTCCTGGCACAAATTCACCAGTAGCATTTACTGAAGAGCCGGTGCCCGCTAAGGGTGATTGTGGGTTTTTGACGCTGGCAGTGAGTAGAGAGCAAGTCGTTGATGTTCTATTATCATTAGCAGGTGATGATAAGGCACGAGAAGAATTATGTGAAGAGATCCATGAAGCTTTTAAATATCATAGTGTAAAGCGAACAGCAGAATTTGAAACGCTTTATCAAGCTTATGAGAAAGCTGGAAATTCAGAAGAGGAACATGTAGCAGCAGAACAGAAGCTTTCAGCCTATTGCCAACGAGAAGATGTTTATCGAATGTATGTTGAGGCTTATAGAGGTCATTTATGGTTGGGATATAAGAGCATTTTGTTGTATGCAAAACTGTCTGATATTACGGTATATATTTGGAAAAAAGCAGAAGTTGGACAGAAATTAGAAATTGTCGGGAAATCTATATCGGAACAGCCAGTGCAGGGACAAGTCATTCATATGTTGTTCACGAAAGGATACACTCATTTTAACCTTTTATACGAAGCAAAATCTCATGCAGCAAAAATAGGTCATGGTGCGGAGAGTCAAACTACTTACCCTACGGTGTATCATGAGAAAGAAAGAAATTGTTATTTGCTGGATTGTGCTGGCTTTGGTGACACCCGAACTGATGAACATCGTGTTGGAATTAATTTGGCGATGGAATCGGCCTTAAAAAATGCAGCTAGTATTAACAGTGTTTTTATTGTGATCAATTATAATGATTTAATTTCTCAACGTGGAAATTCTATCATAAAACTAGCCAAAATGATCATGAGTTTATTTAGCAATATTGAGCTTGCCACTAAATCAATGTATTTTGTGTTTACTCATATAGATAGTTTATATACAAGCATTAGATTTGAAGGCCTTTATTATTTTATGCAAGGTCTTCCCAATACTAGTCTGATTGCTAATGAGCAAGCAGTAGAGGAAAAAATAAACGCTAAAATTCTCTATGTCATACAAAATATTTTATCGGTGCTAGAAAGCAAAGTCAGTACGTGGAAAAAAGCGAATCATGCTGTATGGAACAAACTAGGGTGGAATAATAAAAGTGATATAGAAACTGGTATTAATAATGATGAGTTTTTTCAAGATATAAATGCAACCAATAAAACTATTGTTTTCTTTAAAATGATCGAAAAGGCTTTGAAAGATAAAGTTGCCCTGTTCTTTAATGCGGTGGATAGCCAGCATATAAAAATATTTAGAAATAAAATGCTCGACACCATTAGAACGACATGCGATTTAGGAGACTCTATTCCACTTCATGCATTTAATTTTACAGAATATGATCATAAACGTGTGAAGTTTGAAAATGAGTTGCGTACCGCTGCATGGAAATTACTTCAATTAATTAACGAGTTAAATGAACTACCCCTGGAAATTGCTAAGCTCGACACACAAATTACCCATCTGGAGCATTTGGTAGAAAACAATAGCAAAAGAATAGATCATGAGGGTAAAGATACCGTGTCACGCCTAAATTTAATTCAGGAAATGATGGATGAACAAAACAGAGTAATAGCCAATAAGCAGCAAGAAATACAAGCGGTAGATGATGCGCTAAGTCAGTGTAATAATCAAAAAACCTATCTTGAGAGTGATGAATTTGAAACAGATACCCACAGTATAGTTGAGAAACGTTGGAATTACCTTCTGCTACCTTACCTCTTAGGATGTTCTTATACTTATAAGGTTTTTAATATACCTTCAAGCAATGGTCTGTATGATAATTATTCAGTCAATGCGAAAAATGGTTCTCATAAGGTTTTACGTGAAGATAAAAGTAGCGGTGAACTTGAAATAGAATATCGATCAATCAATGGTTATGATGGAGAGTGCACAATAACAGTGAATTATAAAAGAAGGTTTTATAAAAACAATGCTGCCGAAATTCAACGACTTATTGGTCAAATTGCAAAAAAGAATGTTACAATTGGCGTGTTGAAAACACAATTAAAGGGCTATCAAGAACGATTTAAAGCCCTTCAGAACACGCATAAAGGTGATGAGTTAACTATCCTTAAAGCTAGATACGAAATCCAAGAAACGATAATAAATTACAGAGATAGTATCGCTAGCTGTAAAGAATTGAGGAGCAGTTTAGTTCTCAGATTAGATAGGATAAGACAAGAATTTATTCAGCATAGAAAAATTATTGATATGATTAGAGATTTAATGTCTATCAGCAATAGTGCGAAAAATGATGAATTTCTTGAGGCTCTTAAACTCTATGAAAGTGAAGGTCAGCATCCTAGATTTGAGGATTCTCAAAAAGATAAAGAGATTCCTCATTTCTATCGCAGTGATTTGACAAATGATGTAATGACAACCCCTATTCGATTACAAACTTGTGGACATGTAATGGATTTGAATGAATTTGAATCGATTTTGAAAGATGCGGATTCTGTGACTTGTCCCTGCTGTGTGAAGAGTGGTAAAGATACTGTGCAAATAGAAAAAAATGATCTGTCGAAGTATGAGATAATGCATGACCTAGCAAAGGAAATCTATGGTTTTACTGATACACAAAAATCATTAGAGAAAAGCTATTGTTTAGAGAGTCCTGTTGTCGAGAGTAGAGAAAAAAGCATAGCAAGTCTCAGAGCAATGATAAGAGAAAAACAAGCTGAATTGACAAGCCTAAAAAGAGAACTTGCTGGTTTAATAGACCTACCTAAGGAGGATACTTCAGTTCATCATAATAATAGCTCAAGTCAAAAGGGGGTGCCATTTAATCAAACAGAAGAACTACGGTTCTCTCCTATATTATCAACCATGGGTAAATTCAAGCCCAGTGATTCGGTCTCAGATTCTGAGCAAGCAGTATCTGAAGAACTGGAGGAAAATAATGATGCGAGTGTTAATAATGTTGAAGGTGAAGAAGAAAATAAAGGAGGTAAAAAGAGCGAGGAAATGTTTCCTTCACTATAAATTGCTCCATCTGCCCTGGCAGTTTATTTTAATTTAGAAGAAGGTTTTTTTCGATCGCTTGCAGATTGAGTGCGCGATTTGCTTAGGTCTCGTTCCAGGTGAATCGCTTCTTTACCTAAGCTATCTAAGACTTGTCTGCCCTTTACTTGAGGACTTCCTTCTAGAGTTTTGGGCTCTTGTTGATCTTGGGTTTCTAGTGAATGTGGTGATTCTTTTAAAGTATTTTGTTTTTCGATTTCATCGAGCAGTTTTTCTATTTTTTGTTCTTGTTTTGATTTTCCAAAAAGCGGTCTTTTTTTTCGTTTATTTTGAGTTTGTCTTGTCTCGTTTAAGAATAAACTGATGGTCTCACTTAGATTTTTATCATCTTTATTGGTCTTTGTGATAACTAGGATTTTGTCTAAAATAATTTTTAAATCTTGAGGGTCATAGGTAAATTTATTTTCATGTAAATTATGAAATAATTCTTTTGCAACAAATACAAGTGATTGAGGGTCTTTTAATTCAGAAATTTCCTTGTATATCTCTTTTTTAAGAACAAATTTTTGTTTTGCCATAAATTCTATAAGACTCGAATTATGACTTTTGACGGCTTGAAGCAGTAAAAAATTACAAAGCACGTTTTTAATTATCTTATCCTGTTTACTAATAATCTCATCAAGCTCTTTAGTGTGCCCGGTGTTAAAATATTCACACAAGGTTAAGGCAGCAGCTTGGAAATTATGAGCCGACATTGCAGTAGTAAATAATTGAAGTAATATGTTAGGTATGGATAAGAAGTCATTTTTAGCATCGCCAACCCATAATAAATTTCTACTGAGTGAAGTGTTTAAATCAACACCTTCAGGAGTTCTTAGTATGGGAATTCCCATTTCTATTTCATAGTGAGTTTTTCTTATTTCCAAATAATCTATCATTTTATCCAGGTCTAATTTAACACTTAAAATCTTGGAGAATATCACAGGATTAAAATCTTTATGTTGAATATAACGAATTAAGTCAACCATGCTAAGGGATGAAATTAAGGTGCTTATTTTATAATTGATTGACCAATAATTATCCGCTTTATTCAACTCAAAGTCCCTAATGGTTTCGTCAAGAATTTTTTCAAAAATATCGGGCGAATTATTTAATATGGGTGTTAAAAAAACGGGGGCAAGATTCATCTTTGTTATTATATAATTTGGGTATGATTGATCAGGAACAATGTAAAAAGCGCGACCAAGATGCTTCCTATAATTTAAAATAACATCAATTATTTCATCGTTTTTAGTTGCTATCGCCTTTTTTAATAAATTCGTATTATTTTCTTTAGTGCTAAGTAATCCGGTATAATTATTAGCCACCTCTGCTAAAATTCCTAGCTGATTCATCGTTGACATTAGGAAATTGACTACATCGGCGGAATCGCTTTCGATAGCAAGATCTAATATGGGTTTAAGAACTAATTGATTCTCATTATCCCAATACTGCAGACATTGTTGTAAGATTTCCTTCTTAAATGCAGTGTCATCTATATAATCCAAAATAGATTTAACCAGTTGTACATCACCTTTTTTAACGGCTAACATAAAAATATTCATTTGAGCGCCAGATATATCAAAAGAATTAGACCCTGTTAGAGGTTTTCTCAAATTTACCAAAGGATCATACAATAATAATTTTTTGAAGTAGTCTTCGCCAAAATCCTGTTTAACTTTTTCAAGTATTTCTATAATCTCAGAGGGATTAGATTTATTTCTCATTATTAATTGGATCAGTGGAATATATCCATAAATAACATGAATGGGGTAAAGTCCTTTTTGTTTTTCTAAGATTCTTAATATTTTATTTTCTGAGTTACTAATAGCCGCTTTTTGATGAGGAGACTGATTAGAAGTTTTGATGAGACCATTGAAGTGTTTAATTTCTGAGACTAATTCTTCGGGTAATTTTTCCTCATCAAGAATTACAAATCCAATATCTTGCTTAGATAAGGTCATAGAAATATCCTCCTTGAATAAAAAAGCCGATACCCGCCTACGGGGGTATCGGCTTCGTATTAGCCTAGTTATTGGCTATTATCATCTCCCTGATCATTGCCTCCTTGGTTATTACCCTGATTATTTTGGTTAGAACCACATTGGATAATGGATAAGGGGTCTTGGAATACATAGAGACCACCAACAGAGTCCGCAGTAAACATACAGCCGGACAATGGGGTGCGAATAATCCTATTAAACGCAGGTTCCCCACCATTTTGAGTAACAAAAGCATTACTCAAATTTTTGAAGTTGGCTTTCAATTTGGGAATTGCTGGGTTATTGATATCCACAACCAATATACCGTCAGCATCCCATGGTAGATACACAGATCCTTTCAAATAGGATATTGTTGGATATTCTGCTCCAAACAATGCATTAGTGATTAAACAATTAGGATCACTTGGATGATTACTGCAATAAGTATCCAAGGTACTCACTAGGACAGGGTTTGATGGATTAGAATAATCCCAGATTCGATAACCACTCCATTTCAAATATCCTGAGCTTACTGTGACATCTTGCGCGGCTACGGTGAAACAGATGCCATAATTCGGATCTGTGTTATCCCGGCAAGTTGGCAACTGTACGCTGCCATCAGTATAGACGAAGGGTAATCCTGCAGGATAACTGGCATCACCAGGTCGAGGTGCGGGATAACCGGCTGGAATTAAGTTTGGATTCAATATCACAAGGCCGTCGTAATAAGGCACAGAAACTCCTGGAATACTAACTGGTGTTGTCCCTAACATACCAACAGAACTTTCACCAAATTGAGAGCTGTTAATGACAATAAAGGCACTGTAACCTGCACTCTGAACCGTTTGTGCTTTTTGTTGAAATGAGCAAGTACCACGGCGAATAAATGCGACTTTATTTCCAGTTACCGATGGCAGTGTACCGCAAGCATCCCCTACATAAACGAGGTTCTGATTAGTCGCTAAAGTACTTCCAGGCAATTGAATGATTCTAGTCGTAAAATCTGCTACTCCGATTGGCACATATTGTGAAGGTTGATTATTGATGGAGATTTTTGTGAATTCAGGTTGTGATCCAGCTCTTTCAACGACTGTTTTTCCATTAAGAGTGGCAACCACACCTTCTGAAGCGATGATTTCTCCACGCGCTGCATCACTTAAATCTTTAGCAACAGAAATGACTTTAATATTACTAAAGTCTGAAATATCCAACAATATCAAACCTGCATTAGTAGCAGTGACATAAGCCCGTGTACCTAAGGCAGTAATTTTCACATCATAAACGCCATTTCCAATTAATGTATGTGTGACATCAAAGCCAAATGAATGCGGATTAATGCTACGAGTATAATCCGTTAACATCGTCAGTACGCTACCCGTTGCAGTGGCAGGATTAATACTTGGAAATTGAATTTGCTCAGGTCCCCAAGTGCCTACTAACTGAGGTTTTGTGGGATTCGTTATATCAAAAAATTGCAAGGTTCCTAAGTCGGCTCCTACCGTCACGACCATGTAATCTTTAAGCCCGCGACTAAAAAAGTGAACTAAAGTTGGCGCCTGACCATTCACTTTCAATGCTGCCAGAGCGGGATTGATATCTTGAACTTGCACGAAACTTAAGAATTTCGCTTTGGCTGGACTGGGGTTCGTGATATCCCATAGCTCGATACCATTATTTCCCGCAAAGCCAAGACGAGGTACGCAACTATCTCCTGAAATTCGTACGGCCATCAGGGTTTTGCCACGTACATTGGCCGTTTCAGGACAGCCTACTGTCGTCGTTGCATAGGCAAAAGCGAAGGTAGGATCTGTTAAAGGATTCGTGAAGGCCCAAGGTAGACGGCCTGCTTCACTAATTTTATTAATATTAGACACGTCCAATTGTAATACCCCACCTTTTACAGGTTGACCAGCGAGAGGGGTTCCATCAGGCCATACATCACCAATACAACTTTGTTCCATGCTTAAATAAGCAGCATTGTGGCGCACACCACCTAATTGCACGGACAATGAATTATTAAGGGATGGGATTCCCTGTCCCACTGTGGAATAGCGCCCAACAATCTTCATATTACCGGGGCTTGATGTGGGTAGTTGAACGTTATTAGTAGCTGCCATTGCGAGTGTACACACGGATAATAATCCTAATGTGATCACTAAACGATTAATTAAGGCTTTCATCTTAACTCCTCCTTTATTGTGAGTATGAGTTCTCTAGTGTCTGGATCTTGCTTTTTCTAGCTTCAAAAAAAGAATAGTACATTTTGGAAAGGCAGGTAGGGGTCTAAGAATCTTTAAGGGATTAATTTTGACATAATTTCAGATAAATTTATGTCATATTGGTATAATTCGCGGAGAATTAGCCTTAAACTGCTTGAAGCTAGTTTTGATTGTTTGTGTAATCCAATGATGGGGATTTCAAAGAGGTTAGCCCATCCGAGTTCTATGCCTTGGCCTGTAGAAGGATAAGACACTTCAGCAAGAATGAGATCTGAATGTTGTAGAATGGATTTTGTGTTTTGTGGCTCAGGTGATTTTTCATGGGGTAGGTAAAATTCATGAAGCGATGTTTTGGAAAATTCGCGAATTGGGAGATAAAGCTCTGTTTGATAATCAAAAGCAGTAGAATGAGACACATAAATCTTCATTCAGTGTCAACACCGTAATATTTTTCGCCAAGCTTTATTTTTTCACGACCATTTTTAACTCGATAATCGTCCGTATCTCGTCTGGAATAGACACAACCGCAATATTCTTGCATATAAAATTTTTCTCGCTTAGAAATTTCAATCATGCGTGCAGAGCCGCCTTTTTTTCGCCAATTAAAAGTCCAATAAATCAAATCAGGATATTTTTCTGCAGCTCGAATGCCGCAGTCATTTATCTGATCCATGTTTTTCCAGCGAGAAATTCCTAAAGAACTTGAAATACAATCGAAATTATTTTCAAAAGCGTAAAGTGCGGTTCGCTCAAAGCGCATGTCAAAACACATGGTGCATCGAATGCCACGCTCAGGTTCATATTCTAGTCCTCTGGCGCGTTTGAACCATTCATCTCGATCATAATCCGCATCAACAAAAGGAATCTTATGTTTGTTTGCAAAAGCAATATTTTCATTTTTACGCAAATCGTATTCTTGTTTGGGGTGAATATTGGGGTTGTAAAAATAAATCGTAAAATCAATCTCGGATGCGATGATGGCTTCCATTACTTCACCAGAGCAAGGTGCGCAGCAAGAGTGCAACAACAGTTTCTTTTTACCTTGAGGTAATTCCAATTTTTCTCGTTTAAAATTCATGCTCTTCGTCCATTTCAAATTCAATTAACTCCTGATTTTCTTCTTGATTTGCGGATTCTCGAAGATTTTCCAAGTTTTTAAAATCCCACAGACTTTTGTCCATGAGTTGACTGGGTCTGACATGACTAATCGCATGTAAAATATTACTGGGAACATTTCTATTTTCGTCGGCCAGGGATTGAATCAGTTTTTTAATTTCTTTTCGTTTTAAATTTTCTTGGCTACCACAAAGAGTACAAGGAATAATGGGGTATTGTTGTTCCTTAGCATATTGAATAATGTCAGTTTCTTGACAATAAGCCATCGGTCGAATCACGACATTCCGTTTATCATCGGTTAATAATTTCGGTGGCATCGAGCGAATATCGCCATTGTAGAGAATCGACATGAGTAAGGTTTGAATCAAATCATCTCGATGATGTCCCAGAGCGATTTTATTAAAACCATGCTCAGAGGCGTAGTTATAAATAATGCCTCTGCGCAATCGTGAACATAAAGAACAGTAGGTCTGTCCCTCAGGTATTTTTTCTTTGACAATAGAATAAGTATCTTTGGTCAGAATTTCATAAGGGATGGCTTTGTTTTCAAGCCAGGCTCGTAGCGCTCGATCATCCCAGCCAGGTTGAGATTGATCCAGCGTAAAGGCGAATATACTGAATTTATTATGTGAGCGAACTCGCATCAGGTTCAGCAGGCTTAGCATAGTGAAGGAGTCTTTTCCTCCGGATAAGCAGACCATGACTTTGTCGCCCGTTTTGATCAGACCAAAATCTCGATTCGCTTTGCCCATATAGTGTAATAGTTTTCTCTCGGAGGCTGAGCTCATATGTGGTACCTTAATAAAACCCACCATTGTAGGCTGGATTTTTGTCTTAGTCTAGGTAGAATGGCGTCTATGCACGGACTCAACACCTTATATATCAATTTTCTTGATAGCTATTTTGCTATTGGGTGCTTTAGCGAGGGTCGGAAATGAGTCAGCCGGTTTATACCGTTGTGGGTTTGGGCAAAACAGGGTTGTCCTGTGTGCAATATCTTGTGGCTAAAAAGAATACCGTGTTTGCCTTGGATACCCGAGATAATCCTCCGACTTTAGACCTGATAAAAAAAATAGTGCCAAAGGAAAATATTCGTTTAGGCGCTCTTGATGAAGATTTTTTGAATCGAGCAGATATCATTGTATTAAGTCCAGGTGTTTCCAGAGCAGAGCCTGCTATCGCTAGGCAAATTAAAAATAACAAAGCAGTGATTGGTGATATTGAATTATTTTGTCAATTAGCGAAGGCTCCAATAATTGCTATCACCGGTTCAAATGGAAAAAGTTCTGTGACGACCTTAGTAGGGGAAATGGTAAAACGAGCAGGGTTTGAGGTTCAAGTCGGCGGAAATTTAGGCACGCCTGTTTTAGAATTATATAAAAATCCCGAGCCGGATTTTTACGTGCTGGAATTATCAAGTTTTCAATTAGAGTCGACAAATTCGCTTAAAGCAAAAGTGGCTGTAAATTTGAATGTCAGTCCAGATCACATGGATCGTTACGATTCTTTAGAAGATTATCGTCAAGCAAAATTTAGAATTTATCACCACTGTGAATTTGCTATTCACAATTTGGATGATGCGGGAAGTTTTCCTAATACATCTCATCCATCAGTTTATACTTATAGTATTTCAAACCCTCATGCTGATTTTACCCTAAAAAATCGAAACATCATTTTTAAAAATAAAACGCTGTTATCGGTGGACGATTTAAAATTAAAAGGTCGACATCAATATTCCAATGCACTCGCTTGTTTGGCCATAGGTTTTGCGATTAATTTACCTCAAGATGCGATGTGTGAAGCGCTTCGTGAATTCAAAGGTTTACCTCACCGTTGTCAGTGGGTCAAAGAATCTAATCAAGTCAGTTGGTATAATGATTCAAAAGCAACAAATATTGGTGCAGCCATTGCTTCTATCACCAGTATTGCAGAAGAAATTCCTGGAAAAATAATCTTATTAGCCGGTGGACAAGGAAAGGGTGCGGATTTTAGTCCCCTAAAAGATATCGCTAAATATTTACGAGTGGCTATTTTATTTGGTGAAGATGAAAGCTTGTTGAATGCCGCTTTGCAAAAAAATGCTCACACTCTGAAAGTTGCAGATTTAACTGAAGCCGTAGAAAAAGCAAACTCAATAGCTTTACCGGGCGATGTCGTACTGTTAGCTCCAGCCTGCGCGAGTTTTGACATGTTTAATAATTTTGAACATCGTGGTCTCTGTTTTGAAGAGCTCGTTGGAAAATTGATATGATTAAAATCTGGAACAATTATCATTATGATCGTGTCATTTTGTTAACTGTCAGTTTATTGCTGGGTTTTGGTTTGTTGATGGTTGCATCTGCTTCAATGGTGATTTCAGGTAAATATTATGATCAACCCTTGCATTTCTTTTGGCACCAATTAGCCTATGTTGTAGTTGCTTTGATTTGTTCTGCATTTATTATGCATGTACCTTCTGAAAAATGGAAAGAAATGAGTCCCTTGTGGTTGCTGATTAGTGCAGGATTATTAATTGCTGTATTAATTCCGGGAATTGGTCGTCAAGTCAATGGATCTACTCGTTGGATTCATCTGGGAATAATTTCTCTGCAAGTTTCTGAAATCGCAAAATTCGGCGTAATACTTTATATGGCAGGTTATTTAACGCGTCACGCCATCGAAGTTAGAAAAAATATTATGGGATTTATCAAACCGATGATTGTGTTGGGTGTCTTAAGTATTTTGTTATTACTAGAACCTGATTTCGGTGCAACTACCGTGATGGTCTTAACCGCTTTAGGAATGATGTTTATGGCACAGGTGAGATTGCGTCATTATTTATTATTAATCTTACTTGTCGCTGTGGCATTAGCAGGTTTGGCTTTTACCTCTCCTTATCGGTTGGCGCGTTTAACCACTTTTTTAAATCCTTGGGCGAATGCATTTGATAGTGGATATCAGCTCACGCAATCATTAATTGCCTTTGGACGTGGCGGAATTTTTGGTGTGGGTCTGGGTAATAGTATGCAAAAACTTTTTTATCTACCCGAAGCACATACCGATTTTTTATTTGCGGTATTAGCTGAAGAGCTAGGATTGATCGGCGAGCTTGCTATTATTGTTCTTTTTGCATTATTTGTTTGGCGTGGTTTGCTCATTGGATATCGTGCTCATAAAGAGGGAGCAGTTTTCCAAGCCTATGTCGCCTATGGAATTAGTTTATGTTTTGCTTTGCAAACAATGATTAATATTGGAGTAAATACAGGATTGTTACCAACCAAAGGATTGACGCTGCCTTTTATGAGTTATGGCGGCAGTAGTATTGTAATTAGTTGTATGATGGTAGCTGTATTATTACGTATATCAAGTGATCTTAATCGAGGATTAAAATGATAATTGATTTAAATCAGAAACAGAATATCCATTTTGTTGGAATTGGTGGAATCGGAATGAGCGGTATCGCAGAGGTGTTATTAAACAAAGGTCAAAGCATTTCTGGTTCAGATATTTCTGATACCTCAGTAACACAACACCTTAAAAAACTGGGGGCAAAAATTGATATAGGTCATCATAAAGATCATATTAATGGAGCAAATATTGTCGTCGTTTCCAGTATGATTACACCCGATAATGTTGAAATAATCGCCGCTAAAGATAAAGGCATTCAAATAGTCCATCGTGCAAATATGTTAGCCGCTTTAATGGAAGCGCATAATAGCATCGCTATTTCCGGCACTCATGGAAAAACCACTACCACCAGTTTGGTGGCAAGCATACTTGCGGAAGCAGGAAAAGATCCCACTTTTGTGATTGGTGGAATTTTAAAAAGTGCAGGTAGTAATGCCCGCTTAGGAAAGAGTAAATATTTTGTGGCCGAAGCAGATGAAAGTGATGCTTCATTTTTATTATTGCATCCCCAACATGTCATTGTGACAAATATTGATGCGGATCATTTGTCAACTTTTGATGGTGATTTTTCAAAATTACAAAATGCCTTTATTCAATTTATAGAACAAGTTCCTGAAGGTGGTTCTAGAATCTTATGTGTGGATGACCCTGGAATTTTAGAAATTTTACCTCGCTTGAAATGTTCTTACATCGGATACGGTTTTAGTGATGCGGCAGATATCCAAGTGTCAAATTATCATCAACATGGTATGCACAGTCATTTCACTGTCATGCATAAAAAACTGAATAAAAGCTGGGATGTCACTCTGAATATTCCAGGGAAACATAATGTTTCAAACGCTGTTTCTGCCATTATGGTTGCTCTTGAATTAGGAATTGAGCCCGAATTAATTTTTAAAGCGCTCAAAAGATTTGATGGAGTAGGGCGTCGCTTTCAAATATTAGGTGAAATTCCTGCGGCTAATGGTGTTGCTACGATAGTTGATGATTATGGTCATCATCCCAGTGAGGTTGCAGCGGTTTTGGATACCGCACGTCGAGTGTGGCCTGAGAGACGCATCGTGATGGTATACCAACCCCATCGTTATTCTCGAACTGAAGAATTATTTGATGAATTTGTCGATGTATTAACGCATGTTGACCTGTTATTATTAACGGATATCTATGCTGCAGGAGAGAAGCCAATTCCCGGGGTTACGGGGGAGGCCTTGTTTGAGCAGATTGTAAAGAAAGCAAAGCATAAGCCTATTTTTGTAAAGGACTTAACAACCTTAGCCGCAACTTTATCAAAAGTGCTCCAAGCGGGTGATATTGTCTTTATGCAAGGTGCAGGTAGTATTGGGAAAATGGCACAAGAATTAGTTGAGTAGGGCGAAAGAAATATGAAAACGATAAATGCGAATGACTTTGGAAAAGTCGCTGTTCTGATGGGTGGCACATCAGCTGAACGAGAAATCTCTCTGGTCACTGGAAAAGCAATCACCGATGCCTTAGTAAAACAAAATGTCAATGCTGTATCGGTTGATGTGGGTAATGATATTGCTCAACGCCTTCATGAACTAAAACCGGATCGTGCCTTCGTTGCCTTGCACGGACGTGGAGGAGAGGATGGAACGATTCAAGCCCTCCTTGAAATGTATCACATTCCCTACACCGGTAGTGGTGTTACTGCTTCAGCACTGACCATGAACAAAGCCCTAACAAAATGGGTATTTCAAAGTAATAAACTTTCAACACCCGATTTTGTTCTCTATGATCCCAGCATGACAAAGGAAGAAATTATTGACCGTTTGGGCTTGCCCTTATGTGTCAAACCTATTGCTGAAGGTTCAAGTTTAGGGGTGAGTCGAGTGGACAAGGCTGATCAACTGGATGAAGCCATCGCAAGTGCTGCTAAATTCGGTAAGAGTGTAATGATAGAACCCTGGGTAGAAGGCTTTGAAACGACAGTTGGTATATTAAATGGAGAGGCCTTGCCCGTTATCAAGATTAGCACCAAAAGTGGATTTTATGATTTCGAACATAAATATCAGGTCGGTCAAACGGAATACCATTGTCCTTCTGGTTTTTCAAAGGAAGTCAATGAAGCCATTCAGGATATCGCTCTCAAAGCTTTTAAGATCACCGGTTGCCAGTCCTGGGGTCGGGTTGATCTGGTGTTGGATAATGAACATAAGCCGTGGTTATTAGAGGTCAATACTATTCCTGGAATGACGCCCACGAGTCTGGTTCCTAAAGCTGCACTTCAGCAAGGTATCAATTTTGACCAGCTGGTGTGGAAAATTCTGGAGCACACGCTATCATTGTAAGATTGTGTTCAGGATAAGGGAGTAGGGATCATGAGGCCAATTAAAGTACTGGTTATTGAGGATGACAACCTGGCAAGCACCAGTGCTTGTTCTATATTAAAGGATTTGCACTGCGAGGTGACCTCTGTCAGCAAAGGGATGGATGCCTTGAAATTTCTCAAGAAAAATCCTTATAATCTGATTTTACTCGATATTGGACTGCCAGATATTAATGGTCTGGTCTTGGCTCAATATATTCGATCGCATTCGGGCCAGAATAAAACGACCCCACTCATCGGTGTCACAGCCCATGTCATCGGTGCGGATGAGAAAGCTTGTTTTGATGCAGGAATGAATAGTTATATTCGAAAACCCGTTGTGAAAAAAGATTTGGAAAATGTATTGGTAGAATATTGTGCCTGTTAAACTTAAGTTACGTTGGATAGTTTCCATAGCCATTATTGGCTGTATTGCAATTTATTATCTTCCCCATGCTTTTCAAAGACCTATCAATCGTATTCGAATTAATGCGCGCTACGAACATCTACAACCCCATGAAATACAACAAGTGGTGATACCACTGATTAATAAAGGTTTTTTTACCGTTAATGTTGCCAAAATACAAAACGAAGTAAAACGCCTTCCTTGGGTGGCCACCGTGGGTGTGCGTCGAATATGGCCCGATACCTTATTAATTACGATTAAAGAACATAAGCCAATGGCAGTGTGGAAATCAGGTGGTGTTTTTGATCAAAATAATGAATTATTTTATCCAGCAGCCGAATCAGTCCCAGCCGGTTTGCCCCTCCTAGATGGTCCTAAAAATATGGCAACGACAATATATAAAGCTTATCAAAAATTAAATTCTATTTTTGCCAGTAAGCAATTGTCGATTCATGAAATTTCAGTGAGTGATCGTCGTTCATGGACCTTGAAATTGACAAATAATGTTGAGGTTGTGCTTGGCAAGCAAGACCATATCGCCAAGGTAAAACGATTAATGTCGGTGTGGGATGAGTTAGTGGCAACCCATAAAACTGAGATTCGTCGTGTGGATATGCGTTACCCCAACGGACTCGCTGTTATCTAAGAAGAACATTTTTTTATCAACCACTATTGTGTGTGATAAAACATATGTTACTATCCAAAAACTTAACCACGTGTGCATGGATACAGGAGTTTTGCGTAATGTCCAAAAATAAAAATATTATAGCTGGATTGGATATAGGAACAACCAAAGTTGTTGCTCTGATCGCAGAAATAAAAGAAGATGGTCAACTTGAAGTCATTGGAATCGGGTCTCAACCTTCTCGCGGATTGAAGCGAGGTGTCGTCGTCAATATTGAATCAACCATACAATCGATTCAGCGCGCTGTTGAAGAGGCTGAATTAATGGCAGGTTGCGAGGTCAATTCAGTTTATGCGGGAATTGCCGGTTCTCATATTCGAAGTATTAATTCTCATGGCATTGTAGCCATCAGAGACAATGAAGTTTATCAAGGTGATGTGGATCGCGTTATTGATGCGGCAAAAGCCGTTGCCATTCCTGCAGACCAAAAAATTCTTCACATATTGCCTCAGGAATTTATTATTGATAATCAAGAAGGTATTCGCGAACCTATCGGTATGTCCGGAGTTCGTCTTGAGGCAAAAGTACATATTGTGACCGGGGCTGTGAGCGCTGCGCAAAATATTATTAAATGTGTTCAAGGTTGTAACTTGCACGTGGATGATATTATTTTAGAACAATTGGCTTCTAGCTACGCCGTATTGACTGAAGATGAAAAAGAATTAGGTGTTTGCTTAATTGATATCGGTGGTGGTACTACTGATATAGCAATATTTACCGATGGTGCCATTCGTCATACCGCAGTTATTCCCATTGCGGGTGATCAAGTGACTAACGACATTGCCGTTGCTTTGCGAACACCCACTAAAGATGCTGAAGAAATTAAAGTGAAATATTCCAAAGCATTGCTTGCGCTTGCTGATAATCATGCATTAATTAATGTACCCAGTGTAGCCAATCGAAGTGCACGTCAATTAACTGAAAAAGCATTAGCCGAAGTGGTGAGTGCGCGTTATGAAGAATTATTTGCATTAATTGCCGCTGAATTACGTCGCTCGGGATTTGATGAAATCATTGCTGCTGGATGTGTACTCACCGGTGGTGCCTCACAAGTGGGTGGTGTCTTAGAATTAGCAGAACAAGTATTCCAAATGCCAGTGCGTTTAGGGTTGCCACATCATGTCAGCGGATTAACACAGCTTCAACAAAGCCCTGTCTATGCCACGGGCGTTGGATTGCTTTTATTTGGCCATCAGCAGGGCAACCATAGTAGACGGGCGGATTTTGAAATTTCCGACGGAGTAAAAGGTTTGTGGTCTAGAATGGCATCTTGGTTTAAAGGAAATTTCTAAAAAAAGGAGAACATCATGACCTCTATAATTAATAAAGCTGATGTTATGTTTCAATTGCCTGAACATGCACAACATTCCGCAAAAATAAAAGTATTTGGTGTGGGTGGTGGCGGTGGTAATGCACTTGAATACATGATCAAAAAAAATATCGAAGGCGTTGAATTTTATTCTGCGAATACGGATTCACAAGCCTTATTTAATTCCAAGGCGCCCTATATTATTCAGCTGGGTAGCGAGGTTACCAAAGGCTTGGGTGCAGGCGCAAATCCTGAGGTAGGACGACGATCAGCAGAAGAAAGTCGAGAAGAAATTCATGGTGCTTTGATCGGGGCTGATATGGCATTTTTAACCGCTGGTATGGGCGGTGGTACTGGTACTGGTGCTGTGCCCGTTTTTGCAGAAATTGCAAAGCAATTAGGTATTTTAACAGTGGCAGTGGTCACTAAACCTTTTAATTTTGAAGGAAGAAAACGCGCTGAGCTTGCTGAAATCGGAATCCGACAACTCGCGCAATACGTGGACTCCTTGATTACTATTCCCAATACTAAACTTTTAGAAGTCTTAGGTGATGTGAGCTTATTAGAAGCTTTTCAAGCAGCGAATGATGTGCTGCTGGGCGCTGTTCAGGGTATTGCTGAACTTATTACGCGTCCAGGCTTGATCAATGTGGATTTTGCTGACGTTCGTACAGTGATGTCAGAAATGGGTATGGCCATGATGGGCACAGGTGTCGGTGTGGGCGAGAGCCGAGCCGAAGATGCTGCAAAAGCGGCTATTTCAAGTCCATTATTAGAAGATATTGATCTGAGTGGGGCTAGAGGGGTTTTGGCAAATATTACAGCAGGTACGCAATTAAGCATTAGAGAATTCAATACGGTAGGTAGCGTTATTGAATCATTCACCTCTAAAGATGCTAATGTCGTTGTGGGTACCGTTATCGATCCTTCCATGGACGATTCTGAAGAATTGCGCGTGACGATTGTTGCTACAGGATTGCGTGGGGGGCCAGAATTTGAGCGTAAACAAACCGGTCACAATCAACTCGAGAGTTTGAGACGTGATGGCACCATTGATTATCATCAGCTTGAAAAACCCACTATCATGCGTGCCCAAACAAATCATCAAAGCAACAGAGATAGGCGCGGGGATCTCAGCCTGGCAGATCTTGATACGGGTGATTTAGAGGACATTTTGGATATTCCTACTTTTCTGCGTCGTCCAGCTGAATAGTCTGTTTATTATTTTGCCCCTCTGCGGGGCAAAATAATCTTTCTTGTATTCATGCTTTTGTGTGTTACAATTCGCGAAATTTTCTAACTTTTTAAACGGATTAAACATGTTAAAACAGCGGACGATTCGTGAGATTCGTGCCACCGGTGTTGGTTTGCACACGGGTGAACCTATTTATTTAGCCTTAAAGCCAGCTCCTCCGGATACGGGGATTGTCTTTAGACGCGTTGATAAAAATCCTGTTGTGGAAATTCGAGCTTTGGCTAAAAATGTTGGCGATACTAAATTTAACACCTGCCTTAGCAATGAAAACGGTGATCGCGTTTCTACCGTAGAACATGTGTGTTCTGCCTTTGCAGGTTTGGGCATTGATAATGCTTATGTTGAGTTAACCGGTCCTGAAGTTCCTATCATGGATGGTAGCGCAGCGCCCTTCGTATTTTTAATACAAGCGGCGGGTGTGATAGAGCAAGATGCACCCAAACGATTTATTCGGATTAAACGTAAAATTGAAGTCCAATCTGGCGACAAATGGGCTCGCCTTGAGCCATTCTATGGCTCTGCATTTCAGATGACCATTGACTTTCCTCATCCCATCATTCGTGCGGGTAGCCAGACCATTGATTTCTTACTGTCAACGACGGCATTTATTAAAGAAGTTAGTCGTGCTCGTACCTTTGGTTTCTTGTCAGATTATGAATTAATGCGTGCGAATAATTTAGGTTTGGGTGGAAGTTTGGACAACGCCATTGTTTTGGATGAATATCGTGTGATGAATACCGATGATGGTGGATTGCGGTATGAGGATGAGTTTGTTCGACATAAGCTCTTGGATGCCATCGGTGATATTTATCTTTTAGGCCATACCATGATTGGATCCTATGCTTCCTATAAATCAGGTCATGCCTTGAATAACCAATTACTACTCACCTTATTAGCCGATGAAACGGCCTGGGAAGTGATCAGCTATCAGGATCCCGCAAAACAACCTGTAGAGTTTGGATCAATTTTGCCTTCTGAGGCTTAAGGTTCTCTAGATACTGAGTGCCTGATCTGAAATCTCATCCTGAATTTTCTCTTCGGATTCACGTAGAGAGTGTTGTGGCTTAGGTGCTCGGTTAAAGAAGTGGATTGCGGATATCGTCTGACGACCATTATCAGTTATTTTAGTAGAGTAATCTTCGAGCTCTCCCTCAGTAACAGCAATTTCACCTTGATCGCTGACAGCAAGATAGGGAATGATGTAAATACCGGTATCATAAGATTTTATGATGGCAAAGCTTTCACTGTCCCAAAGGATTATCCGTCCGTTCCAATCAGCGGTGACTAAGAATTTGCCATTAGGTGATGTGGCTATTTGAGAAAATCCAGTGTCATGATCGTTAATATCTGCTTCGAAAAGCAGTTTAAAGTTTGAAGCTTGACGAACATGTATCTGTGCTTTGCTGGGATTGTTAGTATGCAATATTTGATGTTCAGGAAGCCGTACTAGATGATGTGAGTTACATTCAATTGCAACTTGAGTATTTGTTTTAAAATTAAATTTTAATAAGCCAGGAACTAAATGGGGATGTTTATCATCTTTCAAATAACTCAAAATGAACTCATTTTTGTTAATCAGCATAAGTGAATGTGGGGTGCTTTCACCGCAGTTTATTCGATTTCCCACTTGCTTAAATTCATTGTTAGAGACTTCTAAAATATATACTGCCTTTTGTCCATCAGTACTGGTTAATATTGCAATAGTGTTTTCAAAGCTATCTAACATGAGAATTCTGTCAACGTTCTGATGAGTTCTTTCTACTTGTTCTTTATCATTCCAATAATATAATACTGTCAGTTTTGTATCTGCAGTTTTGCCACCCGCGACTATCGTTCCATCAGCCAGTTCTATAAATGTAATGATGGGGGATTTATTGTCGGGGCTGAGATCTTTGATTTTTTTCCCATAAGGATCAATAATGTGTATGTCCAGATTACGATATTGGATAATAAAATTACCATTTCGAAGTCGGTAACATTTTAAAATGTTTTCATCAAATTCAATTACCTTAGGTTTTTTGGATTTCAAAGCCTGGCTAGTTGCAGTAGGCGATTCATAAGATGCTGTATTTTCACTATGACTTTCATCTTTGGCGTCGTCTTTGGATTCGTCTTTTTCGTGTTTTTTGCTCTTCTTTTCGTTTTTCTTTTCTGCATTGATTTCTGTTTTGAGATATTTCATTGGTTTTAGGGTTTGAGAAATTGCTCTGAATATGTTGCGTGATTCTTGGTATTTATTTTTTGAATAATAGTAAATGGCGTAAAAGAAAACGGTGATAATGAGATAAAATATTTTCCATTTTACCCAACTATTCAATTGATCATAGATGGCTTTATCCGTATTGGTAGGGGAGTGCATGATGTCTTGTAGTTCTTGATCATTGGGTAGATTACTCATTAATCGTTGGCGTTGTACGCTATTCATTAGTCTTTCCTCTTTCCTCTTTAAGAATTGCTAAGGACATTATAAATGATTCTGGATTTGAGTGCAAATTTGATATTTTTATGTGTTGTGTTTGTAGAATATGACGTTGTCATCCCGGCGAAGGCCGGGATCCAGTCTTCTTAGATTAAGGATTTAAATCATTATGAATAAGGATGGATCCCGGCCTTCGCCGGGATGACAACATCACGACACGAGATGATTTAATGCTGCCTTAATATTTTCATCCTTGATATGTTCTGCTGTTTGTTTAATTAATTCAGCAGAATTCTTAGAAATTGTCCTTTCAGTTTTATTGTCAATCTCAGATTTTTGATTCTCAGGTCTTACCTTGCATATAATGTTCTGCAAAGCGCTCAATTCCGGAATTTGTTTTAAGTGAGCAATAATATCTGGCGTTATAAAGCGTAAACGAGTAGAAATACTGGCATTATCAACAATCAAGGTTAAACAATGCTTTTCATAATTGGCGACTTTAATGTATTGCTGTAGAGGTTGATCAATTATCCCATTCAATAATTTTTGCAAAACGATTAGCTGTTGTGCTTTAGCTAATAAAGTATTTAATTGATGTTTAAGTAATGTATCAGCCGTTTTCATTTATTACCGCATCATCGTAGGATTAAGATCAGTTTGCCATTCATTTTTATTGTAGAATTTGATATGACTAATTGGATTCGATCCGATATTGTCTTCTGACTTAATTCCAACGGCTACGCTGATTTCACCCTCATCGCTCAAAAATAATTGCTGGATAGGATCAATGGAGAAAAATTCTTTAGGTCTTTCATCAGGAATCAAGGGAGCTGATAAGATAAAAATATTTCCCGTTTCATCGGCGAAAGCAAAGCATTTTTTATTTGGTGAGCAAGCCGCATGTGTTATTTGATGATCGAATCCCCAAGTACCCAGGTATGACATGACGTCCCATATTGTTGCAGACTTATCACCTACGCTAATAATGCTATTATCTGATATTCGCATAATATAATGTTGTCTAGACATTGGGACTAATTCACCAAGGCCATCGGTGTCAGGATTAGGCATGACGAGATCTGCGACATGGTGATTGAGAAGCTCACCCTCAGCGTTGATAGATTTTAGGAATATTTTCGGGGTCACTCCCTCTTGCTCAATATAGACAAATTGGCTGCTATTTTCTGCAAAAGAAACTGCGCCTGTTGCATTAGACACATTGAATTTTTGACTTTGATACATTTCATTTTTCTTTTCGATCTTAAATATAAAAGGTTTTTCTTCACCATTGGTAGTGGTTGAGCAGATAATTTGATTTTCAAAGACATCTATGGAGTGAATTTTCCCTGTGGTATCGAGGGCGAGTTCCACAAGTTTATCCTCTTTCCAAATAAATAGCATGGGTTTATTGTTTTCCAGTGATTCACCTGCACCGACGATGCTGCCATCTTCGAGTTGAGCGAAATGAATAATTTCAGCTGGCAAATTGCCTTCCCCGATAGTTTGTGTTTTGATGGTTTTAGGGCCCGCTTGATAATTGATTTTTAATTCAAGTTCTTCGATTTTTTTTGTCGCTAGGTCTTTAATGTGTTCGCCACTTTCACTGATGATCCACACTTTATTATTAAAACCTTGAACCACAAAATGTCCATTTTGCAGTCTAAAACAATGACGAATATTTTCAGGAAAGATGATGGACTCTTCGTCATTTTCCTTTTGTTGAGGCTCTTTATTAGGGTTAGCGGATTTTTCTGCGTCTTTTGATTTTTCAGATTTTTCTTTAGGACCCCCAGTCGCCTTTTTGTTATCTGTATCTTCGACCGATGTTGAAGAAGGGTCGGAATCACGGCTGGCTTCAGTAATTTCAGAATAGCTATCTTTTGAATTACTTTCTTTTTTAGAGGGTTTTTTTTCTACTGGAGGATTTAAAAGTTCATTGCGATTGTTGATGACTTTATGGAGAGTAGAAAAAATATTACGAGATGTTTTATGAGTGAATAAATAATAAATGGCATAAATACCTAGAGTGATGATCACTAAAAATATTTTCCATTGAATCCAGGATTTTAATTGATAAGCTAAACCTTTCTTAAAGGCGACATCATCTTTTTTGGGGGTCGTTGGATCGTTGTAATAGGCCCTCATTTCAGTGTGTAAGTTATTGTCATCCGGATATTTAGAAATGAGTACTGCAAAATCATGATCATTCATTATGTTCCCCTCGACACTATTCTTTAGTCACATATTATATCTGTTTTGCCTAGTGTGTACAAACTTAGCAAGGTATGCCAAAATCTCCGGTTTCCCACTGTAAATTCAACGAGAGAATATGATCAATACATTATTAAAAAAGGTATTTGGGACGCGAAATGAGCGCTTAATTAAGCAAATGTCTAAGGTGGTTGTGGCCATCAATGCATTTGAGCCTACCATGCAATCCTTAAGTGATGCTGAACTTCGGGCTAAAACCGATGAGTTCAAGGCGCGAATTGCCAAAGGTGAAACCCTCAACCAGCTCTTGCCTGAGGCCTTTGCTGTGGTTCGAGAGGTCAGCGTGAGAACCTTAGGTTTGCGACATTTTGATGTTCAATTGATCGGTGGAATGGTGCTTCATGACGGTAAAATCGCCGAAATGCGCACGGGTGAAGGTAAAACCTTGATGGCAACCTTAGCAGCCTATCTGAATGCTCTCGAGGGTAAAAGCGTCCATATCGTTACCGTGAATGATTATTTGGCCAAACGAGACGCCGCGTGGATGGAGCCTATCTATGAATTTTTGGGGCTCAGTGTTGGGGTAAACCTCACCAATATGAATTTTGATCAGAAGAAGATTGCTTATGCTGCTGACATTACTTATGGGACCAATAATGAGTTTGGTTTTGACTACATGCGCGATAATATGGCTTTTCGCTTAGAAGGCAGAGTACAGCGTGGATTAAATTATGCGATCGTGGATGAGGTAGACTCCATCTTGATCGATGAGGCCAGAACGCCATTGATCATCTCAGGACCTGCTGATGATAGCTCCGAATTATATTTCAAGATTAATACCTTGGTGCCCAAGCTTAGCCCTCAAACTGAAAAAGATGGCCCTGGAGATTATTCGGTGGATGAGAAGACGCGTCAATGTACGCTGACAGAGGCTGGTCACGATCATATTGAAAAAATTCTTGAAGCTGAAGGTCTCTTGAAGTCGGGTGTAAGTTTGTATGATTTGGCTAACATTGGATTAATGCATCATATCAATTCTGCCCTGCGAGCCCATGCCATTTATAAAAAAGATGTGGATTACATCGTTGATAAGGATAAAAATATTGTTATTGTAGATGAGCATACGGGACGATTAATGCCGGGTAGACGATGGTCAGATGGCTTACATCAATCTGTTGAGGCTAAAGAAGGTGTGCCCATCAAGAGTGAAAACCAAACCCTTGCCTCCATCAGTTTCCAAAATTATTTCCGTCTCTACACAAAATTAGCGGGAATGACAGGCACTGCTGATACGGAAGCCTTTGAGTTTCATCAAATTTATGGTTTAGAAGTTGTGGTTATTCCTACTCATAAACCAGTTATTCGTGAAGATAAAAGTGATGTGGTGTTTTTAAGTGCGGCGGCAAAATATAAAGCCATCGTTCAAGACATTAAAAATCGACATGAGAAAGGTCAGCCAATTTTGGTGGGAACCACCTCAATTGATAGTTCAGAATATTTGTCAAAACTATTAAACAAAGCGAATATTCCTCATCAAGTGTTGAATGCAAAATACCATGAAAAAGAAGCGAGGATTATTGCAGAAGCAGGTAGGCCAGCAGCAGTAACCATTGCGACGAATATGGCAGGTCGAGGTACGGATATTGTGTTGGGTGGATCTTTGGAGTCTGAGCTTTTAGAACTCAAAGAGGCAAGTCCTGAAGAGATTGAAGCGCATAAAGAAAATTGGAAGCAGCGCCACCAGCAGGTGATAGCAGCGGGTGGACTTCATCTTTTAGGTACCGAGCGAAATGAGGCTCGGCGCATTGACAATCAGTTACGAGGACGATCGGGACGCCAAGGTGATCCGGGTTCATCTCAATATTATTTGTCATTGGAAGATAATCTCATGCGAATTTTTGCTTCCGATCGTATGGCGTCTTTTATGAGCAAAATTGGTATGGAAGAAGATGTGCCGATTGAGAACGGTTTGGTGACGCGATCTATTGCTAGCGCTCAACGAAAAGTAGAAGGGCATAACTTTGAAATGCGTAAACAATTATTGCAATACGATGACGTTGCTAACGATCAACGTAAAGTGATTTACGATCAACGTCGTGAATTGATGGAAGCAGAGAGCGTCCATGATGCAATTATCGATATTATTCCTGATGTCGCAAACCAAGTAATTGATCAATATGTCCCACCCGACAGTTTGCCTGAACAATGGGATCTTCCTGGCTTACAAGAAGCCCTTGAGCGTGAATTTAATGTGGATTGTGATATTCAAAAATGGTTTAAAGATGACGAAGCCTTGTACGAAGCTCCCTTGCGTGAAAGAATTGTAGAAGTTGTTAATAAAGCCTATCGAGATAAGGAAGCGCAACTTGGTGAGCCAGTGTTACGACAAGTTGAAAAAACAGTGATGTTACAAAGTTTAGATACACACTGGAAAGAACACCTCGCAGCCATGGATTATTTACGCCAAGGTATTCATTTGCGAGGCTATGCTCAAAAAAATCCTGTACAAGAATTTAAACGCGAAGCTTTTGATATGTTCAAAAATATGCTCGATAGTATTAAACTGGATGTGATCACTACACTATGTACTATTCAAATCAGTCAAGATTCTCAAGCGGCCCAATATGCGCAACAACAACAATTTAATCCCTTCGCCCGAGATAATTTAAAATTACAACACGCAGAATTGGCAGCAGTTCCTGCTGCAGGTTTCGATGATGAAGAACCCGAATTTGATGAACCACGCGTCCAAACTTTTATTCGTGATGAACCCAAAGTGGGTAGAAATGATCCATGTCCTTGTGGGTCAGGAAAGAAATTTAAACTGTGTCACGGAAAAGTTTGATAAATCATTTCTAAAAGTCAGCACAGCTGGAGAATATCACTTTCTTGATATTGACTCCAGTAGTAGTGTTTATACGAGAACTCAACTGACTTATAGTTTATCAATTAAGGTTTTAGCAGCAGATTTTGCTTTCTTCTTAGTATAAGATATTGCTTTTTTAGCACCTTTCTTAACTGCTTTATAATCAGCACGTATAGTTTTCTCGGAAAAATTATCCATTAATGCAGATTGAGCGTTTCTCTCAGCTTTTAAAAGTTTAGCACCTATCTTTTTCATAGTGATAGTAGATGCTGCTTTTTTCTTTTTTACATCAATTTTAGCTTTTGTCTTAACTTTCTTAAGTGTAGTGCCTATCTTTTTGGCACCGGCAGCAGATTTTGTTGCTACTTTTTTCTTTTTTGCTAAAACCGTATTTTTAGCTTTTAAGCCAACTTTTTTGACTTGAGCACTTAACTTTTTGATATCAGCTTGTGCTTTCTTGAGCTCTGCACGTAATTTCGTTTCAATAGAAGAAACGACCTTTTTTCCTTTTGCCATTTTCATCTCCTTTAATAAATAGTTTTTTATTATAGATGGATATTAAACTAATAGATAGAGGTATATTAATGATTGATTTTTTTCAGAAAAAGAGAATTCGACTGAACAGGCGGCAGCTCTACCCCCCATCTGTCTGATCTCTGATAATGAACCTGAAATTCGATGAACCCAATCAGGGTCGATATAATCGCGGAGTATTTTTTTATTTTAAAAAAATATTTATATATAGATATTTATTAATATAAAATTAAGCCGATACGTAAATTATACGCATTGTTAGTCTTGAAATCTTGTATAAAAATGAGAACATGTCTTGAGCGGGCAACAATGAGAGTGCAGTGATAAAAGTCTTCAGATCATTCTGTATTATCACCTAATAATCAACATTTAATCGCTCAGCCTATGTTAGTCACTAGCATGAGGAGAGTGATTATGATTATACAAGATATAGTAGGTCATTTAGACTCCAAGTTCGATGAAACTGAAAAAATTTGTTATCAATTATTTAAAAACTCACAAATCAAATATTTCGTTTACAATCGCATTTATGATTCGGGTGAAATCAAAAGTTTAACAACCAATGTAGATTTTGTCGCCAAAATATTGATTAATCATTGGGCACCTTCTCGTGAAGAACTTAAGATTTTATGTTCTTTGGGCATGAATATTTCATTTCTTTCTACATATTTACCCTTACCAATGGGTGATAAGGTAGCCGCTGAAAAATTTGAGCAACTCATATCATTAGGGATAGAGCATTCAATTTATAATTCGATCGTGATGGTGGATCGAATTGAAGATTATTATAGAGTGTGTAGCTTTGGAACAAAAGGAAATAAAAATACTGCCTTTAATTATTTTTTAAACTGTCTCAACATATTAAAACGATTTATCGGTTATTTTGAAGAAACCGGTGAACATCTCATTTCCTATTATTCGGATGGTCCAAAAATAATTATGCCACACTATGCCGATAGGCTCACTTTAAGCGATGAAGATCGAAAACAATTAAATTCTGTGGACGATTGGTTTTTTGCGATGCCATCAATAGCAAATCCAAGATTTTCAGTCGTGACTGAGAGAGAGAAAGAATGTTTAGCACTACTTTCACAAGGTTATACCATGAAAAGAGCCGCTCTTAAACTTAACATCTCTCACCGAACGGTGGAGCAACACTTACGAAATATCAAAGATAAATTGAATCTACACACCAGAAACCAATTGGTAGAATATTGGCACGATATGGTTAATATTTAGTGGGATGAATAGCCTCTAGAATAGGAGATTGATTGTGATTATAGAAGAGTTAGAGCGTCAGTTAGATTCTAAATTTATAGAAACTGAGAAAATATGTTTTCAATTATTTAAAAATTCATTAATTAAGCATTTCGTTTATAATCGCATTTATGATTCGGGTGAAATTAAGAGTCTCTCAACGAATGTCGACATTGCCGCTAAAACACTCATTAATAATTGGATGCCAACGCGTGATGAACTCAAAATATTTTGTACTTTGGGTATGAATATCACTTTTTTGTCAACGAATTTACCACTACCGATGGGCGATAAGATAGGCGCGGAAAAGTTTGAACAAATTATTTCATTAGGAATTGAGCACTCAATTTATAATGCCATTGTGATTATCGACCGGATTGAAGATTATTTTAGATTGGTTTGTTTTGGAACAAAAGGTGATAAGAAAACCGTAATTAATTATTTTTTGAATTCTCTCACCATGTTAAAACGATTTATCGGTTATTTTGAAGAAGCCGGTGAACATCTCATTTCCTATTATTATTCGGATGGTCCAAAAATAATTATGCCACATTATGCCGATAAGCTCACTTTGAGCGATGAAGATCGTAGACAATTAAATTCTGTGGACGATTGGTTTTTTGCAGTCCCCTCAGCACCAAATACAAGATTTTCCATCGTGACTGAGAGAGAAAAAGAATGTTTAGCGCTGCTCTCCCAAGGTTATACCATGAAAAGAGCTGCCCTTAAACTCAACATCTCACACCGAACAGTGGAACAACACTTGCGAAATATCAAAGATAAATTAAATCTACACACCAAAAACCAATTGGTAGAATATTGGCACCAAGAGATTAATACCTAGGTTTATAGATAACAATACGCCATTTCAAATGGAATATCTTGTGTAGCTTGTTTGGGGCGTTCGTCGCCGTTGAGCATGTTGAATCTTACGGACATTCTGTATTTTCCTACGCTGACTTCGGGGAAGATAAAATCGGTGTTTATTTTTATACGAATTAATTCGCCGGAAGTATTAGCGTCAAGGCTTTGTTGAAAAAAACCATTTTCGGCGACAAAGGGTTTGAAGTGTTTGCAAGCGCGAATGTTGTAAAGAAGTGTGTGTGTGACTTTTTCAATTAAGGTAATGTTGGTGCGCCAAGTTTGGAGATCTTGAAAACGATTTTCGAAAGGTTTTTCTAGCCACAATTTGAAGGCGGGTAAGGAAAAATCACAGGCTCCACCGGGGTTGTTCATGTGCATTCTAATGCTGTTTAAAAATTCGTTGTTGTAGAGGTTTTGTCCTAATTTTCCGTGTAAATGCAGTAGGGCATTACGAAGATCTGCGACTTCTAATAATAATATCTCAAGTTTTTCAAGGTCCACTCTGGGGAGTCGAGAGAGTTGTGAAAAATAAATGGAAATTTGCGCCAGAGATTTTGAGAATTTGTTTTTTATATCGGTTCTATCAACTACATTGAGAATTTCAAGCATAGCGAGGATAGCGCTGCGACTTCCTTCGGGATCAGGTTGGCTGATGTTGAGATTCAGTAGATTGAATAAATGTTCTAAGCGAAAACAGGCTCTCATCTGCTCGTTGAGGGGCTGATCGAATATAATGATTTTTTTCATAAGCTAATTCTATAATTAATTATCCACCTTAAGTGGCTGTCGGTTCATATTTTTTGATGAAAACTTTGGACTTAATGCTACTGAAACTAGTCCCATAATAATAAGGGTTCCGGCAATGATGAGATTAGGTGTTATCATTTCATGTACTAAAAGCGCGGAAAATAATAATCCGAAAACGGGGACACCTAAAAAGCCAATGGTTGTGGTGACCATGGGTAAGGCTTTGGCTAAGGATACCGAGGCAAAATAACCAAAGGCACTGGCAAAGATTCCATTGTATAACAGCGTCCAGACTAAGTTGGCGTTAAAGAAAACCTTAGGCAGGGGTTCGAAAAGTAGAGAGCAAAGTAGGGTAAATATTGTGCTGAGCAGTAGCTGCCAGGGTAAGAGATCGATAGGTTTAGCATGCCATTTTCCATAACGAGTGAATATGATCACACCAGCCCAGACCATCGCAGCCGTGAGTAAGCTTAGATGGCCGATGATCGTGTTGCTGTCATGCCAATCGAAACTCCAGGGACTGAACAAAATTAATATTCCCACTAACCCTAATAAAAATCCGATGAGTTTTAACGGAGTTAATTCTTCTTTGAAAATAAAATATCCAATGGGTGTCACCCAGAGGGGGGTGGTATAGGAGAGTATGGCTGAACGACCCGGTTCAACAAAGTTTAGCCCGTAATAAATCAACATTAAAAACACACCCATTTGAAATATACCGATACTGAAAATTTGGGGAATATCTTTTTGACGGGGTTTATGGAGTTTTTTAGTGGCTATTAGATAGGCAAACACGAAAATCGTACCAATACCAGAACGCAAGGTGGCGTACCAAAAAGGGGTCATATCAGCCAGGCCGATTTTACTGATAGGCCATGCTAAGGCCCAAGCAATGATTAATGCACCTAAGAGAAGATAGGGACTGTTGAGACGATGTTCTGCGGTGTTCATAAAAAAATACCCCCAATAGATGGGGGTATTATACCTTAAAACCTTCCGCGGATCTAATCGTATCTTTGGAATCCTTATGCGGAGTTTTTAGCGGTGGTGTTCGTGATCACCTTCATGACGTTCTCGGTGGTCTCGATCAAAATCACGGTGATCTCGATCAAAGTCACCATGATGTCGGTGATGGTGCCAACGAGCGTGTCGATACCAGTGTTCACCGTCGTCATAATAATAGTAACGACCATGATCCCAATAACCACGATCGGTATCTCCAATTGAAACACCAAAGCTAACACCGCTGTCATCACCGTGAAATGCATTGGCAGTTCCTGCGATCAGCAATGAACCTAAGCAAAGGCCTAGGATTTTGATTTTAGATGCGTTCATAATATTTCCTCCTGTTAGTCTTTAAAAAATTAGTAACCGTAACGATAACCATCACCGTCAAAGTATCTTTCTGTGTAGTAATACCCTTCGTGACGGTATCGGTCATCAGTTTGTCGGCCGACTTCATGGCCGATCAATGCACCAGCACCAGCGCCGATGACAGCACCGGTGGCGTCATTAGAAATAGTAGATCCAATGAGCGCTCCAGAGCCTGCACCTAAGACAGTGCCAATATCTTCATTGGTATAATAATCCGCACAACTAGTGAGCAGTACGGAGCTTAAGCAAATACCGAGGATTTTAATGGTTAATTGTTTTTTCATATTTGCCTCTTAATGGTGATGACCACCGCCATGACCACCGCCATGACGACCGCCTTCATGACCACCATGAAAACCACCGTTATCATAGTAACCACCGTAATAAGGATAGCCATCATAGTAGTAACCGCTATAGACTGGTCCCCAGTAATAGTAATCCCAAGTGTAGGGCGCATATCCATATCCATCATCATAACCGTAGTAGCCTACACATCCTCCTAGAAGCAAAGAACCTAAGCATATGCCTAGGATTTTGAGTTTTAAAAATTTCACAACGAATCCCTCCTCCATTAGTGATTAATCTTCATCTCTGTCAATATAGTGGTGATTGCGGTAGTGGTGATGGTGGCGATGATAGTAGTGTCTATCAGCTGCTCGTCCAATCTCATGTCCCACTATTGCACCCGCTCCAGCGCCTATTACAGCTCCGGCGGCATTACTTGATACTGCTGCTCCGACTAAGGCGCCTGAACCTGCTCCTAAAACAGTGCCCACTTCAGTATTTGAATAACTACTTGCACAACTTGTCAGCAGTGCTCCTCCTAAGCAAATACCTAGGATTTTTATCGTCATTGATTTCATGATACTTTCCTTCCTCGCCAAATTTCAAACCTATCTGTAATTTTAGACCATAAATTCATTTTAGGTATGAAATAGGCGAGGAAGAGAAAATTTTAGTGATGGTGTCCGTGGTGACCTCCAAAGTGTCCACCGTGGTGACCCCATCCTCCGTGATGATATCCGTTCCAGCCGTGATGTCCGTGATGACCGTAATAATATGGCCAACCCCAGTACACGTTAGAATAGTAGTAGTCATCATCATCATAATAATAATCTGGTCCATAGTAAGGTGAAGTAAAGTACACACCCACACCTGGATTAATCCAAACTCCGTGTCGCCAATAAGCTTGCGCGCTGCACGCCATAAGGATTGCACCTAAGCAAAGGCCTAGGATTTTTAGTTTTTTAGATTTCATGACATTTCCTCCTTTTTTGTTGCCTCTCTATAATTTTAGCATAGAAGGATAGGGAAGGGCCTTAGCTTGAGGCTAGAGCAAGATAAATCTGATGTAAATCAAAGACTTGGGTTTTTAGAGTTTGGAGGTCTGTGTTATTTTCAATAATATCATCTGCATAAGCGAGTCGTTGGTCGCGAGTCGCTTGGGCATTGATCATGTCTTGGGCGAATTCAGGTGTGCAGTGGTCACGCTCTATGATTCGTTTGTATTGCAAATCGGGTGTTGTATCCACAACCAGAACTCGATTAATAAGTGGATGCGGCCAAGTTTCTGCCAGTAAGGGAATAACAATGATGCAATAGGGGGCAGAGATTTTTTCTATTCTTTTTTTAGTCAGTTCTCGAATTAAGGGATGTAAGGTCTGTTCTAACCATCGACGTTCCTGCGGGTTTTGAAATACAATGTTTTTTAGAGTTTTACGATCTATAGTGCCATCGGCACTGAGAATTGTTTTGCCAAAGTGCTTAACAATGTTGTTATACCCAAGAGTATTTGGCTCAACAACTTCTCTAGCAAGAATATCGCTGTCTATTATGGGTACACCTAATTCAGAAAAAAAGTTTGCAACCATCGATTTACCACTGCCAACCCCGCCAGTTAATCCAATCGTGAGCATTATTGCACCATAATAATTTTGTAATCCCAAAACATCGACATCAGACCAGCCACACTTAAAAAAGGTCCGAAGGGAATTGGTTGAGTGGATTTTTGTTGGTAGAGTATATTGTGTCCCAGGGCATAAATTAATCCGCTAAAAGATGAAAATAAAAGGACAAGTGGTAAGCATTCCCATCCAAGCCATGCACCGAGTAAGGCAAGTAATTTGTAATCCCCACCACCTAAGCCTTCAATGCCTCTGATGCGTTTAAAGATATATCCAATGACCCAAAATAAGCTGTATCCCAGCGCTGCCCCAAAAATAGCATTATTGGTGGAGGTGAATATATTTTGTGTATTGGCTAAGAGTCCGATCCATATCATCGGTAAGGTAATACGGTCTGGCAAAATCATGTGTTCAATGTCGATAAAAACTAAGACGATCAGTGACCATACGAGTAAAAGTATAAATAATGTTTTTAGTGATAAACCGTATCGGTAAGCTACGTAAAGTGTAAAGGCAGTGCACAGTAATTCAATGAATGGATAACGTAAGGTGATTTTTGTCTGACAGCAGGCACTGATTCCTCGTAAGTATAAATAGCTAATAAGAGGAATGTTGGCCCACAGAGGAAGTGTTTGATGACAATGAGGACAGTGAGATCGTGGATGAATGATGCTCTTCATCGCTGGAATTCGGTGAATAGCAACATTTAAAAAGCTGCCCACACAAAGACCTAAAATCCCTGCAAAGCTTAGAAAAATGATTTGATTTTCTATCAATTCCATAGATCGATGATAGGTCATTGCGAGGAGTTTGGCTAGACACTATAATGAATCCTTTGCCCAAAGGGCCATCTCTAAGGATGCCGATGTAGCTCAGTTGGTAGAGCAACTGATTCGTAATCAGTAGGTCGGAGGTTCGACTCCTCTCATCGGCACAGTATTTGAACATTCCTTTTGAATTTTCCACTTGACCTTATACTTGCTATATACCTTATCGTGCATGAGAGGAGATTGTTTATGACCCAATGGTACGTGAAAGAAATTGCAAAATTAACCAATGTTTCGACGCAAACGCTGCATCATTATGATCGCATCGGATTGCTAAAACCATCTGTGCGTTTGGCAAACGGTTATAGGCGCTACTCTGAGAAGGATTTACTGAAACTGCAGCAAATTATTGCGCTTAAATTTTTTGGCTTTGAACTTTCTCAAGTAAAAATGCTGTTATCGGGTGAGGTTAATATTAAAGACCAATTTGCCATACAGTCGGGATTGCTCGAGAAAAAAGCGCAAAGCTTATTAGATGCCAGTAAAACCTTGAAAGAAATTCTTTCGAGCTGCGATCGTGAATCCTCGATTCCTTGGGAGACGATTATTAAATTAATTGAGGTATATCGTATGACAGAAAATATTGAAAATGCTTGGGTCAAGCAGGCTTTAAGCCGCGAAGAATTAAAACAGTATGCTGAATTTGAAGAGGGCTTGAAAACACGTTTTTCTCCTGCTGAAAAAGCGGCTTATAAACAGGAATGGGTAGACATCGTAAAAGATGTTAATGATTCGATTCAGATAAACCCCACGAGTAAAACAGGCATTGCCTTAGGTAAACGTTGTTTAGATTGAGTGAATAAAACCTATGGAAAAAAATATGCCTCACTGCGCAAATCAATTTGGGAAAAAGGATTTAAAGATGGGCATGCTGAAAAATACCATGGTTTGTCATCAGAGGGTGTTGATTGGCTAGATAAAGCCTTAGATGCCTATTGTAGAGACCGTATTTATAAAACACTCAATCAAATTGAAAAATGTCCAGCCAATATAGTAGAAAAACAATGGAATGATTTGCTCATTGAAATGTACGGTGATGAACAAGTGCCTAAAGATGAGCTTCTTGAAGCAGCCTTGCTTGATGAAAATATTTCAGAAGCTGCAAAAGCGTGGTTAAAGAAAAATATCTAAATTAATTTGGGGGAAAAATGAAATTTATTTTTAATGATTTAACTTTTTCATTTCAGTTGCTTCATGTACTGTCCTACACGCCATATTTTGGCGCTGATATTGGAGAGTGTCTTGCTGTGGCTCAACGCATTAAAGAAGGGGATTTTGATAGTTGGTTTGAAGCGTGGAATAAAACGGCTAAACGACTTCAGCACTACGCTGATGAGGCTTTTGAAAATCGGCAATTTCATTCTGCACGAAGTGCTTATTTGCGAGCTTCTAATTATCACCGAACATCAGGATTCTTTTTAAACGAAAATCCTGAGGATCCTCGTTTTATATCGGCATGGAAAATAAGTTGTGACTTATTTCTTAAAGCAATGCCGCTTTTTCCATTTCCCTTTGAAAAAATAGACATTCCATTTGAGGAGGGTACTTTAGCAGCCTATTTTTTCCGTCCAGATAATTCGGGAACACCCAGATCGACTTTAATTGCTTTAACGGGTTTCGATGGTACAAAGGAAGAGTTATTTCTCCAAAGTGGATTTGAAGCCTTATCTCGAGGATACAACTTTATTTGCTTTGAGGGTCCTGGGCAAGGAGCGGTGGTTCGCGAACAAAAGATTTATTACCGACACGATTGGGAAAAAGTGGTATCACCTGTAGTAGACTTTGCACTGAGTCGAGTCGAGGTGGACCCGAAGCGTATTGCACTCATGGGTGTCAGTTATGGAGGATATCTCGCAGCACGAGCAGCGGCTTTCGAGCCAAGGCTTGCCGCCTTAATTGCAAATGATGGGCTTTATGATCTTTATGAGGCAGCAATCTCTTACAGTGAAAAATCACCGAAGCAGAGTCTCGAAAATCCTCATCAACTCCCTACTGGAGTACGATGGGCTCTAGCCCAAGCACGTTGGGTATTTCAATCCACTCCAGAGCAATATGTCGAAAAGTTAAAGCTCTATAACTTGAAAGAGGTGGCCTCAAAGATTTCATGCCCGACCCTCATTTGTGAGGCAGAAAATGACCATTTCTTTAAAGGGCAACCAGAAAAGATTTTTGCAGCACTGACTTGTGCAAAAAGCTACCTTCGCTTCACTGAAGAGGAAGGTGCAGGAGAACATTGCCATATCGGGGCTCTGACTTTATTCAATGCTCGACTATTTGATTGGCTGAATACTACGCTGCGTTTTTATTAACCCATAGGGCAAAGGCTTCAATGAATTTGCGAAGAAAATCTTCTGTGCCCTTATTAGTTAATTTGCCCTCATTGTCGAATAAGTTTGCAACATTACTAATATAGGCCTCGGGTTGTTGCATGCAGGGGACGTTTAAGAAGGTCAGTGATTGACGGAGATGATGGTTTGCACCAAAACCGCCTATAGTACCAGGCGAAGCGCTGATGATGGCGCCGGGTTTTCCATCCCATGCACTTTGACCATAAGGGCGTGATCCTACATCTAAGGCATTTTTGAGCACACCAGGGACGGATCGATTGTATTCAGGTGTTGCAAATAATATACCATCAACGGATCTAATTTTTGCTTTGAAATCTGTGGTAATTTTAGAGGGATTTTCATCATTGTCTTGATTGTAGAAGGGGAGTTGAGCAATTTCTATCATTTCCATCTCGAGAGTAGATGGTGCAAGAGAGATGAGTAAATTTGCGATTTTACGGTTCCAGGACTCTTTACGTAAGCTTCCTACAATAACACCAATTTTTTTAACTTTCATTGTTGCTCCTAAATGGTCAAAAGGGCATATTAGCATGAGGTTTTTGCAGCTGCAAAAATATTTGCTATAGTTTATTCTATATATATAGCTTTTCTTAGGAGATGTATGTCATGGCTGACCTTCTACTCATTGGTGTCACTCTCATCTTTTTTGGCTTATGTTTTGTACTCATTCGATTTTTTGATTCTTTATCAGGAAGGCAATAATGGGGCTTTATTTAATCAGTGGCATTATTACCTTTGGATTGTTGGTCTATCTTTTAATCGTTTTATTTAAACCGGAATTGTTTTAACAATGATTAGCGCAAACGGATTTTATCAAATTGCAGTGTATCTGATTATTCTTCTTTTGTTGGTGAAGCCCTTGGGTTGGTATATGGCGAGAGTTTATGAAAATAAATCCTGTGGTTTAGATCGATGTTGTGGTCCTTTAGAACGATTTGTATATCGTATTTGCAATATTCAACCTGAGATAGAAATGTGTTGGAAAAATTATTTATTTTCGATGCTCATTTTTAATTTATTGGGAATGTTAGCGGTTTATTTTATTCAGCGAATTCAGTTTTATCTTCCCATAAATCCACAACATTTTTCTTCTCCTTCGGCACATCTTGCTTTTAATACCGCTTCAAGTTTTGCGACCAACACAAATTGGCAATCTTATAGTGGTGAAACGACCATGAGTTATTTTACGCAAATGCTTGCGCTCACCGTGCAAAATTTTCTCTCAGCTGCTACAGGAATGTCATTATTGATTGCTTTAATTCGCGGTATCGTACGTCATAATGGAAAAAATCTCGGAAATTTTTGGGTTGATACCATTCGTGGTACACTCTATATTTTACTGCCACTTTCAATAATTTTGTCATTAATTCTGGTGTCTCAAGGTGTAATTCAAAATTTCAAACCTTCTCAACAAATAACTCCAGTGCAAATTATTCCCATGGGTCCTGTGGCTTCAGAAATTGCAATTAAACAATTAGGTACTAATGGTGGTGGATTTTTTAATACTAACTCCGCTCATCCTTTTGAAAACCCAAATCCATTAAGTAATTTTTTAGAAATGCTAGCGATTTTATTAATTCCTGCAGCACTGTGTTATACCTTTGGCGTGATGGTAAAAGATAAGCGACAAGGGTGGGCAATATTAGCAGCGATGATTATTATTTTTATTCCCATTCTTTTTCTTTGTGTTTTTTCAGAACAACAGGGTAATCCTGCACTGAGTCAACTCGGTGTTGATCAAGTTGCACAATCTTCCTTATTTCCTGGAGGAAATATGGAAGGTAAGGAAACGCGTTTTGGCATCATCAATTCTGCACTATGGACTACTGCAACCTCGGCAGCATCAAATGGATCTGTCAATTCCATGCTGGATTCTTATATCCCTTTGGGTGGCTTGGTTCCCTTGTGGATGATTCATTTAGGTGAGGTTATTTTTGGTGGCGTAGGCTCAGGCTTATATGGAATGCTGATGTTAGTGATTATCACAGTTTTTGTTGCAGGTTTAATGGTTGGTCGAACACCAGAATATTTAGGGAAAAAAATTGAGCCTTATGAAATGAAAATGGCATCTATCGCTGTCTTAGTTATGCCTTTAACAGTATTACTTTCAACCGCTGTAGCTGTGGTGATGAAGATTGGCCTTAGTTCTATTGCTAATCCAGGTGCACATGGTTTGAGTGAAATACTTTATGCATTTTCCTCCATGGGAAATAATAATGGCAGTGCCTTCGCTGGACTTAATACAAATACGCCTTTTTACAATATTTTAGGAGGTATTGTGATGTTAATTGCGCGATACTGGATTGCGATACCTGCATTAGCAATCGCAGGATCGTTGGTCCGGAAAAAAATAATTCCTAGCAGTGCAGGTACGCTTGAAACACATAGGCCACTATTTATCATTCTGCTGGTTTGTGTAACGATTTTATTAGGCGCACTTTCATTTCTTCCAGCATTGGCCTTGGGCCCTATTGTTGAACAACTCATGTTGTGGGGACAGTATGGCCATTAGTCAACGTGCACATTCACCCTGGGATACACAGATATTGAAAATTGCCATTCGAGATGCTTTTTTAAAATTGGCACCTTGGCATCAAATTCGAAATCCTGTGATGTTTACGGTATATATAAGTTCTCTTTTAACAAGCTTTCTTTATTTTCAAACGTTATTCGGACATGCTGAAGCGCCTTCAACATTTATTTTAAACATTTCATTATGGCTTTGGATGACTTTGATTTTTGCGAATTTTGCAGAAGCGATGGCTGAGGGCCGTGGAAAAGCACAAGCAAAAGCTTTACGAAAATCTCGTCGAGAAATTCAAGCGAAAAAATTAGCTAAACCTTCTAAAGATGCTAGTCTCACACTCGTAAAATCCGACACATTACGTAAAGATGATATCGTATTAATTGAAGCAGGTGATTTTATACCAATGGATGGTGAGGTGATTGAAGGTATTGCTTCTGTCAATGAAAGTGCAATAACGGGTGAAAGTGCACCGGTTATTCGAGAAAGTGGTGGTGATCGTAGTGCTGTCACCGGTGGTACACAAGTGATTTCTGATTGGTTAATCGTACGTATTACTTCAAATCCTGGTGAAACGTTTTTAGATAAAATGGTTTCCTTAGTAGAAGGTGCAAAACGCCAAAAAACACCAAATGAACTTGCCCTTACCATTTTACTTGCAGCACTCACCATCGTTTTTTTATTAGTCTGCTCAACACTTTTACCATTTTCTTTGTATAGTGTGTCAGCAGTACACGCTGGAAAAGTAGTTAGTATCACTGTATTAGTTGCACTGTTCGTTTGTCTTGCTCCTACCACTATCGGTGGATTGCTATCTGCCATCGGAATTGCTGGGATGGATAGAATGATTCAAGCGAACATGATTGCTACCTCTGGACATGCGGTAGAAACTGCAGGGGATATCGATGTTTTAATACTTGATAAAACTGGCACTATCACTCTGGGTAATCGACATGCTACAGAATTTATTCCCGCAGAAGGTGTGACACTTGAGGCCTTAGCTGATGCAGCCCAACTCGCTTCTTTGGTGGATGAAACACCCGAAGGGCGAAGTATTGTTATTTTAGCCAAAGAAAAATATGGTCTTCGTGGACGAAAAATTACAGAACTCGGTGCAACTTTTATTCCCTTTACCGCAGAAACCAGAATGAGTGGGGCTAATTTACCAGGCCGTCAAATTCGTAAAGGTGCAGCTACGGCCGTAGAGGCTTATGTTAAAGAACTGGGTGGCGTTATTTCTGATGCAGTACAAAAAAATGTGGACTTTATTTCTCGCAAAGGAGGTACAGCATTAGTTGTTGTTGAAGGTAAAAATGTATTAGGTGTCATTCACCTCAAAGATGTAGTAAAAGGTGGAATTCGCGAACGGTTTGCAAAACTTCGAAAAATGGGCATTAGAACCATTATGGTCACTGGAGATAATCCATTAACCGCAGCAGCGATTGCTGCAGAAGCAGGGGTGGATGATTTTTTAGCAAATGCTAAACCCGAAGATAAGCTTAATTTAATTCGACGATTACAAGCAGAAGGTCATTTAGTGGCGATGACGGGTGATGGAACCAACGATGCTCCGGCACTTGCACAAGCGGATGTTGCAGTAGCCATGAATACCGGAACTCAGGCAGCCAAAGAGGCTGGAAATTTAGTGGATTTGGATTCTAATCCAACAAAATTAATTGAGGTTGTTGAGATTGGGAAACAATTATTAATGACACGAGGAGCGCTGACAACCTTTAGTATTGCTAATGATATAGCAAAATATTTCGCCATTTTACCTGCAGCATTTGCAGCAACTTATCCTTCTTTAAATGCATTAAATATTATGCATCTGTCTACACCAGGTAGTGCAATATTATCTGCCGTTATTTTTAATGCGCTAATTATTATTTTTCTTATCCCTTTAGCACTGAGAGGAGTAAAATATAATCATGTTTCTGCCGCTAAACTTTTGCGAAATAATGTCTTTATTTATGGTGTTGGTGGATTAGTGGTGCCTTTTGTCGGTATTAAATTAATCGATTTGCTCTTGTCGGGGATGTGATATTATGTACAAAGAAGCATTGAGACATTTTAAAACAGCCTTCATTTTACTGACCTTATTTACCCTGCTTACCGGTTTAGTTTATCCTTTCCTTATCACTGGAATTGCGCAACTTTTTTTTCCGTGGCGCGCCAATGGGAGTCTTATAGAGCAGACTGGAAAAATTATCGGTTCTGAATTAATTGGACAATCATTTACAGATCCTAAATATTTTTGGGGTCGTCCTTCGGCGACATCTCCTTTCCCTTATAATGGAGCATCTTCATCGGGATCAAATTTCGGACCCTTGAATCCAACTTTTATATCATTAGTAAAAGAACGTGTAGAAAATTTGAAAAAGGTCGACAAGGAAAATGCTCAAAAAATTCCTATTGATTTAGTCACGGCTTCTGCTAGTGGCTTAGATCCGGAAATAAGCCCCTTAGCCGCATTTTATCAAGTTTCGCGAATTGCTAAGGCGCGTAATATTCCTGAATCTGCTATTAAAGAGTTGATAGAACAACATATTAAAAAAAGAACATTTTATGTCTTAGGAGAGCCACGCATTAATGTGTTGAATCTCAATATTGCTTTGGATAATTTGAGGGTTAAAAATGCCTGAACATCGTCTAAATCCTGAAAAATTATTGCAATTGGTCCAAGAGGAAGCCAATAAAGCAAAGCGTGGAAAACTTAAAATTTATTTAGGTGCGGCTCCTGGTGTTGGTAAAACTTATAACATGTTGCAAGATGCGATATTAGAACGGGCTAAGGGATTGGATATCGTGATCGGTGTCGTAGAATCACATGGTCGTACAGAAATTGAAGCCATGTTGAAAAAGTTTGAAACATTGCCCAAACAAAACATCGATTATCGAGGAATAACATTACGAGAATTTGATTTGGATGCAGCGTTGAAAAGATCTCCCGCATTGATATTAATAGATGAGATGGCTCATACTAATGCCCCGAATTTGAGGCATGCTAAACGTTGGCAAGATATAAAAGAAATTTTAGATCGTGGAATTGATGTTTATACCACATTGAATGTTCAGCATATCGAAAGTTTAAATGATAGTGTAACCAAAATTATTTACGCACCCATTAAAGAAACAGTGCCCGATTCGATGATAGAAACGGCCGACACTATTGAATTAGTTGATATACCACCTGAAGAATTAATAAAACGTGTGGAAGAAGGAAAAGTCTATTTTCCAGAACAAGCTGAACTTGCAACAGAGCATTATTTTCGTGAAGGTAATTTGATTGCATTACGAGAATTAGCACTGCGAGTGACTGCAGAGTGGGTCGGAGTAAAAGTTTTATTGTACCGACAAGATAAAGGTATAAAAGAAATTTGGCCAACTCAAGATAAAATTCTAGTGTGCGTTGGACCAAATCCTGAATCACTCAAACTAATTCGTGCAGCAAAACGCCTTGCAACAGGTTTGCAAGCAAAATGGCTCGCGGTTTATATAGATACACCTCAATTACAATCATCGGAAAAACAGCGAGGTAATGCCATTCAAAATTTACGTTTAGCAGAACAGTTAGGTGCAGAGACACATGTACTTGCAGGAGTGGATATTGTTAAAGAGGTTATGATTTTTGCTCGTGACCAAAATGTTACTCAGATAATGATTTGGAAATATATTCATACACGATGGTATAGTTGGTTTAACAGTAGTTTGGCAGATGAACTTGTCAGTAATAGTCGAGAAATAGACGTATATATTATGACAGGTGAGTCAAGTGAAACTACATCGAGAAATACACAGAGTTCTATATTTTCTAGTCCCTGGAAAATTTATGGTATTGCAGTAGGTGTGGTAGGTCTAACTACATTGATAAATTATTTACTCTTTTCTTATTTAAAAGGGAGTAGTAATTTAATTATGATTTATCTCCTTGGAATTACTGCAGTTGCATTGTTCGGATCTATTGGCCCATCACTCTTAGCATCTATATTGAGTGTGTTGGCCTATGATTTTTTCTTTATTTCACCACCTTATAGCCTCGATGTGTTCAATTTACAAACTACATTAAATTCAGTGTTGATGTTGTTAGTGGCTCAGGTCATTAGTTATTTGACGATTCGAATTCGGCGTCAAGCGGATTCAACACGTTCTATTCAACATCAAACCTCGGCCTTATATTCTTTAAGTCGACAATTAGCCAGTATTCGAGGCATCGATAAACTCCTGGAAAGAGGGACGCGATATATTGCAGAAAAAGTGGACAGTGATGTTTTTGCTTTTCTCCCTACGAATAGTCATCTTGAAATTAGAGGAAATTATAAATCCATTCCTAGCTTAGATAGTAAAGAACAAGGTATCGCTCAATGGGTTTATCAATTAGGACAGAATGCAGGATTTGGTACCGATACACTTTCATTCTCTAATGCTTTGTATATACCTCTTTTTGCTTCATTAGGTCCTATCGGAGTATTAAGAATTCAACCTAAAAAACATCAATTATTTTCACCGGAGCAACTGCAGTTTATCGAAATTTGTGCGAAACAAATAGCAATGGCTTTAGAAGTAGATCGCTCACATGAACGAAAAAAACAAGAAGAGTCTGAAGCCAGAGATGAAGGCATTCGTAGAAATTTTCTGTTATCTATTTTTCATGCATTAAGTCCACCACTTATAGCGATAATGTCAGCTGCGCGTACTTTAATTGAATCTAAAGAAAAAATTGATGAGAAGAAAATTAAACGACTCGGAAAAAATATTTATTCTGAAACTGAAGAGCTCAGCCGATTAATCAACAGTCTATTGCAAATTACCTACTTAGAATCACAAGATGTCAAATTAGAAAAGAAATTATCTTCTCTTAAAAAAGCCATTAATCATGTCGTTAAAAAATCTAGCAAAAAATTAAAGGATCGAGTGCTGCAAATTAATATACCTGAAGATTTACCTTTTGTTGCTTTTGATAATTCGATGATAGAAGAAGTGCTACTTAATTTAATTGATAACGCTGTCAAGTTTACGCCCATAGCTTCCCCCATTATTATTTATGCAATGCATAAAGGCGAAGCTGTCATTGTGAGCATTGAGGATACGGGCTCAGATATGATGCCCGATGAAATCAACAAACTGTTTGAAAAAATCTATCATCGACGCAAATTGATCACTGGCAGAGGATTAGATCTGGGGCTGACAATATGCCGCAGTATCATTGAGGCACATGAAGGAAGGATATGGGCTGAAAATCGCAAAGAAGGTGGTGTGGTATTTCGTTTCACTTTGCCATTGCGCCATTCAGAAGACTAACTATATAATACTATCTTAAGATTATTTATATAGATTATACATAACGGTTTTATTCTAAAGAGGGTCTTCAATGTCACTCCAATTTTTAGGTCAAATTCAATCCTTAGAGGATAACTATAATTCAGCCTATGAAAGCTTAAAGGGATATTGTACTGGCTGGCGTACCTTGTTGAATCCAAAACGATGGGCGATCCAACGCGCTTTAAAGGGAATTAAAGCCAAATCCTCCGCTTCTAAGGTGATTAATCATTTATTCACTGCTGTTCCATCACTTGCCACTATAGATCCAATTAGCAAACTCGGTGCCATTCTATCTGTCATCGCAAAAAATGAGACAGAATTAAAAGGTTTAAATACTGCAGCAAAAGCTGGCATGAAAAATATTGTCGATTTACATAATGGCTTAACAGAACCAAATTTGGTGAAACTATTAAGACGATATAGTGCTTGGGGAATTGTGCGTTTATTTACTGGCGAACTCGGTAATGAACATGTTAAAGAAGTTCGCGGTCTTATAAAACGATGGAATGCGGCTACCTTGACCTATGATAACTTAATTCAGGAGCTAAAGGATTTAGACGTGAAGAAAGGTGATGCACTTGAGGATCTCAAAACTTTAATTAAAGTCGAAGAGGAAGGCGATGAAGATCGCGAAACTGAAGATGATCATTCTACTTCAAAATCTTCCGTTAAAAGCTCGGAAGAAATGTATTCGAAAGTATCTCAAGAGCTTCGAGAAAGAAGTGGGTCTTCAGTTAAAAAGAAAAAGGACAGGCGTGAGCAGACTGAAGAATCTGAGCCGGATGATAATGAAGAAGAACGCATTCAGAGAGGTGCTGAAAAGCTAATAATCATAGATCCAACTAATGAATTAGAACATCAAAAATTACTTACACTTGTTGGCGTTGTGGATTCTATTATGGATCTTTTAGATCTTTGTAAAAGGGATAATGAATGTCATAAGCAAGACTTAAGAGACATTCATGCTGAATTAAAATCAGATTTTACGAAATTCCAAGAAAACAAAGCAATGACTGAAGAAGAGCATAGAGAAAAAGCGAAATTAAAGGATCGTTTTGTGGCGTTTTTCATGCAGGAATTTGTTTTGTTTCAAATGCGAAGCACACCCACACGTCAATTACCTGAGCTATATGAGCACCTCAAGGTAGTTATCACTGTGGCATCTAAGGTGATGGAAGATATTAAGAGAAATACTCTGAATTATAAATTAACACCTTGGTTTGAAGCTTGTATGAATGAGCAAGAAGCTCAAACGCAGTTAAATCACTATGCAAAAGAACAGGGAATATTGTATAAAAAGGATATGGATTTGCTCAATGGTGATGTGATACAGGTTGATGAGGCATCGGTGGCAAGAATGTAAATTGATATAGCCTTAGTAATACTTCCTTAATATAAAGAGTATATCCTACTTCACTTTGAATTCCTAAAGAGTACAGTAAATGTCCAAACAATATTTAAAACAAGTTAAGAGCTTAGAAAAGAAATATGATACCGCTTATGGCGCTCTAAAAGACTATTGTACAGGCTGGCAAACGTTGTTGAATCCTAAGCGATGGGCGATTCGACGATTATTAACAAAAATAGAGTTACTCGATTCATGGACGCCCAGCGATGTCGTTCTTCAAGCCGTCAAAGATATTCCTTCATTGCAGCACATCAATCCTACTTCTAAACTCGCTGCTGTCTTTTTTGTCATTCAAAAAAGAAATCACTTATCTCCTCAGGCAGAAAAAGCGGTTCAGAAAATTATCAAGTTGGACAAAAAACAAAAAGAATCCACTGTTGTGAAAATCTTAGAGCGATACAGTGCGTGGTGGATCGTGCGCTTGTTTAGGGGTGAGCTTGGTAATGCACACGTACAATATGTTCGTGCCGTATTAAAAAAATATCATACTAAAGATGCTGATTATCAGGAATTAATTGATAGTGTAAGAACAATATCTTTTAGAAAAGGAGATGCACTTAGTGGTTTTGAACTCATTATAATAGATGCGGCTAATGAGGCCACTCAAGGTGAAAGTAACAATGATACTCACAAAAATGAGAGTGACGCTTCAGAAGAGGGCTCCAGCCATCATTCTGAGAATATAATCTCGAAAGATCACTCCACTTTAAATCAAAGTGAAGAGACAAAACGTAGATTAGAGGCTCAACATAAAGAAGCCGAAGAGCTTAAAGAAAAAATACGGCTTGAAGAAGAGGCAAGACAAAAAGAAGAAGCTAGAAAGGCCGAAGAAGAGCAGAAAGAACAGGAACGGCAACTCAAAGAACAAGAAGCAAAACGTCAATTAGAAGCTCAGCAGCAAAAAGAAGCTGAAGAGCTTCGTGCCTTATATCCAGAGGATGTCGTTCTGCAAGAAAAGGAAAAAATGCAAGGATTTAAAAACACTCTTGAAGCTATTGTTAAGGTCTATGATGCAGCATTTTATCAACGAGAATTCCCTGTATGTAGACCTGCAGAATTTCAAAGCGCAATGAGCGCTATGTACACCGAAGTCGTGAATAAATTAAATCTCGATGATATCGCATTCCGTAATTTCTTAAAAAATGATTATGCAGATTTAATCGAATGGATTTCTGAATGTGAAAAACAGCATGAGGAATTTTTGAGAAATTATGAAAAAGAACGCAGTGAAGAATCCAGTCGATTGAAATTGCTTAATACCATCAAAGGAAAAATTAGCCCTGCGAATGTTAGTTTGAAAAATCTCTGTGAATTATTAAATCAACCCGCTGTTTTGCTGGGAATATCAGAAGAATTGCGCCAAGAAAAACTACTTAATCTTAAAGTGTTAATTGATAAAGTAAATTCATTTAAACACGAGTCAATAAAAAACTTTTCTTTTGCTCAGCTACAGGAAATTGATAAGGAATTGGATTCTATTCCTGATCAAATTAGACCGCTCAAGGTTGACGCTCAAGGCAATGACCTTCAAAGAAATTATCAAGATAATTCGGAAATCATTTTGCATAAAATAGCCACATTGCGCCATCTACTCACCCCGTTAAATGAGGAGTATCAATATATTACTTTTCGTCAAAAGATAGAGTTTGAGCATCCATTTCATATCCAGGACTTGATCAGAGATTCTAAGCAATTAATGGATGCATCAGAAAGTATCTGTGCTAGCTTTAAACTAAACTCAAATCGTCGATTTGAAAAGACTGATCGCTTAGATGAACTCGATGCAATGCCTGAAAGAATCAAGGCGCAACGTCAAATCAATGGTCAGTTTATCAGTGCCTGTAAAAAGATTATCGAAGAACGTCAGAAACAGATAGCTAAAGTACCCACCCCATCGAATGATACAAAGGAGGCTCCTATTGATTTTGGGATGCCTGCTTTATAATATTCCCTTAAGAGTACTGATATATCCTGTTCAATGTTGTATTACCCTAAAGAGGAACTTCAATGTCCAAGCAATACCTGAAGCAAATTCAAGCCTTAGAAGGTGCAAATTACACAAGTGCCTATGCTGCCCTCATGAGTTATTGTACGGGTAAAGGGTCATTTTTTAATCCAAAACGTAGAGTTATCCTGAGAGCCTTAAGAACCGTCCATCCCGATGCCAACACAAGTTATGTCATTAATACCGTCATTGCATTCGAGCCATCAATACTCGATATTAACCCTGCCACTAAATTGGCAGCCGTTTTTTATGTCATTAATAGAAACGAAAAAAACTTAGATGAAACCACTACTCGAGTCAGTGTACAAAACATCATTAAGCTCGATGAAGCTCGAAAAGAAGAAACGCTAATAAAGTTACTACAGCGATACAGTGCTTTGTGGATAGTCCGATTATTTACCGGCGAACTTGGCAATGCGCATGTGAAAGAAGTTCGGGCATTATTGAAGCAATATCGTGACCAAGAGTTGTCTTATGATGATTTGCTTCATAATATCACCGAAATGGAGATTACAGACGGAGATGTACTTAGTGAACTCGCACCCATAATGGAAGTCAATGCTGCAGAAGATTTACCCGAAGAAGAAGAGCAAAATGATAGTCATTCTTCGTCAACTACAACCAGCAAAAACACAGAAGAAAATAGAGCGCGTGAACAAGAAGAAAGTGAAGAGCGTCGTCTGGAAAATGAAAAAATAAGGCTTAATGCTTTAGTAGAGCAGAAAAAACTATTAAAGGAATGGATGCAACAATATTCTGATTATTTGTCCATGCCCTACCAATTATTGGGTTTAACCGAAGCGCAATATCGAGAAGAAACTGCTCTAAGAGATGAGCTTGTAGACAGAAATACAGATGACTATCTGGCGACGCTTAGCGTTGATGATTTAGATCAAGAAGTAATCTTGATTAGAAATAGGGTTGTTAACACATTAGAAAATCAACATCGACAAATAATGGGTATTATTGAAAAACGGAGAACACTTATCAGAGGTTTTGACACAACACTAAAAGGATTATTAGAAAATTTTAAGAAAAAAGATTTTAGAACCGATCTTCCGATATCTAAGGTTTTGCCATCGCATATTGAGAGAATAACGGCTTTACTCAAGAAAACAGAACAATTTTTGAGTCTGGATGATGTGGATTGTTACAACATGTCAAAAGCAGAATTTGAAATATTTACAGAAGAATGTGATCAGGAACTAAAAAAGACAGGTGATTTCATCATCAAACATAAAAAAGCCATAGAAGAAGAGCATGCTAGGCAAGCAAAACTTACCATTATCAAGAAAAAAACAGAGCAAATGAAATCAGAGCTCGGTAAATTACACGATTTATTAGAGAGTTTTTTCTCTTTAGCAAGCATTAGTGAAGCTGAGCGTTTAGTAGGAAAACAAAAACATGAACGCTTTCTTCTCAGATTAAAAGATTTTGATAATGATGCTATTAAAAATTTAGAACTTGTTCGGTTGAATGCTATTGAAATAGAGAGTGATTCCCTTAAATCTGAGATAAGCCAAATGATACAATCCTTACAAGCTGATATTGAGAAAATCAAAAAAATACTTGAAGGAAAAGCTCGTTTTGAAGAACAGGTACGAGCTGAAGAAGAGGAACGTAGTAAAGCGTTGGAAGAAAAGAAAAAAACATTAAAAGCATTAGTTCGTCGTCAAAAAGAATATCTTGATGTGCTGTCTCAATATATTGAAGCTGCTAAGCCTTTAGATGAAAACCAATACGCCGCTTGCATTCAAGAAATAGAACAATGTAATGCTCTTGCAGTTATCGATGGTCAAATAAAAACGCTTGAGAAATTAATTGATACACTTAAAACATCGTATGACGGTGTATTGGGTACTATCAAAGGTGGCAAAGAATCCTTGGCTGAATATAAAAAACTCTTAGCGTCTTACATTAATTTCTATAGTGAAAAAGAGTTCCTTGATACTATTGCCTTATGTAAAGAGGTGTCTTCTCAAGCAAGTTCAAACCTAAACCGATTAAAATTGTTAGACCAGAGAATCACTCAATGTTTAGCAATGAATGATGTTGAATTCTATAAGACCTTTAAAGCAATACAAGTAGAGTTCTTAAAAGAACCAGAGACTCAGTCAAGTTTTAGACTCCAATACAAAAAAGCTTGTACCGACGAGTTGCTCCATATGATCAGCATGAAATTTGAGGCAGTAAACGAATTACGACGCGTCGTTAAAAGTATGACAGAAAAGTTTGATCTGAAGATTACTATCTCATTAAAGCTAATTGAGCTTGACCCGAAGATGAATAGAAATAATCCAAAGCAGCTCACTGGCTCATCCATCACAAAACTGAACAGTTGCTATAAAGATATGCAAAATATAGAACGTGAAGCACAATCATTAGAATTAGAGTGCTTTGATGACTGTTTGTGTAAAGACAAAGAAAATATATCTCTATTAAAGCAAGTCTGTTTTAAGTCAGGCTTTGATAAGGATAAATTGATTCAGAATATAGATGCATTACTCAGTCAACTATCGAATTTACGGCGTCAATTTACCATCGATCCTGAGAAAAAGCATGAGTTAATTCGAAATATTAATAGTCAACTTGCAGAAAATAATAAGTGCATCACAGAGTCTAAGAGCTTTTTAGACAAATATACTGCAATCAAGAAAAACGTAGATGCACTGACTGCTGGTAGAGCATTAGAAACGGTGACTGAGCTCTTAGATAACTCATGTCTGTTGCTAGGAATTACTGAAGAAAAACGTCTTGAAAAAAAACAACTTCTCAATACCTTGAGAGACACGCTCAGCCAGTTTACTCCTGAAGCTGTTAAAAATCTGTCTTTGGTTGAATTGACAGCATTAGGTGAAAAAATTAGTCGTATTGATACCGAATTGAAAAAAATACGAGTTGATGATTCGGGTTGTGATCTTAAAAATAACGTCGATAAAAACAAAAAAATCCTCGATGATAAGTTGAAAGATTTAAAATACGTGGAATGTCGATTAGCTGAAGAAATTAAATATTTAACAGATAATAATGTTCCTTTCTTAGCGGCATTAGTTATCCCTGAATCAATTTCAAGATTGACTGCCCTAAAAGCAGAAGTGTCCAGTTTTTGCTCAGCTAATGTTGAGCAGTTACTAAATTGCGGTGCAAAAATTGATGAAACAATGCAGACTGTTCAAGCTGAGCGAAATGCTTTTGCAACATTACGAAAAGCTATAATAGCAGAATTAGCGCGTTATTCGGATGCTTCTGAAGTCTTTAATGATAGTCGGCTAGCGGTGAAATCCACTTCCGCATTAATACCACTCGATCAGAAGAGTGATACTGCAACTAAAGAGCGACTCAGTATCCGCGGAGCTGAGTTAAATCAAAAAGGAGAAGATACAATTTGTGGGGTGGAGACTCAGGAACTTTTTGATTCCTTTCCAGTCTTAGTTAAGGAATACAATATCTTTTTAGAAAAAGAGTTGGCAGCTTTACCAGACTTATATTTGCATCTAGGAATTGTTAAATACCTCGCTAATGTGATTTATCAAGATCTTAAAATGGCAAATCCACAATATTTCATAAGCTCAATCATTCAATCTCAACCCTATTATAATATCGACCAATATACACCCAATGAACTGATCTTGACATTTAATCGTTTTGCAAAAGAAACAGGCATATTATTTAATCTCACCTTGCTCAGAGTATTATTAATGGCGCCAAAGGGACCATCAAATCCTCCATTAGATATCATTTACCTTTACGTAGAAGATGGTCATGATGCTGCGGCAAAAGCAGCAGCTCGTCGAGCCCAATTAGAAGAGGAAGAGCGTAACAATCAAGCCGAACAAAAAAGACGAGAGCAATTGCTCAAAGTTTACCTACAACAACAATTAATTAATGCAGCACTAAACATGGCTAAAAACACTTACTATCGTCATTCTTTTACTGACGCACAATTACTCGAAAAAATAGCGTCAAAAGTAAAAGCAGCAAATTGTTCTACCGTTATGAATGCTGCTGATATAGCAAACAGTGTCTTATCAGAATTAAACAATGCAGAAGCAGCACTGCAAAGGCAAAAACAGGCCAGTGTTAGCGCATATAGTCAAATGAATTATTGCTAATCGAAAAGTATTTCCTCCCCCCTCCGGGGGGAGGTGCCCCGAAGGGGCGGAGGGGGGAATACCTTTCTAAAGTAGTTATTAACCAAAGAGTAATAAAATGTCCAAACAATACCTAAAACAAATCAAAGCAATAGAAAATGGCTATCAATCCGCATATGTTGCTTTAAAAGATTATTCCACCGGTTTAAGTACACTATTTAATCCAAAACGACGCGCCATCAAACAAGCATTGAAAAAAGTTAAGAAAAATTCACCTACCAATGTAGTAATCAATACGTTATTTGAATCCATACCTTCCCTCGCCACCATAAATCCAGCCAGTAAATTGGGCGCTATTTTTTATGTCATTCACAAAAATGAAGGAGATACAGCAGGTATCAATAAAGCAGCAAAAGCAGGCATAAAAAATATAGTGAGTCCAAACGAAATAAACATGGTAAAGCTATTAAAACGATACAGTGCATGGGGAATTGTGAGATTATTTACCGGCGAATTGGGTAACAAACATGTTAGAAGTGTTCGAAGCCTCTTAAGACAATGGGATGCTAGTGATTTAAGTTATGATGCTTTAATTCAACAAATAAATGCATTAAAGATAAAAAAAGGTGATACCCTAGGTGAACTTATGTCTTTAGCCAGTACACCAGAAAATGATAATCACTCATCAGCAGATACATCAACTGAAGATTCACCCCTAACAAGACAGCCTGAACAAGATCAAATTCCCGAGGATGAAAAAGCAAGATTATCTAATGCAAAGCGAAGCAGCGGTGGATATAATCCTCATTTTACCTTCAGCGAAAGTCCAGCGCCGAGTCAATCAATGAGCACTACTTTGAATGAATTAGAAGAAACCGAAAGAAGACATCAAGAAAAAATTACAGAAATCTTGGCTAAAGAAGATGAAGATCGTCATAAAGCTGAGCAAGAAATGAGAGATCTTATAGCTCAACAAGAACAAAAACACGCAGATTACCAGAAGAGAATTGACGCAAAAAAAGCAGAAATAGAAAAAGAAAAAACAGAGCTTGCTGATAATATAAATAACTTAGCCCATGCACTAGAAAACACAAGACAACTACTGGATAAGCCATGCCAGGTACTCGGCATTACTGAAGACGAGCGATTAGCAAAAAAACAAATCTTAGAAAATCTACTTCAACGATTTAAACAGATAGATACTGACTCAATTAAAAACTTATCTCTTAGCAATGTGAGAGTGATCGCAAAAAATATTGCTGCTATTGAAAAAGAAAGACATGAACTGCACTCCAAGTGTACAAATCAATCTAACCCCATCTTGAGCAAAATGAATGAAGATCTCAAAAGATCCGAAGAAAGATTCGGAAAAGAACTCGATAGCCTAAAGAGTGATGACCTGGCATATCAGAGAGAACTTGAATTGTTGAAGCAAGATATGGGCAGAGCACGAACCCAATTTTTGCAAACTGTAGAACCAGTAGCATCACAGCTGAATTTACTTTGATGACCAACGATACAAATTATCTTCAGTGATCACAAAGTCTAAGGGAATATCCCACGATTTGGCCTCACAGTTTTCCACTTTTTGAAATTCATAGGCCAGTCCAATTAAAATGGGTTTATGTGGCCTTTTGGCGTGCTGCAGAAATTTAAAGGTATGATCATAATAACCCACGCCCATTCCTAGTCGATTTCCATTGTTATCAAAGGCTACCAAAGGCACTAAAACACAATCCAAGTCCTCAGCATTGATTAATTTTTGTTCATCAAACACAGGCTCAGGAATTCCAAATCGGTTAGGTATTAATTTATCGTGTAATTCATAGCGCTGAAATAAAAGATGCGAAGGATTTTCGGGATCCAGTATTGGCAAGTAATGTTTTTTAGCAGTTTCCTCTTCTAGAATTTGTTTAGGATCTATTTCATTGTTATTGGCAATATAGGCAGCAAGATGCTCACATTTTATATTTTCAATAAATTCTAAAAACCGCTGACAAATTTTTAAGCTACAACTTTGTTGAGTGAACAGATCAATCTGTTTGCGTTCAGCGATAATTCTTTTTCTAAGATCAATTCTGATGGACACAATAGTTCCTCCGCAATACCGCTACAAGTACATACTCTGAACCGAAGGTTCAGGTGGGGTAATCTTACATTGAATTAGACTTCTCAACGAGTGAGCATGCACACATCAATATTATTCAAACCCCTTCTATGATAGCATTGGTTCAAGAATTGTTACTTGTTCGCGAGTACCACAGAGGCGATTTAATTATAGTGTTTTTAATTCTCGCCCGCTAGTGCGGATTCGATCTTGTTTTGAAGAGAGGTAATTTGTCCATGCATTTTCTCGATGGATTCTTGACGTTGACGTCTTTCGAGATTGAGTTCATGGGTTATATTGAGTGCTGCCACAGCAGCTATGGTGTCGATTCCAGATAATTTTGCGGAGTCAGCGATTTCGAACATTTTGGCATTTAAATACGCTACGGATTCTTGCAATTCAGCCATGGTGTCAGGCGTGCACTTGACTTTAAAGCTACGTCCCATCAACTTAATTTGAACTGAATTTTTTTCATCATTCATGAAGATCGTTCCTCAAATTTGAAATAGTTCGTTTAATTTTCATACGAGCTCTTTCATGTCGTTCAACCAAAATTGCTCGTTCTTGAGTTAAGCTGGTTAATTTCTTTTTTAGGGAACCGTTTTCTTGTTCAAGTTGATTCTTTAAAAGAATTAAATATTCAACTTGTCGGTTTAAATTTGTTAAGTCCATTCTCGCGCCTTTTTATTATATTTCCATCCACTACCACAACTCGCTCAGGCCAGCTGAGCAGCCATATCCTCCCAAATAGGCGTGTCTCAATATTAAGTCTGTTCCTAGACTTCGTCAAGTGGAGTATACTGTTAAGTATGAATATCTTTAAGCAAAGACGTGCCGATTTACTGGCAAAAATTGAAGCTGATGCAGCCGTTGTTATACCTGCTGCGCCAGAATCCTATCGAAGTCGGGATGTTGAATATCCTTACCGCCAGAACAGCGACTTCTATTATTTTACGGGATTTCAAGAACCAGAATCCATGATGGTTCTGATTCCGGGCCGTAAAGAGGGGGAATTTGTTCTCTTTTGTCGTCCTCGTGATCCTGATGCTGAGGTCTGGACAGGGGCCAGGTTTGGAATTGAGGGGGCTAAAACTGAATTTGGGGCTGATGAAGCCTACGATATTAAGGAATTCCCCCATAAAATCCATGCCTTGTTAAATGGACGCCATAAAATTTATTCCAGTGCCAAAGAAATATCGAATCTCACACTCAGTGATTTAAACCCAATAAGCGCTGAAATGCGCCTAATAAAATCCGAATATGAATTAAGTCGATTACAGCGTGCTATTGATATCAGCGCGGCTGCCCATTGTCGAGCTATGCGAAGCGTCGAACCTGGTATGATGGAATATGAACTGGAAGCGGAAATCTTGCATGAATTTACTCGACGTGGAAGTCGTGCACCCGCTTATGGGTCTATCGTTGGGGGTGGAGCTAATAGTTGTGTACTTCACTATGTCGCCAATAATAAACCGCTAAAAGCCGGCGAATTGGTGTTGGTTGATGCTGGTGCAGAGTATGAATATTATGCGGCTGATATCACCCGTACCTATCCAATTAATGGAAAATTTAGCCCAGAACAACGTCTCATCTACGAATTGGTGCTAAAAACCCAATTGGCCATTATTGATATCGTTCGACCTGGTGTAGTGTGGTCTGAGTTACAAAAAACGGCAGTTCGTGTTATCACCCAAGGATTGGTAGATCTGCAACTATTATCAGGTAAGGTGGATGATCTCATCGAAGCGCTCAAGTATAAAGCCTTTTATATGCACAGTTCAGGCCATTGGTTGGGCATGGATGTGCATGATGTTGGCGATTATAAAGTGAATGAAAAAGCTCGAGAACTGAAACCAGGCATGGTATTTACCGTAGAGCCTGGGATTTACATTGCAGCGAATAATAAGGTGGCAAAGAAATGGTGGAACATTGGTGTGAGAATTGAAGATGATGTTCTGGTGACAAAAAACGGATGTGAAGTGCTCAGCCATGGTGTGCCTAAAACGGTAGAAGAAATAGAAAATTTAATGGCTAAAAAATCATGCACTCTGAATTTGACATAATCATCGTTGGAGGCGGTCTTGTCGGATCCGTGATGGCAATTGCTCTAGCACAGCTTAAATTTTCTGTTGCACTGATTGAATCCAATCAACCTGTATCCAAAAATAAAAAAGAACCTCGCGATGATAGAGCCATCGTGTTATCCTTGGGCAGCAAAAATATTTTAGAATCTTTAGGTTTGTGGTCATTTATTGAGTCACACGTCACACCCGTAAAAAGCATACAAATTTCCGATCAAGGCCATTTTGCAAAAACTCGAATCCATGCGGCTGATCATCAGGTAGAGGCTTTGGGCTTCGTGGTTTTAGCCCATCCTTTAGCCATTGGTTTAACTCAAGCTATTGAATTGCATTCCGATTTTATTACTCCATTTTATTCGGCGCAATTTGAAGCATTTGAGGGCGATACTAATAATATTGTTCTTAATGTTAATGGTAAAAAAGAAATTTTAAAAAGCGATTTAGTCATTGCTGCCGATGGAACAAATTCTCGAGTGCGTACTGCCCTCAATATTGAGTCTACCATTTATCACTACGATCAATGTGTGATTATTGCACGTGTGGATTTAGAAAAATCTCACCAATTTAGAGCCTATGAAAGGTTTACTCCTCATGGGCCTTTGGCATTATTACCCGACGGAGAACAGAGTGCTAGAGTTATTTGGACCTTAGAAACCGAAAATGCCAAACAAGTGGCAGAATTAGAGTCCTCATTATTTATAGCACGTTTACAAACAGAATTTGGATATCGTTTAGGACCACTTAAAAATCCCACCACGCCATATTTATTCCCTCTACAGTTGCTCAAGGCAAAAATACTTGGTAAAAATGGTGTTATTTTAATTGGAAATGCAGCACATACTTTACATCCTATTGCGGGACAAGGTTTAAATTTAGGACTTCGGGATGTGGCGCAATTGGCTGAATTGTTGTTCAAATATCGTTGCAAAAAAATTCCTTTTAATCAGGAACAATTATTAAATGAGTTTTCAACTTCACGTGAAAGCGATCATAAAAATATTATCAATATAACACATGGATTAATCACGATATTTGGCAATTCATTTTTACCCGCAGTGATCGGTAGAAACATAGGTTTGACCTTGATGGATCATATTCCTTTTTTATCAACCGCTTTAACAAGAGGTACCTTAGGTTTATCGGGGAAAATTTCAAAATTAGCTTCTCGCCAACCAATCAGTGAATGGTGCTATGATGAAACAAACTGATGTGGTTATTGTTGGTGCTGGAATTGTTGGATTGAGTCTTGCTGTTGCATTAGGTGAACAAAAATTAAATGTAATAGTGCTCGATGCAAAAAAATATTCCCCACCAAAATTGGGTGAGCATGCACGTGCTAGCGCCATTAATCTAGCCTCTCAACGAGTATTGTCTGCTTTGGGTGTTTGGCAGTTATTACCCAAGGATCTATTAAGTGCATTCAATGAAATCATGGTGTGGGATGTACAAGGTAAAGGTGAAATTCGTTTTGATTCAAGTGAATGTGCAGAGCCTTATTTAGGTCACATTGTTCCTAATGATCTTTTACAAGAGGCATTATTAAAACGAGTGGAGCAGTTAAATTCTGTGAAATTAATCTGCCCCGTTGATATTATTGAGATGAGCATCAATGAAAATGATGCACACCTTAGATTATCCCAAGGAACGATCAGCACTAAATTAATTGTAGGAGCAGATGGAGCAAATTCTTGGTTAAGAAAATATTTTGCATTTGATACTCATGTCTCTCCTTATCACCAAACTGCCCTCATCACAACGGTAGAAACAACACTCTCACATTCACGCATAGCGCGACAATGTTTTTTGCCAAATGGACCTTTGGCATTTTTACCACTTCGCAATTTACATCACTCATCCATTGTATGGGCAACCACACCAGAAGAAGCTGAGCAATTATTGTCAATGAATGAAAGTGATTTTCTTAAAAAATTAGCGAATGCTTTTGAAAATAAATTAGGAGAAGTGACTTCGCGTCTCGATACACCCAAACAATTTCCATTGATCATGCAACACGCAAAAAATTACGTAAAATCACGAGTTGCATTAGTGGGGGATGCTTGCCATAGTATACATCCATTAGCAGGTCAAGGATTAAATATGGGCATCATGGATATTGCTTGTCTTGCTGAAATTATTGTTGATGTCTCATCAAATTCTAGAGATATTGGCTTAATTCATCATTTGCGTCGCTATGAGCGATGGCGTAAAGGTGATAATGGGATGATGATCGCTGCAATGTCTGGTTTTAAACAATTATTTGGATCAGATTCCGAATTTATCGCTGATATTCGAAGTGTTGGATTAAATATGGTCAATAGCATCAGTATTTTAAAAAAACAATTTATGCGTTATGCCATGGGTGGACGTATTAAATTACCAGAGGTCGCTAAATAATTGCCAGAACAGTTCCGATCGCAATTTGTGCTGTCCCTTTGGCTATTCTATACGCCACACATCCTGAAAGCGTAGCGTATAAAAATAGCGTAGATAAAATGAAAAGTTGAATCCTTTTAAATTTCATTTATTTATGGGGTCTAAGGTTTGTTGCAAAACACCAGGTATGTCCATCCAGATCTTGTAATTGGCACATACGATCGCCCCAAAACATATCATTAGGTTCTTGTGTAGATGTCGCACCCGCAGAGAGCGCTTGTTTATAGAGAGCATCCACATTTTCAGTGTAGCAATACAAAGTGATCGGTGAGGGCACACCAGAATTTGCAGGTGTTTTTAAAGTTTTTGGCCCATTGTCAAACATACCTTCTTTAGCGAGCATTAAGGTTTGGTCTTTATATTTGAGTTCTGCATGAATCGTTTTACCATCATCGCCGGGAACTGCATCAAGCACTTCAATACCAAATGCCTTTTTGTAAAAATCGATGGCAGCATCTGCATCAGTCACTGTTAAATTTGGTGATATCCAAGAAAAATTGTTAGGTTTTGATGGGTTCATTTTTTCACTCCTCTAGTATCATTTATTAAATAAAATATTTTCTAACCCGTAAACAAGCTCATTTAAGCTTAAGACTTTTTTACAGGCGAAAATAACGCCAGGCATAAATGCTTCCCGACTCGTAGTATCATGCCGTATTGTCAAGGTTTCACCCGTACCACCAAAAATCACTTGTTGATGAGCAACTAGTCCTGGTAATCGTACAGAATGAATAGGAATATGTTGACAATTAGCACCACGAGCACCGGAAATCAATTCACTGGAATGGGCAGGTTCTTTGGCTTTTGCACTTAATAGTTCAGCAGTTTTTATAGCCGTACCCGAAGGCGCATCCGCTTTTTTATCATGATGCATCTCGATTATCTCAACATGCGGTAAATGTTGAATGCATTGTTGAGCGGCATGCATCATTAATATGGCACCTATACTAAAATTAGGTGCAATAATACCTCCCAATTTTTTTTCAAGACTTTTTTTCTGTAGAATTTTTATTTGTTCAGCTTCGAATCCTGTAGTACCGATAACAGGGTGTACACCAGCATCTACAATTTTTTGAGCATTTTCAAAGGCGAATTTCGCGGTAGTAAAATCTATCACAACCTGAGCTTTGGATTGATGAATACATTCACTTAAATCATCATGATGATCAAAGGTGCCAACCAAGCTAAATTCGGGTTCATTCTTAACGGCGGAAACCACATAGCTTCCCATTTTTCCACTAGCGCCATTTATTGCAATACGTATAGTCATAATTATTTTGAATAGTTATTTGCAACAAAATCCCAATTCACCACATTCCAGAAATTGCTAATATATTTGGGTCTGTCATTACGGGTGTCAATGTAATAAGCGTGTTCCCATACATCACAGGTTAATAAGGCCTTTTTACCTTGGGTCATGGGTAAGGCAGCATTTGAAGTGCTCAATATTTCTAAATCACCTTTATCATTTTTAGCCAGCCAAGCCCAGCCAGAGCCAAAGGTAGTTGCAGCAGTTTTTGTAAACTCATTTTTAAAATTTTCAAAGGATCCAAATTGTTTTTCGATGGCATTCGCCAAATCACCATCAGCTTCTCCACCGCCTTCGGGTGATAAGCAATTCCAATAAAAAGTATGATTCCAAATTTGTGCAGCATTATTAAATATTCCACCCGTTGAAGAAGTGATAATATTTTCTAAGCTTTTGTCCGCATGTTCGGTGCCTTCAATTAATTTATTCAAATTGTTGACGTAAGCCTGATGATGTTTTCCATAATGATATTCCAAGGTTTCTTTAGAAATATGAGGTTCTAAAGCATTAAGATCATAAGGTAATTTAGGTAATTGGTGTGACATGTCACGCTCCTATTTGGGAATCATAGATGAGGTGAGTGTATTGAGTGTTGATGATGGGGTCAAGTGTATTCCACGTATAGAGTCCAGGGGTGGGGCTCTTTATCACTGTTATACCAAGTTATGCTCTTGTTGTTCATCTCAGTTTTTTGTGTATGAAATACACTGACCACATCCGTCGGTTCGTCAATAGATTGATTGACCTCCTTATTCATTATCACCATTTTTGCAGACTATTTCTTAGCGTGGCTGTTAGCTTTGCACCGACAAATACATGCTAACATTTCATATTTCCTTGTTATTAGGTAGAGCCCATGGTATACTAGATGAGAATGATTGTCAATTGCATTTGAGAAAAAATTTGACAATATTATTTCAGTATTGAAATATGGTGATACATATAACAGAGTGGAGATTAAACATGAGTATTCTCGTAGGTAGAACGGCGCCAGACTTCGAAGCGTCTGCAGTATTAGGTAATGGTAGTATTATCAATAATTTTCAGTTTTCAAAAGCAACCGAAGGAAAACTCGCCTTAGTGTTTTTCTATCCTTTGGACTTTACTTTTGTATGCCCCTCTGAACTGATTGCACTAGATAGACAATATCAAGATTTTAAAGCACGTGGTGTAGAAGTCATTGCTGTATCAATAGATTCACAATTCACCCATAATGCTTGGCGCAATACTCCGATCAATAATGGTGGTATCGGTCAAGTACAATATACTTTAGTCGCCGATGTGAACCATGCTATTTGCCGCGCCTATGGTGTTGAGCATCCTGAGGCAGGTGTTGCCTATCGAGGTGCATTCATCATTGATAAAATGGGTATTGTACGCTCACAAATCGTTAATGATTTACCATTGGGCCGTAACATCAGTGAGATTCTACGTTTGTTTGATGCTTTGCAATTTCACGAAGAAAATGGAGAAGTGTGTCCTGCTAATTGGAATAAAGGTAAAGCAGGAATGACTGCAACTCCTGAGGGTGTCGCACAGTATCTTTCCGACTATGAAGACGACCTGTAATATTTTATTTCTTTTAAAAAGGGAGGCATTTGCCTCCTTTTTTATTTTGTGTATTGCTATTTTCCAGCCTGCGACTTAAAATGCGCATATTGAATATGATGATTTTTTATGTACGGGCTTTTTTTTTAATGTAAAGTCTGTTATATATGCAAATTCTTCAGGGCTTTTGTCCTGTAGAGGTTCTGGTTCAGATTTATTCTGAATTAGAAGTAGTAGGGGATGTACATTTGGGAAATGGTGCATCACCTTTATATAAAGCGTTTTCGCTTTAAAGTTAGGGCTTAACAGGAGGTTAGCTCCAGTTAGGAACATCATTTCCCATGTGTAAAATAATCAAGGAGATCTGAAAGGATGAACCTAAAACTAATTGCTTCATTAGCATTATTAGGCGTGGTTAGCAGTCCTGTTCTATTTGCTGAAAATGCAAAAGGAATGCGAACACACCATCACCATCACCGACACCATCATCACGACGGTGTAGAATCAAGACCAGTTCTACATGACTATGTAGAATCCGAAGCGCTCATTGCTTACAATGACGCTAAATCACCTGTGTCTTCATTCGATTGGACAAGACGTATTCACCTTGGTGGATTAATCAATGTGGATGCTCGATTTGGTTCCCGTGGACCATTAGGCATTGTTCCAGTTTTCAAAACTTCTGATGATGCCAGAGCATTATCTGTAAACAATGCTAATTTGTTTGTAGATGCAGATATTAATCCTTGTGTTACAGCGCATTTAGGTATCGCTTATGTTGACGATTCTGTTAACTTATTTGATATCGGCATTAACACCTTGGAAGAATTCTCATCAATTTCTCAGGGCATTCGTAGCGACAGAAGCTCAGTCTGGGCAAATGGTCAGTTATCAGTAGATGAAGCGTATATTACTATCGCTGATTTTGCGGTAACACCTTTTTATCTAAGAGCAGGTAAAATGTATACCCCATTTGGTACTTATTCTGATCCTTATCCTATTAGCTATTCGTTGCCACAAGTATTATCTCAAACTCGGGGAACCGGTGTTGAGGTTGGTGCAGTAACTTCTTATGGTATATACGGAAGTATTATGCCATTCCAAGGTCATCTGTCATCATTTAATACCAGTCGTGACACTTTGTTAGTAGAAGATCATCACGTTGCTGACAGAGAACATGAAGGCGAATTTGACGTTAATATTCCTTATACCGCTTTCAATAATTACATCGCTAAATTAGGTTATCAAACGACATACAATTGCTTCGACATTAATGTGAATGCATCGTATATCAAAGATTTCCGCGATGTAAATTATATTTCTGATCTCCAAGATTTAGTCCGTTTTACCTTTACAAGAGAAGAGCATAATGCTGATCCTCATCGTGGTAATGGATTCAGACTGAGAGATGTTAGCGGTGGAGCATTACATGCTGATGTTGTTTACGGTCCCTATACTTTAATCGGTAACTATGTGACTGCATTTGAAAGTATGGTAAGAGATGATCATCATGGTGAAGGTGAAGGACATGCACTTCATAATGATGAAGGCGATGACCACCATCATCATCATGAAAGCAATTCACGAATTTGGGCTGGTGAAGTCACCGGTTTATACAATTCCGTGGTTTGGGGCTATAACACCACATTCGGTTTAAGCTACCAGCTCGCTGGTCAAGCTGAAGGTATTTTGCCTGAACGACGTTATCAAGGTGATATCAGTGTAGAGTTGTTGCATAACTTACTCTTAACACTTGAATATCGTCATGATATCGACTTTGGTGGAATCCATGATGCTCACCATCATAGAGGTAGAGATGGAAACGATCACGATGAACATCATGATCGTGAACAAGGTACCTTCTGTGACGGCATCAACGGGTTTACTCGTGATGGTCATGAACGCAATGACATTTGCTTCGGTACCAACCGTAATTCTAACCAACTTGCTTTACGCTTAACCGCAGTATTCTAAGCTAGTTGATTCGAATCTTTTAAACCCTGCATGACTTAAGTTATGCAGGGTTTTTTTATTTGTCGAAAAATTGAGCGAGTTAAGATTCCTTGCTGAACTATTAGTTTTACTTTAGTTGGATGAGTGAATTCATGATGTGGCAGAAAAGATCGGCTGTTTTTTCAGTATCATAAATAGCTGAATGTGCGTGTTCTTGGTCGAAGCTCATGTTTGCTGCGCTGACAGCTTTGGAGAGTACTGTTTCACCATATAATGCGCCGGCGAGTGTGGCTGTGTCAAAGGTAGTGAAGGAGTGAAAAGGTGTGCTTTTAAATTGACACCTTTTGGAGGCAGCCATGATAAAGGCTAAATCAAACCACGCATTATGTCCGACTAGCACTGCGCGTTGGCATTGAAATTTTTTTAAGTCTTCTTGGATCAGATCAAATAATTCTTTTAAAGCTTCTTTTTCATCCACGGCTAAACGAAAGGGGTGATCAGGAACTATTTTATTAATTTCCAATGCTTTAGGGTCTAAATTCCCACCTTCAAAAGGGGCTACATGCCAATGGTAAGTTTCACCTCGGCTAAAATAACCTTCATTATTCATGTTGATTGTGGACATAGCGATTTCTAAGAGTGCATCTGTATTGGGGTTAATCCCGCCCGTTTCAACGTCGACGACAATTGGAAGAAATCCTCTAAAACGTTTACACATCAATAGTGGTTGGTTTGTTTCATTATTCATTTTTATATATTAACAGAAAAATATAAAATATACAGCGATTTTTACTGGTTTTTTTGTGTCTCATTTTTTTCTGGCGTCTTTTAGTTGAATTGTTTTATACTCGCTATCGCATCGTGGTTTTAGAAATTATTGAATCATTTTTGTAAGAGGGATAACTATGTTAAAAAAAATAATATTACTTTCAAGTGTGTTAGCTGCATCAACAACATTTGCTGGCGAAACGTCTAAAGCTAAAGTCGCCCCAAAAGTTGAACCTAAAATTGAGGCTAAAGTCGAGCCTAAAATAGAACCTAAAATCGATACCAACCTTGAAGTAAAAGAGGTAGGACCCAGCATTTATCCGATGGGAGTCACAGTTTCAACCTCACCTTATATGGGTATTCGTACTTTATTTGATGCTTCTGATGTGGTGGTTAATTTATCGACAATGAATGAAGATTTGAGAATTTTACAGCAACGAAAAAAATTAAGTGAAACACTCAAAACCAAAGAATTACCTTGGCATTTACGGCCATTCTTAGAGCTCAGCGGTGATGTCGTAGGAGATGTCATATTGGGCCAATCCTATCATCGACGTGGATCGGACTTTAACTCCTCTACCGATATCGATCTACTGGATGTTAGATTGGATGCCTTAGCCAGTGTGAGTCAATGGGCCTATGGTCTGATTTCCTTAGGATTTGACAATTCTAATTTAGATGAAGAACTTGCTGGGAATGGTCGAAGAATCAACAATTCTCGAATTTTTATTCAACGAGCATTTTTGACCATCGGTGATTTAAATGTTTCTCCTGCGTATTTTTCAATAGGTCAAATGTATGTACCTTTCGGTCGCTATTCTTCAGGCATTATTTCTACCACACCAACATCTAAACTCGGAAAAACCAATACTCGAGCAGCATTGATTGGTGCTTATTATGAAGGCCTTTTTGCTCAAGGTTATGGGTTTAGAGGAGATAGTTTTGTGCATAATAGAGGTATAAATCAATGGGGCTTAAATGTTGGTTATGAGCACCAGTATGAGGACTTTTCATATGAAGTGGGTACTGGATATATTGCCAATATTGCAGATTCCAGTGGCCTACAAAATACTTTTATGAATCCAGGTTTTGCAGGTTTTGCATTTTCTAGAGAGACTGAACGATTAGAGCATCGAGTTCCGGGCTTTGATGTGTACGGACGTTTGGGTTACAAATGTTTCTTTTTTAATGTCGAATATGTCACAGCCACTCGTGAATTTGCTAGAAATGACCTCGCATTTAACTTTGAGGGTGCACAGCCTGCTGCCTTTTACGTGGATGGTACGGTGAGGGGTCAGGTCTTTGAAAGACCTTTTGGTTTTACCGTGGCTTATGGATTTAGTACTGAAGCTTTAGGAGTGAATATTCCAAAACAGAGTTATATTGCAGCATTGTCGGGTTCCATTTGGAAGAATACCATTGAAGGTATTGAATATCGTCATGATGTCGATTACTCCAATAGAGATTCAGCCAGCGGTAGCCATTCTGACACAGTGTTTGCTTCAGGTGGATCCAGAAATTCAGTGGTTGCTGATGTAGGAATTTATTTCTAAATTAAAGATACTGTTGAAGCTTTTTAATAAACTGTTGTGGGCAAGGATTTCCATCCTTTGCCCACGCAGCATTCATGATCTCTTGTAAACATTCCATCATAATATGTTCTGCCTTATGCACATCCTCGTATTTTTTAATCAACTGCTGATAAATTTCTTTTACACCTTTGGGCTGATCCAAGGTTAATTGTTCGTGAAGTCCTAAGTGTAAGCTGATATGCAAAAATGGATTAGCAGTCATGTCACTTGGATTTTTGATGATTGGGTTTGTGGGATCATTGAAAAAATGATGATATTCTGGATGTTGTTGAATGATGGAGGTAATTTCAATTTCCAAAGGTTCTAGAGGAAGTTGTTGGCATTTTTTTTGCCAGGCTTTGCAGAAAAATTGTCGGGCCGCTATGACTTCTTGGGTTAATTCATCATTCATGGGGTTTTATCTTTATATTCACAGAGATCATTTATTAAGCATTCAGGACATTTAGGTTTTCGAGCAAGACAAACATAACGACCGTGTAATACTAACCAGTGATGTGCATTTTTGAGATATTCATCAGCTACACATTTTACCAACTTATCTTCAACTTCGCGAGGATTTTTTCCGGGTGCAATACCGGTGCGATTAGATACTCTAAAAATGTGAGTATCTACTGCAACTGCAGCATGACCAAAGAGTGTATTGAGCAATACATTTGCGGTTTTACGACCTACACCAGGTAATGCTTCAAGTGATTCGCGAGTATAAGGTACAAGGCCATGATGCTTTTCTATCAGTATTTCACAGGTTTTTAAGATGTTTTTAGCTTTGGTTTTGTAGTAATTGATTGATTTCACATAATCCATCAAGGATTCAAGTCCTAGGGCAAGAATTTGTTGGGGAGTGTTAGCTTTTTTATACAATACTGCAGTCGCTTTATTCACACCAACATCGGTGGCTTGGGCGGATAAAATCACAGAGACTAAAAGTTCAAATTCGGAATGAAAAATTAATTCAGTGGTAGGGTTAGGATTATGCGCTTGGAATCGTTGAAATATTTCATTACGTTTTACTCGATTCATGAGCAGGATTCCTCATGTTGTGACCTTAACGATTTTTTAGCTTTAATTCTGGCTACTGATGCGGCGATTGCTGCTTTACGTGCATGAATAATCGATTCTTGAGTATTAAATTTTAAAGATTTTGTGTGTTCATGTTTAGCTTTTGACTCAGCCTTATCACGTGCTAAACGAGCTTCCCGCAATATTAATTTTTCTTTAGCCTTCGCGATTGAAAAAACTTCAGTAGGGATAATGTCAATGCAGTCAACTGGGCATGATGATATACAAAGCTCACAACCTGTGCAGGCTGATAAAATTACGGTATGCATTTGTTTTGATGTTCCAATAATAGCATCGTATGGACAGGCTTGAATGCATTTAGTACAACCAATACATTCTTCTTCGCGAATGATGACTTTTTGTAAGGAGCTTAGTGTGTCGTTATCTTTAGTGACTTTCATTGACGATTAATTTATCAAGTTGTGCTTGTTCGATGCGTTGAATCAGTGGTTGAAATTCATTTATTTTATGTTTTAGCAGGGGATTTAAATCTAATAGCTCAATGTTCAAAAAAGCTTTTGATTTCTCAATTAATTTAGGCGTAATTGGGGCTAAATAAAACATCAATAGTTTAAATAAATTTAATGCTTGAGTGCAAATTAGCTGAACTTCCCGTTCTTTTCCTTCTTGTTTTGCAAGGGACCAGGGTGCTTTATCAGCGACATATTTATTCGCAATGTCTGCTAGCGTCATTATCTCGCGAACCGCCTGATTGTATTCGCGTGTTTCGAATAATGTTGAAATGAGCGCATGTTTTTTTCTAAATGCATCGAATAATGATGGGTCATCTAATTGATCTGCTAAAATACCATTAGATTTTTTAGTAATAAATCCAGCACATCGACTAGCTATATTGGCAAATTTTCCTACTAAGTCAGAATTCACGCGCTGCATAAAGTCTTCGAGGCTTAGATCAATATCATCCACATTAGAGCCTAATTTTGCGGCAAAATAATAGCGCAAATAATCTGGATTTAAATGATCTAAATAAAGTCTGGCACTGATGAGTGTGCCTCGAGATTTAGACATTTTTGCACCATTGATAGTAAGATAACCATGTGCAAAAACACCCGTCGGTTGTCGATAACCACTCCCATATAACATCGCTGGCCAAAATAAAGCATGAAAATAAATAATGTCTTTACCAATAAAGTGATAAAGTTCTGTTTGACTGTTTTGATTCCAGTACTCATCGAAATCGATTTTGTCTTGTTTACTACAAAGATTTTTAAAGCTAGCCATATAGCCGATGGGCGCATCAAGCCAAACGTAAAAATATTTGTTGTCAGTATTTGGAATTTTAAATCCAAAATACGGCGCATCTCGCGAAATATCCCATTGTTGTAAACCTGAGTCAAACCACTCTAGCAATTTATTGGTTACCGATTTTTGTAAACCTTCGTTCTGAATCCAACTTTTTAGCATATCATGGTAATTTTCAAGTTTGAAAAAATAGTGCAAAGATTCTTTTTTTATAGGGGTTGTTTGCGATAAAGTAGAAATAGGATTTTTAAGTTCATCAGGGGTATAAGTTGCACCACAGGATTCACAGTTATCACCGTATTGATCTTTGGCTCCACATCGTGGGCACTCGCCTTTAACAAAACGATCGGGCAAAAACATTTTTTCTTTTTCATCATAACACTGTTTTATAGTACGGGTTTCTATATCGCCATTATTCAGCAACGCAGTGTAAATTTTTTCTGAATAGAATCTATTTTCTTCTGAGTGGGTAGTATGATAATTGTCATAACTGATATTAAAATCTTCGAAATCTTGCATATGCTCTTTTTGCATTTTAGCAATGAGTTCTTCGGGTGTAATTTTTTGTTTTTGAGCACTGATCATGATCGGCGTGCCATGGGCATCTTCACCACAAATGAAGAGACAATCGTTACCCGACAATCGTTGAAAGCGAACCCAGATATCAGATTGTATATGCTCAAGCAAATGGCCCAAATGTAAGGAGCCATTCGCATAAGGTAAAGCAGTAGTGACTAATAATTTACGCTTCGCAGGCATATCATTCTCATTGAATCAAATAGCCAGCAAATATACCGTATTTTAAGACAAGCTGCCAACTCAGCGGTGTCGGGATTAACTTATTAGCCAAAAAAGCCAATTTTCACCAGAAATTCTTATAAATACATTGAGTTATTTATGTTACTTCTAGTATAATGCTCGTCAAGCTTGAAAGATAATATAATTTAAATGACGGGGTCAGTAGCGTGGCTAGCAAGATTAAAAAAATGGCGCATCGTTTTTTGGCACATTTAGAGGAAAAAGGCTATGACAATGCACATACGGTTTTAGCCACCATTCTATTTGAATTTAGAGAATGCCTAATATTTGTTTTTCGTTTTCTTTTAGCCTACAAGCCCCACTTTAATTTTTATGGATTAAATCCTAAAAAATTGAGCGCAGAACAAAAAGATCATGATCCTGTGATTTTAATACACTCAAATTACACTAATCAGTCAACATGGCTTTCATTAGCATCCACCTTGTCAAAAAAATATAAAGGTCCAGTTTTCACAGTGAATATAACCGCCGGTGATCTTAGCCAGAAAGATATTGACATTATTGAAACGAAAATAACGGACATCAAAAATCTTTATAATTTTGATGATCCCAACGATGTAGTTACCCATTTTGTTGGACATTCGAAAGGCGCTTGGCTTGCAGAGTATATGTCAATGAATCAAAGCGATTGGAGCCTGAGAGATGGACAATTATATAGAGTTAAAGATGAATTACTGACTTATCGTCCAGATGTTGGCACTGTGATAATGATAGCATCCGGTAACAAGCCTGTTCATTATGATTCAGTGACAGAGGTGGCTAATAAATTTCGTTACATTCATGGGACTCAAGATTTGTTGTGGCAAAAACGACTTGAATTGCGAGAAGAGCATATTATTGATGTAGAGTGTGGACATTTTGCGCTTCTCAACAGACCTGAGACGCATGAAGCTATATGCCAATGGCTAAATGAAGCAGAATCTGAGGAAGAGGAAGAAAACTCCTTCAGCAGTAGTGCGCTTTCCTCATAAATAGGAACAAATATCATGAGCAATGTTGAGAGTAGATCTGTACAAGCTGGGTTGAAGCCACACCCCGCCATTAAAAATATTATCGCGGTCGCATCAGGAAAAGGTGGGGTTGGTAAATCCACAACAGCTGTGAATATCGCGGCATCCTTATTGAATCTAGGTGCGCGAGTAGGAATTTTAGATGCGGATATTTATGGTCCCAATCAGCCTCAGATGTTAGGAGTGCTTGAAGAGCCTAGCGTTCAAGAAGGACAGAGATTAACTCCCTTGATTCGCCATGGCATTCAAACGATGTCGATGGGGTATTTGGTGGATGTGAACACACCGATGGTATGGCGAGGGCCGATGGTGACGACGGCTTTGCAACAACTGTTTAACAACACTAATTGGGATAAGCTCGACTATCTGATTATCGATATGCCACCCGGCACAGGGGATATTCAATTAACATTGGCTAAGAAAATTCCCGTATCGGGAGCATTGATCGTAACAACTCCTCAAGATTTATCACTATTAGATGCACGTAAAGGCTTGGAGATGTTTGATAAAGTTGGCGTCAAGGTGCTGGGGATAGTGGAAAATATGTCCACCCATATTTGTACTCAATGTGGTCATGAAGAGGCCATTTTCGGCCACGATGGGGCTGCAAAAATTGCAGAAGATTGTCAGATTCCCTTATTGGGACAATTACCTTTAAATATCGACATCAGAAAACAATCAGATAGAGGAGTGCCCATCGTCATATCCAACCCAGAGCATCCAGTTTCTAAACTCTATTTATCCATCACCCAAAAATTAATTCAGCAATTAGACTTGCAACCTAAGGACTATAGCGCTAAATTCCCACACATTGTTGTGGAGTAATAACTATGCCTATAAAATCTGATAAGTGGATTATTCGAATGGCGGAAAAAGGAATGATAGAGCCTTTTGAGCCTAAGCAAGTTCGCACAAATGAAAAAGGGCGAATCATTTCTTATGGTACATCGAGTTATGGTTATGATGTGCGATGTTCTAATGAATTTAAAATTTTCACCAATATTAATTCGGCAATTGTCGATCCTAAAGCATTTGATAACAATAGTTTAGTGGATGTTCAAACGGATGTTTGTATTATTCCTCCAAATTCTTTTGTGTTAGCACGAACAGTAGAATACTTCAGAATTCCTCGTAATATTCTGACTATTTGTCTTGGAAAATCTACTTATGCGCGATGTGGAATTATTGTGAATGTCACACCGCTAGAACCTGAGTGGGAAGGACAAGTTACCTTAGAGTTTTCTAATACAACTAATTTACCCGCTAAAATTTATGCTAATGAAGGTGTCGCACAAATGCTATTTTTAGAAGCGGATGAAGAATGCGAAATATCTTATAAAGATCGAGGCGGAAAATATATGGGACAAGTTGGAGTTACTTTACCTATTCTGCAGGATTAAGTTTATCTCGTAATTCTTTGCCAGGCTTGAAGTGAGGAGTGTGTTTTGCAATCGTTGCAACACTTTCACCGGTCATAGGATTTCTGGCTTTTCGAGGTTTTCGATATCGTAAACTAAAACTACCAAAACCACGGATTTCAATTCGATCACCAGTACATAAGTAGTCGGTGAGTTTTGCAATGATCTGATTGATACTCATGGAAATAACGGTTGCGGGCAATGATTCTACACGTTTGCTGATTCGGCTTATTAAATTTGACTTGACCAGTTCTGATTTGACCATGGTTATAACCTCGATTCTAATAGATATGCTTGGATTCTAAACATCTCATCCTGTGGAGTCAATGTAGAGAGTTTGTTGATTTACACTGGTAAAAGTTGCTTAGTTGCCACTCCCATGTCTTGAGCCATATTTTTAGGTCTTTTCAAGAGTGCTTCGTGGAAAGAAGCCAGCGGCAACGGGAGCTTGCATCAGGACACGCCGTAAACCTCTCCCTGGGGGCTCGGAAAAAACATCCCTGTTTTTTACGGTCCTGATGCAAGCTCCCGCTGCTGCTGGCATGGTGCAATATAATGGCTGAAGTGTTCTGTGATAAATCTTTGAGAGTTGTTGCAGTTAGTCTTCAACTTATCTCGACTCTGGCCTTTATATAATATTAATTTCAGGCTCAAGATTGATATTAAATTTCTGATAAACCTCATAATGAATTATGTTGGCAAGTTCCAAAACGTGGTTGCCACTGGCTTTTCCAGGATTAATTAAAACCAAAGAGTGATTTTCATACACACCAACGTCATCGTCGAGCATTTTGCCTTTCCATCCGCATTGTTCTATTAACCAAGCCGCAGGTATTTTAAATTCCTCATTTTCAATTTTATAATGAGGTGCTTTGGGAAAATGATGTATGAATTTTTCGAATGCATTTTTATCAATTATTGGATTTTTGAAAAAACTTCCCGCGTTAGGAATTTCAGCTGGATTAGGAAGTTTGCTATTTCTAATAATAACAATCGCGTCTCTGACGTCTTTAAGAGTAGGGTTTTTTATTTTCATCTGTTCTAAGGTGGGCTTTATGCGGTCGTATTCTAAATTTAAGTTTATTTTTTTTGATAATGCTAAGGTAATGTCGCAAATCACGAATTTATTTTTTAATGATTTTTTAAAAATACTATCTCGGTATTGGAATTCGCAATCACTTTTTGAAAAAACACATGGCTTAGCATCGACAGAAGAAATGGCGCTAAGCTCAACAAATATGTCAGATAATTCAGCGCCATAAGCGCCGATGTTTTGAATGGGTGCTGCGCCAACGGTACCAGGAATAAGTGCTAAATTTTCTATGCCACAGAGATTTTTTTCTACACAATAATTAACAAGTTGATTCCAATTCGTACCTGCTCCCACTTTCAAAATGACATTATTTTCGTTTTCACTGTTGATGCTAATGCCAGAAATTTTGTCGATTGCAATCAGGCCTGGGTAATCATCGGTAAAGAGGGTATTACTTCCTTCTCCTAGCACTAAACTTTGGTTTTCTTGCCAAATTTTCCCGCTGATGAGGTGCTGACACTCTTCAATTGAAGTGAAGGAGGTGAGCCAACGGGCACAAGCCGGTGTGGAAAAAGTATGATGTGTTTGCAGAGAAATGTTTTCAAATATCTGAGTCATTTTAAGAGTTTATGTCATATTTTGTTTAATGTATAGTAGGGGTATGAAACAGCTTACCCTCGCAGTAGATCTGCCTGATAATGTCAATTTTTCAAATTTCATTTGGGGCGAAAATGGTCAGATATTACAGGCTCTAGAACACTTTATCAGTTCTAGTGATGATCCCATTCTCTACCTTTGGGGAGAAGCCGGTGTAGGATTGACGCACTTATTAATGGGCTGCTGCCATTTCGCTGGAAAAATTAACCATACCGCTGCCTATATTTCTTTATCTAAGGCCCATCAATATGGGCCAGAAATTTTAGCAGGTATTGAAAATGTATCATTGGTCTGTATCGATGATCTCGATTCGATATCTGGGAATTCCTCTTTGGAGAGTGCTCTATTTCATTGTTATAATCGTGTTATTGATCATAAAGGGAAGCTAATCATCGCTGCAAAACATCCTCCCTCGCAAGCAGGTATTCTTTTAGCGGATTTAAGATCTCGCTTGGCCGCTGGTTCCGTTTATCACATTAAGGCTTTAAATGATGAAAATAAAATGACCGCTTTAATATCACGAGCAAAATCACGAGGTTTAGACTTAAGTAATGAGGTTGCAAAATATATATTGAGTCATTGTCAACGTGATACTAAAAAGTTATTCGAAGTCTTAACAAAACTTGAGCAGCAAAATTTAATACATCAACGGCGTCTTACAGTACCTTTCGTAAAAAATATAATTTAGGCACTGCAGTTTAATTGATTTTCAGAAGCCTCAGAATCAAATTCTACTTCTATGGGTAGAGGATTGTCAGGTTCTAATGGCGCACTCTTATCTTTGTAGAGATGGCAAGATATTGGATACCATATTGGGAAAGTGATGAGGAGAATTGTTGGGGCGATAATTAACTTCGCTAAATCCCACAAAGGAGTAATTAAAAAAGCAAGAATTTCCAACCAGAGTCTTATGCAAAAATAAAAGGTAATTTCCAAAGCACGATAAGTTTTTTTGACTCTATCATTCAAGTCGGATGGTGTTCCTACCGGTAATTTTTTGGCGCGTCGTATAATATTATTGATAAATTCAAGAAATGGGGAAGTATTGTTATAAGGAATTTTGGAATCTTGTTTTTTTTGTTCGCTGATTTCGTGAAGTTTTTGTGATGCTTGAATACTCAATAATGTTAAAATATTGATGAGATACGGAAAGTCTAACAATCCTACGTGGTTTTCAATTAGGCTGATATCCTCTTCTTTTTTAATAGCTTCCTTTAGTGTGCAATAATTTCGATCTAAATTGGGTTTTTTAGTATTGGTGGTGGTGTCAATGATGAATTTTTTATAGGTGATCACTTTGAGAAATTCAGCAAGTGTGTAATTAAAATCACCTTGGATTTTAAGGTGTTGGAAAATTAATCCCCAGGTAGGAGATAAATTAAAAGGAAATTTGATATGGTCTGAAGCATTGCCATTTAGAGTGTGTAGTGCATGCTCAAAATGGTCTACCACAGAAGATTTTTTATGAAGATGTGGATTCCTCCAGAAGGGGTTAAAAACAGCTTTTTTGAATTGTTTTACCTGATTAATTTGTTTTTCTGAAATCTCCATCTCATCGGATGAATCATCATATTCTGAATCAAAAGAACTCATTTTTTTTACCTATTCTGTGACTATTTAAAATCCAAGCGAGCTTGAATCATGGTTCCCATAATAACATGAGTTTCTGTGGCTTTTATAGTCTCGAATTCCGGGTTCAGGGGTTTTAAGTAAATATCCTTACCATCCAAAAAGAGTTGTTTGAATGTGGCGAGTTGGTGGTTTTGATGATAGGCAATTACATAATCTTGATTATTAGCTTTCAACAGTGGATCAATGATCAACGTTGTTCCTTCTGGAAAATTTGGCTCCATGGTGGAATCGTTAAGGGTGATGGCAAAGCCTTTATTACTGATAGTACTATCAATCACTACATAACGAGCGGGTGTTATTTCTTCGGGTGAGCGATGCCAAATAGCAGCTTGAGACATGTCTATTACGGGGATTGTCGACACCTCTTGACTGTGTTGATTTTGTGTTAATGGTGCATCGCCGATCAATTGATTGATGCTGACACCAAAATATTTTGCGATAGGGTGTAAGGTCGATAGGGTAGGATTATCCGTTTCCCCGGTGGCGATCCGGTAGATCACGGGTTGACCAATGCCTGTTGCACGAGCAAGTGCGGTAGGATTAATTTTTCGTGTACGCATAAGCTCTTGCAAATTAATTGCGAGTCTATTAGTTGCCATATTGCCTTCGTAGTTGTGATAGTCTGGGCAATTGTAACAAAAAAGAGAGTGAATTCACAGAGAAACAATTATGTATTGACACATTAAATTTTATGCATTAAAGTTTAATTCTTTTAAAAATCATCATTGAAAGGAGTTTCTGATGGTCAATAATGCATACTGGAATACAATACTTTCTGAATATGCAAATAAACACAATAAAGAGCATAACTTTTTATACACCGGTTATGGCCTGAAAAATGAAAAAGAAAGTGAAAAAATAAGAGAAAAAACAAAAAATACGAGGAAGAAGAAGTTGGCTAAAAAATATGGTTTGGGTGAGCAATACCCTGGTGTCTATATTACCTCTCGAGAATATGATTGCATTACTCAGTTATTGAAAGGCAAAACTATTAAAGGCATTGCAAAATTATATGATTTATCACCAAGAACCGTTGAATTTTATATTAAAAATGTAAAAGTAAAGATGAATTGTAGTATCAGAGATGAATTAATTGAAAAAATATCCAAAATTAAGATAGAGGAAATTATTTAGTTTATTAACCTCTGGATGAGGATCTGTGGCTTTTTGGAGGAGATTCAGTATCTGCAGTACTGTCTTCTGATGATGAGCTAGAGTCTACGCTGGCTCGAGCACTTGAGGTAGTGCGAGATTTCTTTTTTGAGCTAAGTGGCACACCTTCTTCACTAGACTCATGGCTTCTTGTTGTAGATCCTCTTCTGCTTTTCTGGCTAAGACTTCTATGTGATCTTGAATAGGATGATCGAGATTGACTAAGGGTTGAATCTTCCGTTTCAGTTCTATCAACATGGCTTTGTAGTGTTTGATTTTTTGCGCGTTCAGCTTCAGAAAGATCCGTAGATTGCTGTTTGTTAAATTTATATTCACTCCATTTATTATAAACGAGTAGACCTACTAAATAGAGGATAAGTCCTGGAAGTAGGAAAAGGCCTAGGGCCACACAAAGTGCAATACTGGGTTTACGTGGTTCATATTTGCGTGAATTCTGTTGTAAGATTTTGAAGCGATTTTCATCAACATCATCGAAGCTAAAACGAGGTACCTGTGGGCGTCTTTGAGCCCTAGATCCTAATGCTTCTGATTCGTCTTGAGATCGACTCATTTTTTTCTCCAACTTTTAAATTCATTATAATATATCATAAAAATACTAAAAAAACATCAAAGAATATTGCTCTTTGCTTCTAAGTATTTATATTGACATTGTAGCGTATCTTTACCAAAATAGCATGTTGGGTTCCTCGATATGGAGGGGTTCCCGAGTGGTTAAAGGGATCAGACTGTAAATCTGACGGCTCTGCCTTCGTAGGTTCGAATCCTACCCCCTCCAATCTTATTTTCCAGCGGGTGTAGTTTAATGGTAGAACTTCAGCCTTCCAAGCTGATCGCGTGGGTTCGATTCCCATCACCCGCTCCAGCCCACATAGCTCAGTCGGTAGAGCACTTCCTTGGTAAGGAAGAGGTGACCGGTTCGATTCCGGTTGTGGGCTCCATCATTTCAATTTGCACTTGCATTTGATTGTTGACTTCGACATAATGTGCGATTCGCTGCACGAGAGGTTATGGGTGATTAGGCCAGTAGCTCAATTGGCAGAGCGGCGGTCTCCAAAACCGGAGGTTGGGGGTTCGATTCCCTCCTGGCCTGCCAGTAGTGATGTAGTAGCGGTTACTTAATGGGTGAAAAATTTTAATGAATGCGAATCCGAGTCTAAAATCTGACTCATCAGATACGCTCAAGTGGGGGTTAATTGTACTATTAGCCGCTGTGGGTGTTGCTGCAAATTATTATTTTATCGAAACTGCTTGGTCATTACGTTTAGCGGCGTGGATTGTGCTTGCTATTGTTGTTGGCGCAATCGCGTTACGCACTGAAAAAGGTCGTATTACACTAATTTTTGCAAAAGAGGCACGAGTTGAATTACGAAAAATTGTTTGGCCAACTCGTCAAGAAACCGTTCAATCTACTGCGGTAGTTGCACTGATGGTACTTATTATGGGTTTAATATTGTGGGCTGTGGATTCGCTCCTTATGTGGGTTGTTGCCCATTTCACGTTTTAGGGGTATGGCATGACTGATGAGGGGCAAAAAAAACGCTGGTACGTAATTTACGTCCAACCAACTCATGAAGATTCTGTGGTGAAACTGCTGACTAATCGTATTCAAAGCCATAAGATGACTGAGTATTTTGGTGAAATTGTGGTGCCTACGGAAGAAGTGGTTGAGATGCGTGCTGGCCAGAAACGTCGAAGTGAACGTAAATTTTTTCCAGGTTATGTATTAATCCAGATGGTGATGAACGACGAGACGTGGCACTTCGTTAAAACCACGCCACGTGTGAAAGGATTTATTGGTGGTGAAAAGCCTGCTGCGATTCCTGATAAAGAAGCGGAAGATATTCTCAACCGAGTTGAAGAAGGTGTTGAGAAACCAAAACCAAAAACATTATATGAGCCCGGTGAGGTTGTTCGAGTTACCGAAGGCCCATTTGCAGATTTCAATGGTGTTGTTGAAGATGTTAATTATGAAAAGAGTCGATTAAGAGTCTCTGTCTTAATTTTCGGACGTTCCACACCCGTTGAGTTAGAGTTTAGTCAAGTACAAAAAAGTTAATTGAGTTTATTAATAGGGGAGTTACTGAAAAAGTAACGTTTGTACCCACAACTTGGAGAGAAAAGATGGCAGCACCAAAGAAGCCGATACAAGGCTTGGTTAAATTGCAAATACCAGCCGGTTCAGCGAATCCAGCACCACCTGTCGGCCCTGCATTGGGTCAACAAGGTGTGAATATTATGGAATTTTGTAAACAGTATAATGAACGAACGAAAGATGTTGAAAAAGGCTTGCCTTTACCTGTTGTTATTACTGTTTATAAAGATAGAAGTTTTACATTTATCACAAAAACTCCTCCCGCTTCCGTACTAGTAAGGAAAGCAGCAGGTATCGCTAAAGGAAGCTCTGTACCGAATAAAGATAAAGTGGGTAAATTAACCAAAGCACAGGTTAAATCAATTGCCGAGATGAAGATGCCTGACCTTAACGCGGTGGATCTTGCTGGTGCAATGCGAATTATTGAAGGTACTGCACGCAGTATGGGTGTTGAAGTGGAAGGGGGGGATGCGTAAATGGCACATCTAAGTAAACGTCAAAAAACAGCGCGATCAGGATTAGTTCCTAATGTATCATACTCCATTGAAGAAGCATTATCGCGCGTAAAAACCGCCGCCACAGCAAAATTTGATGAAAGCGTGGATTTAGTTATCCGATTAGGCATAGATCCTCGTAAATCAGAGCAAAATGTTCGGGGTTCTATCGTATTGCCTCATGGTACCGGTAAAACCTTACGTGTTGCCGTCTTTGCTCAAGGTGATAAAGCTGATGAAGCTATTCAAGCGGGTGCAGATATTGTTGGATTTGAAGATCTTGTCGCTAAAGTAAAAGCGGGTGAGATGGATTTTGATCGTTGTATCGCTACTCCAGATGCCATGAAGGAAGTGGGTAAGCTCGGTCAGATTTTAGGTCCACGTGGATTAATGCCAAACCCCAGAGTAGGTACAGTGACCATGGATGTGGCAAAGGCTGTTAAAAATGCTAAAGCGGGTGAGGTTCAATATCGTTGTGATAAGGCTGGTATTGTTCACTGTCCCGTGGGTAAAGCCAGTTTTGATCTTACAAAATTAAAAGAAAATATTCATTCACTTATTTCGGATGTGATCCGAGTTAAACCCAGTTCTGCGAAAGGAACCTACATTAAAAAAGTGTGTATTTCTTCCACGATGGGTCCTGGATTTATTATTGAGTTAAGCTCGCTACTGTAAAAGGTGGTGAGGGTTAAGATTTTCGCGGCCACACCCTTGGTATCGGCCGTCGAAGACCGCAGGTGGCGCCTCATTGGGGCGTCTTAATGGTTCAAGTTCTGGCCTGCGCAGACGGTGTATAGTCGAGCAATAGCTTGATTGATCACCGAATAGGGCGTCAGTACTTAGTGATGGGTATTGATACAATTTGGAGGTGTGTAGTGACACTTAATATTGAAGCGAAGAAAACGCTTGTAAATGATGTGTCTGCGTTGGTAAGAAATTCAGAAGCTATGATTGCTGCGGATTATCGTGGTTTATCAGTTTCTGAAGTCACTAGCCTGCGTAGCAAGGCTCGTGCAGCGGGTGTAAAGATGCGAGTTGTTCGCAATACATTGGCTAGACGTGCTGTTCAAGGTACACCACATGAATGTCTCAGCGAGTCTCTCGTTGGTCCGATTATTTTAGTGTTCGCACTAGAATCACCCGGCACCGCGGCTCGCATACTTCGTGATTTTGTTAAAGAAAATGAGAAGCTTCAAGTAAAAGCGATAGCACTTTCCGGGCAGTTATACCCAGGAAGTGATCTTAATGCGATTGCTGAGTTGCCCACATTTGATGAAGCAGTTGCGATGTTTATGAGAGTGTTAAATGCACCGGCTACAAAGTTGGTGCGTACTTTGGCAGAGCCTTGCGCGATGTTAGCACGTACATTAGGTGCTATACGCGACAAGAAACAAGCTTAATTTAATTGGAGGTTAGTCTTATGGCAAATGCTGTTCAAGATATCGTTAGTAAAGTAAAAGAAATGCCTTTAAAAGACATCGTAGAGTTAGTTAAAGCTCTTGAAGATGAATTTGGCGTTTCTGCCGCAGCCCCTGTTGCAATGGTTGCTCCTGCAGCTGGAGCAGGTGCTGAAGCTGCTGAAGAAAAGACGGAATTCACCGTGTTTCTAAAAGCGGCTGGTGATAAGAAAATTGATGTTATTAAAGCTGTACGTACCATTACTAATCTTGGGCTCAAAGAAGCTAAAGATTTAGTAGAAGGTGCTCCTTGCCCCGTGAAAGAAGGTGTGGCAAAGAGCGATGCAGAAGCAATGAAAAAACAGCTTGAAGAAGCTGGTGCAACTGTTGAGCTTAAATAATTTGTGTAATGAGAGTACTCAGGTGTTCTACCAATCGTAATGGTTTGTAGAATGCCTGAGTGCACGTATGAAATCGCATTCCAGAGGTGAAACCCGTGAGTATACGCAGTGCTAAATCCAACATTTCCGTTAATGACTTTCGCCGCAATAATTTTGGAAAACGTCCTTCGACCTTAGAAATTCCTTATATGCTTGCTAAGCAAATAAATTCTTATGAGGCATTTTTGAAAGATGGACTCAATTCAGCTTTCAATTCCGTTTTTCCATTGGTGGGGCATTCGGGAACACCTGCTGAACTTGATTTCATATCCTATGAATTAACACCGCCGATGTTTGATGTCAATGAATGTAAAATGCGTGGAGCTACTTATTCTTCACCACTTCGGATTAAAGTACAGCTTAAATTATTTGACAAAGATAGTAACACAGAAAATCCTAAGCCTAAAAAAATTATTGAAGATAATGTATTTATTTGTGAAATACCCTTAATGACAAAAACCGGAAGTTTTGTAATTAATGGTACTGAGCGAGTCGTAGTCTCTCAGTTGCACCGTTCACCCGGTGTGTTTTTTGAGCATGATAAAGGTAAAACACATTCTTCAGGAAAGTTTCTTTATTATGCGCGCACTATTCCTATGCGTGGAGCATGGTGGGATCTTGAAACCGATCCAAATCGTCGAATTTATATGAGAATTGATCGCCGACGCAAACTACCTGCAACTATTATGTTGAGAGCCTTAGGTTGTTCGACCGAAGAAATTTTACAAATATTTTTTGAAACCAATAAAGTGCATTTCCAAAAAGATTCTATTGTTTTAGATTTAATTCCTGAACGTCTTCGAGGTGAAATCGCCTTCATCGACATTAAAGATGGGCATGGAAAAGTGATCGTTGAAGAAGGTCGCCGTATATCGATGCGACATATTCGTCGTATGGAAAAAGCAGGATTAAAGCGTTTAGTTTTACCTCAAGAATATTTAATTGGAAAAATTTTGGCGAATCCTCTGGTTGATACAGAAACTGGAGAAGTCATTGCAAATGCAAATGATGAAATACGAGGAGAAATCTTAGCAGCTATTTTGAAAATGGGAATTTCTGAGCTTGATATTTTATATACCAATGATTTAGATAAAGGTCCGTATATTTCGGATACCTTAAAAGTCGATCCTACCACGAATCAATTAGAAGCCTTAGTTGAAATTTATCGAATGATGAGACCCGGTGAACCACCCACTAAGGATGCTGCTGAGAATTTATTTGAAAATTTATTTTTCAATGAAGAACGCTATGATTTATCCCCCGTTGGTCGAATGAAATTTAATCGTCGTTTAGGCAGAAAAGATCACACTGGTCCTGGTGTACTTACCAAAGAAGACGTCATCGATGTTATGAAAGAAATTGTTAATATTCTTAACGGAAATGGTGAAGTGGATGATATCGATCACTTAGGAAATAGACGTATTCGAAGTGTGGGTGAAATGATTGAAAATCAATTTCGTGTTGGTTTGGTGCGTGTTGAACGTGCTGTAAAAGATCGTTTGAGTTTAGCAGATACTGAAAATTTAATGCCGCGGGATTTGATCAATGCAAAACCAGTAGCAGCAGCAATAAAAGAATTTTTCGGTTCAAGTCAATTATCACAATTCATGGATCAAAATAATCCATTATCTGAAGTCACACATAAACGTCGTGTTTCAGCCTTAGGCCCGGGTGGTCTAACACGTGAGCGTGCAGGTTTTGAAGTGCGTGACGTACACCCCACACATTATGGTCGAGTTTGTCCTATTGAAACTCCTGAAGGTCCAAACATTGGATTGATTAATTCAATGTCTGCTTATGCGCGTACCAATGAATATGGCTTTTTAGAAAGCCCCTATCAGCGAGTCGAAAATGGTAAAGTCACCGGTAAATTTGATTATTTATCTGCGATAGAAGAAGGTAATTTTTATATCGCGCAAGCGAGTACGCACATCGATAAAAATGGAAAAATTATTGATGAATTAGTCTCATGTCGTTACAAAAGTGAAACCACATTTACTACACCGGATAAGGTAGATTATGTGGATGTATCACCCATGCAGATCGTTTCGGTTGCCGCTTCATTAATTCCATTCTTAGAGCACGATGACGCGAACCGTGCATTGATGGGATCTAACATGCAACGTCAAGCGGTACCTTCCATCGTTCCTGATAGGCCTTTAGTGGGTACTGGTATGGAACGACGAGTGGCTATTGACTCTGGTGTAACCGCAGTTGCAGAACGAGGTGGTGTCATTGACTCTGCTGATGCTTCACGTGTGGTTGTACGTGTTCATGAAGATGAAATTGGTCCTGATGATTCTGGTGTAGATATTTATAATTTAACAAAGTTTCAGCGCTCAAATCACAATACTTGTATTAATCAGATTCCTTTGGTTAAGGTTGGAGATGTAGTTAGCAAAGGTGAGGTTTTGGCTGATGGTCCTTCTATTGATAGAGGTGAATTAGCACTAGGACAGAATTTGTTGGTCGCATTTATGCCTTGGAACGGATATAACTTCGAGGATTCCATATTAATTTCTGAGCGCTTAGTTGAAGCAGATCGCTTTACCAGTGTCCATATTCAAGAATTAACCTGTATTGCGCGTGATACAAAATTAGGACCTGAGGAAATTAGTGCAGATATTCCTAATATTGGCGAAGGTGCATTAGCACGGCTTGATGAATCTGGAATAGTATTTATTGGTGCTGAAGTTGAAACTGGCGATATTTTGGTGGGTAAAGTCACACCTAAAGGTGAGACACAATTATCACCAGAAGAAAAATTATTACGCGCTATTTTTGGTGAAAAAGCTTCAGATGTAAAAGATTCTTCTTTGCGTGTACCACCTGGAATGAGTGGAACCGTTATTGACGTTCGTGTTTTCACACGTGATGGTGTTGAGAAAGACGATCGTGCAAAGCAAATTGAAAAATCCGAATTGATTCGTATTAAAAAAGATTTGGAAGATGAGTTGCGTATTCAAGAAGAAGCTATTTTTGCTCGACTCGAGAATTTGCTTTTACAAAAAGTAGCAGCGGGTGGTCCCAGCAAATTAAAAGCGGGAACAAAAATTACAAAATCCTATTTAGAAGAACTGCCAAAAAATAAATGGTTTGAAATTAGGCTCAAAAATGATGATGCTAATTTACGTTTAGAAGCTGCGCAGGCAAAACTAAAAGAATTGCAAAAATTGAGTGCGAAGAAATTCGAAGAAGAACGCAAAAAATTAACCCAAGGTGATGATTTAGCGCCAGGTGTTATCAAAATTGTTAAAGTATATCTTGCTGTTAAACGACGAATACAGCCTGGTGATAAAATGGCTGGTCGACATGGTAATAAAGGTGTTATATCAACCATCGTTCCTGTAGAAGATATGCCCTTTATGCAAGACGGTACGCCAGTGGATATCGTTCTTAATCCCTTAGGTGTGCCTTCTCGAATGAACGTGGGTCAGGTTTTGGAAACGCATTTAGGTTGGGCTGCCAAAGGTTTGGGTCAAAAAATTGACAGAATGTTGAAAGAACAATCCAGCATGAGTGAACTACGAAAATTCCTTGATAGTATTTTCGATCTCGACAAACAATATGGTTTAACAACGAAAACATTAAAAGATGACGAAGTCTTAAAAGTTTCAGAGAATTTACGTGATGGTGTGCCGATGGCAACACCGGTGTTCGATGGAGCAAAAGAAACAGAAATTAAAGCCTTATTGAAACTGGCTGACTTGCCAACCAGTGGACAAACTACCTTATACGATGGTCGTACTGGATTGGCATTTGATCGCCCAATTACGATTGGTTACATGTATATGTTGAAACTGAATCACTTGGTAGATGACAAAATGCATGCGCGGTCTACGGGATCATACAGTTTGGTGACGCAACAACCCTTGGGTGGTAAAGCTCAGTTTGGTGGTCAACGATTTGGTGAAATGGAAATGTGGGCACTTGAAGCATATGGTGCTGCTTTTACCTTACAAGAAATGTCGACTGTGAAATCCGATGACGTTTCTGGAAGAACTCGTATGTACAAAAATATTGTTGATGGAAATCACAAAATGAGTGCAGGTATGCCAGAGTCATTTAATGTATTGGTGAAAGAAATTCGATCCTTGGGTATTGATTTTACCTTGGAACAGGAATAATTGATTTATTGTTTTTAGAGAGGTGTTACTTTGAGAGACTTACTACTAAAGCGAGACAACATTGAAGATTTTAATGCTATCCGTATTGGATTAGCATCTCCAGAGGTTATTCGTTCCTGGTCTCATGGTGAGGTTCGTAAACCTGAAACGATTAACTATCGCACTTATAAGCCTGAGCGCGATGGTTTGTTTGATGGAAAAATTTTCGGTCCCGTCAAAGACTATGAATGTTTATGTGGAAAATATAAACGCTTAAAACACCGTGGTGTGGTTTGTGAAAAATGTGGTGTTGAAGTCACTTTGGCTAAAGTTCGTCGTGAACGAATGGGTCATATTGAATTAGCCTGCCCTATCGCGCATATTTGGTATTTGAAATCCTTGCCTTCACGCATTGGTTTATTGTTGGATATGACACTTCGCGATATTGAACGTGTTTTATATTTTGAAGCCTTTGTTGTAGTCGATCCTGGTATTACTCCTTTCGATCGTGGTCAATTATTATCCGAAGATGCTTACCTAGATGCAGTTGAAGAATACGGAAATGAATTCGAAGCTATGATGGGTGCAGAAGCGGTACAAAAATTACTGAAAGACATTGATTTAGCCGCTGAAATCGCAACGCTGCGTGAAGAATTGCCAACCACTACATCAGAAACCAAAATCAAAAAATACTCTAAGCGATTAAAAGTATTAGAAGCATTTCACGAATCTGGAAATAAACCTGAGTGGATGATTCTTACCGTTTTACCGGTTTTACCACCGGATTTACGTCCGCTGGTTCCATTGGATGGTGGACGATTTGCTACCTCTGATTTAAATGATTTATATCGTCGAGTCATTAATCGAAATAATCGATTAAAACGACTTTTGGAATTGAGCGCACCCGATATTATTGTTCGTAATGAAAAACGGATGTTACAAGAAGCCGTGGATGCTTTATTAGATAATGGTCGTCGAGGTCGAGCAATTACGGGTACCAATAAACGTCCGCTGAAATCATTGGCGGATAGTATTAAAGGTAAACAAGGTCGCTTCCGTCAAAACTTGTTAGGTAAGCGTGTAGACTATTCGGGTCGATCCGTTATTGTGGTAGGTCCTACCTTGCGATTACATCAATGCGGATTGCCAAAGAAAATGGCCCTTGAATTATTTAAACCTTTTATTTTTAGTAAATTGCAATACCGAGGTTTGGCAACCACCATTAAAGCTGCAAAGAAAATGGTGGATATGGAAGAACCGGAAGTTTGGGATATTTTAGAAGACGTTATTCGTGAGCATCCCGTTCTGCTTAACCGTGCACCAACCTTGCATAGATTGGGTATTCAAGCCTTTGAACCGGTACTCATTGAAGGTAAAGCGATTCAATTACATCCCTTGGTTTGTACAGCGTATAATGCGGACTTTGACGGTGACCAAATGGCTGTACACGTGCCCTTAACCTTGGAAGCTCAGCTTGAAGCACGTGCCTTAATGATGGCTTCTAATAATATTCTTTCACCTGCACACGGTGAGCCAATTATCGTACCAACTCAGGATGTGGTATTGGGCTTATATTATATGACTCGTGACAAGATTAATGCCAAAGGCGAAGGTATGTTTTTCGCAGATCATCATGAAGTTGAACGTGCCTATGCCAATGAAATCGTTGAAATTCACGCGAAAATAAAAGTGCGTATCTTTGAAGTTCAGTTCAGTGAAGATGGTGAACGAGAAGAAAGTACACGAATTGTTGATACAACAGTAGGCCGTGCTTTGTTGTGGGAAATTATTCCTGAAGGTTTGTCTTTTGATCTAATTAATGAGCCTTTAACGAAAAAAACCGTTTCTCGCTTGCTCAACAGTTGCTATCGAAAACTCGGATTAAAACCTTCCGTTATTTTTGCGGATCAATTAATGTACATGGGATTTAGGCATGCAACACGAGCCGGTGTATCCATCGGTATCGATGATTTAATTATTCCTGATTCCAAAACAGAAATTATTGCTCGTGCTGAAGAAGAAGTAAAAGAAATTGAAAAGCAACACGCTTCTGGTTTGGTAACTGACGGTGAGCGTAAAAATAAAGCCATCGATATTTGGTCACATATTAATGATCAAGTAGCGAAGGCGATGATGGAAGGTATGGCAACTGAAATGGTGAAAGATGCCAAAGGTAAAGAGGTAGCCCAACCTTCATTTAACTCGGTATTTATGATGGCTGACTCTGGAGCGCGGGGTTCCGCCGCTCAGATGAGACAGTTAGCTGGTATGCGAGGTCTGATGGCTAAACCAGATGGTAGTATTATTGAAACGCCAATTACCTCTAACTTCCGAGAAGGACTTAACGTACTTCAATACTTTATTTCTACTCACGGTGCGCGTAAAGGTCTTGCGGATACCGCTTTAAAAACAGCTAACTCAGGTTACTTAACCCGACGATTAGTAGACGTTGCCCAAGATTTAGTAATTACTGCTCAAGATTGTGGCACCAATGAAGGCGTGATTATGACACCATTAATTGAAGGTGGTGATGTGGTTGAGCCCTTACGTGAACGTGTTTTAGGTCGAGTATTGGCTGAAGATGTGATGATTGCAGAAGGTAAAAAAGCCTTATTAAGCAAGGGAACATTATTAGATGAAAAGGCCGTAGATCTTTTAGAAGCGAATAGTATTGAACAAGTTGTCGTACACTCCAGTATCACCTGTGAGTCACGACAAGGGATTTGTGCAAAATGTTATGGCCGCGATTTAGCGCGTGGTCACTTGGTTCACATTGGTGAAGCGGTCGGTGTTATCGCTGCTCAGTCTATCGGTGAACCTGGTACACAGCTTACCATGCGTACCTTCCATATCGGTGGTGCTGCATCTCGTTCAACTGCTGCGAATAATGTTGCTATTAAATCGGATGGTACGATTAAATTACACAACATGAAAACCATTACTAATGCGGATAATAAATTAGTGGCAACTTCACGATCAGGTGAAATTGCCGTTATCGATCAAAATGGTTTAGAGCGTGAACGTTATAAAGTACCTTATGGTGCAGTATTATCAGTGAATAATCATGATGCCGTAAAAGGTGGGCAAATTGTTGCGGTATGGGATCCTCATACTCACCCCATTATTACTGAAGCTGCGGGTAAAGTGAAATTTGCAGACTTTGTTGAAGGTATCACCATTACTCGTCAAACCGATGAAATTACAGGCTTGTCGAGTATTGTGATTATTGGTGAATCTTCACGATCCTCCAGTGGAAAAGAACTTAAGCCCTTGGTGAAACTGGTTGATGCCAAAGGTAAGGATTTATTAATTCCAGGAACAAAAATGCCTGCGCATTATTTCTTACCAACCGGTGCGATCATTAATATTGAAGATGGTTCAAAAGTGAATGTGGGTGACGTTGTTGCTCGTATTCCTCAAGAAACTTCAAAGACTCGAGATATTACCGGTGGTTTACCACGCGTAGCGGATTTATTTGAAGCACGTCGACCCAAAGATGCAGCTATATTAGCTGAAATCAGTGGTATTGTGAGCTTCGGTAAAGATACCAAAGAGAAACGTCGTTTGATCATTAATCCTACAGATGGCAGTGGAGAACCTTGGGAAGAGCTTATTCCTAAATGGCGACACATTGGTGTGTTTGAAGGTGAAAATGTTGCCAAAGGTGAGGTGATTGCTGATGGTCCTGATGATCCACACAGTATTTTACGGCTCTTAGGCGTCAGTGCTTTTGCTAAATACGTTGTGAATGAAGTTCAGGATGTATATCGATTACAAGGTGTGAAAATTAATGATAAACACATTGAAGTCATTGTTCGGCAAATGCTGAGAAAAGTGAGTATCGACGATCCAGGCGATACCTCTTTCTTAAAAGAAGAGCAAGTAGATAAGATCAAAGTCTTAGAAGCCAACGAAAAAATCGCTGATCAGAAAAATAATAAACCAGCGACTTATATACCAATGCTTTTAGGTATCACAAAAGCTTCATTGACCACGGAGTCCTTTATTTCAGCGGCTTCCTTTATGGAAACGACTCGAGTATTGACCGAGGCTTCGGTGAGCGGTAAACGTGATGATCTATTAGGCCTCAAGGAAAACGTGATTGTTGGTCGACTCATTCCTGCAGGAACTGGTTTTGCTTATCACCAAAAACGCAGAGCTGCACGTTCTGCGGCGAAGATTCCTGAAGAAATAGTTAAGGTGAATGTGGCTGAAGAAGCGGAAGCTGCATTGACTGAGGCCTTACAGACGGCTGCCCAACAGCAAAAAGATCAGAACGATACTGCTTAGTTAGATGTCATCCTGGCCTCGGCGAAGACCGATGCCGGGGTGACAACTTAATCTTCTCTTAATCTTATACTGTCATAATTTATCACTATTCTATCAATAAATAGTAGGTAAATTTACAATGAGCCTTAGCACTGAAGAACTATCACCACCAAACATCGTCTTTATTGGAGCAGGTCCCGTAGGTCTATGGACTGCCATTCAAACTAAGTTGCGTAATCCTGCATTAAAAATTGTCATGTATGAAAAATACGAGGAATATCAGCGTCTACATACATTGCAATTGAATAAACATTCTTACGAAGGGATTCCAGATGATCCAAGGTTGCAGAGCATTGTTGATAGTTTTTCAAGCCATGTTAAAACTAGTGAGATCGAAGAAAAATTCAAAGCCTATGCTGAAGATTTGGGGATAGAATTTTGTTATGAAGCTGTTGAAAACTGTGAAGAGTTTGCCCAGAAATTTCCAGATGATACCGTTATTGTTGGTTCTGATGGATCCCACAGTATTGTGCACAAAGAAATTTTCAATAGTGAATTACAATACGAAGAAGATATGCAATATGTGGCAGAATTAAAATATTTTGTAAAAGGACCCACTTCAAAATTAAATCCTATTTTGGAAGGTATTCCTGTCATGACGCATTCAAAATTTACCGTTCAAGAGACCGTCGGTAAAGAAAAAGATGGCATGACACCTGTTACTCTACGATTTTTTGTTGATGAACAAACCTTTAATCATATGCGTGGTGAAGATGGTAAAGGTGCAACGTTTAAGAAGCCTTTCAGATACAATGATTTAAATCAAACCTATTTTCCCCGTGACTTGGCTAAAAGTATGAAGGCTTGGTTATCGTGGAGGAGAAAAATAAAACATGAGCGTCGTATTGAATTTGAAGTAGATAATATAAATGGTGAAAAAATTACTGCCATCAATTTAGCAGTATATGCAAGTAAAGAGTTTGTAAAAGAGGCGCATGGAAAAACTTGGGCTAAAGTTGGTGATGCATTGGCAGGATTTCCCTATTACAGAGCGTTAAATGCGGGATTGTTATGTGGTACCCAGCTTGCTTTAGCACTGAGTGAGCATTTTTCATCCATGGGTAATAGTTTTGAAGATTATAAAGCCTATGTGCAAGAGCGAATTAACAAAGAAAAGAGAACGGCTAAGTTCAAGAATAAAGCTCTTAATCTAGGGCGTTTTGTAGTAGATACTTGTGTTGCTGATAACCATATTAGCAGAAGTAAATTAGCGATGGTGCAGGAAAATGAAACCATCGATGTGGTAACCATTTTGACATTTTACCTCCTAGAAAATTATGAAGGATTAAGTGATGGTCCAAAATATCATGAATTAGCGGATTATTTTACAGGTGATGATTTATTAACACATGCTCAAGAATTTACTGAGCATCTCGCTACCGCTTATAACACCGTGAAATTAAATTTAGGTGAAGATTGTGATGATGAGAAATTAAATATTGTTGCTAATACCTTCAAGGCAAATATCTACAAAGAAATTGTAGAGCGTCAAGGTGAGCTTCGTAATAGTCGATGGAAAACCGCATGGATATTATCTATAGCTGGATTGGCTTTACCGATTTTGAGTCATCTCATTATCTGGGCATGGTATTTTTATCGCCGAGTCAATGAACCTTTGAAAGCTATCACGATCGATACAAAAGAGTTATGCAAAATCTACGATAAAAAACAAGGTTATCAAAGTACCGTAGACATTTTACATCAATTAAATGAGAAAGAACCTGTGCGGGAAAAACAGGATGAATTGCGTGCTAGACGGGCTGTTGTTCCTATTCTCGCTGAAGAATCGGATAAAGAGGAAGGGGAAGATAGTGAAGAAGTCAGATTGGTGGATGATTTTTATAATATTTCTGCTGTTCAAATCATCTCAACAAATTGGAATCGTCAAGCAAAACGATTTGAAAATAAGCTCTCTGCACTAAAAGAAAATTTTGAAGATCATGATTCTATAGATTCAATTTCAGTACTGTAGTTTTGCTCCCCCTTCGGGGGGAGCTGTTAAACTATCTAAGGAGCAGAGTGCAAAACTGAATCACTATCTTCTTCAGGATTTTCTAATCCTTTATCTATCATCAGATCAGCTTCACTTTTCCTTCGAGCCACTTTCTTCGCACCTTTGGCAGAAAAAGTGGGATCAGCGGAATGCGAAATCTCAGATTTTTTTCGATATGCAGTCAGAAAAATTTCCACTTCATCTTCTTGATATCTACCCTGCGGTCCTTTAGGAATACCATATCTAATGGTTTTTTGTTCGGAAAGTAAAGTAAGTAGTTCCACCTGATTATAGTTATTATAAATATATGTCTGAAGACTTAAAAATAATTGATTCAAGGCTTTTTGTTTAAATCCAGGTTCCTCTGACAATTTGATAAATAGATTTAAAGACTGATACAAAGGATGTGTGGCTAATTCTTGTGGTTCCAAATCGATCATTAAACTCTTTTCTTCACCCTTATACTTTTCAACGGCAATTTTAATGATTATTTCAAAGAACTCATCACTGGTTCTGGCATCCATAGCATTTTTAGGTAACTTAGCATAATAATCCAGCAATTCTTGTGAGGGATTATTTACCACTATAGCAGTGGCAGAAGAATCATTTGACATAACAAAATTAAAATTACCGGAAGTTATCGTTTGTAAGTGATAGATGATAGCGTTTCTTTGCGCCATTAATACACCCTCATAGGCCTTTTTATTCGTGCTAGTCATGAGTTCATGTAGTGTTGGCGTGTAGTCAATGTTAAGAACAGGGGGTTCATCATCTACGGCATGCTTGGCATTGTATTTTTTTAATTCCTGTAGATAAGTATCAACATCTGCTTTAATGTCTAAATCAAGAAAATCCTTGCAAGAAAGCTTATTCTTAGAATTTTCTGAATTATCAACGGTTTCTTCTGAGAGTGTGTCTACGCTAGCTTCAGTCGTCGCTTTCTCTTTTTTAGCACTCAATTTAAAAAAGTGAAAAGATTTACCCTTCCACCAGCGACTAATCTGAAAACCACCGTAAATAAAAAGACCGATGACACTTAGTGCCATCGCAATCCAAATCAGTGTATTAACAACTATTTCTGAACCCGTAGGCTTTCGTTTAGCCATTTTATTTTCCTAAAGGGATTTTGCGCTACAAGACTGTGAATCAGAGTCATCATTCGACTCATGTTGTTCAGCATCTGGTGTGCTTAGTTTTGTTTTCTCTATTTTATCTTGTTCAGCTTTTTTAGCGCGCTCTGCTTCTCTTTTAGCCATTAAAGCTGAAAAAGGAGGGTTGAGTCCAGAAAGTTTGGCATTTTTCTCTAACTGCCATCGTTGTGACTGAGGAATATAATATTGATTATTATCTTCATCATACATGAGTTCCACTTTATATTTATCAGCCAAATGTTTAGCTAATGCATCAGTCAATCGTTCGAAAGCAAGTTGCTTAAAGTCTAGATTATTGGTTTCTCTAATAAAAGAATTAAGATACACATAATACGTGTTACCAGCTAATTCTGTAGGTTCAAGATTAATGATAAAATTTTCATTTTCATTTTCTGGCTTAGCAGAAAAATCTATGATTTTATCCAGAAGGTCATCAGGGTACCAGGTATATAGAGGACTTTTGGGGAGCGTTTTGTAGTAGTCGAATAAGCTTTGTGGTATGTCCGAAGAAATTATTATTGCATGCCAATATCCTGGTGAGCATGCAGTGGGGTTGAAATTCCATTTCATATCACCAAAACGACTTTGCAAAAGTTCCATGATAAATTTGCCTCGTTTGCGCATAAATGACTCGTAAGCCTTAGCATTAGATTTGTGCATGAGAGTATGTATTCCAAACATTGTGTTTGTGTAGTCTATTGTAAGGTAAGGTGAATCTCGGTCACGTTTATTAAGTACAACCTTCAGTTCTTGATCAATATATTCCATATCTAGCGCTAAAGCTGATGGAGGATTTGGTTTTTCTTCTGATTCCTGTAGTTTTTTTCTAGGTTTTGATTTTGTTGGCTTTTCAGTCTTCTTAGGCTGCTCAGACTTTTCAGATTTCTCAGACTTCTCAGTTTTCACAGATTGCTCAGACTCAGTAGACTCCTCGGATATTGAGTCTTCCTTTGTGGGCTTCTTTTTCTTAGTCCCCACATGAAAAGAGTGAAAGCCTCTGTCAGTTCTCCACCGATATAGTTGATAGCCACCGTAGATGAAAAGCCCAACAACGCTAAGTGTCATTGCAAGCCAAAATAGGACATTGATAATAATCTCAGTTTTTCTTATTTTTCCAGCGGCCATTCGGTATTTCCTCATTAAATTTCAATAAATATCATTGTAACATGCCACTTGTAGAGGATCTATCCTTTCGTTGCTCTATGGCGGTGAATTTATACTTGACATGCCCAGCTGGCTTCCTATAAACTCGCCTGTCTATCTTGAATTTGACCGGTGTCGAGAGACGTTTTTGGCAAAGAACGTAGATTAAGGCGCTAGTTCCAAGAGTACTCTATGGAGTCAGGAGGGTTATATAACCCGCTTGATTTTTTGCATGGGTAATCTAAAGCGCCGGACTATATGTGGAGTAACTATGACAACTATTAACCAGCTGGTACGTAAAGGGCGCACACGTCCCATTAGAAAGACTAAAAGTCCAGCTCTTGAAAACTGCCCACAAAAGCGTGGGGTATGTACTCGTGTATATACAACGAAACCTAAAAAGCCTAACTCCGCGTTACGTAAAGTAGCTCGTGTTCGCTTAACCAATGGTTATGAAGTTACCGCCTATATTGGTGGTGAAGGCCACAACTTACAAGAACACTCCGTGGTAGTGATTCGTGGTGGTCGGGTAAAAGACTTACCTGGTGTTCGTTATCATATTATACGTGGTAGTCTCGATACCATCGGTGTAGAAAGCCGTCGACAAGGGCGGTCCAAGTACGGTGCCAAGAGACCTAAAGAATAATGTTTGTTAAAGAGGTGTTGTGATGTCGCGAAGAAGACGCGCTAAAAAACATATAATTAAACCTGATGCAATTTATGGTGATAAAAAGGTCACTAAATTCATCAATATGGGAATGCGTGATGGAAAAAAGTCCACATTCGAACGGGTTGTTTATAGTTCATTTGAAGAAATACGCAAAGAGACCGGTGAAGATCCTTTAAAAGTATTTCATAAAGCCATTGAAGAAATTGGACCCGTATTTGAAGTTAGACCCAGACGTGTAGGTGGTGCTACTTATCAAGTTCCCTTAGAAGTTGATGTATCACGTAAATTTGCCCTTGCGATACGTTGGTTAATGGACGCAACCGCACATCGAGGCGAGAAACGCCTAGCATCGCGATTAGCAAAAGAATTAATTGAGGCTTCTCGTAAATTACCTTGCCGCTCACTCAAGAAATTAGAAGAAGTGCGCAAGATGGTAGAAGCCGCGAAAGTATTTGCGCACTTAGTGCGGTAATTGGAGTTAGAAGTTAAGTATTATGGCAACAATCACACCCAGACAGACACCATTAGCACATACTCGAAATATCGGGATTATGGCGCACATTGACGCGGGAAAAACGACAACAACTGAACGAGTTCTATTTTATACCGGTGTATCCCACAAAATTGGTGAAGTGCATGAGGGTACTGCTGTTATGGATTGGATGCCCCAAGAGCAGGAACGTGGTATCACTATTACCTCTGCTGCGACTAAAACCAAATGGCGCGGTATGGATGCTCAGTTCCCTGAGCATGTGATCAACATTATCGATACCCCAGGCCACGTAGACTTCACTATTGAAGTTGAGCGTTCATTACGAGTACTGGATGGTGCGGTTGCTGTATTTTGTGCGGTGGGAGGTGTAGAACCCCAATCTGAAACAGTATGGCGTCAAGCTAACAAATACGGTGTACCCCGAATTGGATTCGTTAACAAAATGGACCGTGCAGGTGCAAATTTCTTACGTGTGGTTGAACAAGTTAGGGATCGTTTAGGCGCTAAACCTGTACCTGTGCAACTTCCTATCGGTGCTGAAGAGCATTTTGAAGGGGTCATTGACCTTGTTCGTATGAAAGCTATTTATTGGAATGAAGAAAACAAAGGCATGACCTACCTCGCTAAAGACATTCCAGACAACTTAAAAGACGAAGCGCAAATGTGGCATGACCATATGGTTGAAGCTGCTGCTGAAGGTAATGATGTCCTCATGGAAAAATTCTTTGAAACAGGAACGCTTTCTGAAGACGAAATACGTAAAGGTATTCGTGCACGTACTATTACCTGTGATATCGTACCTATGTTATGTGGTTCAGCCTTCAAAAATAAAGGCGTACAAGCCATGTTAGACGCGGTTTTATATTTTCTACCTGCCCCCAATGAAGTTGAGGCTATTACCGGTATATTAGATGACAAAGAAGGTACCGTTGCGACTCGTGAATCCAGAGATGATGCACCTTTTGCTGCACTGGCATTCAAAATTGCTACCGACCCCTTTGTTGGTACCCTAACCTATTTCCGTGTTTACTCTGGTCAATTATCTTCTGGTGATACGGTTTACAATCCTGTTAAACATAAGAAAGAAAGAATTGGTCGTTTATTACAAATGCATGCAAATTCTCGATCTGAAATTAAAGAAGTTAGAGCGGGTGATATTGCTGCGGCAGTTGGTTTAAAAAGTGTATCGACCGGTGATACCTTGTGTGATCCTGATGCGATTATTACTTTAGAGCGTATGGAATTTCCTGAGCCAGTGATTTCCGTGGCTGTGGAACCCAAAACAAAAGCTGACCAAGAAAAAATGGGTATTGCTCTTGGTAAGCTTGCTCAAGAAGATCCTTCTTTCCGTGTTCACACCGATGAAGAATCAGGACAAACGATTATTTCTGGTATGGGTGAGTTACACCTTGAGATTATTGTTGATCGAATGATGCGTGAATTTAATGTGGAAGCTAATGTCGGTAAACCACAAGTCGCTTATCGTGAAACTATTCGTAAACCTGTTGAACAAGAAGGCAAGTTTGTTCGTCAAACAGGTGGTCGCGGTCAGTACGGTCATGTTTGGATCAAGATCGCACCTCAAGAAGCTGGAAAAGGTTATGAATTTGTAAATGAAATTGTGGGTGGTGTGATACCCAAAGAATATATTCCTGCCGTCGACAAAGGTATTCAAGAGCAATTACAAAATGGTGTTATCGCAGGATACCCCGTGGTTGACGTAAAAGTGACTTTATTTGATGGTTCTTTCCATGATGTGGATTCCAGTGAAATGGCATTTAAAATTGCCGGTTCGATGGCATTTAAAGATGGGGCTAAAAAAGCAAACCCTGTTCTACTAGAACCCATCATGAAAGTTGAGGTCGTTACCCCTGAAGAATACATGGGTGACGTCATGGGTGATCTGAATAGACGACGTGGTATTTTGCAAGGTATGGATGAAAATCCAGCCGGTAAAATAATAAATGCGGAAGTACCGCTGTCTGAAATGTTTGGTTATGCGACAGACCTGCGTTCCTGTACGCAAGGTCGTGCAACGTATACTATGGAATTCTGCAAATATGCTGAGGCTCCAGCCAGCATTGCAGATGCAATTATTAATAGTGATTAAAGAGGGTAATTAATATGGCAAAAGAGAAATTTCAACGTACGAAACCGCACGTCAATGTCGGTACCATCGGACACGTAGATCATGGTAAAACTACCTTAACAGCGGCTATTACAAAGCTGTTCAGTAAAGTCTTTATGAAATATGAAGATATTGATAAGGCACCTGAAGAAAAAGAGCGTGGTATTACGATTAATACTGCACACGTTGAATACGAATCACCAACTCGTCACTATGCGCACGTCGACTGCCCAGGTCACGCTGATTATGTTAAAAACATGATTACCGGTGCTGCACAAATGGACGGAGCAATCCTCGTTGTGAGTGCCACAGACGGTGCTATGCCACAAACCAAAGAACATATCTTGTTGGCAAGACAGGTGGGTGTACCTTACATCGTTGTCTTCATGAATAAAGTCGATATGGTTGAAGATCCTGAATTACTAGACCTCGTTGAAATGGAAATTCGTGAATTATTGAATAAATATGATTTCCCTGGTGACACTACTCCTATCGTTCGTGGTTCTGCACGACTTGCATTGGAAGGCGATACCAGTGAAATTGGTGAAGCATCTGTTAAAAAATTGATCGAAGAAATGGATAAATTTATTCCTATTCCACAACGTCCCGTTGATAAACCCTTCCTTATGCCTATTGAAGACGTGTTTTCAATTTCCGGTCGTGGAACTGTAGTAACTGGTCGAATTGAATCTGGTGTGGTTAAGACCGGCGAAGAAATTGAAATCGTTGGTATTAAAGATACCACCAAAACTGTATGTACTGGTGTAGAAATGTTCCGTAAATTACTTGATGAAGGTCAAGCGGGAGATAACGTCGGTGTCTTGCTTCGTGGTACAAAGAGAGATGAGGTTGAGCGTGGACAAGTATTGGCTAAGCCAGGTTCCATCACTCCTCATGCTAAATTTGAAGCAGAAGTGTATGTGTTATCAAAAGAAGAAGGCGGACGTCACACTCCATTCTTTACCGGTTATCGTCCACAGTTCTATTTTAGAACAACTGACGTAACAGGTGAAGCGAACTTACCTGAAGGCGTAGAAATGGTAATGCCAGGTGATAATATCAAGATGAGTGTAAACTTGATTTCACCTATCGCAATGCAAGAAGGTCTGCGATTTGCGATACGTGAAGGTGGACGTACCGTAGGTGCTGGTGTTGTATCTAAAATTGTTGAGTAAATTAAGATGCCTACAAATAAACAACAAACTATAAAGCAACCGCGCTCAGCTTCTACGACTAAAAAGCAACGCATTCGTATAAGATTAAAGTCTTTCGATCATCGATTAATCGATGCATCGACGCGAGAAATTGTTGATACCGCTAAGCGTACGGGTGCAATGATACGTGGGCCGATACCTCTGCCCACTCGTATCGAGAAGCTGACGATTTTGATTTCGCCTCACATTGATAAAGATGCGCGAGATCAATATGAGATTCGTACCCATAAGCGAATGGTTGATATTATTCAACCCACGGATAAAACCGTAGACGCGCTTATGAAGCTGGATCTTGCGGCGGGTGTTGATGTTGAAATTGTAGTTGATTAAAGAAATTATATAGAGGCGATAAAAATGTCTATAGGACTCAGAGGGCGTAAATGCGGAATGACTCGAATCTTCACAGATGAAGGTGCGTCTATTCCCGTAACGGTTGTGGAAATACAATCCAACCGTGTGACCCAAGTTAAAACTACTGATACCGATGGTTACAATAGTCTCCAAGTGGCTATGGGTAAGAAAAAGCCATCATTGGTCAATAAGCCACTGGCTGGTCATTATGCTAAAGCAGGTGTAGAGGCGGGCGTATCTCTTGGAGAATATCGCTTGGCTGAAAATGCTAGCTCTGATCTGAAGGTGGGTGATGAGATTAAAGTCGATATCTTTAGTGTTGGCCAAATGGTTGATGTTCAAGGCACAACAAAAGGTAAAGGTTTCCAAGGTTGCGTTAGACGACATGGTTTTAGATCAAGAAATCGAAGCAATATATCGCTATCTCACCGAACGATGGGATCTGCGGGTATGAATCAAACCCCAGGTCGTGTATTTCCTGGTAAAAAGATGCCTGGTCATATGGGTAATGTTAAACGCACTATTCAATCATTGGTAATTGCGCGTATCGATACCGATCGTAATTTGTTATTAATTCGCGGTGCTATACCTGGTCCCCCAGGTGGAGAGGTGATTGTTATGCCTAGTCAAAGAGGGGGTCGCTAATGGAATTAAAAAAGAAAAATGTAAAATTAGCTGAAAGTGTATTTGGTCAGCCCTTCAATGAAGCATTGATTCATCAAGTGGTTACCGCACAAATGGCTGCTGCACGCGCGGGTACCAAAGCACAGAAAAATCGCTCTGATGTTCGGGGTGGTGGTAAAAAACCATGGCGTCAAAAGGGTACAGGTCGTGCGCGAGCAGGTACCAGCAGAAGTCCATTGTGGCGTTCTGGTGGAACTACTTTTGCTGCCAGACCTCGTGATTTTAGCCAAAAAGTCAATCGCAAAATGTACAGAGCAGCTATGCGGTCAATTTTATCTGAGTTGTCACGTATGGAACGATTAACCGTCGTTGAAAATATTCAACTTGCGAATCCAAAAACAAAGGAGTTGGTTGAATCCTTAGCAACCCTAAACCTGGATCATGTGTTAATTGTTTTAGACCAAGCGGATACTAATCTCATTTTAGCAGCACGAAATCTTCCTCATGTTGAAGTTATCGATGTTGATAATATTGATCCCGTTACCTTGGTCGCCTTTGAAAATATTTTATTGACGGTTGGTGCCACTAAGAAGCTTGAGGAGAAATTACAATGAGCGACCATATCATCAATTTATTACAAGCGCCCCATGTGTCTGAAAAAGCCACATTGTTGGGTGAAAAGTGCGGTCAATATGTTTTTAAGGTGCGAAAAGATTCAAACAAAACTGATATCAAAAAAGCGATTGAATCCTGTTTTGGGGTTAACGTTGAGAGTGTCAGAGTGATGAATTCTAAGCCTCTGAAAATACGCATGGGTCGTATACAAGGTACACGTAAGGCGTGGAAGAAAGCTATAGTCAGCCTGAAAAAAGGCCAAGCCATTAATTTTGGCGGTACAGAATCGTAGGAGTGGATAGAAAATGCCATTAGTAAAAGCAAAACCCACATCACCTGGTCGTCGCTTCGTAATACAAGTGAAGAATCCAGACTTGCATAAGGGTGACCCTCACGCACCATTAGTTGCTAGAAAACGAAAGAATGGTGGCCGTAATAACCAAGGTCGCATTACGACTCGTCATCAAGGTGGTGGTCATAAACAATTGTATCGTATGATTGATTTCAAACGTTACAAAGACAATATTCCCTGTGTTGTTGAACGCTTAGAATACGATCCAAATCGTACTGCCAATATTGCACTGATGCTCTACAAAGATGGTGAGCGACAATATTTTGTGGCCGTGAAAGGATTGAGCGTTGGTGATGAATTAATGAATGGGTCTGAAGCACCTATTGCTAATGGCAATTGTTTGCCACTTCGTAATATACCCGTCGGTAGTTTTGTGTGCTGTGTTGAAATGAAACCCATGAAAGGTGCGCAATTAGCACGTAGTGCTGGAACCAGTGTCCAATTTCTTGCAAAAGAAGGTGATAGTGCACTTTTGCGATTAAGATCTGGCGAAGTAAGGCGAGTACCTATAAACTGTCGTGCCGTCATCGGTGAAGTGTCGAATGCTGAACATAATTTACGATCCTATGGTAAAGCCGGTGCAAAACGTTGGCGTGGTATTCGTCCAACAGTTCGAGGTGTGGCGATGAATCCTGTTGATCACCCACATGGTGGTGGTGAGGGTCGTACTTCGGGTGGTCGTCATCCTGTAGATCCATGGGGTAATCCTACAAAGGGTGCGAAGACGAGACGTAATAAACGTACGACTAAGCAAATAGTTCGTCGTAGAGATAGAAAGCGAGGATAATGCAGTGGCAAGATCGTTAAGAAAAGGTCCTTATATATGTGGAAAGCTCTTAAAAAAAGTGAGAGCTGCGGTACAGGGCGGAAAAAAAGGTGTTTTAAAGACGTGGTCACGAGCTTCGACGATTATTCCTGAGTTTGTTGGTCTGACGATTGCAATACATGACGGAAGAAAACATAAGCCTGTTTATATTTCTGAGGACATGGTGGGGCATAAATTAGGTGAATTTGCTATGACACGCACCTTCAAAGGCCATCCCGTGAAAAAAGTAGATAAAGGTACACCAGCGAAGTAGAGGGGGATGATGTGGAAGTAGCAGCTATACATAAATACGCGAAGATATCAGCTCAAAAGGCCAGATTGGTTGCCGATCAAATTCGTGGTTTAAAAGTTGAAAACGCAATGAATATTTTGAATTTTAGCACTAAAAAAGGTGCTGAATTAATAAAGAAAGTGTTGAATTCTGCCATCGCGAATGCTGAGCATAACGAAGGTGCAGATATTGATGTGTTAAAAGTGTCAAAAGTCTTTGTTAACGAAGGCCCAACACAAAAACGTACGTTGCCTCGTGCTCGAGGACGTGCAGATAGAATTTTAAAAAGATCATGTCATATCACCGTCATGGTTTCAGATGAGTAGAGGTTGATATGATGATACATAACGTGAAGGGGGTTTAAAAATGGGTCAGAAGGTAAATCCCATTGGTATTCGTTTAGGAATCATAAAAGATTGGACCTCGACGTGGTACGCAAGTGGTGCGGATTATGCAAAATATTTGAATGACAGTATTAAGATTCGTATTTATTTGCGTAAAAAGCTTGAGAATGCTGCAGTGAGCAGAATTCAAATCGAACGAACCACTCGAAATGTAAAAATTACTGTCTACACAGCACGTCCAGGTGTCATTATTGGTAAAAAAGGGAGTGATGTTGACGATTTGAAGAAAGACATTCACAAACTGATCGGAATACCCGTACATATTAATATTGCTGAAGTGAAAAAACCGGAATTAGATGCAACCTTAGTGGCAGATAGTATTGCTGCACAGTTAGAGCGACGAGTGATGTTTAGACGTGCGATGAAACGTGCTGTACAAAACACATTACGTGCAGGTGCTAAAGGAATTCGAGTCAGTGTTGCAGGCCGATTAGGTGGTGCGGAGATTGCGCGTACTGAATGGTATCGTGAAGGCCGTGTACCTTTACATACTTTCCGTGCTGATATCGATTATGGTACTGCAGAAGCTCACACAACTTATGGTGTGATCGGTGTCAAAGTTTGGATCTTCAAAGGTGAAGTATTTGCCAAGAAGAAAGAGAAAGAAGCAGTTGAAGCGGGGAGCGCATAATGCTACAGCCTAAACGTACAAAATATAGAAAGACTCATAAAGGTCGTCATCGTGGCTTGGCTCATGTTGGCAATAAGGTTAGTTTTGGCGAATATGGGTTAAAAAGTGCAGGCAGAAGACGTATTTCTGCTCGCCAAATTGAAGCAGCTCGACGAGTAATCGCTCGTGAAACGAAGCGTGTGGGTAATTGTTGGGTTCGGATATTTCCAGACAAACCTATTACTCAAAAGCCACTTGAAGTGCGACAAGGTAAGGGTAAAGGTAATGTGGAATATTGGGTCGCTATGGTAAGACCCGGTACGATGTTATTTGAACTCGATGGAGTTCCTGAAGCCTTAGCCCGTGTTGCGCTGAAAAAGGCAGGTGACAAGCTTGGTTTGCAAGTTATATTTGTTAAAAGAACGGTGATCTGATGAATACAAGTGAATTACGCCAAAAGTCTGTTGAAGAATTAAAAGGTATTATTACCGGTTTATTAAAAACGTTGTTTAATTTACGTATGCAGCGTGGTTTAGGTGAGATGCCTCGGCCGCACCAGTTTAAACAGGTGCGTCGTGATATCGCACGAATTAAAACCATCTTGAAAGAGAAGGTAAGTGAAAATGAATAAAGAGATTAAAAAGCATAAACGTACTTTACAAGGTAAGGTTGTGCGCGTTAAAGATAAAACTATTGCGGTCGTTGTTGAGCGACTTGAAAAGCATGCATTTTATGGGAAGTATATTCGGCAAAAGACTAAATATCAGGCTCATGATCCGAAGGGTGAATGTCAGGTGGGTGATCTGGTAGAAATTACTGAGTGCCGACCAATATCAAAAACAAAATCCAGTATTCTCACAAAGATTTTGCAGAGGGCAACGGTATGATTCAAACACAAACAATGCTAGGTGTTGCTGATAACAGTGGTGCTAGAAAAGTACAATGTATTAAGGTGCTGGGTGGTTCAAAACGACGTTATGCCAGTATTGGTGATGTCATTGTTGTTACTGTGAAGGAAGCCATCCCTCGAACCAAAGGCAGTAGCGGTGTTAAAAAAGGTGATGTGGTTAAAGCGGTTGTTGTTCGTACTGCCAAAGGTGTTAGAAGACCTGATGGATCAGTTATTCGATTTGACAGTAACGATGTAGTATTGTTGAACGCACAGTTACAACCTATGGCAACTCGAGTATTTGGTCCAGTGACACGTGAACTTCGTACAGAAAAGTTTATGAAAATTGTCTCATTGGCTGCAGAAGTACTCTAATAATGAGTGAGTAATTGAGGTAAAAGAAATGGCATTGGCAAAGATTAAAAAAGGTGATTTTGTTCAGGTCCTGGCTGGAAAAGATAAAGGAAAGCGAGGAAAGGTACTGCATGTCTATCCTGATAAGGGTAAGGCAACGGTTGAAGGTGTAAATGTACAGAAAAAACACCAAAAGCCGAATCCTCAACGTGAAACCCAAGGTGGTATCGTTGAACGTGAAGGTAAATTACAGATTTCGAATCTTATGATTGTTGATCCTAACACGGATAAACCCGATAGAGTGGGTGTTAAAGTGTTGGAGGATGGACGTAAAGTTCGCGTTTTTAAACGCAGTGGTGAAGTAGTATTGGATAGCAAGGTGTAATAATGAGCATTGATGATTACAGAAAGTATTATAAAGATACAATTGTACCAGAGTTAATCAAACAGTTTGGTTACAAAAGTGTCATGGAAGTTCCACGACTTATGAAAATAACGTTGAACATGGGACTGGGTGAAGCGGTTAATGATAAAAAAGTTATTGCCAGTGCAATCAATGATTTGACAGCAATTTCCGGACAAAAAGCCGTTCAAACCTTAGCGCGGGTTTCTGAAGCCGGATTTAAAATTCGAGAAGGTTGGCCTATCGGTGCTAAAGTGACCTTACGTGGTAAAAGAATGTATGATTTTCTATCACGATTAATTAATATTGCTATTCCTCGTATTCGAGATTTTCGTGGATTTAGTCCAAATTCCTTTGATGGTCGTGGAAATTACAATATGGGTCTTAAAGAGCAGACTGTATTTCCAGAAATTATTTATGATGAAATTGATGCTTATCGTGGTTTAGACATTGCTTTTACCATATCTTGTCGTAATGACGACGAAGGAAGAGCATTATTCCGAGCATTTAAATTTCCTTTTAGGGAGCAGGGGGGTAAAAAATAATGGCAAAAAACTCAATGATTGCACGAAATAAACGACGAATTGAACGTTCAGCTCGATCTTTTAAACCACGTTTAGACCTTAAAAAAGATATTAAAAATCCTGACTTAGGTTTTGAAGAAAAATTAATGGTTGTAGGAAAATTGGATCAACGTAAACGAGATGAAAGTCATATTCGTGTTCGTACGCGTTGTGTTTGTTGTGGTCGTCCACGTGCAGTTTACCGTAAGTTCGGTCTATGCAGATTGTGCTTACGTAAATTAGCAATGCGTGGGGATGTGCCTGGTTTAGTTAAGTCAAGTTGGTAAGTGAGGATTAGAGCATGACGATGCAAGATACAATAGCGGATTTGCTGACAAGAATACGAAATGCGCAAGTTCGTGGTAAAAAAACGGTGGTTATTCCTTACTCAACCTTGAAAGAAGCTATTACAAAAGTGATGGAAAAAGAAGGTTATATCGCTGGAATTGAAGTTTCAGATGGTATTAAAAAAGAAATGACCATTACTTTAAAATATGATCGTAGTGGAACGGGTGCAATCCATAGAACAGGTCGAATTAGTCGATCAAGTCTGCGCGTTTACAAGGGTAAAAATGAACTGCCAAAAGAATTAGATGGTATGGGCATTGTCATAGTGTCAACTTCAAAAGGCGTTATGACGGATCGTGAAGCACGAAAATTAGGGCAAGGTGGAGAACCCTTGTGCTATGTGAGTTAGGGGGTTAGAGATGACAATACAATTATCACGTGTGGGTCGAGCTCCATTACCTATACCTAAGGGTGTTCAGGTGACTATTAATGAGCAACACATCAAGGTAAAAGGGGGCGTTGGTGCTCTCGATTGGGAAATGCGCAAAGAAGTTGGTGTTAAACAAGTTGATGATACTTTAGTATTCAGTTTGATTGGAACAACGGATCAAAAAGCGCGTGCACTCGTAGGAACCTCGCGTCAAATCGTTAAAAATATGGTGCATGGTGTCAGTGTAGGGTTTGAAAAGAAATTGGTGATGAAAGGGGTGGGTTATCGAGCCACACTAGCAGGTAAAAAACTCACATTAGTTGTCGGAAAATCACATCCTGATGTTTATGATATTCCGGAGGGGATAACGATTGAGCTTCCCACTCAAACTGATATTACCGTTAAAGGTTCTGATAAACAAAAAGTGGGTCAAGTGGCTGCAGAAATTAGAGCATTTAGACCACCTGAGCCTTATAAAGGCAAAGGAATTCGGTATCATGATGAAGTTATTATTCTTAAAGAGGGTAAGAAGGCATAATGGCAAAAGTTGATAAAAAAACCTCACGTTTACGACGTGCTCGAAAAGGTCGAGCTTTGGCGAAACGTTTAGAAAAAAACAGAGTGAGTGTACACCGAACATTACAACATATTTATGTGCAAGCCATTGCGCCGAATGGTAATGTATTAGCTTGTGCTTCTACGCTAGATAAAGAGCTCAAAGGCAAGCTCAAGTCTTCCAGCAATGTTGCTGCTGCAAAAGAAGTGGGTAAATTATTTGCACAACGTTGCAAAGCACTTAAATTGAACGACAATATTATGTTCGATCGTTCAGGGTTTAAATATCATGGCAGAGTAAAAGCATTAGCCGATGCAATGCGCGAAAATGGTTTAGACAAGTTTTAGGAGAAAGGTGAAAAGATGACTAAAGCAAAAGCGAAAGCGCCTGTCAATATAGATCAAGAAGCTGAAGGGTTAACTGATTTTATCGATAAGGTTGTTTCAATTAGACGTGTTGCGAAAGTAACCAAAGGTGGACGTCGATTTTCTATTCGTGCGGTAGCTGTTGCAGGTAATGGAAAAGGTATGCTGGGTGTTGGAACGGGTAAAGCTTCTGAAGCGCCAAATGCGATTAAAAAGGCGACGACTAACGCTCGACGTAATATGAAACGTATTAATTTAAATGGTAACACCTTGCATCATGAAATTGTTTCAAGACATGGTGCGACCAAAGTGTGGATGAAACCAGCTTCTGAAGGTACTGGGATCATCGCAGGTAGTGCGCTACGTGGTGTGTTTGAAGTGATTGGTGTCAAAAATGTCTTAACGAAAGTGATAGGATCATCCAATCCCGTCAATGTTATCAATGCGACAGTGAAAGGTTTATTAGCAATGGTGACTCCTGAAGCCATCGCTCGTAAGCGTAACAGAACAATTAAAGAGATAGTGGATGGAGTAGAGTAATGGCTAAAAAAGAAAAGCAATTACGCGTAACCTTATTAAAAAGTCTGAGTGGTCGGCTTCCCAATCATAAAGCCTGCGCATCAGGACTTGGTTTACGCAAAATTAGAAGCAGTGTTACTGTTTCTGCTACCCCATGCAATATGGGAATGATTAACAAGATTTCATATCTATTACACGTTGAGGAGGTTTAATATGTACCTCAATACATTAGGTCCTGCTAAAGGCGCCAAGAAAAAAGCCATCCGAGTTGGTCGAGGTATTGGTAGCGGAGTTGGTAAAACCTGTGGTCGTGGTCATAAAGGTCAGCGTTCACGTGCTGGTCACGATAAAGTAGGTTTTGAAGGTGGGCAAATGCCACTGCAACGACGTATTCCAAAACATGGTTTCACCTCAAGAGTAGGTCGTACAACGGATGAAATTCGTTTGAATGAACTTGCTAGTGTTGAAAGTGGTGTTATCACCCTAGAATCCTTGCGTGAGGCTTGTCTTGTTACCAGTAATATTAATCGTGTAAAAATTATTGACTCTGGAAAAATTGAGAAGGCCGTCACCGTCAAAGGCATACGAGTAACCCCTGGTGCAAAAAAAGCGATAGAAGCTGCTGGCGGAAAAATAGAGGATTAGGTTGAGTGGCAATTCCAAAAACAGGTGCTGGTTTATCGCAAGGTGGTTTAACTGAGTTAAAGCGACGTTTATTGTACGTGCTTGCGGGTATCATTATTTATAGAATTGGTGCACATGTCCCTGTTCCAGGTTTAGATCCTGATCGTCTTGCGCAACTATTTAATCAAAGCCAAAACGGAATCATAGGCTTATTCAATATGTTTTCTGGCGGTGCTTTAAGTCGAGTCACCGTATTTGCATTGGGTGTTATGCCTTATATTTCTTCTTCTATTATTATGCAATTATTTACTCATGTTTTACCTTACTTTGAACAGCTGAAAAAAGAAGGTGAGTCAGGACGTCGAAAAATAAATCAATATACTCGTTATGGCACCGTGATTTTATCCTTTTTCCAAGCTCTAGGGATGTCAAAATGGTTGGTGAGTCATGGAATACCGTTGGAAGTGAATTTTGTATTTTATTTTTTAGCGACGATCAGCATGGTGACTGGGACCATGTTTTTGATGTGGTTAGGTGAGCAAATGACGGAGCGAGGAATTGGTAATGGTATTTCACTGATTATTTTCGCTGGTATTGTCTCTCGTTTACCTGAGGCGATTGGTCAAGTGATTGAGCAAGTACGTCAAGGATTAATGTCTGGTTTGACACTGGTTTTATTAGCGGCTGTGGTGACAGGAATTACAGCATTTGTAGTTTATGTGGAGCGTGCGCAACGACGAATAACGGTGAATTATGCTAAAAGGCAACAAGGCCGTAAAATGTATGCTGCTCAAAAAAGTCATCTTCCACTGAAGTTAAACATGGCAGGTGTTATTCCTCCCATATTTGCCTCAAGTATTATTTTATTTCCTTCAACCATTGCTGCGTTTTTTGCGAATGTTCCCTCTATGCGTTGGTTGCAATCACTAAGTATTGCATTGCAACCTGGACAACCGTTATACTTGATACTGTTCAGTTCGGCTATTATAGGATTTTGTTTTTTCTATACTGCTTTGATTTTTAATCCAGTTGAAACAGCGGATAACCTCAAGAAATCTGGTGCATTTATCCCAGGCATTCGTCCAGGTGAACAAACAGCTAACTATATTGATAATGTTTTAACGCGCTTGACCTTTGTCGGTGCCTTATATTTAACATTAGTGGCATTGATGCCTGAGTTTTTGATAGTCGCATGGCATGTACCGTTTTATTTTGGTGGTACTTCTTTGCTGATTATTGTTGTGGTGCTGATGGATTTTTGGGCGCAGTTACAAGCCCATTTGATGAGTCATCAATATGAATCATTGATGAAAAAAGCCAATGTTAAAGGCCGTAATTTCGGCTTATTACGATAAAAGAGAGAGAGTTATGAAAGTAAGAGCATCAGTTAAGCGTATTTGTCGTGATTGCAAAGTTGTACGCCGTAACCGCGTGGTTAAGGTGATTTGTAAGGATAAACGACATAAGCAAAGGCAGGGTTAAGCGAGATTGATGGTTGCTTTCAACCTCGTGTGACAGTATAATTAACGGCTTTTTTGAAGGCCAAAACTTAGTAAATTTGGAGTCATTTATGGCGCGTGTAGCAGGAGTCAATATACCTGACAATAAACATATCTGGGTAGCGTTGACCTATATTAAAGGCATTGGAAAAACTCGATCCATGCGAGTGCTTGAAAGTGCAAAAGTGAAAGCTGACGCTAAAGTCAAAGATCTTAGCGAAGCTGAATTAGAATCAGTGCGTACTGCCATCAAGGTTTATGAAGATGAATTAGAAGGAAATTTACGACGAAAGGTCGCTCAAGCGATTGACCGATTAAAGTACATTGGTTGTTACAGGGGTATTCGTCACCGTACGGGGCAGCCAGTGAGAGGCCAGAAAAACCGTAATAAGCCGAGTAACAGACGACGAACAGGTTAATGAAAATAGAAGTGAGATATTGAGATATGGGAATCCAAAAGAAAGAAGTGAAGCGAGCACCTCGTAAAAAGACTAAACAAAGATCTTTGAGTCATGGTGTGTTGCATGTGCTTGCTAAGTTTAACAATACCATCGTTACTGTCACTGACAGCTTAGGTAAGGTATTGGCATCATCCAGCTCAGGTGCTGCAGGTTTTAAGGGTTCACGAAAAGGGACACCTTATGCGGCGCAGGTTGCTGCTAATATGGTCGGTGATCGCGCAAAAGAATTTGGAATCAAGTCATTTGATGTCATGGTCAAAGGTCCTGGACCTGGCCGTGAAGCTGCTGTTAGAACCATTCATAACATGGGATTTGATGTAAAATCACTAAAAGACGTAACCCCACTACCCCATAATGGTGTGCGTCGTCGTAAGAAGAGAAGGGTATAATTATGGCAAAATTTGGTAAACCACGGTTTAAACGGCAACGACGTGTTGGTGTTCCTTTAGGTTTGGATTGTGGCATTCGCAGCACCGATAAATGCCGTCCTAATCGTCCTGGTATGCATGGCACACGCCACATCATGGAGAAAGACTATACCGCCCAATTAAGAGGAAAGCAGATTATTTCTTTCTATTATGGGGTCAAAGAAAAACAATTTCGTCGATACTATCAACGTGCTGATCGTCTAAAAGGACCAACGGGTGAAAACCTCCTCAAGCTTTTAGAGGCTCGATTAGACAATATTGTTTATCGTTTAGGTTTTGCCAGTACTCGCGCTGAAGCTCGTCAATTAGTCAGTCATGGTGCTGTGATGGTGAGTGGTCAGACGGTTACTGTTCCATCATTTCAAGTTAAACCAGGTGAAAATGTTGAAATACGAGAGAAAGCGAAGAATCAATTACGTATTATTGCAGCACTAGAAATTGCCGCTCAACGTCCTCAGCCAGAATGGCTAGACGTTGATGCCAAAAATAAAACTGGAGTATTCAAGACCTATCCAAGTCTTGACCAGCTTCCACCCGAATTCAAAAATGTGAATTTAGTCGTTGAGTTATACTCCAAGTAATTAGTGAGGGTTTTTATGATAGATGTCAGTGAATATTTAACACCGCAATCAATTAAAGTTGAGACCCTTGGCAAGAACCGTGCTAAGATTATTTTAGAACCATTTGAACGTGGTTATGCGCATACCTTATGTAATGCATTACGACGAATTCTTTTGTCATCCATGCCTGGCGCTGCCATTGTAGAAGTAAAAATTGATGGTGTTCAGCATGAATATACGACTAAAGATGGTGTTCAAGAAGATGTCATTAATGTCTTATTGAATCTCAAAGGTGTGGCCTTGAAGATGCATAATCGTAATGACGTATGGCTTCAATTACACAAAAAAGGTAAAGGGCCTGTTACTGCTGGCGATATTACCCTTGAGCACGATATTGAAATCGCGAATCCTGATCACGTCATTTGTAATTTAACCAAAGATGTTGAATTTAAAATGGATCTTCGAGTGAAAAAAGGCAAGGGTTATGTGCCTGCACTTCATATGAAAACCCAAGGTGAAAAATCCATTGGCAATTTGTATTTAGATGCTTCATACAGTCCTGTGATTCGTGTTGCTTATCAAGTTGAAAATGCTCGTGTGGAAAAAAGAACAGACTTGGATAAATTAATTATTGATTTAGAAACAAATGGTACCTTAGATCCTGAGGAAGCCATTCGTATTTGTGCAACGATTTTACAACATCAGTTGTCAGCCTTTGCTGAATTACGACATGAAGAAATCAGTAGTTCATCTGAATCAAAAGATGAGGTTGATCCTTTATTATTAAAATCCGTTGATGATTTAGAGTTAACGGTACGCGCTGCAAATTGTTTGAAAGCTGAAAATATTTATTATATTGGTGATCTGATCATGCGCACTGAAAATGATTTGTTAAAGACTCCAAATTTAGGCAAGAAATCACTGAATGAAATTAAAAGTGTGCTTACCTCATATGGCTTAAGTTTGGGCATGAAAATTGAAAACTGGCCACCCGCTGGCCTTGAACGTAAATAAGTAGGAAAGAGAAATGCGACATCGTAAATCTGGTAAACAGTTAAATAGAAACAGTTCACATCGTAAAGCGATGTTTAGAAATATGTGTGCCTCAATGATTATGCATGAAATCATTCGCACGACAAAGGCAAAAGCGCACGACTTGCGTCGTATTTTTGAACCTCTTGTCACTTTAGCTAAAAATGATACGGTTGCTAACCGTCGATTAGCATTTTCAAGACTCCGTGATTCTGCGGCGGTTGCGAAATTGTTCACTGAATTAGGTCCACGATTTAAAGAACGTCCAGGTGGTTATTTGCGTGTCATCAAGTGCGGCTTCCGTCATGGTGATAAGGCTCCTGTTGCTATCGTTGAACTCGTTGACCGAAGCTAGAATGATCAAAAAGCTTTTTCTCGCTTTTTTAGTTCTTCTTTCCACCTCTTCCTTTGCATCAGCTGGGTTTTGTCCACTGGTGAGTGATATCCATCGCGTTGAATTGGTTGATGCTGCTTATTATGTGTCTGGTCTTCAATTTCCTCTCAATAAAAATCGATATGTTGTTCGGATCGCGAGTATTTTATATACCCCTGATGGTCATAAATGGTCCTTATGGACTGAGCCCTATTCAGCAGAGGATGAAGAAAGCGCAAAAACAGCAATCATTAATCAATTGTCTACACTCAAAGGGCCAGTGGCGCCTCCTAAGGAGCATTATTGGGGTGATGAGCAATGCTGGTATCTCTTAGGGAATGGTCTGTACGTTGTTGCCCGGTTTTGGTGGTAAATATCTCATTTTTGCTATAATTATAAGGAAATTATAAGAATGAGGTATTTATATGAAAGACAGACAGCAAAAAGTTGAGAAAGTAAAATCCTTAATTCAACAGGCTCAAGACCTCCTTGATCTAAAATATCCTAGTAATAATGACGTAGAATTACAATCTCAGATGGATAAATATTCTGCTCTTATATCAGAATTAGAAGATGCAAAAACTTCTCTTCTTAATATCCCAATGGTCGATACCATGATTAAAAGATTAAACGATAATCTTGAAAAAATGGTAAAGCATATGTGGTTACCTGAAGAAGAAGCTCAAAAAGTATCTGAGGAAAGTTTAAGTGATTCACGAGCAGAATTTGATATTGCTGAGTTATTACACAATGTCAGTTTTAAAAATGCAGAACCAGCGGATCAGTTAAGAGCTTTATTAAAAGAAGCGGATTTAGAAAAGCTTGATGCGAGGATTGTGGAGCTTGAACAAATGCTTGTGGAATATGAGAAGGAATTGGGTATAGGTGGGGATGAATTTCAAGCTTCTGGAATTGAAAATGCTTATAAATGGTTGGAAATGGAAGATGTTCAAGAAGAATTAGCTTTGATGAAAGATGTAAGAAAACTTAAAGCCGCTATTTCCACAAGTCGAGTAAGTGGTATTAAGATCTTAGGTGAATTAACGACTGAATATGATAAAAATATGATGATCTCTGAATCGCTCTTAGAAGATATCAGAAAAGAATCGAAGTTTAATTTAGAGCCTGGTGAAAAGGGGTATGAAGAATTTAAAAAAAGAGGAGGGCTAGAACCCTCAGCTAAACAAGTTCAGCTAGAAGAACTTCGAAAAGGCCAAATGTTATTGAAAGTGAAAATTGATTTTGTAAACGCTGCCCTATCAAAAAATCAAACAAAATCGACTTTCGAATCTCAAGAGTTTAAAGCACTTAACGAAAAACTGTCTAAGGCTAAAATGCAGTTTGATAATTTAAGAAAAGCCTTGGAAAAAGTAAGATCGGAAATTGAAGATATAGGGCCTGCTGTAAATGTAGGTCAAGTATCTAAAGCAATTAATTTAGAAGGTCAGTTGAGAGATCTTGGTAAAAACATTGCTTTTATGCTTGAAGCTAAAGATAAAAAATTAAAACAAATCGTTGAAGAATCAGATAAAGACAGAGTTGAAATAGATAATTTGTGTGCTAAAAGTTCTTTTGAAATTACGGATGATGATTATGATAAAATGGAACATCTCGCTGTTAAATTCAACGGTTTCATTCAGGAAATAGAGGGGACAAAAGAAGCTGAAAGCATGAATAACGTTCTTGTTAAGTTAATCAATAAACAATGGGAAAGATTTTATATTCAATTCCCTGTTGATCATGTTGTTCATGAACTTACACAAAATCCTGATCTTATAAAAGACATGAGTGAATTTCATGCTAAAATTAAGGCTGAATTAGTGGCTGATAAAGATGTGGATCAATCTGAATTAATACAGGTAGATCGAAAATTAGATTTGGCAAAGGTAGTCTTAAATGCAAAGGAGATGCTTGACTACAATGAATTATATAATGCTAACCAGCTCGATGATATAGTCTTAAAATTAGAGAATGCCTTAACCGAATCTGATAATACTAACTTAGTTGGAGAAATAAAAGGTATTATTTCAGATTTAAAGGCGCTGAAAGTAGAACGTGAGCAATCGAAATCTTCTGGTCAGGAAAATATTGCACCTAATGTTCAGGATTGGGTTGCGAAGGGTGCTAAAGAAGTTGGTCAGGAGAAGGCGAGTGCGAAGGAGGTTGTGAAGGTTGAAAGTGGTAAGTCTCAGGAAATTAAGTGATCATAATGAAAAGTCTACTAACTCCCCCCCTAAGGGGGGAGCAAAATCAGTTAGAAAGGGATGTCGTCGTCAAAATCTGCATCGGCAGTGGCCATGATGGGTTCTTGGGCTGAGCCATTGCTTGGAGCGTGATAATCATTTGCGTGATGTGCATCTGCCGGGATATTTCGTTCATGGTGGTCAGCATTTCCTTGACCTGAGTTTCTGCTGTCTAAAATATGCATTTCATTGGCGATAATTTCGGTGGTGTAACGATCGGCGCCGGTTTTATCTTGCCACTTACGAGTTCGTAAAATGCCTTCTACGTAGACTTTGGAGCCTTTTCGTAAATATTCCCCTACAATTTCTGCGAGTCGATTGAAGAATACGATACGGTGCCATTCTGTGCGGTCTTGTAATTCACCGGATGTTTTGTCTCGCCAGGTTTCGCTGGTTGCTAAACTCACATTTGCTACGGCACTGCCGCTGGGGGTGTAACGTAATTCGGGGTCATTTCCAAGATTGCCAATTAATATTACTTTATTAACGCCTCTAGCCATTTTTATATCTCCTACATCCGTCTAAATATACCAAATAAATTTTTAATCCAATATTTATGCATCTGGATTATGGCCTATTGTATTGTCTTGTTGGAGATTAGCAATACCGTAAATCGGTAAATATGAAATTACTAACCAACTGCCAGCGAGTAGGGCTGTCATCACAAAAACACTAGAAATACCGAAGTGTTGTTGTACTATTCCACCCACTGCTCCTCCGAAAAAGATACCTAAGAATTGGCATGAGGAGTAGATGCCCATTGCTGTGCCTCGGCCATTGGCAGGGGCTGTTTTTGAAATTTCTGAGGGTAAGATAATTTCTAAGAGGGTGAACCCGAAGAAGAAAATGAAGAGCAGAGGAATCATAATGAAAAGGGAATGCGGCAGAAGCATAAAAGCAGCTTGAGTGATGAAAATGGATAAGATGGAATGCTTATAATTATAAAGCTTGAATTTCCAGATGCCCATAAAGGCGACGAGTACCATGGCAAAATAAAGTTTCCATTGGTCGTGCAGGCTGATCGTGGAAAATATTTTAGGGAGGACCACGAAGCTGGCTGTTAATATCGCGTGTTGGGCGAAGATGGCATAGTTCAGAGGAATCAGCTTTGGGTTGGATAAAATGCTTTTAAAGTGTTTAGTGAAAGACTCAAGCTTTTGTGGGACTTTTGTTGGGGTCGGAAGGATAGTTAGCACAGCGAAGATGCCTAAGCTCGCTAGTCCGGCAGTGACCCAAAAGATGCCGGAGAGTCCTGCCCATGAGCTGATGATTGGGCCACTAACCAGTGCAATAGCCACTGAGCCACCAATGGATGCTCCAATGATTGCCATGGCTTGAGCTCGTTTGTCTTCAGGGGTGAGGTCTGTAACTAGGGCTAAAAGTGTGCTTCCGATGGCCCCAGCGCCTTGAATGGCACGCCCGATGATCACAGTATAGATACTTGTTGCACTGGCGGCGATGAGGCTGCCTAGAGCAAAAATGATGAGTCCAACGATGATGATGGATTTTCGACCAAAACGGTCTGATAGGATGCCAAAGGGCATCTGTAATAACGCTTGAGTGAGCCCATAAGCACCTAAGGCTGCGCCGATGAGCGATGGAGTGGCATCTTGGTATTGATGCCCCAAAATAGCGAAAACGGGGAGTATCATAAATAAGCCGAGCATTCTGAAGGCATAAATTGAGGCAATTGAAAGGGTTGGCACTAAATAATTCATCATGAGATTCTATCACAAGCTTATATCGTCTTGCATTGTTTGAGGGGGTGTTGATATGGTTGGGCAAAAATGAGATCATTGTTTGGGTTTATTCTATGGTAGATATTCGGGTTTAAATTAGGTATGATGCTTGCCTCTTAAAGGGACATTAATTATTTAATACAAGGAGGAAACAAAATGTCAAACAAACCTGCTGAAACAACTCAAACTCAACCCTTATTGACAGATCCTATATATAAAGGGAGTAGCATTACTCTGGATTATGAAACGACTGTCAAAAATCTTTGCTTAGCAATTCATAATAATTTTGACTATCATCCCAAGACAATGAGATTAAAAGGCTCAGATTTTGGAAAGGGTTTCGAGTTCGATGCTGCGGCCTATCCGAATACCAGAGCTGCTATTGATAAACTTCATAAACAATTAGCCGCCTATGAAAAGGGCACTGATAAGTCTCAAAATCAATTTTATCTAGTGATGTTTAATCTTAAATCGCTTGTGGAAGAGTCACGAAAAGATGATGGAATAGTTACAAAAAATAAATTAACACTCTTTATTGAGGATTTTATTAAAAGAAACGATGCTCACATCGTACTTTATGCATTGGAACACCTAGATCGTACGAATAAAAAATTGATGGGAGAAATAAAACGTCTAGAAGGTGCGCTTGCGGTTTCAGAAAGATCCCGTGAAAGTTTTGTTCGAGAAAAAAACAAATTAGAGGCGACCGTAATAAAATACGGAAACCAATCGATGAATGAGTCACAACTCAATATTGATAAAGGGACCTTTGGACATGAGCTAATGAAGCTTAAAGCAATTGTGAGTAAATTTAAGCTGAATGTTGTATATCATTTGCAATTAGCGCTCAATGATTTAGCTAAAGATGAAAACAATCATATTCGTGTGTTTAAGTTTTTAGCGGATTTACAATCCCTTCTTTTAAAAGATGTGCGACATCTTCAAAATACGGCATTGTTTTTAGATAGTGTTATTAGTCATTTAACCTTCGGTTTCCAATTGTTATTAAATGAAAACGCTGAAAATGATAAGTTGAGTGAGGAGCAAAAAGCGGTTATCACAGGGTTATTTGAAAAATTAGTGAATCCAGAAATCAACACACCTATCCATGAGCTCTTTGCCGATGTCAAAGCAAAACACCCTTCGGATGCTCTGGTGTCTGGGATATTAGATACTATTTTAAGCAGATGGAAAACTCTTATCCCAGAGATTGATAATTTTTCTCCTCATGAGATCCATCTCTTAAGCACAACGATAGATGAATGCAATAAAGCAACCAAATTGGTGGCTAAAGATGATCATAGACCCCGAATGCTTGAGCCTGAAAAAGCGTCTACTCCCGGTGAATATTTAACAACTCTTTATAAGGTTGTTATCAGTATTTATCAAATCCATTTTGATAAAACTTTTTTTGCAATAGAGGGCAAACCTGAGTGGGATGGATTACGAGATTATAGTACAGCTTACTTTAAGCAACTCTATGAATTTATTGTTAAAGTAACTACATTTATGAAAACGGCTACACAAAAAGCGGAATTGTCTACTATTGAAGGTTATAAACCAGAGTATGATGATGTATTAAAAGATATATACGACAAGATTTGGGAAGATAGAGCGCAGAGAGCTTTAAATAAATCGGCGAATTTAAATGTATCTACTGACAAAGTAGATCCTAATAAATCGTTGAGTTCACATGGTGTAAGAGATAGTTTGGCACCTAGAGATTTGAAGACGCAGCAGCGTCCGCCGGCTATTTCGAAAAAGAGACAGGGAGCAGCTTCAGCCGCCTCCAGACCTAAAGGAAGACCTGAGCCTACTCAGTTAAAAGAAGTTGTTCCACCCACTGCTGTTGTTGAGACTAAAAGTGAGCTTCCAAAACCTACTGTATTGAAACCTGAGAGTGCACCTGACTTACCGCCAGTGACTGAGCATGGGGATGGGGATGGGGAAGAATTCTCTAAATTAATTAATGAGGGTGGAAAGGAAAATGCTGGTGACGATTCACTGTTTCTATAACAGATGAATTTGTCATTATCAGAGAGTGTGACTTTTTAAGGAGAGTAAAAAATGGCAGTACAACCTACCAAAAAGATCTTAGAAGAATTAGATCTGTTAGAAGTAGCAGATGATGCGGTTGTTGAATTTGATGACGAAGATACAGAAAAAATTAAAAGCTATTGGACTAATAAAAAAATTAGGAAACAATTATTAAAAGATATGTCTAAATACCTCGAAGGTGTTTATTATATGTTTACTGTATTTTTGAAGGAGGAGGAAGATAAAGCCCTCGAGCTAATCAATGAAACTGGCAAATGTTTTTATGCACCACAAATGCTGGTGAAAAAAATATTTGAAAGTGGTGATAAAGATCTTGTTACCTCTGAAGTGCTTTACCATGCCATCTATTTTGCAAAGCAATTTGAATTATCTGATGAAACCCTTGCTCAGTTGTATAAAGATGAGCCTGATTTATTTGCTAAGTTGAAAGTTGAATCCAAAAGTATCGGTAGTTGGATTAAACGGATTTTATTGGATTTTGAAGTATTTAAAAAATTATTTGCATTATTTCATATCGATTTACCTCCAGATCTTAACATGAAAGAACTGAGTGCTTTTGAGCAGAGTGTTGAAGAAGAGACTGATATTGAAGAGGATTCACGTAAATCGACTCAAGTAGATGCTTCTCGATCTAGCAAAAAGAGTCAAAAGCTTTCGAAGAGTCAAGAGTTCAGTCAGAGTCACAGCAGTAAAGCGAAAAAGCCAAAAAAAGATAAATCACTTCATCAAGAAGAGAAGTCTAGCGATGCTCCAAAGTCTTTAGGTGATTGTGATATATCCTCTATACATTCAAACTCTGTTAAACAGAAGGATGCACACCAATCTTCTAAGCCCTTAGTCGCTGTTTTACCCTTTACTATTCCTCAAGATGATGGAGAAAATAAGGTAGATGATGAATCTCTAGATAGTGAAGAGGAAGGTGAAAAAGAACTTCTAGAACCTCTAACAAGTCCACTCGCTAAAGATTCTCAGCCTATCGTCGCTGTACTTCCATTCACACTTAAGGAAGAAGAACAACAAATCTTAGCAGCTCCACCCACTAAAGATTCATCTGAAGTGAGTACAGTTGCATTTGTTCAACAATCTTTGTCTTCTCCTGTTAAGAGCGAACTTCCTAAGCCTAGTCAGAATCCGCTAGATTCTCCTGATGTGTTATCCAGATTTTATGGCTCCCCAGCCACTCGAAGTCCTGATATTTTTGGTGATAAAAAACAGGCTAGTCTTAGTCATCCTCATCCTCATACTTCTTCCTCTTCATTCGCGCTAAATCCAGTTCAAGTTTCGAAATTAAGGGGTGGAAATGATTCGGGGCGGATAGATTTATCTAAATTTTACAAAGTAGGTTCAAACAGGAGTCTGGCTTCTCCTCAACCAGAGATTGCTGAGATATTAGGGCATAGTCCTAAGCCAAGAGAGTTTGATTCTCCTTTACTTGGAGTAGATCAGGCCTCCCTTTTGGCAGGACCTAAGACACCTCACGATACAGAGACTCTTCCGAGAGTCAAAACTCCACAAAGTGAAAAACCGGGATCCACTAAAAAGAATCATCGTCAAATGTTAGACGATGCAGCATTAACTTCTAAAGTTAAAACACCGCAGAGTGAAAGACGCGGATCTGCGAAAAAGGGTACTCCTAGAGTTGATACGCCTCAGAATGATGGGCTGATTGATGTTTACCTAGCATCTTTAGCAAGTGTAAATATGGGATCTGTGAAAAAGAGTCTAATTAAGGGTGATAGGCCTCAGAGTGATTCTCGAGAAGAGGGTAGAGCTTTCAGTGGAGCTTCGTTTTTTGGAGATCGATCTAAAAATGAGAGTTTCTCTTTTGTCTTAGGAGCTGTTGATGGAAAAGGATTTCCTGGTTTAGCGGAGAGCTTTGGGGAAGAATTTGCTGACTTTGATGCTGTAGATGATGCGCGGCAAGCTCAAGAAGAAGAGTTTAGAAGTCCTGAGTTTCTGCTAACTGCAAAAAGACCTGAAGACTTAGTTGAGTTTCATCGTAAGCCTGAACTGCTTGAAGCTATCGAAGAAGATGCTGGGTTAGAAGCAGCAACCGTTATACCTCAGGATGAAGAAGCTTTTGAAGCCGATCAAGATGAAGAAGGAAGTGAGGAAGATAGTGAAGGATATGATGAAGATCAAGATCAAGATGATGTAGAACCTGATGTACCTGATTTAGAAGCGTTTGATCCTCTTCAATCCGTAGAATTCTCAAAAGAAGATGCTGGTCCAGGGGACGTAGAAGATTTAGAGGGCATTAATCCTTATGAATCTGTAGAATTTGATAATGTCTCTTCGTCTTCATCTCCAATGCATAGATAAGAGTTGTCATTAGAAGGGCTTAAGTTTACCATTAGGGTTCACATAAAAACGGTGAACCCATGTCCCAAATACGTATTCGTGGTGCGCGCACTCATAATTTAAAAAATATTGACCTTGACTTGCCTCGAGATAAATTGATTGTTATTACTGGGCTTTCAGGATCTGGAAAGTCTTCCTTGGCTTTTGATACTTTATATGCTGAAGGGCAAAGACGTTATGTTGAATCCTTATCGTCCTATGCTCGGCAGTTTTTGTCGATGATGTCTAAGCCAGATGTGGATCATATCGAAGGCTTATCACCCGCAATTTCTATAGAACAAAAAGCGACTTCGCATAACCCTCGATCCACGGTGGGGACCATCACTGAAATTTACGATTATTTACGTTTGTTATTTGCTCGGGCGGGTCAGCCTCAATGTCCTGAACATAAGATTACCCTTGAGGCTCAGACTATTACTCAGATGGTGGATATTATTTTAGCCATGCCTGAAGAGACTAAGCTGATGGTTTTGGCACCTATCGTACAGAATCGTAAAGGTGAGCATGAGCAATTATTACAAGAATTACGTAGTAAAGGTTTTGTGCGGGCGCGAATTAATGGTGTGGTGGTGGATTTGGATCAACTGCCGAAGTTGGAGTTGAGAAAAAAGCATACGATTGATGTGGTGGTGGATCGTGTTAAAGTTCGGGCGGATTTACAGCAGCGTCTTGCTGAATCATTAGAAACAGCCTTGCAACTTACTGATGGTCTTGTGAGTATTGCTCAGATGGATCATCCAGAAATTCCTGATCAAATTTTCTCTTCAAAATTTGCCTGTCCAATTTGTGGCTACAGTTTGAAAGAATTGGCGCCTCGATTATTTTCTTTTAATAATCCTCTGGGTGCTTGTGAGGCCTGTAATGGTTTGGGAACGGATCAATCCTTTGATGAAAAAAAAGTCGTTGTGGATAGCAGTTTAAGTTTAGCGGGTGGTGCAATTCGTGGTTGGGATCGACGCAGTTTTTATTATTTTCAGATGATGACTTCCTTGGCAAAACACTATGATTTTGATGTTGAAACTCCTTTTGAAGAATTACCGCAAAAGATTAAAGATATTATTTTATTTGGCAGTGGTGATGAAGAAATTGATTTTGTTTATATGAGTGACAGAGGAAAGGCGCGTCATCGAGAGCATAGCTTTGAAGGCGTGATAAATACCATGAGTCGACGCTATCATGAAACGGAATCTCAAGCGGTACGAGAGGAGCTTGCAAAATATTTGACGACGCGTGCTTGTGAAAAATGTGGTGGTGCGCGTTTGAGAGTAGAAGCCAGACATGTCTTTTTTGAAAATATGAATTTGCCGCAAGTGGCAGATTTATCGATAGGTCGTGCTTTGGAATTTTTTCAAAAAATTAAAATGACAGGACGTCGTGGAGAAATTGCTAAAAAAATTCTGATTGAAATTAATGCGCGCTTACAATTTTTAGTAAGCGTGGGTTTGGATTATTTAACCTTAGCGAGAAGCGCAGAAACTTTATCCGGCGGGGAAGCGCAACGGATACGCTTGGCTAGTCAGATCGGTTCTGGTTTGATGGGTGTTATGTATATTTTAGATGAGCCTTCCATTGGATTACATCAGCGGGATAATGCACGATTATTAAAAACGTTAATTCATCTGCGTGAATTAGGAAATACAGTTATTGTTGTGGAGCATGATGAGGATGCGATTTTAATTGCAGATCATGTTGTTGATATTGGTCCGGGTGCGGGTGTGCATGGTGGTAAAGTTGTTGCACAAGGAACACCTGCTCAAATTATTAAAAATAAAGCATCGCTCACAGGGCAATATTTATCCAGAAAAATGCAGGTGCATATTGCCAAAAATCGACTGCCTAGGGATGTCAAAAAACAACTGAAATTAATTGGTGCGACATGTAACAATTTAAATAATGTGAGTGTGGATATTCCCATTGGAATTATGACTTGTATTACCGGTGTTTCCGGTTCTGGTAAATCCAGTTTAATTAATGATACTTTATATCCTATTGCTGCCCGTGAATTAAACGGTGCAACATTGATGGAACCAGGACCTTATGAAAATATAACAGGACTTGGGCATCTGGATAAAGTCGTTGCCGTAGATCAATCACCTATCGGTCGAACTCCACGATCAAATCCTGCAACCTATACAGGTATTTTTACGGTGATTCGTGATTTGTTTGCAGGTACGCCGGAGTCTAGAGCGCGTGGGTATAATGTGGGACGTTTTAGTTTTAATGTAAAAGGTGGTCGTTGCGAAGCGTGCGAAGGCGATGGCATGATCAAAGTGGAAATGCATTTTTTGGCGGATATTTATGTGGAATGTGATGTGTGTCGAGGGAAACGTTATAACCGTGAAACCTTGGAAATTCGTTACAAAGGAAAAAATATTCACGAAATTCTGGAATTATCTGTTGAAGAAGCGTTGGAATTTTTTAAAAATGTTCCGCAATTATCGAGAAAATTGCAAACTCTTGTCGATGTGGGATTATCCTATGTTCATTTGGGCCAAAGTGCGCCAACCTTGTCAGGTGGTGAAGCACAGCGAGTGAAATTAGCTCGAGAACTAGTGCGACGAGATACGGGAAATACGTTGTATATCTTAGATGAGCCCACGACAGGCTTACATTTTCATGATATCAAACAATTATTGACAGTATTACACCGTTTGCGTGATCAAGGAAATACCATCATTATTATCGAACATAATTTAGATGTAGTGTATGCTTCGGATTGGATTATCGATTTGGGGCCAGAGGGGGGCGATCGAGGGGGAAAGGTGATAGCCACTGGAACACCCGAGAAGGTGATGGAAATGCAAAACTCCTACACCGGCCAATATTTACAACAACATGTGAAGCGAGCTTATGAAACTGTATGACAACAAAACCATTGGCGGAATACTTTTAGTTGCAGGAACTTCGATTGGTGCTGGTATGTTGGCACTTCCTATCACAACGGGTGTAGGTGGTTTTATTGGTTCAATGGGGCTCTTTTTAATTTGCTTTGCCTATATGTTAGTGACTTTACTTTTCTTGTTAGAAGCCAATCTTTATGAAGAAAATTTGGAATCCAATATTATTTCCATGGCTAAAAAACGATTGGGGGCATTTGGACAAATTATTAGTTGGTGTTCGTTCTTATTATTAATGTATTCTGTAGCTGCGGCATATATGTCTGCCGGAGGATCATTACTTGCGAAAATATTCACCAGTGAGGCTGTAACAGAGACGCAAGGGCAATGGGGCGCTTTTGTTTTTGCCATATTTTTTGGTGCTATTGTATTTTTTGGAGCATGGTTAGTTGATTATTTGAATCGCTTTCTGATGATTGGATTAATTGCCTCATATTTGGCACTGGTATTTTTTGTGAGTCCACATGTGCAATTTGAACATTTGATTGAAGGTCAGCCTAAATATTTATTGGCTGCTGTTCCTGTTGTTGTGCTTTCTTTTACTTCACATATCATTGTTCCGAGCTTGAGAGTGTATTTGGAAAATAGCCTTCCTAGGTTGTTACGCATTTTAATTGTGGGAAGTATGGTTCCCTTGTTATTTTATAGTTTGTGGGAATTTGTAATTTTAGGCGTGTTACCTAATTCCGGCGAGTTTGGATTAGTCGCCATTGCTCAGGGATCACATCCTGTGGCCGGTCTGACACATGCCATCCATCAATTTTCAGGACGTGCGTGGATCTCATCCATTGTTGGCAGTTTTTCATTTTTTGCTTTAGTGACTTCTTTTGTCGCGGTTGTGTTAAGTGTAATGGATTTTCTATCAGATGGCTTGCAAATTAAAAAGGATCTTAAAGGGAGAGTGAAATTAATTTTATTAACCTTAATTCCTCCCTTTTTATTTTCAATCTTTTTCCCTTCAGGTTTTGTATTAGCGATCAGTTACGCTGGTGTATTCGTAGCGGTTTTATATGGTATTTTGCCGCCATTAATGATTTGGAAAGCTCGGTATAAAGAAAATCGGGACATGGTTTTCAAAGTACCTGGCGGTAAGCCCTTGCTTATCATAACAATTCTGGGTGCTATATTAGTGATATTTTTTCAAGTCGCCAGTACCTTGCATTGGTTGCCTGAACTCTGAGTTTAAGCAGTCTGGTAGTGGCTCGACACCGTCTTTTAGGGATAGTCTATACTTTCTTTACACTATATAACAAAGGAGTGTAGAAATGACAAAGCTAACTGAAATTCAAGGCATAACAAAGAGTTTTGCCAGTAAGTTAAGCCGATGTGGAATTAGATCAACATATTCATTGCTTAAAAAAGCAACTAGATTAAATGATCGAAATTCTATTGCTCGTAAGATTGGTGTGCCTGTTAAGAAATTTACTCAATGGGTAGCCGCTACTGATTTTACTCGTATTCGAGGTATCGGTGGTCAATTTTCAAATCTTCTGCAATGTTGTGGAATTGAAAATTTAAAACAATTGGCTCGTACAAAACCAGAAGCGCTTTGCAAAAAGATGAAGTCGTTGAATCAAAAACGTCATTACGTTAAACAACTACCTTCACAAAAGCAAGTGAGCTTTTGGGTACGTCGTGCTAAAAGTATTAGCAAGATTATAAATTACTAATTCTTGTCAGTACTTGTACAGAGGTCATTTTCTATTTTAGAATTTGACCTCTTTTTTATTGCGAAGGAAAATGTTGAATGTCACAACAAATCTATATTTGTCCGATGCACCCAGAAATTGCTCGTGAACATCCTGGAAGCTGCCCAATTTGCGGTATGACTTTAGAACCTAAGAAAGTCATGGCAGATGTCGTGGTGAATAAAGAATTAATTGATATGTCGCGGCGTTTTTGGCTAAGTGTTTTTCTCTCTATTCCTCTAATTTCAGCACTATTGTCTCCTTGGATTCAATTTATTTTTGCGACAATAGTGGTGATGTGGGCAGGTTGGCCCTTGTTAAAACGAGGCTATTTATCCCTTGTTGACCGGCATTTAAACATGTTTACACTCATTGCTTTAGGAGTGTTGATTGCTTATGGTTACAGTATTGTAGGATTATTTTTTCCAGGATTATTTCCACCTATTTTTCGTGGACACAATGGTCAGGTTGATCTTTATTTTGAAGCGGCAAGTGTTATCACTGCCTTGGTATTGATGGGGCAAGTGTTAGAATTAAAAGCTAGAGAGCAGACTGGAAATGCTTTGCGAGCATTACTTGATTTATCGCCGAAAATGGCGCGACGAATAAAGAATAATATTGAAACGGATATCGCTTTAGAAGATGTTCAACTAGGTGATTATTTGCGTGTACGTCCAGGGGAAAAAGTTCCTATTGATGGTGAGGTCGTTGAAGGACATAGTTCTGTTGATGAGTCTATGATTAGTGGTGAATCTATTCCTGTTGAAAAAGTTATTGGATCAAAAGTAATTGGGGGTACCCTCAATCTGAATGGAAGTTTTATTTTAAGGACAGAACATGTGGGCAAAGACACCCTGCTTGCGCAAATTGTTAATCTGGTTTCTGAAGCGCAGCGTTCACGAGCACCAATCCAACGACTAGCGGATGTTATTTCTGGATATTTTGTGCCAGTGGTTTTATTTGTTGCGATAATGACTTTATTAGGCTGGACATTTTTGGGTCCCTCACCTTCAATGAGCTATGGTTTAATTTCTGCAATTTCGGTATTAATTATTGCATGTCCCTGTGCACTCGGATTAGCCACACCCATGTCAGTGATGGTTGGAATGGGTCGGGGCGCTCAAATGGGTGTTTTGATAAAAAATGCAGAATGTTTAGAAGGTATTGAAAAAGTAAATACGCTGGTAGTTGATAAAACAGGAACGCTCACTGAAGGAAAACCCAGAGTAAATAATATTATTCCTGCTGTAGGATTTTATGAGGATCAAATTTTATTGATGGCTGCAAGTTTGGAAAATCAAAGTGAGCATCCATTGGCCAGTGCCATAGTGAAAGCAGCAAAAGATCGAAATATTAATTTGGAAAGGATAAGCGATTTTTCAGCGGAGATAGGCAAAGGTGTCACTGGTGTTTACAAAAATAAAAAAATTGCATTGGGGAATGTCAAATTAGTTGAGGCTCTCAATATTTCTCTCAAATCATTGGAAAATAAAGCTGAAGAATTGCGTCAATTAGGTGAGACAGTAATTTATGTTGTGGTAGAAACACAAGTGGCTGGAATAATTAGTGTGAGTGATACTATTAAAGATTCTACTGCCTCAGCTTTACATTTATTAGCCAAAGAGGGTATTCATATTGTGATGGTGACGGGGGCTAATCGTACGACAGCAAATGCCATTGCTAAAAAATTGGGTATTGTTGATGTAGAGGCTGAAGTATTGCCGACTCAAAAAAATGTTATCGTAAAAAAATTACAACAAGATGGATTAATTGTTGCGATGGCAGGAGATGGCATCAACGATGCGCCTGCTTTAGCTCAAGCTGATATTGGTATCGCTATGGGTACAGGAACCGATGTGGCGAAGCAAAGTTCGAGTATTACCTTAGTCAAAGGTGACCTAGGTGGTATTGTGCGTGCAAGACAATTGAGTAAAAAAGTCATGCGTAATATTCGAGAAAATTTAGTGTTGGCATTTATATATAATATTGTTTGTATTCCAATTGCAGCAGGAATCTTGTATCCTTGGACTGGAATTTTGCTGAGTCCAATGATTGGTGCATTGGCCATGAGTTTAAGTTCAGTTTCAGTAGTTGCTAACGCTTTAAGACTGCGATACGTCAAATAAGTGAGGGAGCTTGTAGAGTGAAAAGGGTATTTACGATTTTCATGCTTGCCTTTTTTTTTGTACCCAATGCTTTTTCTGCGAATCAAGTTGTTAATTTAGAAGTCGCCTATAAAACCGTTTATTATACTGGTAAAGCTAGGAAAGCTATCGCTGTTAATCATCAAATTCCAGCGCCTACCTTGCATTTTAAAGCAGGTGATCATGTCACCATTAATGTTCATAATAAACTTGATAAAAAAACAGTCATACATTGGCATGGAATTTTGGTGCCTTGGCAAGCAGATGGTGTTGAGGGAATTACGCAAAAAGGAATTCCACCTGGTGGTGTATTTTCTTATCAGTTTAAACTTCATCAGGCAGGTACCTATTGGTACCATGCGCATGCTGGGCTTCAAGAACAGCAAGGATTATATGGTGCTTTTTTAATTGATCCTCCTAAAGCGCCTCCCTATAAATATACCAAAGATTATGTGGTTGTCTTGTCAGATTGGAGTAACACGCATCCCGATAAAATACTTTCTCATCTTAAGAAAGAAGGTTCCTATTATTCTTCACAATTCCCATTACAGCCATCTCTGGTGAAATTTTTTCATGATTATCGAAAAGCAAATCAAGATGAACGGAAACAATTAGTTGATGATTATAAAATGATGCAGCAAATGCGCATGAGTATTTACGATATTAGCGATGTGGCCTTTGATGCGTTTTTGTTAAACGGTCAGCCAAAAACTTCTCCTTGGAGGGCGCCGGTGAAAATAGGAGATGTTGTTCGATTGCGATTTATAGGTGCTGGGGGTAGTACTATTTTTCATGTTAAAATACCGGGTACTCCTATGCAGATGGTGCATGCTCAAGGTAATGATGTAAAACCTTATATGCTCAACGATTTTACCATTGCGCCAGGCGAAACTTACGACGTGTTGGTGAAAATTCAAAAAAATGAACCCTATATTATTTATGCTGAATCCATGGATACTGTGGGCGCTGCTTATGGTGCTTTACTAACTTCACCTCAGCAGAAGATGAACTACCAAGATGTAAAAACATTTCCTGAACCATTACCTGTAACTCGAGAAATGATGTCGATGATGGGGCATCACATGTCTGCTCATCACAAGATGAACATGGATATGCCGACTGAATCTACAACCGTTGGTGATAAAATTTTAGCGACTACTTCATCTTACAAAACAACACCAGGTACAAAATATGAAAAAATGATTGCCACCGTTAAAACCAATGATCCCACTAAACCTGTTGAAGGTGTGATAAACATGGAATTATTTGGTTATATGGATCGATTTATATGGTTTATTAATGGTCTACCTGAATATAAAGCACATCCAATTGTTTTAAAACCGGGGAAGCGATATCGATTTGTATTCAAAAATACTTCCATGATGCATCATCCTATGCATATTCATGGTCATTGGTTTATTTTACGTAAGGGGCAGGGTGCTTACGATCCACTCTTACATACTATTGATGTAGCACCAGGCGCTACAATGACAGCAGATGTGGATACGGATGCTAGTGGTCAATGGTTCTTTCATTGTCATTTGCTTTATCACATGGTGTCAGGGATGTCGCGCGTTTTTCAATATAATACGCTTTTAGATATCACTCAGAAAAATGCACAAGCACAACATATTGAACAGCAAACACAGTTTAGAAATAGGCCCATCGTACGAATCGATAAAACAAGGCCTATTGATCAATCTTTAGTTAAGCATCCGATGGCACATGCTACGGAATTATGGTTCGCGAATTATTTAGATATTGGTGTTGATCCTTTTAATAATGCACAACGCATTAGCTTTAAGGGATTATATGGCAAGGATTATCATAAGCTTGAATTATTTATTAATGACGCAGAAATTATTAAAGCTAGTGTGGAGAATGCCGATGTTGATATTTTCTATTGGCATCTTTTGAATCAATTTTGGGCCATTAAAGGTGGGGTGAATTATGTTTATCGTCCTTCTTCATCACCTTCTTGGCAAGTTGGGATAGGTGTGGAAGGATTGTTGCCTTATTTTATCGATTTGCATATGAGAGGATATTCGGACGGTAGTAGTGCAAAATTAGATGTTGAATTATCGCGTGATACACAAATTACCAATAATTTTTTTATTCGCTTAGGTGTACGAGGCATTGCCGCAACACATTCTGGCTTAAGTGAAATGCGATATATGCTAAGACCCTATTATCGACTAATGCCTGGTTTGGATTTTTTTAGTGAATACGAACATGAAAGAAAATCAACTGTTCAAAATACTTTAACATTTGGATTGGCTGCACTTTTCTAAGCAATTAAAAAATCACTTTACATTATTTTTATTTTCAGCTTCATTTGAGAGCGCTGTGCGTTTATCGCCTCGTTTACCCATGTTCTTTACAAACGAAAATTTATCCTGTAAAAAAGAATTTTTCTTCGTTGGTTTTTCTGGGGGTGATTTTTTTTGAGCTTTGTACTCATCAGATAGTGGGCGTTTTGGTGAGGTTCTGATGTTAATGGGTGCTGATTTTGTTTCTGTTGGAGGTGTGACTGTTGCGCTTGTTTGTAAAGCTTCAATTTTTTCCTTTACTTTTTCTGTGATGTATTCTGGTAAGCTTTCAAACCAGGAAGTTTTTATTTTTATGCCTAGGAGTGATTTGTTCTCTTCTAGTTTCAGATTCGCGATGGCTACTACGATAATGTGTAGTGAAGGTAATTTTAGGTCGATGTTATCAGCATTTAATTCTTTTTCGATAGGTATGATATAGGAAATAAATCGATAGAAATTCTGATGGTCGGCATCGCCTCGATCGAATAGTTCACAGTTACTGTCCATTTCAGCGAGCATTTCTGAGAGTGAAATTTTTGCTAACATACTGCCACCTCAGGTATCGACGATATGCTTCTGCATTTTAAATGTCAATCTAAGTTAATTATTGACTGGGGAATATATTTGTCCCCCCTTCCGTCCCTTCGAGGCACCTCTCCCCTGAGGGGGGAGGCTAAACGTGATTGATTATTTATGATATTATGTTTTGATGAATCAATTATTAAACGATACCTTTTTAAAAGCCTTGAGGCGAGAGCCTGTGGATTATACGCCAGTATGGATTATGCGGCAGGCCGGGCGTTATTTGCCGGAGTATAGGGCTATTCGTGAGAAGATGGGTGGTTTTTTGGACATGTGCAAATCGCCCGAAGTGGCTTGTGAAATTACTTTGCAGCCGCTTAATCGATTTGATTTAGATGCGGCGATTATTTTCTCAGATATTTTAACGATACCTGATGCGATGGGTTTGGGCTTGTATTTTGAGCAGGGTGAGGGACCTCGTTTTCAAAAACCCCTACAAACTGAAAAGGATATTTTGCGACTTCAGCTTCCTTCGGAAGATTCCTTGTCTTATGTTTATGAGGCTATCAAATTGACTCGTAGTGCTCTGGCCGGAAGCGTCCCTTTGATCGGTTTTGCAGGAAGTCCCTGGACCCTTGCCACTTATATGATCGAAGGTGGTTCATCCAAAGATTTTGCCAGCATTAAACGGATGCTCTATGAAAAGCCAACTCTCTTACATCATTTATTGCAGGTCTTATCAGAGGCGGTGAGTGCTTATTTATTGGCCCAAGTGAGAGCAGGAGCTCAAGCACTAAAAATATTTGATTCATGGGGTGGAGTATTGAATACCGCTTCTTATCAGGATTTTTCCTTGGCCTATATGAAAAAAATTGTAGAAAGGCTAAAGTCTGCTGAGCCGGATATCCCTATCATATTATTTACCAAAAATGGGCATCAGTGGTTAGAAAAAATTGCTGATTCGGGTTGTGATGGGGTTGGAATTGATTGGACTATTGATATGGGAAATGCACGTCAGCGAGTGGGTAGTAAAGTGGCTTTACAGGGAAATATGGACCCTATGTTTTTATATGCATCACCAGAAGAAATACGTGCTGAGGTTAAATCCATACTCTCGAGTTTTGGGGCACATCCAGGGCATATATTTAATTTAGGTCATGGAATTCATAACGGTGTTTCTCCAGATCATGTAAAAATTTTGGTGGATGCTGTTCACGAAGGATGCAATGGATGCAAGACAGTAAAGAAGCTCAGTTAGGATGGATTAGTTTATTTCTGATCATTTTTCTCGAAGGATTTATCTCCATATCAGTGGAAATTCTGACCATAAGGCAAATGATTCCTGTGGTTGGCAACAGTATTATTGTGACGAGTTTGATTATCGGAATTTTCCTGCTCTTTTTAGCGCTAGGATATTATCGGGGCGGGTTTTATAGAGAAAACTATACGTCTATTTTACGACGAAATTTCACTCTAGCGGCAATTTTTCTCGGTATTGGGCTGTCTTATTTATTTATCAGATTGTTTTTTAATTTTTTTGCATTTTCTATTACCACTAATGCTCTGATAGGATTAATTATTTATTTATTTTTAATTACAGCACCTCTCATTTATTTTCTGGGTCAAACAGTGCCTATTACGACAAATTTATTTAAATATGAACATCATATAGGAACCATCAGTGGTAAAGCCTTGAGCTTAAGTACTTTGGGTTCATTTTTAGGTGCAATATTGACTGCAGCAGTGTTGATGAATTGCTTTGGCGTAGCTTGGACATTGATGGTCAATTTTTGTAGTTTGATTATTATTATCATTTCCCTCACAACATTTAAAATGTCTAAATTTTGGTATTATATTTTTATTGGCTCATTAATCTATCTGGTTTATGTCTTTAATATCGATTTTGAAAAACGCATGTTTATTAAAACTAACGACTATAATTCTTATCAGCTTGTGGATCCTTATGTGAATTCAGATGGTCGGATGGGGAAACTTTTTGTGGTAAACGATTCGCCCTCTTCTTTTGTGGATAGTAATAATAAAGGTTTTTTATACATCGAAAAAATTAAACACATTTTATTTGAAGAATTGAACTTAAAAAATAAAGATATATTGGTCATCGGTGCGGGTGGCTTTACTTTGTCAGCGGAAAACACTTATGGAAATCGCTTTGTATATAACGATATTGATCAAAATATTCTTGATGTGGTGAAACAAAACTTTCTTAAAAAAATAAATGGGGAATTCATTGCAGACGATGCGCGTAAATTCCTGAAGTATACAAAGCAGACATATGATGTGGTGGTGGTCGACGTTTATAATCATCGAAATTCTGTGCCTTTTCATCTGCTGCCTCAGGAACATATCCAAAATATCCGAGGTGTTATCCGAGAGGGGGGCTATGCCGTTTTTAATATTATTGCTCGACCTACCCTTTCAGACCCCTATTCTAAACGGGTGGATAATACGATTCGGAGCGTCTTTACAAGTTGCATGGTTATACCAATGGTGTATAATAGTAGTCTCCAAAATATTATTTATATATGTAATGTCGGTGGGCAAGATCAGGATAAGCTAGTGTATACTGATGATCGAAATTCAGCGACCTTAGATTTTTATCATAGGTGATCAGGTGAGTGCTCCCGTTGTTATCATTGGCAGTGGATTAGCTGGCTATATGCTAGCCAAAGAGTTTCGGAAGCTTGATACGCAAACCCCTCTCACCATCATCACCCAAAGTGATGGCAGTTTTTATTCCAAACCCCTATTGTCCACAGCCTTGGCTCAACAGAAGGACGTACACTCTTTGATCACCTTTTCTGCCCCGGATATGGCTCAACAATTAAATGCTGAAATTTTAACACACACTGCTGTTCAACAGATCAATTCACTGGACAAAGAAATTGTTATAGAAGGGAAAAAAATACACTACAGGGATGCCATTTTAGCGCTTGGCTCTTCGCCTATTCCTCCTCGGTGGGTAGGTGATGCAAACCCTGAGATTTTTTCAGTCAACGATCTTGCAGCTTATGGTCAATTTAGAGAAGCCTTAAAAGGAAAAACCAAAGTGGCGATTATCGGTGCTGGTTTGGTGGGATGTGAATTTGCCAATGATCTGGTGAGTTCAGGGTATGAGGTGGATGTGATAGCGATGGAATCCTATCCCCTCTACGATTTATTAACGGAGCACATGGGGAATGTTTTAGCAAATGCACTCGCAACAGCAGGAGTTCGATGGCATTTTAATCAACAAGTTCAACAAGTGAATAAAGTTAAGAATGGGTATCGATTAACCATGCGGGATGGCAGTGAATGTGAGGCTGAAATTGTATTATCAGCTATTGGGATCCAAGCAAATACCAAGCTGACTCAAGGTACTGATATCAATACCGATACTGGAATTATCGTCGATCATTATTTGCAAACGAGCGTTGAACATATTTATGCACTGGGTGATTGTGCAAAAATTAACAATAGTTTATATCAGTATGTGGCTCCATTATTACAAAGTGCACGCGCCTTGGCCAAAACCTTAGCCTCTGAAAAAACACCCGTACAATTTCCAGCAATGCCAGTGGCTTTAAAAACAACGATTTGTCCTTTTGTCATTGCACAGCCAATCAATGCTGAAAATACTCATTGGAAAGTATCGGGTGAGGCATCTGATTTTCAAGCATTGTGCTATAGTAGTGATGATCAATTAACCGGTTTTATTTTATCAGGGAATATGACGCGGGAGCGTGGACGTTTACAACGTGAATTGCCCCCCTTGTTTTAGGAGTAATTATGACGCTATTTACAGCAGTAATGACATTATTTTTAGTGATGGATCCGATGGGTAATGTGCCAGTGTTTTTATCGTTATTAAAAGATATAACACCAAAGCGTCGTATCTTTATTATTATTCGTGAAATGTTTTTTGCATTTATTATATTAGCTGTGTCATTATTTTTTGGCGATGATATGTTAAATGGGCTTCATATTTCCCATTCAGCCCTACTCATTTCTGGTGGGGTTATTTTATTTATTATTGCACTTCGAATGATTTTTCCTCTGAAAGATCAGGCTAAAGATGATGTTTTAGAGGGTGAACCCTTTATAGTGCCTTTGGCTATTCCTTTAATGGCAGGGCCATCAGCTATTGCGACGGTTATTATTTTTTCAACGGAAGAACCCACTCGAATGAAACTGTGGTTTTTAGCGGTGATTATTGCTTCTGTTATTAGCTTAGGCATCTTGCTACTTTCTACCTTTTTGATGAAATTATTGGGTAAGAAAGGATTAGTGGGTATTGAGCGGTTGATGGGTATGATATTGACCACGATTGCGATACAGATGTTTCTTGATGGGATTAAGATCTTTTTTCAGCATTAATTACTTTTTTATGACTGCCATGGTCATTCTTGAGACGCAGGTTTGTTTGCCGTTTTCATCGTAAATATCTGTATTCCATACTTGTGTTGAAGTGCCTAGATGAATGGGTTTGCTAATTCCCGTTACAATTCCACTGCGTGCTGAACGAATATGGTTTGCGTTGATTTCGATGCCTACACAATAATGCGTAGGGGGGACACAACAATTCGCCGCTGTGCTAGCGATGGTTTCAGCCAGTACACAATTGGCGCCACCGTGTAATAAACCGATCGGTTGAACCGTGCGCTGATCGACGGGCATAGTGGCTTTGAGAAAATCTTCCCCAATTTCTGTGAATCGAATTTCTAGCCATTCCGCTAATGTTTTCACTGAGCGCTCGTTGAGTACTTCTAGAGTGAGTGGTCGAGTCCAAATTGCCATGCAAACCTCTACTTTGAAACTAAGTAATGAAAGGGGTATTATAGCGATTAGTCAAATTATTGTAAGCAGAGAATAATATATGCACCGACAAAAATTAATTAATCAGTTGGAACATTATCGCAGTATATCGTTCAATGAAGAAAATAAAGTGGATGAAATACTGACATTCATTAAATCTCATAAAAATTGTTTTGATCGGGAGCTTGCAATTGGCCATATTACAGCCTCATCCTGGTTAGAGAATTATAATGGTGAGATGGCTCTTTTAGGTTTACACAAAAAGCTAGGAATATGGACTCAACTGGGAGGGCATGCTGATGGTGAATCAGATACTTTAGCAGTTGCTATAAGAGAAGCCCAAGAAGAATCGGGAATTGAATATATAGAGCCTATCAGTGAAAATATTTTTGATGTTGATATCCATTTTATTCCCGCACGGTCTAATGAGCCTGGGCATTATCACTATGATATACGATATCATCTTCGTGTAACTCGAGATGTAGAATATCGTCTTAATGATGAGCTACATGAATTGAAATGGATAAGACCACAACTAAACCAAGAAACACTTCAACTGGAAAATTCTTTATTGAGAATGATTAAAAAATGGAGTCAGCAAAAATGAAAAAAAAGTCAGGAAGCAATAAAAGAAATCCTAATAATAATTTTGATGCTTTGTTGAAGGAATTTGAGGTTAAAGTTCCAAGAAGTTTACAAGAACACACGATCAAAAATTTTATTTTATATACGATATATTTTTTTAATATCCAGAAAACGGAAGCTACTTCAGAGAAATTAAATCTTATTTTGGCTGCCATAGAGAAAGCGTTTAAATTAAAATTTCGTAATCGTTGTGAAAGCCTTCTTTCAATAAATACAACTACAAACTCCCGTGATTCACAAAATAAGAGGGTTCATCACCTGATAGATCTGCCGCTTCAAACCGGAGTAAATGGACAAAATTCTTATGGTTTTGTGACTTTAAGATGTAGTGATCAAGCTTGTGAAATATTGGGATTATTAGTCACTATAAAACCGGGTGGTAGCGTTGATAAAATGTATGCATCTCCTGCTGTATCTAGTCAAAAATTTAATCTTTTCTTGTTGGCTTGCTCTTTGAATTCAACCGCATTAATAGATGATCTAGTTCTTCATGGTGCTCATGATTTCAAGTCTCAGGAACATGGCAAAAATCCTTTGCAATTATCTGTACTTAGAAACCATGTTGAAACTACAAGGCATTTATTCGAAAAAGGCTATGTTTGTGTTAAATCAGAAGCTTTGATCAAGTCAATTTATTTAGATGCGCTTGGAAATTTAAATACTTCTACGCTTGAGGTATTGATCACTTATAAATTCCATCTAAGCTCTGAGTTAGAAAGTACGCAAGAAGAAAGATCACAGAATCCATTATTCATGCTAGATGTTGTAAAGAAAATTTGTCGTATGGGTGAGACTCAGCATTTATTGCGTGGGCTAGAATTACTATTAAAACAAGGTTATCGTGTAGATGGGGTTGATGACTGTGGTCAGACCGTCTTGAGTTATGCCTTAGATTACCAGTGTTTTTCAGTAGTTTTGCATCTACTTAATTTTGCTCATAAAAAATCACTTGAAGGCATTATCAACTATATATTACCGATGGGTTGTACGGTATTGGCCAAAGCCTGCGCAAACAATCGTGTTGATATTGTGCAGGGTTTATTAGAGCGGGGTGCTGATCCTAATATTCCCACTGATAAGGTGCATTTACTTCCGCTTTTTATTGCTCAAATGAATAAAAATGAAGCTCTAGTGAATTTACTCAAACAATATAAAGCTAAAGAAATTCAAATCAATGAAGGCGCTTTATTTCCACCCGCTGAATATGGAGAAATTGTTGTACAAAGAACCTTAATATTTGGTATTTGTTCGCGAAATTCTGAGTTGACTCAACGAATCTTAGCCAGTGGAGATAGTCCGGATTTATTAGGCACAGATATCAAATCCCCTATATTTTACGCTATAACCTGTATTATCGATGCTGACAGTGTTGAGCAAAAAAGTAAAAGTTTAGAAATTTTTCATATCTTATTAAGTTTTCATGTGAATGTTAACCTCAGTGTATTTCATGAGATCTGTTTACCTCCCTTATGTTATTGTATGATGCATGATGTAAGTGAACTGATACCATCTTTGCTTGCTCTGCACAAAAAATCACCTGGATTATTGACAGACCCCTCTGAACTAATGCAGATGATGTGTGCAGAAAATAGTTTAGAAAGTTTCCGAATTTATCAGAGTGCTGGCTTTAAACTATTTGATGATCTAGAGCAAATTGTGGATATTTTTTCATTACTAAGCCTGCATACTTATTATACATTTGCGAAGGAACTGATATCTTGCGTGGGTGGTTTTGAATGTTCAGATATGTTTAGAGGGACCGTATTTGGGGCTTTTAGCACTCGTTTTGTACGTTTAAGTGAGTCTGAACAAATAGTTTTTAAAGGCCGCTTAATTGAAGTCTTAAGCTATTTAAGTTGGTTTATAGGTTTGCCTGTTCAAAATTATCAATTTAAAACAGAATGGAATCAAGAACGCCTGAATCATGTCAACTCCGTTTTTAATTTGAATTTAATCACTTTTGAAGATGGGAATTTATTAGATAGTCAAGAAGCTGGTTTTACTAAAAAAATGCTTTTAGAAATGCGAGAAGTTCAAAAATTACAGGTGTCCATCAAGAATTTTATGTTGGACAAAATTCAACTATATTGTAACCATCATGATATAAAGATTACTTTTCGATTCCGTCAAAATGTTTTAGTATTTGAAGGTGATAACTTACCGGTCGAATTGCTTGAACATCTCTTAGCATTAGGCGTCAAAAAAGATGAGACTTCTTTATTTTTTCCGTATCCCACCAAAATTTTTCTGGACCGTTTTTGTCTTTTGTTTACATCCGCAAAATATTTACAAATTGAATCCACTGCTCAGGTCAAAACTGTCTTTCAATTTTATCAAAAAGAAACTGTGGTGGATAAAGTTCAGGACCTTGTACCGGAAAATCTTTCAAACCGTTGTTGGGGTGGGCTTATTGATGAACATCATGCGGATGTGCTTAAGATAAAATATTGCGAAGATTATCTCGTATTATTACCCACAATTTTAGAGCCCCAAGGTTGTACACCTCGATTGCTTAATCGTTTGAAAAGGGTCAATAATTTGGGCGCGCAAGCTCCTGATTTAATCGCTCGTCTAAGAGGAGCTCCCTTATTTTTAACGGTGGATCTTGGTGAAGGTGAAACTCAACACATTCGTTTAACGCATCGATTAACCAAGCGTATTGGCCACAATGAAACATGTTCTGTTGTATTGGGTACAGTCAGTTCAGAGGATCGAAAGCATATTTATTATGTAGGCTTGTTGTTTACACAGAACTCAATGTCTGAGCCAGCACATCTGGCTGAAATTGCACAAAGGTGCAAACAACCACTAACAATCCGCTTGGCTTGTAAACAATTAGCCGGAGGGGTAGACTAACTAGCGGTATTTTGAGATAAAAACGTCTAATTTTTTACAAGGAGTAATTTATGCGTACATGGTTAGTTGCTACATCACTACTCTGTGGTATGGCTTTCAATGCTTATGCTGCCCCAAAAACAGCAGAAGCTCCAACCCCTGCAGTTGATAAAAACAAGGCAAGTTATTCAGTTGGGTTTACGCTTGGCACGAATCTCGCTCAGCAATTTTCTGAAATCAATAAGTCTGAGTTTTTAAGTGGAATCAATGATGCTTTAAATGGTAAATCAGCGCGTTTTACCCAAGAAGAAATGTCAAATGTTATTCTCTCATTTCAACGTGAGGTCATGAAGAAGCGACTTGAAGATCGTAAAGTGGCTGCAGATAAAAACAAAGCTGAAGGTGAAGCCTTTTTAGCCAGCAAGAAAAAAGAACCAGGCGTTAAAACCTTGGCTTCTGGTTTATCCTATAAGGTCATTACTGAAGGTAAAGGAAATTCACCAACCCTGAGCGATTCAGTGAAAGTGACTTACACAGGTACTCTCATCAATGGTCAAGTATTTGATAGTCGTACTGATGCTAGCAATCCCATGACCTTCAATTTGAACCAGGTTATTCAAGGATGGCGCGAAGCGCTTCAACTAATGAAACCAGGCGCAACTTGGGAAATTTATGTACCTTCTAGCCTTGGATATGGTCCTCAGGGAACGCCAGGTCTTATAGGACCTAACGCGGCCTTAGTCTTCAAAATTACCCTCATCGGTGTAGAAAAAGCCCCAGCCGTTCCACAAAGCTCTTCAAACTCATCTCTTCAAAACCGTAGCGTTCAGTAATTCTAGCTTCCCTCTGGACCCTTTATGGGTCCAGGGGGATTTTTTTATGCCTAAAACCCACTAAATTCGCCATTTTCAGCTATAATAGTATTAAGAAGTGATGAATTACAGGGAGAAATTCCCTGTATATGCTATTATTATAAGTAAGAGGACAACTTAGGTGATGGCAGGGGGTATTAAAGATGAGCATTATCTCGATTGTACATTCTCAAGGAGGAGGCTCAACAGAGATAGTTGAATCGGGTAAGCATTTGGCACTGCAACCTGGTGATAAGGTCGTAATCGACGCTGAGGCTAACGCAATGACTTCTGCGCTAAAAGCAGAATCGTCACTCATCTTTACTGTGCATACGAATTTGAACTATACCATCGATAATTTCTTTAGCGATAATAATAATCGAATAGAATTTAAAGACGTGACATATTCTCCCAATGAATTCGCTAAAAAACTTATCGTATCACTCACCGTTACTCATCATGATGGGGTTGTTAGAGAATTATCTGCAGCACCATTTAGTATCATTCCTACACATGCTGGTGATAAATATGAATTTCTGAACAGTGAGGTTAGCTATAACGATGTTCACCGAAAAGGAAATGACCTTTTAGTTTATTTTGAACCCCAATCGGCAGCAGCAGGAAAATATATCACTTTATCAAAATTTTTCGGACATACTCACAGTGGACTTTCTGATCCTTTATTACTATTGACGGATAAAGAGCACAATGCCACCGATATTATCGTGCATTCTGAACATAATGAACAATTACAATGGCATGGTGTACCAATAACCTCTGCAACACCTGGTGTCCCTTATGGATATTACTTCTATTTAACCGGTGACAACCTTAAAAGTGTGGAAGTTGATCTTGAATCATTAGAAGGTGCTTTACCAGCATGGTTAACCTTAGTGCCTTTAGCATTAGGTGAATTTATTTTATCGGGTACACCTCCTCGAGATTTTTCAGGTCAATTGAAACTAGAAATTCGAGCACATGAAACACGTGATGGTGTACGTTTACATACTCAACAATCCTTTGAATTGACAGCTATCGGTGCTGCTCGTCGCTCAGCTGAACGTGCTTTGGCAACTTCTGTTATTGCAGCAGAATTACGAGGCGCTTCTTCTTCCACAACAGCTGCTCAAAGTATTTTAACGGGCTCAGATTCCTTAGCAGGAATGATGAGCTCCACAGCCATGGTCATTGCATCGGCTTCAAGCACTTCAGCATTGAATGTCTTAGAAGCTAGACCGGTATTAGTTTCAACCTTTGAAAATCTTTCTGTGAGAGCATTGGGTATATCACAACTTGATGTGGTACGTACGCCGGTACAAATACCGGTAACTATCACAACCAGTACAGAAAGAGGAAGCATTAATGTTGGCAATACTGCTGCGACTGTTTTTGTTTTGCCACAAGTACAAGGGCATGTGGCTCAGGCTGAACATGAAAATCTATCTACACCCTTATCCGCTGCGGTCTCTACTTTTATACCCCCAGTAACCGGACCAACAGTGGAATTATTATCAACCTTGAGTAGAGCGCAATTGGCGGGTGAATTTAAAGCACAGCCTGATGTTTTTACAGTAGCTCAAACTATTAATACATTTCTTCCACCACAAGGTGTGTTGGCAAATGACTCAGATACCATCTTGAGTGGACAGTTTTTGCAAGTTCTCAGTATCAATGGTGTCAGAGTGCCCGCAAATGGAAGTGTATCAGTGACCTTGCCTGATGGGGCTATTGTGATCATGTCTTCTGATGGAAGTTTTACCTTTGACCCAACGAATATATTTATACCTTTATTCCAAACTCATATTGAGCCTGTCCAATTTACCTATGTTGCTACCAACGGCTTAGTCACAAGCTCTGCCGTAGTAACCTTAGACGTTCTTGGTATAAATGATACACCAGTGATTAATGACAATCAGGTTTTCTCGGTGCCTCAATATAGTGCTTTAAATGCTGTCGTAGTAGCTGGCACACTCATCGCATCGGACCCTGATCTTGGAGACATTTTGACCTATTCAATTGTGGGGGGTACCGGTGCCAGTGTCTTTAATATCGATCCAGCAACTGGAGTCATTACTGTTAATAATCTTAACGTAGCCGCTTTAACCATTGTTCCTCCAATATATACACTGACTGTTCAAGTAGTAGACTCACATCCTGGAGTCATCGGCTTTTTACCATTTACGGTCACTAACACAGTAACTATTAATATTACGCACGTTACCCCACAAATAACCAATTCACCATTGTCCTTCCATATTAATGAACACAGTGTAGCAGGCAACGCCGTTGGTCATGTGGCTGCAACCAACTACATCGTTAATAACGTTGTAATTAATCCGGATGTTGGTCTGTTTACTTACGCACTCTCGGGAACTAATGTAGGACAATTTAGTATAGATACTCATGGAAATATTACAGTAGCTACAGGAGCTGTACCCTTTAATTTTCAACAAACACCTACGATGTCTATTAGTGCAACAGTGACGGATAGCTATTATAACGGGGTTACCGCAAATCCTAATTTAACAACAACACAACCTTTTACCATTTTTATAGACGGAATTGCCATCACTAATAATCCATTATCTTTTAATGTGAATGTAGACAGCATTCCTAGCACAGTGGTTGGTACAGTGACTACTGTGACTACTGACCCAAATCCTGTTCCGATGTTTAGCATTACTGGTGGTACAGGCAGCACATTATTTACTATTAATCCTCTCACAGGGGTAATTTCAGTGGCTAGCGGTGCTACCTTTGACTTTCAAACAACACCAAGCTATACACTCACAGTAGGGGTTCAAGATAACTATGCCGCTGTAACAACGCCATTAACGGATTCCGCTACCTTTACCATCAATATCGTTGGTGTAGCGATTACTAACAATCCAGCAGTATTTTCTGTACTTGATCACAGTCATGCCAATAGCTCCATTGGACAAGTGACTATTGCTTCAAATCCTAGCTCTGCTACGGGTATTAGCTATTCGATTACGAGTGGTAATAGCTCTGGGGATTTACAAATTAACTCAAACACCGGCGCTATTAGTGTCGCTCCTGGCCACACCATTGATTATGCCACGCATCCTAGCTATTCAATTACGGTCTCGGTTGCCGATGCTAACCCCGCTCTGCCCACAACCATGATCACTTCTCAAAACTTCGTGATCAATGTACAAGGTATAGCAATAACCAATAACCCATCAACCTTTAGTATTCCTGACTTAAGCCCTGGTGGTACAACGGTGGGCCAAGTCACGATCAGTAGTAGTGATCCAAATTCGGCAACAGATACGACCTATTCAATTACTGGTGGAACAGGATCTACAGTATTTGATATCAACCCAACGACGGGTCTTATCACGGTTGATGCCAATGCGACCATTGATCACTCTGTACATGCCAGTTATACACTGACAGTAAAGGTTGTTGATACTTATAATGCTATCACGGTATCCGATACCAACACCTTTACCATTAATATAAACCCTCCAGTTAATCATCTAATGGCCTTAAATGGTGAGAACACGGTGAATCCTTCAACCATGGTCTTAAGTGCTAGTACCTTAAGTCTGATGGCCGCTGTTGCAACGCAATATTGGACCGTTGCCAATATCACACCTGCTCAATCTGCTACTTTGAGTCATTTGGTCTTCACCGTCGGTGATTTGCCCAATGGTATGCTCGGAGAACAAATAGGTAATCACATCATTATCGATGCCAATGCCGCAGGTTATGGTTGGTATATTGATGGTCATCCGATGGATCCATCCGCATTTGCGATCAACTTAGTTGATGGAAATGCATGGCAAGCTACCACCACCAGTGGAGCCTATGGACATATGGATTTATTAACCGTAATTATGCACGAAATTGGTCACGCCATTGGTGAACCCGGTTTACCTTATGACGCAAATCACCCACAAGTCATGGCAGAACAATTGGCCACTGGTACTCGAATTTTACCTCCAGGAGTCCTTGTGAGTGATAATGGTATTCATGGACCACATGGCAATGAAGTTCTTAACTTTGATAATCTGCAACATCCGCATCAAAATGGAGTTGTGGATGATCATGGATTGGCAAATGTCAAAGGTTCAGAAATATTCAGTGATGTGAATGCACTCAATTTAAAAGCTATTTCTTCTGTCTTTGGTCAAAGCACGGACCCTGCAGTAAGACCTGTTAATCATGTCGTTGATCATGACATTAATCCATTTCATCTGGGCTTTCATGATTCAGTTCAAGGTGCAAATGCAGATATTTGGTACAGTAGTGTAGATGGTTCACATAACCATTATGCTTCAGCTTCAGGTTCTATTGTCGGAATGGAAAATCACGTACCGGTATTATTCTAGCATTTCGAATTATTATTCATTATAATCGAGCCAATGTTTTTCAACATAGGGATATGATTATTATGAGTTTCAGTAAGTCTAAAATCACTCTCGCCTTAGTTGCCTTGGCAACGACGACTCAAGCATATTACGTCGACAGAACCGCACCTCATTACGTTCCAGTCACGGTGCCACAACAAAGAACCAGTTTTGAATATGGGATTACAGGATTCTTTGCACGTCCGACCAATGGAGATTTGTATTTTGCACTCTTCGGTAATGATAATTTCCAAGATTTTGCTCTGGCTTCCCGTACATATAGAGCTGTTATTCCTGCATATACTTATGGTCTTCGTGTGGATGCTGGAATTAAATTAGGCGATTCCGGAACGGATTTTTCTGGTAACTGGACTCACTTTGATTCAGAAGATTCAGAGAATGTGATTCGAAAAACAACTACACCAAATTTACCACCTTTTTTGTATAATCGTTTTTCTCAAGGGACATGGGATGCAACTCAAGCCACCGTTCCTTTCTATTTTGACGAAATCAATATTGAGGTGGGTCAGCTAGTTAGCTATTGTAATCTTTATTCACGATTTTTCTTTGGCTTCAGTGGTGCTCGTATCGATGATGAAATGAGCACTACCTCAACACGTGTCTATAACCTTAATAATGGTAGTGTAGCCTCATTTTTTGGTAACACTGAAACGGGTGTCAGTAATTTAAAAAGTGAATTTTGGGGATTTGGTCCACGTCTAGGTTTTGATGTTAATTATCCAATTGGTGGTCCAGGCGGACATTTTTCTTTTATTGGTCATGCTGCTGGTTCTTTACTCGGTGGTCGAGTTGATGCGCACCAAACTGATAAAAGAACGGTATTATGTTCTACACCACCGGCAACCGGTTCAACCTGTACGGCGGGTGATAATATCACGGTATTTAATCGAGTCCTGAATTCAGATAATTTATACACCGTGGTACCTGCAGGTACGGTGAAATTAGGTTTGCGCTTTTCTTTAAATCCTAATCCAGCTGGCAGTGGTTTTTCTGTAGAAACGGGTTATCGTGCAACAGGGTATTATCATGTCGTTCAGCTTTCACCGCATTTTACGAATTCAGTTCAAGTATTTGGACCAACCAATTCGACGCTCCCTCCTTCAGCAACCAATCCTCCATTTGTTGGTACTGGGGATATTGAACCACTATTTGTAGAAAATACTTCAAATTTTGGATTTAGTGGATTTTATTTGACGCTCAGTTATTCTTAGTTATTTTCTCTTGTCTTGATCCGGGGTGCAAAGCACCCCGCCTTTATACTTTAAGGCGCTGCACTTTCTTCGCTAAGCTCATCAGGCTCATTCATTTTTTTAATCGCGGCTTTCAATGCATGACTCAATTCAATTAATAATTCTTCAGTAGTGGATCTTGCAAATAGATCATCCATTTGCCCATTATGAACGCCAAGAGGAATACTATGAAAAAATCGAAAAAAACCAAAACCGGTGTTTTCAATTAAGACCTCATCTTGCAAAGCAGCATCAATAATTTCATCTGCCTCTTCTAGGGATTTTCCATTAAGACTTTGTAATAACTCATCCATTTTTTTGCGCTTGTTGTCCTGAGACTCACCTAGTCGCATTGTTGCTCGATATACGGCAAAATTAAATAAGGTTCTTTGTACTTCTTGATCCTTGAGTAGGTTTTCAATCTGAAGATTTTGTGTATATCGGGTCACTTCAGATCGAAACCAGTGATTTTTAGTTTTCTTTGCGTTAATCGGTGGCCAAGCTTTCCACTGCATATATTCAATCAAAGCTTTATCATCTTTTGGTCCTAAAATACGGTTAAATGGAAAAGGCGTTGAATTTGGTGTTTCATCGGGAGTTGATGATTTATCGGGACTAGATGATTCATCAGATTCTTCTTCGCTATCGACTTTCCAAGATTTACTTTGCTCTATAGCATTTTCGTAAAATGCACGTACACCATCATAGAGAGTACCACCTCGAAGGGCGGGTCCATTTCCCTCTTCATTTTCTGTTAGAGGACCTCCCACACGATAGACTTGATAGCCTTCCTTTTGTGCCGCACGCACAACGGGAAAAGCATCATCAAAAACAATACTATTTGCCATTAAACTGGTATCTAAGACTCTTTCTAAAGCACGTCGTATAAATGTTTTTCCAAAAAATTCTTTCCCTGTTGAATCTGTATCACCACAAATTCCAACCACGGTAGAATCATTATTTTCACTGGGCGGAATAATTTGAGGATTAGTATCAAAAAATGCACCTGGATATTTTTTAGCATCTTTTGCACACATCGCAAAAACGGGTGGATACTTTATTCCCCGTTTTTTGCAAGCTTCTTCATGAAGGTGTTTTAGCTCAACTTGATGTGACTCTACATTGCCACTGGCATAGACAAATTTATAGCCATTAAGATCGAGCTCATACAACATCCTAAAGATTTCCACACCATGCGCTAAGTAAAGATCCTCAGAAAGTTTTAGATCGGTTTTTTCATTATATTCTCTGAGGTTCTCTTCAAAACCTGAGCCTGTGTGAAAATGATCGCCTTCAATAACTCCTCCATGATCAAATAATAGGTAACCCTTTATTTCTTGTTTATGGATCATGTTAACCTCATCTAATAAGTAAAAAAACGTAATTATCAATTTATATTATAGTTTATTTCATATTAAATTATAGTCCTCATTTTTTCGCCGGAAATTCCTGGACTTCATTGTCCTGAGTCGAAAATTTCACCTTCTTTTTAGGAGAAGGTGAGCGTTGCGGTGGTTCTGGTACCATAAGGGCTACGGGCATAAAAAATTCATGGAATAGTTGTTTGCAAGCTTCATATCCATCTTTAATGGTATGCATATTTCTTTCAGCACAAATATCATTAGTGATGTGATTGAAGGGTCTTAATGATAGATATTGAAGTAGGACTTTTTCATCTTCGATGAGTTTGAAGGCTACATACATTTTATTGAGTGCGGTGCAAAAGGTATAGGCTTCTGAATGATTTTCTATATATTGCATGAGCTGTCTTACCCACTCAATTCGATCTTCTATAGCATCTTTCCGTTTTTCTTTGACAAGCACACAAAAATTATAGAGTTCATAAAATAATCGAGTGCCATAAATTTGTTGTTTGACCTTATCAAGAGTAGGTGCATATTTGAGTTGTGGATTTAGATCTAGAAGCTCATTAGCACTGCGTGTCTCATTAGTATTTACTAAAGCAAGAAATAATGTTTTAGGTGATGTTCTGGACATCACATATTGTAAACTGGGCAAATTTAAATATAAGAGCATCATCTGTAGTGCAGAAAAATTTCTCAAAGGAACAGCTTTATAAGCGACCTGACATTGGAGACGATGACATAGCCATATGTTTAATGTCTCATCGTTTGCTTTGCTGCAAAAAACTTTAATATCATCCATATTTTGGATGTGAAGTAAAACAAAGTGCAATAAATTACATCCAGAAAATTGAGGGTCTCTACAAGTGTAGGCATGGATGCGTGATAATAAAGTGGCATTCAAATTTTTAATGACCCTTGAGGCGATTTCTTGCAATGCTTGTGGATTTGCAGCTTTATTGTAGATGCCAGCACAGACAAAATGTAATAAATTCCATTCCAGAAATTCTGGTCGCGTGTCTCGATAGCCCATGCATAACTCTAAGCTCATCTTCACAGTACCTAATTTAAGTTGTCTTGGTGTTTCTGATGTTAAGGTTTTACACTGGTCTGTCATTTGGATAAACTCTTCTAAAACTCTGATCAAATATTCGCATTTCGATTCTGGTTTTTTCTCAGGACTATTAGGTGATGCTTTTTGGGTTTGCATAGTATCTTTAAGTTTATTATTGAGAGCAATTAATTTTTTCCATGAGCATCTTTCTGTTTCTAAAACGGAGTTTTCTATCGTTAGAGCCTCATAAATAACAATGGTATTTATTTTGCTTCGAACATGTAATATGGCGTCTAATGATTGATGTGCAAGCATCATCTGGAAGGTATTTATTTTTCTCATGACATTTTGAGATTCATTAGCACCTCTTGACAAGATGGAAAATAAGCTGGGTAAAACACGCTCAAGGCAAGCTGAAGGTAAGCGATCAATCAAATAGATAAATTCTTTTTCATTACGATATTTTGCGAATTGCGCTAGTAGATTGGTTCCATCTTTACGCTTGGATTCAACAGCATCGCGAATTTCAGAATCGGACATTTTTTCGAGGAGAGTGGTTACATCAGATTCTGGGTTTTTGAGTATATCGTCACTAAACATTTTTTTACTCCGAATTAGCTGCAATTTTGCCATGTTAGAGTATTAAAAACAAGACTAAACAAGATGACATGGTGGTGAATATCAGTTATCCTCTGACACTATGAAATTACGCACTACTATTCTATTATTAATACCAGTCATGATATTCGTTTTTTATAGAACGATAAAAAACGATGCTCAATTAAAACCCGGTAGCAAACTTAGTGGCTGTGCATTGATCGCTAAATCTGAAGGTATTGTGTTTAGTAAATGTCAGGGTTATCTCAATATCGAAAAGAAAACGGCTTTGGATCTCAATAGCGAGTTTATGATTGGTTCCATATCAAAGCAATTTACTGCCGTTGCTATTTTAAAGGCCTTAGCTGATCAATTTCATCACCTTAGCACTGAGGAGCAACTCAGGGCAATAAAAGCAGAATTAAGAAAACCGCTCAGCACATTCTTGACGTCCAGGCATGCTATATGGGCGGGTGATATGCCTGAGTGGGCAAGACAAATCACATTACATCAATTGTTAACACATACATCCGGTATTATGGATTATCGAAAACTCAAGAAGGCAAATGCCCTGGAAAATGATGGAGAATATTTTTACGATAAGCTACATCGACCAGAAGAGCTCATTTCACTCATTAAACACAAAAATCTACTCTTTGATCCCGGTTCTGGTTTTGAATATTCAAATTCAAACTATATTTTGGTCGTCACGATTTTGGAAGAAATCACGAAAACTCGACATGAGGAATATTTCGAAAAACAATTCTTTAAACCACTGCGAATGACGCATACCTATGCCAATTCAGTCTCTAATTATAAGGAATTAGCCCAAAAAGACCCCTATTTTGCAGACCAGCTTTTATATAACCAAAACGGAGAATTCCCAACCATCGCTAGACCTACACAATATTTCCATTTTAGTAATGCAAAAGGCACAGCAAATATAGTGACTTCGGCCTATGATCTTTATCGATGGAATCAAGCTTTACATGTCAAAAAAACCATTTTATCACCTGAACTTTACGATCTAATGCATCAAGATTATAAAAATAAAGAAGGTTATGGAACTTACCACTTTCCATCGATGCTCGGAACTATGAGAGGTTATGGTGGAAGGATAGGGGCCTTTACCAGCCTAACATTATACGAACCACAACGAAAGTTAACCATCGTCTATCTGTCAAATATTGTTGAGGATGAAAAAAATTATAAGGATTGGCTAGGCTATAAACCTGTGTCAAATCTAATAAAAAAATACACACCGGATGAGTTTTAAAATGATTTGCGATGTTGAGATTAATTGTAAAAAAATTCGCCAAGTTTTTCAGCGATTAATTTATCCTCATAGGCATCTAAGAGCTCATTAATTTCTTTTTTGTTTTTAGTACAGGTATATGCTCGTGATGTTGATAAAGTTTGTGCCGTAATAGGTTTATTTTTATTCTCTAGGATAGCGCTAACAAATTCTACTCTACCCAAATTAATTGCGATTCCTAAGCTACTGACACCATCATGTCTGCATAAATTTGGATCTACTCCTCGTTTCAAACAATCTTCTACTTCATCTATTGCATTAACATTAATCAACCAATGTAAGAGAGGTTGTCTAAAATTATCCATTTCGATGGATGTATCTAATCCTTCTTTACTCATCGCGATGAGATTTTGGGTTAAGCATCTGTATAATAATGTCTTGGTATCTTTGTTTTTGCACAAAATAAAGGCCTGTAAAATATTTCCATTTGAAAGAAAAACTTGTGGTTGTGTTAATATGATCTCAACTATCTCGTAAAACTCACGTGCAATAGCAAAAAGTAGTGGAGTAAAATAGTGAGTATCCGCTTCATTTTTGTCTCTTAGTACATTAGGGTCCGCACCTAATTCAAGCAAGAATTTTACATAATCTGGTCGACGAAATTGCACGGCTAAGTGTAATATTGTCGATCTCATCCCCGGTGGTCCAAACAATTTATTGATATCGCACTGACATGTTTTATAGAAATATCTTAATATCTGCTCTAATTCTGCCGTTAAAGGTGCTTTATTTGTAGACACTACTGATGCAATAGAATAGGCGCTAAATCCTTTGTGATTTAGCAATTCAAGATTCGTACCTGCTTCCACTAAACATGTTACAGCCGCTAAGCTACCAGTAGAAACTGCAAAAAATAGCGCAGTAGTTAATTCATCGGGTTCTTCCATTAAACTTTTTAATGTTGCGGCAAATCGATTTGCTTTTGGAGAATTTTTCAATTGATAGGCAACAATCCTTGGTTGTCTAAGCTGATAATTGACATTTGCACCAAATCTTATTAAGAGATCTATTTTAGCAACATCGCCTTTATCTGCAGCAACCATCAAAGGCGTCATGCCAACAAGGTTCACAATATTCGGATTTGCACCGCGCTCTAACAATATTTGCATGGTCTCTATGGGGAGTTTTTCATTACATAGCAAAGTTAGGTGTTTATGTACTAGATTTATAGATCGTTTGAAATATTGAAGTAGAAATACTAAGGTATCACATTTTCCGAAGAGTGCTGACATAATCACTGATTTGGCACTGACTTCTTTTGCGACTTCTATTAATACTTTAATGTCGTCCAATTTACCTTGAGCCGCTAAGATATCAATTAAATTTTGAGCATGAACGATAAGTTGCTCTTTTTCAGAGCTTAGTTCGAGCATTACTATTATTTGTCGACTATCTAATAGAGTCATACATTGAAGAATTAAGGTATAGCGTCTCAAAATGCTCTGAGGATCATTTTCTTTTTCTTTTGCTCGAAGCGTTTCGAGCTCTTTTAAATCAGCTTTTACAAGATCAGAAAGTAAAAATCCACTCGCCTTATCTTTCTTTTTCTTTATCTTTTTTTTCTTTTTTGTCAGGGTTTTTTCTTCTACCGCACCAATAGTTTGATGTTGATTCGGATCTTCTTGATGAGGAATAGGTTCAGGATTAGGCACTTCTTTTTTGGATTGATCAGTCTTTTTTACAGCAAGCTTTTTTGGTTTTGGAACTTGAGTTTTGCTTTGTTTTCTTGCCATTAAATTTGCCACAGTTTCCCTTAATAATTTTGGCAGTGCAAAGTTAGGAGAAAATACCAATCTATTGAGTTGTTCAGTCAGATCTGCGTAGTGATTAGCAAGTCGTATATAATTATTGAAATGTTCTCCTTCTACTGTGGGTTCACGTTCTGGCTTAAAAACCGCGCGACTAACATGGCAGACTTGTTTAGAAAGCTTATCGATTTCTTTTTGCTGCTGACAAACATGCGTATCTAATGCTTCACCAATTTCTTGAATCACTGGAAGAATATGCATGCCTGACAAGGATTTGATAGGTTGTTCGTTGAGAAGTGTAATATAGGATTTCTCTGATCCGACACTCAGCACAATATTATAGCCTTTGTAATTACCATACATATCATAAAAGGTATGCAAGGTCGCTCGACATCCAGATTTATGCAAGGTAGCGGTATAATGATATGCGCTCATACCAAACATTTTTTCTGGGTTATCTTCATAGTGTTTGTAAATAGAGACATGATTTTCTCGAATTAAATACAATTCGCCGTCTAATTCGATCGATGGATAGGTCTTTGGCAAAGTCAGTAGTAATAGGGGTTTAGCGCCTTTTTCATCACTTGTAGAGGTCTTTGACATGCTTTTTTTAACATTGGGTAGCACATCCAAAGTGCCATTTTCGACTAATTCCAGAAAACTGAAAATGGGGCTGCGTTGTTTAGGTGTTTTTTGTGCAGTTGATTTTTGCATGTCAATGTTCATTTAAATTGTATGCATATATTTTAACTATTACCTAGTTTGAGTCAAGGTAACAATGTGACTATCCTGGGGCTCAGTGACTATAGATATAAGTCCTTAAATTCGCTATAATTATAGTGAGTCCAAGGGGGCGACTTGGCTTCGACGTGGGTTACAAAACCCAAGGTGCATGTCGAGAAGGTAACTTCACTCGTTAAAATGAGTTGCATGCTATAGTTGGCATCAATGACAACTTACACGCTGCAGACTTAAGAGAGGCTGTTAACGCCTAATCGGCCGAAACGGTTTCCTTAGTTTTGTCACCGGATGGTGACAACAGCGCCATTGTCCAGCTGTGTTTGTGCGGTTGGAGTATCAATGGTCACAAAACACAAAACCGCAGTGTGGGGTCGCTCTATTCCACTCTGTCAAACTTAAGAGCCCGCTAGCTGTGCTCCCCTCTGACTGGGAAGCAGTTAGTTAAATTAATAGGTCAGATAAACATGTAGATCCAAAGGCAGAGGATTTGCGGACGCGGGTTCGATTCCCGCCGCCTCCACCATTCTGATAGGAGTAGCAATGGTATTCAGATGGTTTAAGCAGCTTCTATTTAAGTATCAAACGCGTCACTTATATTGTGTGCTCGACTCAAAAGAGTTTCATGATGAATCTTTTGCTTTAGGGAATGAGTATTTTAAGCATGAGTTGAAGCGCAGTGCATTAATAAAAAGTGGGCATATGATTTCCTGTATTAATAAAAAAAATAATAAGGTAAGTGGGGTATTATTATTTTTCACTGTTGATGAGTTAAAAAAATATTCGATTTTTAAAGACGAATATCAATCTCTTGATTATATCCCTGAAGTACTTCATCCTTACACTATTATTTTTGATACTATCAGTGTCGATAAAAAAAACAAAAATAATAAGTTTTTTTCAGTGATGTTGATTAAAGCATACTTAGAATTTTTTTATCAAAACAAATACAACATCAGTGTAGGCATTTGCGAACCAGGACTTTTTCATTTTTATAAACAATTGTTTAAGTTTAAGACTCCGCTTAAGTTAATTAAGCATTATCAGAGTGGTTATTATATTGTGATGGTTTCTACCCGAAAAGATTATGAAGAAAGTAAAAATATAAAATTTTTAGTTGATACGATACGAGATGAAATAGGCGATAAATATCAACCCATTGACTCAGATATACTTGCCATGAGCGAGAAAATACAAAGTATCGAACATACGGGTATAAAAATACTAAAGACAGCTGAAATTGAGACACTATCATTTCCATTGTTGGAAGGGTTAACACGACAGACTCGTCTAGAATTGTTTAAAAACAGCGCTATAATTACCAGTGAAAATAAAGATAAAATTATTAAAGAAGACGATGGCTCACAATCAATCATGATTGTAAAGAAAGGCGAATGTTTTGTGGTTGCCAAAGATCAAGTCATTACTACCCTAGGTGAGGGAAATTTAATGGGAATTTTTTCCTATATTTTACATCAACCTCGTTCAGCTACGGTTTATTCAGCAAGTGATCACGTAGAGTTAATTATATTGGCAAAAAACTGTATAAATTATATTTCTGATCAAGAACAAAAAACAAAATTGTGGATGAATATCGCCAAAGAGTTGGTTTTGACTATCATTAAAATGAATAATAAATCTCAGGATTAGAAAGGGAGTTGTTGAAGTAAACAAGTTAAGCCTGACACGCAACAAGGTCATCAGAATAAGTATCAGAATCGAACTAGGTCACCTCATTGTGATTGCAGCCCCTTAATTAAACTGCTCACTAACATACGAATATAATATTGTTTGTTATTCCCATCTTTTTTAAAGAGTCCTAGATCATCATGCATCATCACATCGATGCTAGCTACCAGCCATAACATCAGTAATTCTGGTTTTAATTTTGAATTGAGCATATGCTGTTTTTGCAAGTGCTTAATAGCTTCTACCCAAGTTGAAGGACCATAAATTTTACTCGAAATACCCGCTAAATCGCCTTTATTTCGTCCAGACTCCAATCGTTGCCATGCTATAAGCTTTGCCAGTTGTGGACACTGTGTGTGTACGCTAACACTTTGTTCAATGATTTCAGACAAAAACTGTTCTATTGACGCAGGATGCTGACTGATGGGATTTACATTCACACTGCTAATTGTATGTTCTTTCACCTGACGCCATAAGCCTTTCTTATCACCAAAATGGTGAAATATGAGCGTTTGATTCACACCCGCTTTAGTCGCAAGATTTGACATCGATGTTCCGTGGTAGCCATGCTCCATAAAAAGAGATGTTGCTGCCTTAAGTATCTTCCTGCGTGTAGCGTCCGCGCTGGGACGTTGCGGTCTTTCATGTGTCATATAATCCTCTGAACTATTTAGTTGACTAACCAGTCAATTAATTATATACCGAAGATGATTGAGTGTTCAATCAATTATTTATAGAGGAATAACATCATGATTAACATTAAAATAATATTTCCTGGTCCTAAGCATCCGGATATTCAACTTCGAACCCTTGATGATCTTTTGCCCTATCAAGATTTGGGAGTAAAACTACACTTTGGGCATAATGAAATTGGTCCCTTACATTGTCAGACGAGCATCGAAGAAACCCTGGGACGCGCTGGTATGGCTCAACAAGCCGTTATTGCTGAACAAGAAGGGATGGATGCCATCGTTATTGAATCAATGGGGGATACTGGGTTAATTGAATGCAGGGAAGCGGTCAATATTCCGGTCATTGGTTTGTCAGATGCTTCACTTAGAATAGCATCTATGTTAGGTAGAAAATTCGGAATCATCACGGCTGGCGCCTATCATGGATATGCTATTGAAAGACTTTTGAAGTTGTATAATTTACAAGATCAATATGTAGGTTTTGAAAAATTAAACATGCAACCATTTTTGACAGATGTAATTACTGAAGAGCATTTATATGAAGAAATCACTCCAGCAATTGAAAAATTACTCTTAAATGATGCTGATACTATCGTGTTAGGCGGCAGTTATTTTATGGGTAAAACTCAAGGTGTGAAAGCTCACCTTGAACAAAAAGGACATACAAATATTGTACTTATAGATCCATTACCACTGGCTATCCGCACAGCAAGAATGTTAGTGGATGCAAAACTCAGTCATAGTAAAATAATTTATGCGAACCCAAAGCATAATACTGCAATAATCGGATATCCGAGTATGCTTTCTCTGCCAGGAGTGTTTCCGAGCATAGATTAAAAAATTATCGAAGGCAGATAAAAAATGCTAAGAAGTTAAGCCTGACACCGTTTGACACAGGAGTTGGGCTTAACGGGTTAGCTTAAAGGGGGATTCAATTTTAGACTAATTCATATATTATTAGGGTTATGTTTAATGAGAACCTATTAATCAGCAAAGATGCTTTAAGGCTTCAAGTTCTAAATGAAGATTTAGTGAGCGATCTTACAAATCTATCCAGTGACTCACGAATTTGGAGATTCAGACCAGAGCCTCTTTATGAGCCTCGAGTGTTTAAAGAAAAATGGATCGATAAAGCTTTTGAGCAAATGCAAATCAAGAAACGAATTTGTTATGTGGTATCCGTGGATCAACGAATGGCTGGATCTTCGAGTTATTATGATATTGATTCGGAAAATAAAAAACTTAGTATAGGTTATACTTGGTTTCATCCTGATTATTGGGGGACCACGGTTAATCCTTTAACGAAATTAATTATGCTGGAACACGCTTTTGAGCAACTAGGATTTAATCGAGTTGAGTTTAGTGTTGATAGTATCAATATTCCATCACGTAAATCTCTGGAAAAGTATGGTATTAAACAAGAGGGGATTTTGAGAAATCATATGATATTAACTGATGGTCGAATTAGAGATTCTGTGATTTATAGTGTTATTTCTCAAGAATGGCCGGAAATTAAAACGCGAATTCAATCACTAGTAGATGCCTTATGAAAGAACCCATTCTTAAAGCTCATTGGGAGCGTTATCAGGCGCATGTTGATGTAGATCTTAAAACAGCCACTCAACTGCTGTTACCATATACGAATCATTCGATCGATCAGCTCATTTTATTGTCGGAAGGGTGTGCGAATACGAATTATAAGGTGACTTTTAAAAATAATAATCCACCAGTTGTGATTCGAATTTTCGTGAGAGAAAAATCTGCTCTGGCTAGAGAAGTGGCGCTTCATAATTTAGTTGACAGTAAAATTCCTGTTCCTACGCATTTTTATGATAATGATCAGTGTGATATTTATCCTTATCCCTATGCAATTTTGGAATGGATTGATGGTGTTATGATGCGTGAGGTGATTTTAACTAAAGATGAGGCTGCCATCAGCGATTGTGCATTTGAGGCGGGTCACTATCTTAATATTCTACGGCAAATCAAATTTCCTTATGGTGGTTTTTTTCAAAAAGGTTTAGAAATTCGCCCTTTTGATAAGGAAGAAGAATATTTGCCTTATGTGTTAAACATATTACAAGATAAGATCGTTAAAGAAAGTTTGGGTGAGTCACTCCGAGCTAAAGTAGTAGACCTCGTCAATAGCAATCAAAATTTACTTTCCAATAATAAGGATGCCAATTTAACGCATGCCGACTTTGACCCTGCAAATATGATCGTCAAAAAAACAGAAGGAAAATGGAAAATTGCAGCAATTTTGGACTGGGAGTTTTCATTTTCCGGTACTTATTTATTGGATATAGGAATGATGCTTCGATACAGTCACAAGCTTCCTCAGTGTTTTGAATCACAATTTATTGCAGGCATCCAAAAAGAAGGGTTTATCTTACCCCCTCTTTGGAAAAAACAAGCAAAGTTGATGGATTTACTTTGCTTGTTGCAATTAGCGCATTACAATCCTTTTACTGAAAGACCCAAAATGAACGAAGATGTTATATCACTAATAGCTGACACAGTAGATCATTGGGAGTCTTTTTAAGTCTATCTTGTGCAACTATTGTCATTTTCACTCTCTGCTTGAGGATCATTTATATCATCGCCACTGATTAGCGTACTTTCTTTATCGAGTGATCTACCTTCTTCAACATATTCTTTTATGTGTGGGTGTTCAGAATGAAATATTAGGACTTGTTTTCTGTGATTATTGGCATCGCGCATAGGGCTATGGCCTGAAGTAAATAGTCGAAGTTCAGGATAGCTATTTTTTCCATCACTTAATTGTTCTATTTGATAGCGAAAATCTTGATTCACTATGCACATTTGTTCAACGAGCTGATTTCTGAGCTCAATTAAATCACCTAAATCATCAATATTGGAATCTTCTTTCAACTCTATCCATAATTGTAATTTTTCATCACCTTTATTTTCTACATTATAAAATGCGTATTTTTTAGCATGATTACGTAAAGTTGGAATTTCAGTAACTGCTCGTTCAAAATCGGTAAATGCTAAATTAGCGCCGCGATAGGTAACCGTTGAGTCGCGTCCCCAAATAAACATTAATGGTAAATTCGTATTTGGAAGTTGATGGGGTTCTAATTCAATATTATGACGCTGTAATATCGCTAACACATCACTGACTGCTACAACTTTTCCTTCATCACCTACATTATAACGGACTCGTGACTCTGATCGATCACCGCGTGCACAGGTAAAGACTAATTTACCTTTCTCATTTTCTTCCACATGGTAATTCATGGGATCATAATGAAACACCATAGGAATTCGCTTGTCACCAAAGAGCTCTTCTTTCAGTGAATGATTTTTTTCACATACGCGGCGAATTGTTCGTTCAAATTCGGTTTCAAAGCCTAAATTAATATCTAAATCAGAGGCGCCGTAAGATGAAAATACTTCACGAAAAATCATTGACTCTTCAGTTCCATCATCTGAGATATCTTTTAATAAGGTGTCACGCATGGCTTCTGACATTCCTTGACCACCCACGACTGCAAGAGCATCATATTTTCCAAAAAAATCTTTTTCGTAGCTACCATCATCATTTTTTAATGTTGCTCGTCGTCGTGCTTCATCGACGAGATCCTTTAAAAAAGGTGGATAACCAGCAATCACTATTTGCCGCGTCATTTGACCAGATTCTGGATCTGAGAGTTCACGATAATATTCTTCTAACATAGTTAATATTTTATTAATATCGGGTCCTGTTGTAATAACTACACCTACGCCAGTCATGACCTCATGAGTGGTTAAACCAGTTGCCCAGGGGCCTGGCGCAAAGGCATTTATACAGATGATGGGCTTTTCAGCAGCTTGTAATTTTGCGGCGTACTGCAATAAGGTTCTCACTGATTTTAATTCTTTTTTACCACGCCACCACGAAATGGGTTCACCTGTAGTGCCTGTTGAGGTGTCAATTTTTCCATGAAGTGGTAATTTGCCATCCATGTGCATACGAGCTTTATTATTAATATTCTCATTAACGTAATTGTCTTTGGAAGTTTCTGGTAAATCAGCAAAGGTGTTAAGCGTTTTACGATTGTTATATTTTACGCCTCCTGCAACATTTTCATCCACAAAATCTTGATAAGCAGGGACATGTTTATAGGCTTGCCAAAACGATTTTCTGGCTCTTAATTCACCTGCTTTAATAAATGCGTGCTCTCTTTTCATGAATACTTTAAAACGTGCAGCAAATCCTGTAAATGTGGCTAATGTTGCCTGCCAAAATAATCCCAGAAAAGAACCTCTAATCGCATTTCCTAGATGAAATAAGCTACTTCCTCGTCGTTTACCTAAATAACCTACGGCTGATGCAGTATTTTTTGGATCATAGTTTTTTCCCGTGACGGCTTTTAAACGTTGAATAATTTCTTTATCAGTTGAATGTCGTGTTAGTTTTTCATCTTCATCTTCTTCGGTGTCTTGTTGACTGTCTGATAACGTAGTTAAATGACTGGATTGTGCATTTAGCCATTTAATCAAGCTCGAACGATTGAGATGAAATTCATGTTGATTATCATCTTGATCTGACAGAAGCACACTAATGGTTTTATGCAAATGTTTTGCGAGCCCAGTGTGAAAAGTAAAACCATTTTTCCCCAATACACCTCGTGAGTTGGTCATTGCTTCTTTTATAGTAAGTCGTTGCCCATAATCTCTGTGGTTGAAGGTGTAGTAATGCAAGTCTGATAAATCGAAAGCCATCTCAAAACTCCTCTAGTAATTAATGAACGTATCCTAGGTAATTAAACTTAAGAAAATATTAATGGCCTACCGTGTTATCTCAAAATTCTTTTAGCAATCTACCGGCACCTTTTAAAGGCTCATCAATCCCCGTTTCTCGTAATGCATACCAGAAGCTCACGGCATTGATTCCTAAAATTGGAATTTCAATCATTCCTTCCAATTTTTCGGTGACATTAATTAAGCTCATATTCGTACCACATTGTACAATGGCATCGAGTTGATTCTTCTCAGTGGCTAATAATTCCAAGATAGCTTTTTCTTTTGCCCAGTCGGGAATATGCGCTATATGCATTGCATTGGCACAGGAGAAACCGACACTGGCAACGACTTCAAACCCCAGATCTTCGAACATTTGTGTTGCATATTCACTTCCTGTCTTATCGAATGGGGAAATAATTCCTATGCGTTTTGCTTTGAACTTTTCTAAAGCCGCTTGAATGGCATCATGCCAGGTTGCCCAAGATAAGCCAGAATAGGCTTCAATTTCTACCATCGGTTCTCTGATAGGTTTTATTCCACTGATAATATGTTCTAAACTCATTCCCATAATCATGTACTCGGGTTGTGCTAGAAGTGCTACATCTACTGCGGATTTAAGTCCACTCAGAAATTGTTTTTTGTATTCCATGAGATCAGCTTCAGTTTCGAGTTTTGGCTTTGGTGTGACAACATTAGAAGTGTGAAGACCAACTCCTTTAAGTTCGGGATTTTTGAAGATGATACTCCAGAGTTCATGTTCCATACTGGTATTCGTCGCAGGAATGATGAGCCCAAACTTTCTTCTGAAACTCCGCACATCAGGATATCCTCTCGATGAATCAATTTCAAAATTCTGAACTTTTTCGCCTCTATAAATAATCCCAGGAGAGGCTAAAGCAGGCATTGGCGCCTGATTAACATTAGGGATATTAATTTTTTTTCCCGATAGTTTTCCAATGATCATCTCTGTTTCTCCCAAAATAATTTTTTGCTCTTAAGGATTTGACCATAGCAAAGGTTTTGTTTCAAGCTATTTTCACATAAAATAACAATAACAATAGGATCATCCTCATGTTTTATAAGCATAATGTTCAGCCGATCATTGTTAGTACCTCACAAATTCGATACCATAATCTATTTAGATGATTTATAAATTAAGGCTTTGCAGAATAGGTATTCAACTTATGAAAAACACTTTAACTAAAAAAGATTATGCCATCGGTTACACAGAATTAGCGCTTGCTCAATGTTGCGTGGGTCTTAATGTGATTTCTGGGAAATATCTGATCAGCTTTTTTCCTATTTTTATTTTGCTGGCTATTCGCTTTGCGATTGGGTGTGCGGGTATGATGGCTATAGCACGTTTTAAGGGTATAGGTTTTTTGAATACCTATCATAATTTCACTGTGCTTAGTTCTAAAGATAAACTATTATTATTTTTTCAAGCAGCCTGTGGTGGTTTTTTGTTTAATGTGTTTATTTTGTATGGAATGAAAACGACCACAGCTACAGACGCAGGGATAATTAGCAGCATTACACCTATTATGATTTTTATTTTGGCGGCTATATTTTTGCGTGAAAAAATTACTTCGCAAAAATTATTAGCTATTGTTATTGTTGTAGTGGGTCTTGTCGTTTTAAATATGGGTAATACCTCGGCTTCTATGGAAGGTGCATTGATTGGAAATTTGTTGGTTTTACTTGCTGTAATCCCTGAAGCACTTTTTACTATTTTATCCAAGTCAGTGGGCAAGAAAATATCAGAGATGGAAGCGGTTATTTTGGTCAATTTATTTAATTTCATTTTATTTGTTCCTTTTGCACTATTCAGTTTTAAAGATTTTCATCCGACTCACATAGAGACTGGCATTTATGCTCAGTTATTGTTATATGGTATTACTGGTGGAATTATGTTTTTCTTATTGTGGTATCGTGGATTAACTAAAATCAATGCTAACACGGCTGCACTTTTTACGGGTGTTATGCCCGTGAGTACGACATTGCTTGCATTTATCTTTTTAAACGAACCTATCACTAATAGCGCAATTGTTGGTATGGTTCTTGTTATTATTGCTATTTTTGTTGGCTGCAAAAAAACATCAGCTCACAAAAAAGCTTTGGAGTAGACATTATGGGCAATATGATTGAAATTGAAATTAAGTTTCTTGCAGATTGCATAGAACATATTCCTTATTTAGTTCAGCTTTGGTATGAGCAAATTGGTGTGCCATGGATTCCTAATGCAAATGTTGAACTTGCTAAAGAAAAGTTCAAAAAGCATGCAAATTATACCCAATTACCTCTGACTTTAGTTGCCCTAGCAAATGGGCAGCCTGTGGGAATGGCTTCATTACGAGAAAACGATGGCATTCAACCTCATCGTACACCTTGGTTAGCGAGTTTAGTCGTAGATCCGAATTTTCGAAAACAAAAAATAGGTGAACAATTAATTGAAGCTATTAAATGGATAGCAATTAATTTAGGTCATGAAAAACTCTATCTATTGGCTTTTGATCCAACGATTCCAACTTGGTATTCCCGATTAGGATGGCAGCTATTAGATCCTGATCAGCTTTTTGGACATCCTGTAGCGGTGATGGATATAGAATTGAATGATGCAGTATAAAAAACTGAATTACCTTAAATAGTAATGACTCCCTATTTAATTTAATCTACATTTTCAAATGAAGCAAGCAGACGTGATCGCAATGCTTCAAGAATTATCGGGTTAGCTTTTGTTGGAGAGCCAACATCGAAGGGGGGTGCAGGATCGTATTCTATTCCCAATTGTAAGGACTCAGCAATATTTTTACCGGCAATTTTAGCAGCAAGAGTTAATGCCATATCAATTCCTGCACTGACTCCAGCTGCAGTAATCACTTTGCCAGATTCCACAATTCGTAATGGAGTGGGCTTTGCTCCCCAAGTGCTTAGTCTATCTAATGCAGCCCAATGTGATGTTGCGTTTAATCCAGTTAATATACCTGCAGCTCCTAATATTAAACTGCCTGTACAAACTGATGTTGTCCAGGTTGTTGTTTGGTGTATCAGATTCAACCAGTCGAGAGTGGCTGGAAAATTTTTTAGGGTAGTTGCACTTCCTGCACCGGGTACTAAAAGAATATCTGCTGCTGAAATATCAGATATTGCAAAATCAGCAGTTAAAAATAGTCCTGAATCGGTTCGTATTGGACCAGCTTGATGTGCTACTCGTTGTACTGATGCTCCTGGCAATCGACATAGAATTTCATGAGGTCCAACGGCATCAAGAGCAGTCATGCCTTCGTAAAATAGGAATACAATTTTCATAAAAATCTTCCTTCAAATAATTTTTTAATTAAATTCATATTGCACATAATCACGAATTTTTATTTTAAATCGAAAATACAGTAATAAAACACTGAAAAGAGCTCCCATCACCATACCCCACCACAAACCTGCGCCTCCAAAGTGGAAATAGGTCGCCAGTACATATCCTAAAGGTAGTGCAATGAACCAAAAGCTAATGATTGAAATTAGCAAAGTAAAATGGGTGTCCTTTAAAGCACGTAGTGCTCCAAATAATGAAATTCGCATGGCTTCGAAAATTTGAAAGAGTGCACTGATTGCTAGGAGCAATTTAATATCACGGACGATGCTCATATTTTTCAAATTATGAACATCTAAATCCACGGATATGAGAAGGGTGGGGAAGGACCAATAACAAACAGCAACCAAAATCATAGAAATTCCTGATATAAAAACACCCGTGTAGCCAGCATATTTTGCTGCCTGTAATTCTTTGGCTCCGAGCAAGTGTCCCATGCGTACAGTAATCGCTTGTGCAATGGAAAAAATCACGCTCATGAGCGCGCCCATATATTGTAGGGCGATTTGATTAGCAGCAAGCAGTTGGCTGCTAATAGAGCCCATAATCAGAGTAAGGGCGAAGAAGAAACCAACTTCTATACAATACATTGCACCCATGGGAACACCCACTATTATCAATTCCCATAAATAGGATGGTTTTCTTTTTTTGAAGAAATGCCGGAAATATTTTTTATAATGGACGTCTGTTAAAACATAAGCAACCAAGACGATTGCGGTAATCCAATAACTGATGCTCATCCCCCATCCAGCGCCGGCAATACCGAGCACTGGCAAGCCAAACTTTCCAAATATTAAAACGTAACTGCAAAATATCGTGAGAGAAACTTCTAAAACGGAAAAAAACATGACGATTCTGGCATGGCCTAAGCCTATGATGAATTCTAAAAAAGCGATGATGAAATAGTTAGGTAATATTCCCCAGGCTAGAGCACGTAGATAGGATTCAGCCAGTGTTACTACAGAGGGTTGTTGCCCAAATAATAGAAAAATAGGAGACATATTCCAAAACAGCAGAATGGTAGGAATAGTCAGTAACATGGCTAATAGTAATCCATCACGTATAACCAGTGATATTCCTGTTTGATCGTTTGCGCCATGTTGATGAGAAACTAAGACATTAATTGAACTTAAGGTGCCGAACAATATTGCTGCTAAAGTGCCAAATAACCAACTGACTAATGCACCGGCAGCTAAGGTTTGTTGATCGATATGTGCTAAAAATATCGTTTCAAAAAAGAAAATTGACGATTGCATGATACCGGTCATCGCAAGTGGAATGGCTAATTTCAATAAAGGATATAATTCCTTTTTGACGGTATAACGAGGCATTTCTTGGGTATTCATAGTAGTCAAATCATTTAAAATTTTGCGCTTTTTACTTTACCATCAAAGTTCAAGCAATCCAAGACACGTTGACACTGAATTTCGCTCAACTCGTTAAGTGTGAAGAAACGGAATTCCGAATGTTCTGAGCTTAATTTTATTTCATATTGCTTTGGCATCTCACATCTAAAAATACAAGCGTGTGAATTATAAGCTTTGTGAAAATACATGCCGCTCATATACAAAATTTGAATATCAATGCCCATTTCTTCACGGCATTCTCGAAAAAGTGCTTCATGAATGGTTTCAGCGGGTTCTAAGGCGCCTCCAGGTAAGCCCCATCGGCATCCTTCATAAGTAGATTTTAATTGCAATATTTTACCGTCTGTATCAGTAATGACAGCATGTGAACTTAGTCTAAAATGATCATCGAAGGCCATAATTAACCTAATGAGATTCTGTAAAACCCTTACAATTATCGCACGAATAGTGCTGTTATTATATAGCTTGATTGAACTCTACGCTTATTGTGTGTGTTCTAGATTAGGAATCAATAACCACAGTCATCCCTTTGGCTCTGTCTAAAAAGCTTTTAGGGACATTGATATATTTACTGCCTAAATCGATGGGAGTAATGACGGTTTTTGCGATGACGGATCGGCCGGTTTCTTTGAAGGGAGTGCCAGTGTGCATTCCCCAGACATTTTGAAAAACATACAATGTGTGAGATTTTTCTCCTACATATAATAATGTGTGGTCACCTAAATTAATTAAGGTTAATAAGGGAAGGCCTTTTTCTTGGATTAATTTTGCTTTTTCTTTGCTGGTCAGATCTTTGAATGAAAAGAAATTTCCTGAGAGATGTTGTTCGCTAGCGTTGCGTGGAATCCAGATCCCAAAAACGGCGTATATATCCATTACGCTGGAGGAGCAGTCTCTAAAACCAAATAATCCGCCATATCCATAAGGTTGTCCAACCAGTGTTTGTATGGTTAAGGTTATATTTTTTTGTGTTGGTACCAGTGGCCAAGGTGCTGAAAAAGACTTTTGGATATCTACGGTTTTGATTTTTGCAAGTTGTTCGTTTTTATTCATCGCTGCTACAAGAATTTTATAAGAATTTTTTTCTTCACTGAGGAGGGGGAGAATGGTGCCGAATCGAGCTTGGAATAAAAATTTATTGTTTTCTGGATTGATAATACAGTGACCTAAGGTCGTAGAAACGATGTAATTTTTGGATTTCCAGGTTGATATGAATTTATCATCGACGAATCCAATATGATTCGTTTTTACCCAGCCTAATGAGTTATGTGATTTAATCAGTGACCAGGATTTATCCTGCGATTGATGGATAATATAAACAGGCGTATTTGCAGGGATGAGTGTTTCTTGCAGATGATCAAAGGGATATCCTTCTCCTGGAATTTTATCAGATCGATAAGAGGCCTTGTTCGTTGGAAGTACACGAATATTCATGTTTCTTAAAGTGATCGCTCTTTTTTGTGTATTTGGATAATTATTCATATTCATTTTGTCAGCGATTTTTCTAATCCATTCAAGTTTAATAGGTTGATTATTTTCGTTAAATCCAGGTTCATTACTAAACTTAGATACCAGAGTCGTCTCTTTGATTTTTATGGTATTCAGTTCATCAGTTCTCAGATTTTTATCCCAAACCGAATAATATTGCGACAAATAGTATTCTTTTAATTTATCTTGTTGTTGAGAAGTGATGAGAAGGGTATTTTCAGGGATATTTTTAGTATAGTTTGCAACAGTTTGATCAAACTGTTTAATCGTTTTTGTCCCATCAGAAGGGGCACATGCAGATAATAAAAGGGACATTGCCATCGCAATGACGCCATAGTAGTGTATGTTTTTCATCGTTAGTCCGGAATCGTATATGTGCAGCAATCTTGACATCCTATTGTTAACAGATCCTTAACGATCAATTTTATACTCTCCACATTTCCAACTAGGCTTTTTAGAGGCTAAAAATTAGCAAATCGTAACTAATTTTAATGCATTCTCCAGCATAACTTTCAGTCTTTTACTCTGTGAAAAACATTCTACCTTTCTTTGGGTTTTACACCAAGCTCAAATACCAGCCAGGCTAAGATAGGTGAAATCATGAAAATCAACGCTAGTGGTATCTGGTTTGTGTCAGGCATTAAAGAAATAATACTTCCGATAACAGCTGCTCCACCCAATTGAACAGCGCCATAGATAGCAGCCGCGTAACCGGCGATTTTAGCAAAAGGACTAAATGCACCCGTAAATGCATTAGGCCAAATAAATGTGACGCCGAATATTAAGAGAAACATCGGCATCACAATAATCAAAGCATTAATGGTGAACAGAAATTTAAGCACTAGCATTAGAGCACCTGCAATAATCATGAGTGACCATCCCATACGCAGCATGAAGTGCTGGCCCAATCGACCAACAACTCTGCCGTTGATCAAGCTGGATGACATCATGGCCAGCCCCACTCCTAAAAATGAAAGCCAACCATAAGCAACGGGTGAAATCCCAACAATTTTAATTAATAAAACAGGGCTAATGATAAACCACGAAAAAAATGCTCCATAACTAAAAAATACGCAAAGTGAATATCCCATAAAAATTCGACTTGAGAGAATGGTTTTATAAGTGTCGAAAATAAATTTTGGCTTTAAGCGATTAATATCAAGGTGTTTATTGGTCTCTTTTAAAACAAACAAGGTCGCTAATATTGCTACAAATGCATAACAGAGTAAGAACACAAAATTTGAGCGCCATCCAAATAGAGTTTGTAAATACCCCCCTAAGGTGGGAGCCGAGGGTACTATAAAAGTCACAAAAATGGATAAATAAGATGCATATTTTGCAAGTTCTGCTCCCTCAAAGGAATCTCGAAATATGGCGCGCCATAAGGCAGCACAGCCACCAGCGCCACACCCTTGGATAAAACGACCTGTGATGAGTGTAGAAATATCGGTGGCCAAAACACTGATTACACAGCCTATAAAAATCACACAAAGTGAGGCGAGTAAAGTATAACGTCGACCGATACCCTCAGATAAGGGTCCATAAACGAGATGAGTGACCGCAAGACCTAACATAAAAATTGCCATACTCCACTGCACTAATTCTATACTAGTATTTAATTCATTCGTGATTGCAGGAAGTGAAGGGGCATAAATATCTGAACTTACACCGGGTAAGCAACCTGCCAGTAAAATAATAGTTAATAGAACTAATTTGCTATTCATTTTTTATCCTTTTAAAAATTGTGATATACGTTTTTCTAACCAATATTTTCCTAAACCTGGGATTAATCCTGTTACAAACCCTACATGTCCACCTGAGGATGAGAGCTCTAAAATAACGTGATTTGACAATTCTGCACTTTTTGGGATGACATTGGAAGTCATAAATGGATCATCGACAGCGTGTAAAATTAAAGTCGGTTTTTGGATATTTTTTAAAAATTGACGCGAGCTGGATTGTTGATAGTAATCCATCGCGTTTTTAAATCCGTGTAATGGTGCAGTAATTTGATTATCAAAATCCCAAAAACTGCTTATACCTTTGACTTTCTCAAAACCAAGTTTGGCTTTAAATTTTTTAATTAATCTCTTTAGCAGATGATTTTGATAAATTCTTGAAAAACCGGCATTCATTTTGTCAGCAAGTTTATGTAATTCAAAGGGCACGGAGATTGCAACAGCCTTTTCTAAAGGATTTTTATCCTGTGTTTCGCCGAGCCATTTCAACAGTACATTCCCGCCGAGTGAATAACCAACGGCAGAAATTGGAGTATGAGGTTCTCTCATTTTTAGAATTTGAATGACGCTAGCGAAATCACTAGTTTCACCTGAGTGGTATGCCCTTAAAAGTCGGTTTGGCTCGCCACTACATCCTCTAAAATACATCAATACCGCTCGATATCCACTTTCTTGAAGTGTGCGAAGGATACCTCTGGCATATTTCGAGTGAATTGAGCCTTCTAGTCCATGCAGTACAATGACAATAGGCGAGTTTTTATTTTCAGTTGAAATCCAATCAAGATCAATAAAATCTCCATCAGGCAATTCTATACGCTCTCGACGTAGATCCAGATTTATTTTCCGTCGCATCAGGGTCGGCCATAAGGTTTGTAAATGAGGACCAGGCAACCACCATGCAGATTTGAATTTGCTTTTGATTATCATTTTAGCTATTTTGACGAATTATTTTGAAATAATCAAATTTATGTACAAGTAGGGATGGTCTACAAGGCAAAAGTTTCCTTATATTTTGGAATAGTGGTATTCCAATTAAACTCTTGTTGTATTCGTTGTTGAAGCGCTGCTGCGGCTTCAGATTCACCGTGCGTGATAAAAACATTCCGTGGATTTTACAGTGCTATTTCCGGCTAAAATAGTAGCCCCTCGAGCTCCCACAGCTTGATATCCGGTGAATTAAATCGTATTTTTGCGATGCGGAGCAAACACTAATACCGCATATCTGGTGACATATGTTTTAGATAAATTAAGCTCAAGCGAATATTTACACATCAAATCGGTTGCATTCGTGGCCATTGGACTATCTAAATAGATCGGAATATTCGGAATTCTATTTTGCGATTTCAATTGATAAAGATAATACAGTAAATGTTGTGCACGACCCACAGCAAAGGCCGGGATTAAAATCTTTCCGCCCCTCTTAGCAGTTTTATTAATTATTTCTCACAAGGCATCTTCTTCCTGAATATGTCCACTTCAGAGGGGTTTATGGGCAACTGCCATCACTTAACAGATAAACTCCATTGGGTATAAACCCAAGTGAGGCAGGGTCTTCTACTTTTGTATTCTTTCCGCCTAAGGTCGCTGTGTTACCTGAGCAGATGGATTTACTCATGGCAACATAAGCTTCATTAAATCCATTCACAGCGGTTTGTGGGGCGGGTCCTGCGAAGCCCATCGATCCTCCTACCAACACTGCTCCACCTTCACCATTAATTGCACTATTGAGTAGGAAAGTATTATTTGAAAGGCTCAGATTTCCTCCTAATACTGAAGCGATAGCTCCTCCACCGGGAAGCATGGATTTCACAGTGGAAGCTGGAAGATGAAATACTTGACCCAATGCTACCGCAAAAAAGTCAACCGTTGGCTGTACTGAGGGTCCGCCAAGACTAGAGTTTCCAATAAATACGGATTTGGAGATTTGCAAAGGAGAGCGAGAAGTTAAATCAGCAGCACCAAATATGGCATCTCCAAAATTCGTTCCATCGATGGCACCTCCATTTGTGAATGCTTGGTTGTTGTAAAATATGGAAGTAGTAACTACGCTAGGAATCGAATCAGTATAAATTGCTCCTCCATCTCCAGCTGAATTATTGGTGAATAAGCTATTAGAAATTGTGGCTTGAGCACCGACCATTGGTTTGAAACCGGTCACACTGATAGCTCCGCCACCGAATATACCACCCACATTATTATTAAATATCGAATTATCAACGCTTAAGGTATAAACTTCTTGATCATTAAAGGGGATATGGAAAAATATTGCCCCACCACTTGCAGTAGCGTTCGATGAATTCGAATCAAATAAACTACCTGAAACTTTAACAATATTATCGATACTTCCAATACCGCCACCACTTTCATCGCCAATGGTTGACCCTGTGATATTATTGTTACTAAATACACTGTTATTTACTGTTAAAGGTTGAGCGTCTTTTACCCGAATGGCGCCTCCATTGCGATCGGCGACATTATTGGTGAATGAACTTAAGGATACCGTCAAAGTCCCATCTTTTTGTCCAATCAAAGCACCGCCACTACTACCGACTTTAACAGCAGAATTATGATCAAATGAAGACAGGGTGACAGTCACTACGGTATTGGTATCTTCCGCAACCACTGCTCCACCACCTGCTGCTAGGGCTGGGTTACCTGGAAGATTAGGGTCAACTAGGATAGCTCGGGTTCTATCACCTGCATTATACTCAAATCGCATATTATTTAAGGTAACTTGAGAGCCATGACGTGCGAGTAAACCTCCACCGGCATCATGGGTATAATCGAGAGTGATAAAATTGAATTGTTTATCGAGTGTTCCTGAATCAGGGCCAGCTGCATATCCATCCCTCACAATTAAACTATCTAAGGTGACGTTTGTTGCATTATCTGCAGTGAGTACATGCCAGGCATTATCACTTTTATTCGTTATGGTATTGCTCGGGCTATTGATATCATCGCCATTGAGATCTCCACTTAAGATCGTTGGATTAAGATCCCTATTTCGTTGGCTGAGCAATGTTTCTGTACCATTAAAGCCTCCATAGATCGCCACATTACTGGGTAATTTAAAGGTTTTAAGATTCGATTCAGTACCGTTATAGCCGCCTGCGAATTTGATGCTTGGTTTATAAGTACCCGCCGCAACCCAAATTTGATTAGGTCCGGCGCCGCTAGATGCAGTCAGGGCTGAATCTAAGTTATTAAAAGCCTTTGCCCAGCTAGTGCCATTTCCCCCTGGCGTACCAGCCTTAACATAATAAGTCGCTGCATAGGCATCAAAAGCGAATCCCAGGGATATTAGAGCTATGATTAAGGTCTTAATCTTGATTATTCTGAGTTCTCGTCTAAACATGGCAACCTCCAAACTATATAACTCTTTGTAGAGAAAAATATACTTTACTTACTTTCATTATAGTTTATTTTAATATATAAAATTTAAAAAATAGTTTATATTAATTAACTATTTTTTTTGTTTATCTGGATTAATAGTTCTGAAATTCGTAATTTGTATAATTATTATTCTGTAATTCTCATTTTTTCTTGATAATATTCCAAAGTTCGCATATACTGTTTATATAGATATTCCGGAGTTCACAACAATGAGCAAGCTATTCATTGCTAAAGATACAAATCAGGCAAAACAGCTATCAAGATTATTGAAGCAAAAAAAGCTTCGACGGATTTATCATGGAATCTATACCGATAATCTAGAGGATTCCATGGAGGACATCGTTCTGAGCCATTGGATGGAAATTGTGACTACCATCGTATCCGATGGTATCTTAAGTTTTCGTACGGCTGTTGAATTAAAACCATTTCCATTTAAAGGACAAGCCATTGTTTTTATTACTAGCACTTATCTTAAAACTATCACACTCCCTGGATTAATCATTAAAGTTTTGAAAGGGAACAATAAAGATTATACAGAACAAATTTTACCCTATATTGCACGGAGCAATGTTCTTCGAATGTTATTAGAAAACTTAAGTTCCGTTAGGGGAGCTAATGTCGGCGTGAAAACAATAGGTTCAGAGGGTGTTGAAATTTTTCTCTCGAAAGAATTGCATTTGCGAAATGAAAATAGTTTAAATAAATATCGTGATGCTGCAAAAACGGTGGCTAAAGAGCTAGGTTATCTGAAAGAATATGACATTTTGAATAATATAATTAGCGCTTTACTCTCCACACATCCTGACAAAAACGTGTTAAAGACTCCTTATGCTAAAGCTGTTGTAAAAAGAGAGCCTTTTGACAGTAGACGAATTAAATTGTTTGAAGAACTTAGTCTATATTTAAAAAAATGTGAGTTCAAATCACGTAATTATCAATACACTAAAATATCCTTTAAAAATCTCACATTTTTTGAATCTTACTTTTCAAATTTTATAGAAGGGACAGAATTTATTATCGATGAGGCTGAAAGTATTGTTTTTCAAGGTAAAGAAATCAATAATCGACATGCAGACAGTCAAGATATTTTGTCAAATTTTACCTTAAGTAATGATTACTCAGAGATGAATGTTACCCCGCAAAGCCCAAAAGAACTTTTAGAGCTTTTACAAAATAGACATGCTTATATCATGCATGAACGTCCAGATAAAGGTCCGGGAAAATTCAAAGAAAAACCTAATAAAGTAGGTAATACTTATTTTGTTTCTCCAAGTGAGGTAATAGGTACACTCTCCCAAGGGTTTGAATATTACCAAGTGTTGAACGAGGGCATGGAAAAAGCATTATTTATGCATTATCTCATTGCCGAAGTGCATCCCTTTGATGATGGTAATGGTCGCTTATCAAGAATCATGATGAATGCAGAATTAGTAAAAGCAGAGCAATATAAAATAATTATGCCTTCAGTGCAGCGCGATAATTATTTAAATGGCTTACGCTTAGCATCCAGAGATCAAAATTTTCGTATTTATTGCAAAGTTTTAGATCAAGCTCAAGCTTATACTGAAAGTATCAATTGGTTAGATTATGGAGAAGCACGAGAAAAAATTGAAAAAGATGGGGCTACTTTAAGCTCTGACGAAGGGATACCACAGTTTAATCGTGTGATTAGAAAGCTAATTTTGTCTGAATTAGCTTCTTAAACAATGTTAGTGGGTGGCTATCGATCATGCTTGGCCGTTCGAAGCACTTTTCTTTTTGGGGCACTTGCATTGGTACGATCACTTTTTTGCCATGGTTTTTTCGAGGCAGCTGATGATTTTCCTTTGAAAGCCTTTGACTCTTTGCGAGGACCATCAAATCGTGATTTTTTTCTAGAACCCTCTTCTTTACGCCAAGATTGATTGGAAGATGAGGGTGAATTACGGGGGCTATCAAAACGAGATTCTTTTCTTGGGCTTTCATCTTTGCGTTTAGAATGAGCGCCATCACTTCTTTTATCAGCGCTTCTATTTTTTCCTGAACTTTTGAAACCGGATCTGGATTTTCGATCATCAAATCGTTTTTTAGGTCCAAATTTTTCTTTATTTTGAAATTTATTTTTCTGTGTTTGATGTGCTTCTTTGCGTTCGAAATGTGAGATCTCATCTTTGGTGAGTAAGGGGTTATCTTTTTGTAATAAATACGCTAGTACAGCAGCAACATCAAGTTCTGAATATTCGGATTGATGCATGATGCGCTGAACTAAGCTTCGGTAGTGATCCAGTTCTAAATCCGTTTTTGATAAAGCGTTCAGAATATTTTCACTAAATTTTTCAGCGCGTTTTGCGTTGATTTCACTGATCGTTGGAGATTTGATTTCATTAATAGCATGTTGAATACCGCGTTCAATATCTCGTAAACTACGACTCTCTCTGGGAGTGACGAATAATACTGTTTTTCCAGTACGACCTGCACGTCCCGTACGACCAATTCGATGAATATAGGATTCTGCATCAAATGGAATGTCATAATTAATAACATGAGAAATTCTTTCCACATCAAGTCCGCGAGCAGCCACCTCTGTTGCTACAATAATATCCAGTGATCCGCGTTTAATGCGATCAATCACTTTTTCACGAGCAGATTGGTTCATATCACCATTCAACGCAGCAGCAGCATAACCTCGAGCTTCGAGTTTTTCTGCAATCTGAGAAGATTCATTTTTTGTTTTGGTGAAAACAATTCCCGCGTCAATATCTTCTAATTCTAAATAACGTGTAAGTGCTTCCATTTTATGTTCACGTGACGTCATGATGAAACTTTGTTCTATAGAATCTAGAGTTTTGCCTTTGGATTGAATATGTATCTTAACCGGGTTATTTAAATATTTTTTGGCAACATTCACAATGGAAGGTGGCATGGTGGCTGAGAATAATGCTTTTTGAAATGACCCTGTTATTTGTTCTAAGATCCACTTCACATCATCGATGAATCCCATATTTAGCATTTCATCGGCTTCATCCAATATCACATATTTTAGATTGTCGAGAATTAGGGTGCCTCGTCGAAGGTGATCCATGGTTCGACCGGGTGTACCTACGATAACGTGAGCCCCTCGTTTTAAGGACTTGAGCTGACCGCCGTATTCTTGTCCACCATAAATAGGTAATACATGAAAGCCTGGGATGTTCTTAGCAATGCTTTTGAAAGCTTCAGCAACTTGGATCGCAATTTCTCGGGTAGGAGCTAAGATCAAGGCGCTAGGGTTTCTGTTTTGGTTGGATATTTGTGACAAGATATAAGATACGATAGGTATGGCAAATGCAGCGGTTTTACCGGATCCAGTGTGTGCTTGGGCAAGCAAATCTCTGCCTTCTGCAAAGATGGGGATGCATTGTTCTTGTATTGGGGAGGGCACTTCATAGCCGAGTGCACTGATGGCTGACAAAATTTCTTTAGGAACGCCGAGTTTTTCGAAGGAACTGCTTAGTGACATGTGATTTACTCTAATTAGGTGTCGATATGGTCATAATCTTAGGGCTCATACTACACTAAACCTGTTATCGTGTCACTATATTCACATAAAAACTTCTAAAATTCGATTTATTTTAATGGCGAGGAGGGTGATGTGGTGGAAGACCATTAAATAGGTGGCACTTGGAAACGAGCCAGGTCCTGGGTATTGTGATCTGTATATTCCGGTTATTGCTTCGTTGTGCTCTCGATGACGAGAAATAGATACAATCAGAGTCTCATCCAATTTTGGGTCCGTTGTTCGGAGTAGGCTATAATGATATATTGGTAAAAATATCCCAAATCACCTAAACAAGGAGGTTGCTTTGAAAATTTTAATGTCAATTTTATGTTTTATCGTCGTTTTTATGGTATCACCTGTTTTTGCTAATGATGGAGAAAGTTGTGGTCCGGCTGCTTGTAGAGAATCACATCATGAGTGATTTACAGGATAAGCGTTGTTTGGCCTGCGAAGGTGGTGTAAAATCATTGAGTACCGCCGAAAAAAACAAATTACTAAAGCAGATTAATCAACGCTGGGTAGTGAATGAGGATTATTCTGAATTATCCAGTGATTTTAAATTCAAAAACTATTATCAAACCATGGCTTTCATTAATGCCATTGCATGGATGGCACATCAGGAAAATCATCATCCCGATTTGGAAGTGGGTTATAACCATTGTAAGGTGCGCTATTCCACCCATGCCATGAAAGATTTGACTGAAAATGATTTTATTTGTGCCGCCAAAATTGATCAGCTGATGAAAAATGGAGAGTAGGGTGGAATTTTGAGTACACTATGAAAATTTCAAATACATTATTCGGATTTATTTGGTTTTTCTTAAAAGAATATAAGTCGGCATTATTTATTTTTTTCATCGTTGGAATTGTCTGGTCAATTGATTTATCGATTACACCTTTCATGATTAAATTGATTATTGATAGGGTCATCGAGCAAGCCAATAATACTCGTTTTCTCGTAGAAGTTCTATTAGTTCCAGCTCTGGTTTACGTGGCCATGCCATTCATTATTATGTTGAACTTTAGATTGTATGATTACACCTGCATGATGCTTTTTCCTCGCTTAAAAGTGGATGTATTATCTTACATGTTCAGTTATATTTCGAATCATTCCTATGCTTTTTTTCAAGAGCGATTTGCAGGGGCAATTTCCAAGAAAATATCAGACATGGGCGAATCCTTAGAGCCCGTTATTCGAATACCTAATGAGGTCTTTATTCCTAGAGTTTTCGCAGTGGTTGTTGCTGCGTTAATGTTGTTATTTGTGAAACCTGTTTTTTCAATCATTATTATTATTTGGTCATTGTGCTATGTCATTATTACTTACCGTTTAGCAATGGGTTCAGAAAAATTTGTGAGAGTTTTTATGGAATCTTTTAGTGTTTATAATGGAAAAATTATTGATAGTTTGACTAATATCATTACGACGAAAATATTTTCTAATGAAACTTCCGAGAAACGACGAGTGAAACGCGCACTGAATCAGATGGCTGAAAAAGATCAGGAAATGCAACGTTATATGTTGAAAATTCATGTCTTTCAAGGAATGAGTATCGTTATTCTTGCAGCAGGAATGATTAGCTCCTTAATTTATGGTCGAATTCATGGATGGATTACGGTGGGTGACTTCGCCTTCGTATTGAGCGTGTCTGAAAATATTTCCACCGCAATTTATAACATCGGTTTAGAAATGGTGAGATTTGCAAGAGAAGTGGGTAAGTGTAAACAATCCTTGACGGTTATTACTCCCGATCATGATACCAAAGATGTGAAAGATGCAGCACCTCTCTTAGTATCGCAGGGCAAAATAGAATTTGTGAACGTGAATTTTGGTTATCGTGAAAAAAATATTGCACTTCGCGATTTATCTCTCACCATTCCCGCAGGACAAAAAGTTGGCTTGGTTGGATTTTCCGGTGGTGGTAAATCTACTTTTGTAAGTCTTATTTTAAGATTATTTGATTTAAATAGTGGGCAAATTTTTATTGATGGTCAGGACATTTCAAAAGTCACAAAAGAGAGTTTGAGAAAATCCATTGCCATGATCCCACAATCAGCTGATTTATATCACCGAACGATTTTAGATAATATACGCGCAGGTCGACTTGAGGCTACAGAAGAAGAGGTTATAGAAGCTTCTAAGAAAGCCTATTGTCATGATTTTGTGATTAAATTAGAGCAGGGTTATCATACCATGGTTGGTGAAAGAGGAGTTAAACTCTCGGGTGGACAGCGTCAACGAATTGCCATCGCGCGAGCCATTTTAAAACAAGCACCTATCTTAATTATGGATGAAGCTACCTCTGCCTTAGACTCCATGACTGAAAAATATATTCAAAAAAGTTTGCACGACCTGATGGAAGGTAAAACCACTATCGTTATTGCGCATCGATTGTCCACCTTAATGGAAATGAACAGGATTTTATTTTTCAAGGAAGGTCAGATCGTTGAAGATGGTAGTTTGAGAAAATTAAAAGCGAAAAAAGGGCTATTTGCTGACCTTTGGAAAATGCAGGGCGGTGGATACTTGCCCGATGAAGATGAATTAGATTAAAATAGAGATTATTAGAAAAATGAGGGCAATGATGGCAAAGCGTTGGCAGAATTATATTAACTGGCGATTGAATAAATTAGTCTACACCACAGATTTTTCAAAACCAAAATCCTACCAAAGAATAAAATCATTTTTAAGATTTTACTGGCGGACTGCTATCAAAATAATCAAGGATCAACGTCTTGTAAAATTGATGGTTGATGACCCTAAATTATGGTCTCGAGTTGATCCCTCGAGACGTTGGTGGGCAATATTTCGTTTTCTACCTTTTGTGAACACTATTATTCTGAACATACAAGAAGACTTAAAGAAACTGGGGCCTTTTTATGCGGCTAAATTAGAAGGAAAATCACTCTACCACTATTTTTTAGATAATATTGCTGCTAAGCAACTATTTAATCAGGGAGTTTTGGAAGAGGGAGATGAGGCAGAAGAAAGTAACCAATGCTTGGTTAAGGCACTAATTTTTCAACGCACACCTATAGAACTCTATTATTTAGTCACAAATTATCCAGCGGGATGGGACAAAGAAATACGAGCAATTGTTTTAGAAAATAATGCTAATCTGATAACTATAAAAGATATTTTGACAATAGAAGATGCAAAACAATTGTTGGATGAATTTGATTTTTTAAAAAATAATGCCATCCTCTCGAAGCTCATCAAAAAATCTGAGGAAATTCTTCCAGTATTTAAAACAGAAAAGTTGGAGCAAAGTCTTAGCGAAAATAGAGATCAACTACCATCAAGAGATCCCGGGTCACCTCATGACCTGTCTTCTCAACACGAAGAAGAATCTTATGAGACATCTAGTCATTCGCCCTAGCAAAAAAAAACGGCAGTATAACTGCCGTTTTTCATAAACTCTTAGCTGAAAAGGTTATCGATCGCCTCTTCCGCCACGGTCATCACGTCTAGCGCCGCCTTGACCGCCGCGACCACCGCCGCCCGTTCTTTCACGTTCTTGAGCGATGTTAACGCGTAGTTGTCTACCACCGTATTCCATGCCGTTCAACTTTGCAACTGCAGCATTTGCAGTATCTGCATCTTCATATTGAACGAATCCAAAACCTTTTGAGCGACCGCTGAACTTGTCAGTGATCACATCAATTTGTTTAATCGATCCTTCGCAGCCAAATGATTTGGGATCAAATAAGGCTTGCAAATCGTCTTCACCTGCGCTGTAAGGTAGGTTTCCAACATATACTTTGTTTGTCATGTCAATTATCTCTAAATAAAAACTAAAAATTCACAGTAAAAAGCTTCTAATCGATGTATTTCTCAATCTGAAGTATCTTACCAACAGAATAAGAAGCTTAGCATGGGCACCCCTAAAAAGCAAGTTTGCAGTTCGAATGGGGTATGCGTATAGTGCTGCAACATATATTAACAATGAGGTGATATCATGCTAAAAAATATAGTTGATTTTAAAACGGATAGATTGGATGGGGAACCACGAGCTAGACTTTATATTGATAACAATGATAAAAGCTTAAGCGAAAAGATCGTTATTCAATGGTTTAAAGACGCCGGTTTTCAAGAGCCGGAACGTTCTGTAGAAAATGACAGCATCGTATTATTCATCAATTATCGTTTCACAGAACAAGGAGCTCATAGACCCAAAGACTCGAAGCTAATCGATGCGATTGCCATATTAAATAAACAAGGTCTTGGCTTAACTGATCAGGCAAAAGAGGAGTTATCTCGAGAGCTTTTAGTTGTTACTCAAGAAATAGTAGAACTGAAAACTGCATTTGAGATCAAGGACTTCAGAGATCTGTTGATCTATATAAATGCATATCAAGGTGCTTTCATGGGGCTTTCTCTAGAATCTTTGAAGTTAAATGAAAAGAATACGGTAGTCCTCGATTCAACAAAAATCCCTTTGAGAGATCGCTTTAAAAAAGAAGGTACTAAAGTGCCGCGAGTACCTTTGAAAGACTTGCTAAAACAAAAAAAGGAAGCCGGTTTTGAAGAAGAAAAACGTATACCTTTGAAAGAATTGCTGAAAATGGAAAAAGAGGGTAAGTCAAAGCCAGCTACTAAGCACTTCGTTGAGGAATCTCATCATCGTGATGTTGAAACAGAAGTAACCGTGGATGAAAGTGCTGGGCCTCAGTAATACGCCGCAACGACCTTTGGATTAGCGTTGCTTAGCTGCACGATCGGTGTCGCGAGCGATGGCTTTTTCTTTGAGGGATTCACGTTTGTCGTATAATTTTTTACCTTTGGCTAAGGCAATTTCCAGTTTGACACGGTTGCCTTTCCAATACATTGATAAGGGAACGATGGTTTGACCTTTTCGTTGTGATCCGACGATTAATTTGTCGATTTCTTTGCGGTGAAGCAATAATTTTCGAGTACGTAAGGGGTCAGGATTAATGTGGGTTGAGGCGGTGCTTAAGGGGCTGATATGCATGCCAATAATATAAGCATCGCTACCCCGAATCATCACATAACTTTCTTTGAGTTGCACCCGAGCATCTCGAATGCTTTTGACTTCCCAGCCTTCAAGAACCAGACCGGCTTCAAAACGTTCTTCAATATGATAGTCGTGAAAGGCTTTCTTATTGGATGCGATTTGTCCGGGAGACGCTTTTTTATCTTTACTCATGGGGTAGATTATAGTCCTAAATACGGTAGAATTTAAACTAATTCATAGTGAGATGTGAAAATGCCAGATGTAAAACACAGTGTTATCGTTCCCTACACCGCTGAACAAATGTATGAGTTGGTGAACGATATTCCAAAATATCCAGAATTTATACCGATGTGTGTGGATGCTAAAATTAAAGATTCACAGGTTGATCAATTAACAGCAATGATGTGTTTTTCAGGTCATGGATTTACTAAATCCCTAACTACGCAAAATCGCATGGTGAGAAATAAAGAAATTAATGTACGTCTACTGGAAGGACCTTTTCGTCAACTTGAGGGCGCATGGCGTTTTCAAAATGTGGGAGATAATAGCAGTAAAATCAGTATGGATCTGAGTTTTGAGTTTTCTAATCGTCTTTTTGGCATGATGATTGGACCCTTATTTCAAACCGCGGCTGATACATTGATCACCGCTTTTAAAAATCGTGCAGATGAGATCTATGGTAGACGAATTGAGGGTTGAAGTTTGTTACGGGAAGCTTGATGAGCAGCGAGTGATTGCATTGAAAATTCCTGCAGGCACAAGCGTCTTGCAAGCCATTGAATCCTCGAACATCCTTGTTCAATTTCCAGAAATTCAACTGGATAAAAATCCGGTGGGGATTTTTAGCCGAAAGGTGTCACTTTCACAGGTTTTGCGTGATGGGGACCGGATTGAGATTTATCGGCCTTTGTTGATTGATCCAAAGGAGCTTCGTCGTCTAAAATCTTCACCAGCTGATCGTTCTTAAATATCAGGGTTAAATTGTGTTTTTTTGTTTCTTTACCATTGGTTCTTAAGGTGTAGATATAGTTCCAACGTTCGATGTTGAAGGTGTCAACAATAACGGGTTCGCCCAAAATGTTTCTGACTTCATTCATGGACATGCCTTTTTTAAGCTTGGGGACTTCGCGTTCAGAGATCAGGTTACCTTGTTGCACTTCGACTCTGTAGAGCAGATAGGGGGTTGAGCAGGCACTCAGAGAAAGGGTTATTATTGCTCCGGCCGTGTATTTTACTAAGTTCATCATGATATAATGCGCCTTATTTGTTGTTTAAAGGGTATGTGCGCGGCGATTGTAGCGCATTTACCATAATTCGCAAAGTCGAGGTATGAATATGGGAGATCATCAGGGGTTAAGAGATGCGGGTTTAAAAGTCACTGTTCCCCGCGTTAAAATCATTGAGATTTTAGAGAGCGCTAAACCACGTCATATGAGTGCGGAAGACGTTTATAAAGAGCTCGTTAATACCGGCGAGGATGTTGGTTTGGCAACGGTGTACCGGGTTTTAACACAATTTCAAGCGGCAGGTTTGGTGATTCGACATAATTTTGATGCGGATCATGCAGTGTTTGAGCTCGATGAGGGCGATCATCATGACCATATTGTTTGCGTAAAATGTGGGTATGTTGATGAGTTTTTAGACGCTACTATTGAAAAACGGCTGCATGAAATCACGAAAAAGTCGGGATTTGAGATTACCGATCATAGTTTGACGCTTTATGGGGTTTGTGAGACCTGCGTAGCCTGATGCCCCCCCTCCGCCCCTTTGGGGCACCTCCCCCTTGGAGGGGGAGGAAATCATATATATAGGTGCAAAGCTTTGAGAAATATATTAACATAGCTGCACCATAATATTCTCGGAGAAATAAGATGAAACATCCTGAGCCTAATGAATCACCTAAAAAAAATCCTGCCCTCAATCCCGTTCACTACGGTTTCAATATCATTTATGTCGATGAAGTCGACGCAGATGCACCGCTCGTACTTCGAAAGCCAGTTGAAAATTTTTCTAATTTAAGCGTTCGGGTAATTGATAAAACAAAAACTAATCTATTTTCAGCGATCGATGGACTATTAAATTTGGCTCGTTTTAGGGAATTAAAATCACTTCGTTTTGAACATGTGAGTTTTTTGGATTGTGATAAAAATGAGAGTGAGGAAAAAGTAGAAAAAGCATTGGCTCCACTCTCAAAGCTCAGAAGTTTGACCCTTGATTCTGTTTTTAAAAATACCGATGCAAAGGTCGATGTAAATGCTGCTGTGCAGAGTTTTTTTAGGGCAGGGATTAAAACCTTTAATCAATTAGAAGAATTTCAATTTCACAATAATGATGTGAGTCAATGGAATGATGAAACATGGGCAGCATTTGCTGAAGCAATTCGCTCAGTTAAACGGTTTTCATTTAAATCATCATATGAGTTGTCTAAAGATAATTTTAATCGCTTGTGTAATATCTTAAAAAACTGCAAGGAATTGGTGTCATGTGAAATTAAAGTGCCAAACTTTGTGAAATCAAGTGACTTCATTAATTTTTTAAGTAAAACTCCTTTAAGCGTTTTAGAAATTAGTTGTTTTGATTTCACTAAGGCTGAAGATGTAGCCTTTTTCGAAAAAGTCTTGGTGGCCTGCCCCGATTTGCAAACCCTGGGATTGAAGGTAAAAGCTTGGGATAGTCATATTTCCGGTAGAGTATTTGATGTATTGGCCACAAAAGCTAAACTACTTTCTCAATTAATTATCGACTCTGAAGATGTGAGATATAATATTGATAGTTTAAGACGTGATCTGGCTCTAACAAATATTATTGATGTGCGTTTTATTAATAGTGCTGCGAATTCAGATCCTGCTAAGTGCCCACCTGTTGATTATACTCCTCTTGATGTTATGAAATTGTGTACTGAGATAATTGATGGCATTTATGAGGCGAACGAATCGGATCCCAAAAAAATCGAAGCATTAATCTCACGTTTATGTTTAGATAAGTCCAGTGTGCCGGTTTTAGGTCATCATATTAATGCCATGATGCAAAATTATTTTGATTTGATGAGACTCGATAAGTCTAAGCGGGATGAGTTTACTCTGTTTGTTGCTAAATTTGCGGAGTGGATTGAATCTGGAAGATTAAGCTATGCCTATGTGGCTAAGTTGTTTGGTGATTCTTGGGATCCTTCTCAACATAATGAGTTATTGACCTTATTGCCATCTGCTATGAAGAATTTTGATGGTGTTGAGGCTATCCATCATTATCTTGGGCCTCGTTTTTTAGAAATTGTTCAGAAGCGAGTGTTTGATTTAAGACCCAAAGTTATAGCTTTAAAGGATCCTGCAGTTAAGGCTGAAACTGCTGACATCGAAAATCTTCTGGTTGAATGTGTTGTCCTTGAATCTTTAATCAATGACAATAAATATTTTTCTTTGATGAATGATGTCGAAAGATATGATTCTTTACTGGCATTACATTATTTCAATGATATTTTGTCTCATCGATTAGGTCAAAAAACACAGAATGTGGAAGATTTTATTAGACAGCATTCAGAGAAGTTGGCAAATGCTACCGATCCACATGTATTTAGTAGATGGTTTGTATGTTCAATTTCCATTATTCAGGCGGTGAAATCGAGAGATGAGGTTTTTGCAAATAAATTGCTTCATCTTGTGTTTGTACACATCAAAAATTCCGATTTACTACAACAAGCTAATCTATCTCTTAATCACTTGAGACGTATGCATTCCTCAATCGCTGAACAATTATTTTTGTTCAGACTTTCTTTGGCTTGTCTCCGAAGGGCAATGCAAAATGGATATGATGATAAAGAGAATCCATTCCCAGTTTATTTAGAAGATTATATGGCGATTACTGGGAAAAATGTCGTTGAATCTGAGGGCGAAATAGATATTTTAGTGAAGCAATTATTTGTAGGTGAAGCGCAAGCAGTTAAGCTTGAATCTCCTAAAGTTGAGGCATCAAAACCTGAGCCTGCTAAGGAAGTTGTATTAGATGACAAAGTTGATTCAGCTAAAACTACATTAAAGGACGCTGTTAATAAAGAGAGTGGTGAGGTTAAGCGTGTGCCTTTAAAAGATTTGTTGAAGGCGAAAAAAGAAGGGGATGCTACTGGTGCAAAACGTGTGCCTTTGAAAGATTTGCTCAAAGCGAAAAAAGAAGAAGATTCTTCTCAATCTGGGAAATTTTTTGCTGATCAGTCTCGAGATGGGGCTGTTGAGAGTAAAGGTGTTGGTGAGGGAAATACACTTAACTAAGGAATTGCTCCCTCCTACGGGGGGAGCTGTCCCGAAGGGACTGAGGGGGGATCTTCGAATGGCTTTAATCGAAGGCTAGAATTTTTTGATTTGTAGCGGCTTTACTCCCCCCCTCCGCCCCTTCGGGGCACCTCCCCCCTTAGGGGGGAGGGCTTATTATAATTAATTATGGAGTAAAATGATGAAAAAAGTTATGACGGGTGGAACTGGATCAAGTCCTGCTGAAGTTCCCCAGATGTTTGGTTTGAATGTTATCAAAGTGAGTGAAAAGACTGCAAAAACTCCGCCACCGCTTTTAAAACCGGTAGAAGATTATACCAATCTGACTGTGAGTGTTCTCAATCTTTACCCACGCACATTATTTTCACAAATTGATTCGGGGCTGAATCTTGGGCGTTTTACGGGGTTAAGATCGCTTCGTTTTGAAGATCTTAGTTTTATAGATTGTGACTATGAACCTTCTCTTAAAAAGATAGCAGAAGCATTTAAATCCTTATCTCAATTAAGAAGTCTAACCTTTTGTAAGGCTTTTCAAAAAGTTGATTCAGACGACAATGTCAAAGCAGCTGTTATGAGATTATTCACTGCGGGATTACCTTATAAAGAATTGCGATTAGAAGAGTTGCAATTTCATTATAATGATATGCTCGGTTGGGATTACATGACTTGGGTCATGTTTGGGAGCCTATTTGGTCCTTTAAAACGGTTTTCATTGAAGGTTAGAGAAAAGCTTGGATCAGATAATTCTTATAAATTATGTGAATACTTAAGGGGTGCTAAGAATTTAGTTTCATGCGAAATTCAAATACCAGAGTTTGAGAACTGGGATGTCTTATTCACTAGCTTGTCTTCTACTCAAATGCGTATATTAGAGATAGGAGATTTTAATTGGTATAATGCAAAAGATCGAGAAATTATCGAAAAAATATTTGAAAAATTTCCTGCTTTACAATCACTGGGTTTGAAAATGAGGGACTGGAATAGGGTAATTGCGGAGCAATTATTTGATCTGATCCGTAGAAAAGGCAAGAATCTTTCTCAATTAGTTATCGATACCAGAGACAATGAGCATGACATTGAAAGTCTGAAAAGTCACTTGTCTAAAACAAACTTGCTTGATGTGCGTTTTGTTCTAGGTGATGTTGATCGTACGCCTGCTGAAGTCACTAACTTATGTATAGAAAAAACACAAGCTTGCTATCAATCAATCCAAGATAAAAAAGGTATAGTGGGAGCTTCTCAATTTATTGCAATCACTGAAGAATTTATGTCCAGATTATGTGTGGAATATTCTAGTGTGCCGGTATTGAGGCATCAAATTAATATGATGATGCATTGTTTCTTGAATTTGATAGTGCTCGACATAAGTAAAAAAACCGGATTAAGTCAGTTTGTTGCTAAACTTTCACAGTGGATAGAAGATGGAAAAGTATCCTATGATTTTATTCTTCGTTTGTTCGAAAATTCTTGGGATGTTTCGCAACATGATAACCTCTTAACATTATTACCTGCTGTTATGAAGGGTTGTAATAATGTTGATGAAATAGAGAAAATTGTAAAACCACGTTTTATGGAAATCCTGAACGCCAAATCATGGAGTTTTGGATCCTTATTGTTTTCACTTATTACATTAAACTTTAGAATTGAAACCACTGAATTAAACAAGCATTGGATTGAAGTATGTGCCATTGAGGAGATGATCTCTGATGCTAAATATCATATGTTGCTTAGCAATCTGCAAAGATATGACGAATTATTATTCTTGAATATTCTTAAGCAAGTGTTGTCAGATCGATTAGGTCAAAAAGAAGAATATGTGAAAGATTTCATTCAGCTTAACTCGAAGGAATTTTTACAAACGGAAGATAGAGAATTATTTTCTGCATGGATTACAAAAATAATGGTTAGGATTGTCTTATTAAGACAAAACAATGAGAGTTATTGTATAAAGTTACTGAGGACAATATTTGGTGAATTAAAAACCACCGAAAAGCTTTTGCAAGCTAGAGAGGTGTTTCCAAATATTGATAATTCCACTTCATTTTGTCTCGAACTTTCATTAGTGGTTTTGCGATGGGCCATTCAAAATGGATATCAAGATAATGAAAATCGATTTAATTTGGATTTACAAAAATATTTAAAAGAGACTGGCAAAAGTTTTGTTGAGGCCATGGGAGAAATTGATCAATTAGTGGGTAAAATATTTAAGGCTGAAGAGCCTGCTATCAAACCTGTCGTTGTGGAACTTAAGTCATCAGAAAGTACACCATCAGTGCGAGTACCATTGAAAGATTTGCTGAAGGCGAAAAAAGAAGAGGGTAGTGCTGGTGATAAACAAGCACGGCCTTCATTGAAAGATAGGTTGAAAGCGAAAAAAGAGCTGGAGGCTGCTTCCTTGGGGAAATTTTTTGATGAGCAGTCTCGGGATGGGGCTGGTGAGGGTAAAGATGTTGGGGAGGGTGCTTCACTTAATTAAGGAATTGCTCCCCCCTCCGGGGGGAGCTGTCCCGAAGGGACTGAGTGGGGTTTCGAATGGCTTTGATTGGGGGTTAGGATTTTTTAAAAAGAGTTGCCGCTGCACTCCCCCCCTCCGCCCCTTTGGGGCACCTCCCCCCGGAGGGGGGAGGACTTTATATTACTGTGGAGATAAATATGAAAGAAATAAGAGTTCCAAACTTTGGTCAAGATCTTATACCGCTTGAAGCTACCGACAGTGGTTTGACTTTTAAACTTAGAAAGGCTCCAGAAAATTATACGAATGTGGAATTAATGTCGCCTGAATTAGAAGGTTCAACTGGTTATTTATCGCGTGTTGCTGTTGCTGAACTTTCTCGAATGACTCATCTTAGGACTCTATCAATAGGTCATCTTAATAAACCCTATAATGATTCCATACATGAAGTATTTGCCCTAATGACTCAGCTAAGGGTTTTAAAATTAAATAAAGTGTTTTCAACATCTTTTGAGAGTTTCATGAAGCATGGATTAATTTTGCTGACGAGTCTTGAAGCATTAGAAATTCACTCACATCCCTCTCAAGAATACAGTGTCAATTTTTGGAAGGGTCTGGGCGACGCTTCTGCTCATATCAAGCTCAAGAGATTTGCATATACTGAATGCGTTGCTCCAAGTTCTATTCCTCTCAACCTAGAGAATGTAATGAGTGCCTTATCAAAGTTTAAAACACTGGAATCTTGTAAAATTTTTCTTAATGAATTTATGTCTTCTGATCAATTGCATCGTGACTTGTTTTTAGCACATCTCATTGATAATCAGCAGTTAAGCGTTTTAGAAATTGGTACTTTTAATTTTAGTCATCAAGCCGATCGCGATTTTGTTGAGGCTGTGTTAAAAGCGAGTGGAGGATTGCGATCTTTTGGATTGAAACTTTCCCATTGGGATGCTGAGAGTGCTAAATATCTTTCAGAGATGCTTAATAGAAATCCAGGAAATATATCTCAATTAATTCTTAATGTCGCTGCGGATAAGGATTTTAATTTTGTGGGTTTCGCAACAGATCTTATGCAAACTCATATACTTGATATTCGCTTTGTTCAAAATGATGTTGATCTAACACCCGATAGTCTTAAACAGTTTTATAGAGAGAAAGTTAGCGTATTACTTGCCAAAAAAGAACCACCCGAGCCTCAGTGCGACTTAGAAGCCTTACTGACTAAAATAATTCAGGATATGTCAAGTGTTGCTATTTTAGATTATCAACTGATGTATACCATGATTATTTACTTAAGATTGAATCAATTTAATGAAAAAGAGCCTGTAAAAGATCTTGATAGATTTTTCGACAAATTGTTTGCTTGGATTGAAATTGGAAAAGTGTCTCGTAGTTTCATGCTTACTTTTATTCAGACAATTCCAGAAGAGGTTTTTGATCAATTTTTGCGAATCTTGCAGGCATGTTTGAGAGAATGCAGTCAAGAAGAGATTGAGAGTGTGATTAAGCCAACTTTTTCAAGCAAAATATATGGTCGATTAAATGTTATTAACCAAAAGTTTGAGCCCCATTTTTTCGCTAAACTTGAAAAAACTAGTGAAGTTGTCGATCACAAAGCTTTGGAAATGATTTCATCGGAATTAGATGCCTTTGTTGAGATTGTGGATGATCCTAGGTATCGTGACTTGATGTACTCAGTAGATCGAGATCGATGTAAAATTACAGTCAGTATTTTTAAGGATAAAATATTATATTGTCTGGGTCGAGAAGAATATTTGCTAAAAGAATGTATACGATCTCAAATGCCGCGTTATCTTGAATCCTCAGATGAGGACTTTAATTCATGGATGGTCAGTGTTGTTACAAGCTTCAATGCTGAAGGACATTATAATAATGATCGTTCGCCATCGATTCTTAGAATGCTGCTGGCAGAAATATCGAGTCCTCAAAGACTAATTCTCATTGTTAAAGCGATTGGTCTTTTGTTCGTGGTTTATTCGTCTTTTCCAAAAGAACGCTATATTCTATTGGTACAATCATTAGCGATAATGCGTATGGCGATGCGCAGAGCTTATGAAGACAATGATGGGTTATTTCAGAATTTGTTTAATCAATTTGTTGAGATGAAGAGCACTGTTTCATACGGGTTATCTAAAGAAGAAATAAGATCTTCTGCTTTGAAAGAAGTTGATGAGATGATGGATGCCTTATTTCGGGTGGAAGCGCCTGAAGTTAAACCAGTAGTTGTAGAGACAGAAGTTGATTCGGTGAAAACATCATTTGTTAATTCGAATATTGTAGATTTGGCGGCTTCAAAAGATGATGAGGCAGCAGAAGTTGGTGATCCGAATAATGTAGATATGCCAAGTTCAAAAGAAGATGAGATGATGGAAGTTGATTCAGTGAAAACATCATTAGTAGATCCGAATGAGGTTGCAGAACTTAGTTTAGTAGAAACATCTTTAGTCGATATGAATAAAGCAGATATGTCAAAGGAAAAAGACGAAGAGGAGGCTCAAGGTCAAAAACCTGTGTCTTTGAAAGACATGCTGAAAGCAAGAAAGGAAGGAGAATCTACGAGTGGGAAACGTGTGCCCTTGAAAGATTTACTGAAAGCGAAAAAGGAGGGCTCTCCTCAGTCAGGGAAATTTTTTGAGGGTCAAGATAGGAGCGAGGCTGGTGAGGGTAACGATCCTGGGGAGGGGAATAGACCTAATTAAGGAATGCTCCCCCCTTCCGCCCCTTTGGGGCACCTCCCCCTTGGAAGGGGAGGAATTCTTAAGATCCCCCCCTCCGCCCTACGGGCACCTCCCCCCGGAGGGGGGAGGATATCATTGGGTGAATTTTTTCTGTATTATGTTTATAAAATATTTTCTCTTGGAGATAAACGATGAAAAAGCAAAATAGAAACGTCTTTGGTCAAAATGTAGAAGTTGTGACAAGCGGTGCTGAATCAACCTTTTCACTTTCTAAACCCGCAGAAAACTATATCAATTTAGTACTGTATGCAGGTGTCCCAGTACCAATCAGTTTTAGTAGTGCTTATGGTTTTACTTGGTCACGAGAATTTCGTAAACCTGAAATAGCTCCTTCATTTAAGGGAAATCTTAGTCTAGAAATGCTTTCCAGTCTTAGACAATTATGTGCTTTATCTTTGGATGGTCTTAGTTTAATGCAATGTGTAGATGGAGCATTTGCAGACGCCGTGGGTAGTGCCTTTGGTGCGATGACTCACTTAAAAAGTTTGAAGCTTAACCGTGTATTCACAACAGAGAAAACTGTACCCACTGCTAAAGTTTCTGAAGTTAATGCTGCTGTGTGGAATTTTTGTAATTTCGCCTTGGTTAAAGCAGTGAATCTTGTGGAGTTTGAAAGTCATTATAATCACTCATCTGTGTGGTCTGAAGGGAGCTGGAATGGTTTGAGTAGCGCAATGTCTTCTCTATCGAATTTAAAACGTTTCTCTTTCAAGGAAACTGTTTGTGATGCTAAAACCTCTGCATTTTTATGGAGAACTGTAGCAAATCTACGCTCTTTAGAATCCTGTGAAGTAAAAATTTTAAATGCTGAGAAGACGGATTGGAAACCACTCATTGACCATCTGAAAACTCACAAAAATTTACGTGTATTAGAAGTGGGAACATTTGATTTAAACAATAATGCTCAAATCGCGACCCTTCAAAAAATATGGGGAGCTTCAGGGCAATTACGATCTTTTGGTGTAAAACTGGTCAATCTAAATACGCCGTCGGTAATTGCTTTATTTGATATGTTGTGCAAAGAAGGCCACGAGAATTTTTCTCAGTTTATTTTAGAGGTTGATAGTTTAAAAGAATTAGATCTTATTAAAATCCATATGCATCGATTGCTTGAAAAATCGAATGTGCTTGATATCCGAATAGTAATGGATGGCGAGGAAGTGACTCCGCATGAGATTATGGAGAGTTGTATTAAAAAGCGAGACGAAATACATACTTCATTAGAAGAAGCAATTGATGCAGAAATGAGGGCGCTGTCGGCGCCATCTTATGAACAATATATTTCTAGGCTTGGAGGTTATCCTTCGAGTGTGGCTGTCTTAGGACACCAAATAGATGCAATAGCTGGGCGCTGTACTTTGTTAATGTGGCTTGATTCGAGTAAAGCTGATCGATTTGCTCATTATTGTGATAGTTTCGTATTATGGGTCCAAACTGGAAAAGTATCACATGAGGACATGATCAAGAAACTCAATGAGCCATGCGATGATGACGATTGTGATTTATTTATAAGACTCATTCCTGCTGTGATTGCTGGTTGTACCTTAGAAGAAATAAAAACCACTTTAGCACAGTCCATTAAAAATGTTTTTCATAGAAAATGTAATATATTTAATCAGCGATTTATTCCTGCTTGTGAGGATGATGAGAAGCTTTTTAATGATATTAGAGTTTTTGAAGAGTTTATTAATGCTCAAAAACATCAGATTTTACTCAGTCCCAAAGATCGCGATAGTCTCAACCTAATATTGAGTTATTTAAAAACTCTCGTGTCTAAAAGACTAGATAAACCTGTGGATTATTTTAAAGAATGTGTTAAAGCTCAGATGAGGGATATGGTAAATACTACAGATATAAAACTATTTTCAAGCTGGTTTGGTCACATATTTAATTTGATGTTTCATGAGTGGATGGGGAATGAGGAAAGTATTTTTAAACTGATTATGTCTGCAATTAACAATCCAGAGTTATTAGCTGAAGCCAGTCGCGTCATTGATTTAGCAAGAAAGCCTGCAAATACAAATTCTCAAGTATTCCCGAGTGTTGAGCGAAAATGTTTGGTAAAATCATTACCAATTTTGCTGGTGGCCAGACGCAGAGGGTATGATGATCAATCAAAAAGTTTTGGTGCGATGTATAACGACTACTTCTGGTTGACATTTGATGAAAAGGCAGGTTTTACCCGAGAAGAACATAATGCAAAACTAATAGCAGAAATTGATGGACTTACCAGAAAATTATTTCAAACTGAGCCTATGATTACGGTGACAAAGTCTGAGGAAAAAGTGGAGGTGACTCTTGCTGAAGCACAAAAAAAAGATGAACTACCTAGTCCCCAAGAACCAAGGAATAAAGAAACTCCTTCTCGTCCATCATTGAAAGATCAATTAAAGAAACAATCCCCTTCAACAGTTCAAGGAAGGACGCCATTAAAAGATCTTTTAAAAGCACGAGGAGCAGATTCAACCACTCAAGAAAGGACACCATTAAAAGACCTTCTAAAAGCACGAGGATCAGAGCCTGTTGGAGCGCGTGTTCCTCTGAAAGATTTACTGCGTGCTAAAAAAGAGTCTGCTCAAGCGCCTGTTGTTGCGCTTGGACGATCAGATATTCATGTGCGAGCTAATAATGGAAAGAAATTAGTGGCTGCTGATGAAGAAGAGTTTGTTTTTACTGGTGAATTATTAGTCGATTTTTTAAGGCACAATAAAGATATTTGTGTTTTAGAAATGGGTGTGTTTGATTTGAATAAAACTGAAGAACTGGATTTTATTAAAGGTCTTTGGAATGATTGTAGTATGCTACGATCTTTTGGTTTAAAACTCCATAACTTTAACATTTTCAGTGCTCGTGAATTATTAAAGTTGCTGAATAAGAAAGCTCTCCCTCATCTCTCACAATTAATTCTGAATATCGACAGAGATCTGAAACCTACAGAAGATGAGAAGGGTGATTTAGATTGGTTTGTCACACAAGTGTTTGAGACAACTGAAGTTTTAGATATTCGGATTTTATCTAATAATGTTGAGATAACGCCCTATACGGCGACGAAATTATCTGAAGCAAAAATTAAAGCCTCATTGTCTACAGTCAGTTCTGACAAAGGTAAAGGCGAGGCTAATGATTGTGTTGCTATATATAGACAGGTAGAATCTAAATTATGTGAGGATATGTCGAGTGTTTCAATACGCGATGATCACTTATCAACCTGTCTTTCTATCAGTTTGGAAATAGATTCAACCCAAGGAAACAAAAACCATGAGGAGTTGAATAAATTTATTACTAAGGTGTTATCGTGGCTTGATAGGAAAAAAGTTTCTGCCGACTATATTCTGCAAATGATTCAAATGCCATGCTTAGCGAATTTACCAGATGAGGTTTTTAAATTAATTAGTGCTGTTATTCCTTATTGTAAATCAAAACAAAATGAACGTGAGTTGATTTCTATATTTGCACACCATGTTGGCGCGAAATTTCAGTATTTTGAGCAAAGGATGCAAGATCTCATGCGATGTCAGGGTGATAGTTCTACTTTAACCGCTTTATCTAGAGAAATTTCACGTTTTATCGAGCTAATCAATGATAAAAGTTATCGTGTTTTATTCACGGGGGGTCATGAAATATATTTTGCTAATGTGACCTTGCAACTGAGTGCTTATAATGATGAAGTGTTTCATCATTTGCATAATAAAAAGCGTTTCATAAAGGAATGTGTGGCTTCACAAATTAAAGGTTTTCAATCTAAACAGGATGATAATGCCTTTGCTGTATGGTTTTCAGGCGTGGCAATAATATTATTCAATGAAAAGGTAGTTGATCCAGACTATTTTCATGATGTTATTCGTTTGCTCTTGGCGGGTATAAATAATACAGAATATCTGGCTATCATGAGTGATGTCATTGTTGAATTGGGCGTGAGTCAGAATCATTTAAGATTGTCTTTAGCGATTCTGCATATGGCGGTCATCAAAGGTCATGAAGATAAAACTGATAAATTTCAACAACGCCTACAAGAATATATGAGATTACTTGATGCTAAAGCAGAGGATACTAACGATGTTTTGCGAGATATAGAGAGCTATGCAAATGATATATTTATCGCAAAACAGGTGGGTGATCGTTTATTATTTGGTTATATTCCTGGTAAAAGTGAGGCAGTCATATTTAGTGAAGAAAAAGCCCTAGGAAAGGGTGATTGTGGTTTTCTTAGTATGGGCTCATCTAGAGAGGAAGTGGTTGAAGTATTATCATTATGTACAAAGGATCAAAGTGCAAGAGAACAGCTGTGGGAAGAAATTTTTGAAGCCCTAGAAACCAATCATTTAAAACGAACGCCAACATTTATTAAACTTTATGAGGCTTATCAGGACACTACAATTACTGAAGCAGAACGTGAGAAGCGACGTCTTAAAATCGTTAAATATTGTCGTGAAGAAGCTACCGTAAAAATGTACATAGAGGCTTATGGAAAAGATTTATGGTTAGGTTACCAAAGTGCTTTATTGTTTGCCAAACTTTCAAATATTAACTTATATGTTTGGAAAAAATACGAGGGGTCACAGCAACTTGAGTTTACGAGCTCAACCCTTTGTGCAAACCCTAAGCGTGTGATACATATGGTGTTTACCTCTAAATTTACTCATTATAATTTATTGGTTGAAGCTAAGGTTGCTGAGGCTAGACCACCTGAAAGGGAATCATTCGATTTTGATGGTTTAGTCATTGGAGATAATATAGTTGAAGGTTGGGAGGACTTTAGAGATTTTGGAGCTGATCATCAAAGTGCCGAAGATCCCTGGGACTCTTCTGATGATGGTATGAAGACACTAGATCCACCAAAGCCAAAGCAAAAGCCAGTGACCGAGTTACTGAAAGCATTGCCTAGCAGCACTTCAATTGCGAGTAATAGGAATCGTTTTACATTGGATCCGATTCCAGAAGCTAATCGAGCACTGCCTGAACTAGGACCATTACCAGAAAATGCACCAGGCTTGGATGATTTGACAGACATTTTTGATCTTTAGTCTGCGAACACCATTTCTTGGGCATGTGCTAAGGTTTTGTCAGTGATTTTTGTGCCGCCTAACATGCGTGCAATTTCTTGGACGCGTTCGGATGGTGCAAGTTCTGCAATGCTGGTGTGAGTCGTATTATCGTCTTGAATTTTATGAACGCGTAAATGATGATGTCCATGTGCTGCAACCTGTGGTAGATGAGTGATGGACAGCACTTGAGCTTCAGCACTCAATTGTTTTAACAGTTTGCCAACAATGTCCGCTGTTCCGCCACCAATACCTACATCGACTTCATCGAATACTAAAGTCGGTGTGGTCATTTGTTGTGCAGTGATCACATAAATGGCTAAAGCAATACGAGATATTTCACCACCTGAGGCCACTTTATTTAAAGGTTGAAGTGGCATGCCTGCGTTGGTGCGTACATAAAATTCCACATTTTCGCTGCCAAATGGATGGGGTAAGTTGTCCTCGTGATCACTAAATTGGATATCCAATTGACTCCCTGACAATGAAAGTTCTTGCATTTTTTCGGAAATATTTTTTCCGAGTTTTTTTGCGCTATTCATTCGTCGTTTTTTTAATTCACTGGCTATTTTAAAGTAGTGTTCACTTAACTCTGTTAATTTACTTTCAAGTTTTTCTAAATTAATATCTTTATTTTGTAGCTCATCCAGTTGATATTTTAACTTCAGGTGTGTGTGATATAAGTCATCCGGAGCGCAGCGATGTTTTCTCGATAAATCAATGATTTTTTGAATTCGTTGATCAAGAGCATTTAATCTTTCTGGGTTGATTTCATTATGTTCAAGGGCACTACGAATTTCAGATATGGCTTCTTCGGTGTGTATGATAGAGTGATTTAAAAGTTCAATGGCACGGTTGATCGCCTCAGATTTGAAAGGCAAGGACTGTAAATGATGTTGAGCGGTGTTGATTAAACTGAGGGCATTTGTTTCATCATGAGTGCTTAATTTTTCTAAAGCACTATTGCATTCTGCAATGTGAGATTCAGCATGAGCCAATTGTTTGTGCTCTAGATCGAGTAATAAATATTCTCCTTCACGAAGATTTACTTCATTAAGTTCTTCAACTTGGTAAGTTAATAATTCCAGTTGGGCAGTGTTATCATTATTTTGATTTTTTAATTCCAAAATTTTACTGTGCAGCGTAGACCATTCTTGATAAAGCTGATTGATTTGTTCAACCAAGGATTGATTTTGAGCATAATTATCAAGTAATTCGCGATGATGTTGACGTTTATGGAGTGCTTGATGTTGGTGTTGTCCATGAATAGTGATCAATAAATTCGCTAATTCTTTGATTTGTTGAAGTGTGCAGGGATACCCATTAATAAAAGCTTTTGAACGACCCTCATTCGTAATGACTCTGCGTATTATACACTCTTCCTCATTGTAAAATTCATTTTCTTTTAACCAACTATGAACATCAATGAGTTTATGAATCGAAAAACTGAGACTAATATCACAGCGGTCACTGAATTTTCCGATAAACAAACTGTCAGATCGACTGCCTAAGGCTAATTCTATGGCATCAATAATAATTGATTTTCCTGCACCGGTTTCTCCAGTGACAACGGTCAAGCCATTTTTAAATTCAAGATCTAAGGATTCAATAATGATGAAGTTTTTAATGTTTAAATTTGTTAGCATGCCTGCATAATCCGTTTTTATCCTTTCCAGTGTAATTTGGTTCTCAGCGTTTCATAATAGGTATAGGTATTCAAATGTATTAATCGTAATTGATCTTCACTTTTGTTAATGGAAATTTTTGATCCGGGTTCTACGAGTAATTGTTGTTGACCATCACAGCTTAAATGAGGTGCGCATGGATTTTCCTCGGAAATTATAATCTCAATTTTACTTTCCGCGTCCACAACAATGGGTCGACTGCTTAAGGTGTGAGGTGACATTGGAACTAGCACCATCGCATTAACTTTAGGGTGTATAATGGGCCCACCACCCGATAAGGCATAAGCCGTGGAGCCTGTGGGTGTTGCAATAATTAAACCGTCTGCACGCAAACTGTAAACAAATTGTTCATTAATCAACACCTCAAATTTAATCATTCGCGTTTTTTCACCCGGCAATAAAACCACATCATTTAGTGCGCTAACAATTTCTTTGGCGGCAGGGTCAACGGGCACATGAGCCTGCAACATGAAACGTTTTTCTTCAATATACTGACCATTTAATATTTCAGCGATGGGTTCTAGATTATCAGGATTGATATCCGTTAAAAATCCTAAGGTCCCTCGATTGACGCCAAGTACAGGTACATTGCATGGTGCAGCAAAGTGAGCAGCGTTCAGCAAGCTACCATCACCACCGACTACGATAATCAGATCCACTTGTTTGGCTAAGTCGTGTTTATCCGCTATTTTGTGTTTATTAGTATTTAAAAGACTGGCTGTTTCATTATCGACGACGACCTCACAACCGTGGGCAAGAAGAAAAGCTAAGAGTTTAGAAATGGGTTCTTCAATTCCAGCAATACTGATTCGGCCTATCAGACCAATTCTACGAAAAGCGTTTTTTGAGGTCATGGGCACACCTTTGTCTTGCAAAATGAAGATTATTTTATGTCAGACTTCGCTAAGTTACTAGCGGTGTGCCTTAGAGCCCCTTTATGCCGCTGGTGGGCTGACATTTTTGCTAAAATAGCCGGGATTAATGATATTTCCTGCAGGGCTATATTCACAGACCACATAATTCCCAGGCGTACCATGAAGGCCTTTACAAGGGACGATGGCACAACCTACTTTTCGTGTGGATTTCCAGACCAGTTGGGTAAAATGTCCTGTAGCCTTTGAGAATTGAGGATTTGTGTAGGAGTAAAGAGATTCTTCAGAATACCAAGCGGTAATCGCGGCTTCCGTCGTTCGATAACCTGCAGCTAAATTTTCACCATAAGGTCCATGGGAATGCTCAAAAATGCATTGACTGGCGTGCTTGAGCGCATATTCTGCTAAGGTACTATCCCATTCTAATCCTGCAGCCTCATGTTTGGCTCTGAAATTGTTATGTAAAGATAGTGAGTCTTGCTGAAAGTCATCAGATTCTGCGCTAGCGGGTCCGCAGATGGGTAGCATAAGTAAGGTTAGTAATGAGGCGACAAGTGTTTTTTTCATAGTAATAGTCTCCTAATTCAGTATAGAGTTAAGGTTTTATTCAGTGCGCTAGCTTAGCACGTCGATAGGAAATCGTCTATCAGCGAGCATGTGACTCGCTGATAGTATGAGAAGATTTAGACTTTATTGAGAAATAGAATGGTAGGTTTTCCAATAACACCAGCGTTTAGCATAGCCTCTTTCAGGTTATCGGATGCAGCAAATTTTTCAGCTTGTTCTAATGAGGCCCATTGACCTAAAACGATCACTTCATTCGGTTTTTTTTGAGAGCGAAAAACTTGTGCAGATATTTCACCGCTATCAGTGCGAAATTTATGATGTGCATCGAAGGCTTTTTTCCACGAGTTGAATTCACGCACTTCATGTATAACTAATATTGATAACATCACAATACTCCTATTCGTATATGGCCTCTATTATTAGAAACCTATAGTAAGTGTAGTCAATGGTGAGAACATTACAAATCCTTGCAGAATCGCGGAGAAGCATGTTATATTTATTCCAAATTAGCAAAAGTAGGTGTGCCATGAGCGGTGAATTAATCAAGTTCAATATCAGCCCAGAATTAAAATATAAATTTACGTTGAATCCTGCTGCCCATTTATCAGAAGTTGAGTGGAAACCCTATCGCCATGGGAGGGTGATCAGATCAACGTTGGGTACACATTGCCAAGATGCATTTATTTTTATTGGCGGTGCATTTTATGGAGAGTTGTTCGACGAAACGGGGGGGCAGCCTGGAATTTTAGATTTTATCATACCTCATTATTTTGTTTATTGTGCCCTGCATACTCTTATGAAATCTAATTTCAATTCTGTATGGTTAAATATTCTTCAAATTGCAGGATTTGTTATCCTAGGTATTATTAATCTCACTTTAAGTGTGTTGCAAAAAACGCTGGCCTTAGGTTTATTTATTGTGAGTTTTCCAATAATCAAAATAGTCGATGTAGTCTGTAATAGCATTTACATTGAAAAAAAAGAACTCGTTAAAAACTTGATGATTTGTCACGCTGAGGTAGGGAATGAAATTCCTCTTGAAAATATTTTTAGTCCTGAACCCGAATCGGTGGACGACGATTCCAAGGAAGAGGTCACGGGTTTAGCCTCAGGAAAGATATTATCCTATAAAGATATATTTTCAGATCTGACAGCAACGACTCAATTAGTCCGAGATGATAACGATAACTTATTTATTAATGTAGCTCGCTCTGAAACCGATGTTTTTGGTATTAGAGTGAATTCAGAGGATCCTGAGCCCTTAAGAAATGCGCTTTATTTAAATATATTTGGCATCACACGATCTTTAGAAACCACCTCAACCTTTGGTGATATTTCTGATCTTCATACTGTTGAAAATGTTTTAAGTGCCTAAGTTGTCTTTTAAGCAAAATTGCATTATAAATGAGCGTGGGTAAAAGGATGCAAAACACTGAGGAGATTATTATGCAATACCATTGTACAAGTTGTGATATGTCAGTTAAAGCCTTGGTTTGTGCTAAATGCAATAGTGAGCTCGTTGATGATGTGATCACTCAACCGAATGGCAACAAAGTCAAAGTCGCCAAATGTCCCAAAGATCACGGAAAGATTAAATCACCTCAATGCTGTGGTAAAGACATGCAATGCGAGCTCCAATAGATTGTCCTTGCGGGTCTAAAAAATCTTATCAGGACTGCTGTTCACCATTACATACGGGTATCAGCCACGCTAAAACCGCTGAAGAATTGATGCGCTCAAGATACAGTGCCTATGCTTTAGGTCAGCTAGACTACATCAAGAAGACGGTGGCCGGTAAAGCTGCGATGGGATTTGATCCTGAAAATTCATCGCAGGTGCTTAGTTCGCACAAATGGCTTGGCTTGGATGTGGTGAAGAGTGATCAGGACTTTGTCGAGTTTAGGGCCTTGTATGAATATCAGGGAAAATGCGCTATTTTGCATGAGCTAAGCGAGTTCAAGCAAATTGATGGGCGTTGGTTTTATGTGGCTGGAGTGATGAAGAAATCCGGCAGAAATGATCTCTGTCCTTGTCATAGTGGAAAAAAATTCAAGAAGTGTCATGGCTAGGATTTGCTGATTTATATGATAGAATGCATTTATGTCAGATATTATTAACAATACGCGTGTGCAACAAATTCTAAATACATTGATCGCACGTTACATACAAGAAGGTCAGCCTGTCGGCTCTAAGGCATTGGTTGCTGATGCTGCACTGAATATCAGTTCGGCTACTGTACGAAATATTATGGCCGATCTGGAAAATGAAGGTTATCTGATTTCCCCTCATACCTCTGCCGGAAGAATTCCCACGATTAAAGGCTATCGATTTTTTGTAGACACTTTGCTCAAGGCGCATTCGATTCCCGGTAATCATATGAATGACATCTTAAATCAGCTGAATAAAGAAAGTTCTTCGAAGGAGCTGATATCCACAGCCTCTGAAGTGCTCTCGTCTCTGACGCATCTGGCAGGTATTGTGACTGTTCCCAAGCGTGAGCATATGGTATTGCGACATTTGGAGTTTTTAAACTTGTCTCAGTCCAGTATCTTGGTTGTGCTGGTATTCAATGACCGCGATGTGCAGAACCGAATCATCAATATTGAACATGGTTATACCTCCAGCCAGCTAGAAGAGATAGGGAATTATTTGAACCACCATTATTCGGGAATGGAAATGCATGAGATTCGCAAGAAGATTTTGCAAGAAATGGATTCGGATCATCAGGAAATTCAATCATCTATGCAATCCGCTATCAAAATGGCACAGGTTGCTTTTGAAGAGACTAAAACAGAGGATTGCGTGGTGTCTGGGGAATCCAATTTGTTGGATTTGGCTGAAATTGCTGGCATCGATAGAATGCGATCCATCTTTGAAGCTTTTTCACAAAAACATGAGATTCTAAAATTATTTGATCAGTGTTTAAACACTCAAGGTGTGCAAATATTTATTGGTAATGAGTCGGGATTTGAAATCTTTGGTGAGTGCAGTGTAGTAACAGCCCCTTATTCTGTGGAGGGGGAAATTCTGGGTTATTTGGGCGTGGTGGGACCTACTCGGATGGATTATGAGCGGGCAATAAGTACTGTGGAAGTGACGGCGAATATGTTGAGTAATATTCTTGGAGTGAAGTAAATCTCTTGAATTTTCAAATTTACACCCCATATATCAGTATTGATGAATTCAGAGGAGATTTTTATGGTAGATCAAGACAAGCCGAACAAAGCAGAGCAGTGGAATGCTGCGAATGAGAAAAATAAGAAAGCGTGGCCAACAGAGAATACTGAAGACAGTGAGGCCCTTGAAGCTGAACCAGAGTCAGGCCAAGATGCTGAGGCTGAACCGGCGGTTGCTGCACTTGATCATCCTTCTTACAAAAAATTAGAACAAGAGCTCACTGAAATGGAGCAAAAGGTTCATGATTATTGGAATCAGGTATTGCGAGCACGGGCTGAGGTTGAAAATATTCAAAATCGTGCTGAAAAAGAGGTGGTAAATGCTCGTAAATTTGCACTGGAAAAATTTGCTCTGGAAATTTTGCAGGTTGCAGATAGCTTAGATCAGGGTTTGCAGTTGCAAGTGGGTGACAATGATTTAGCCAAAAAAATTCATCAAGGTTTGGAGCTTACTCATACGCTCATGCATACGGTGATGGAAAAATTTGGCATTAAATCGCTCAATCCTGTCGGTGAAAAATTTGATCCTAATGCACATAAAGCGATATCGATGATTGAGAGTGGGGATGTCGACTCAGGTATCATCATCAGTGTTATGCAAAAAGGCTATACATTGAATGATCGTGTAATCAGACCTGCTATGGTCGTAGTTGCTAAGTAAGCCTTGAAAACTAAGGGGCTAAACCCCATCTAGTAATTATCAAATGAACTAACCAACACTGGAGATTGAAAATGACGACTGTAATTGGAATTGACTTAGGTACCACAAATTCATGTGTAGCCATTATGAGTGGTGGCAGACCACACGTAATTGAGAATAGCGAAGGTCATCGAACCACACCTTCTGTCGTTGCATTTACCAAAGATAATGAAACTCTTATCGGTGAGTCTGCAAAACGACAAGCCGTCACGAATCCTCATAATACTCTATATGCGATCAAACGATTGATCGGTCGTAAATTCAACGATGATATCGTTCAGCGTGATATTAAAATGGTGCCCTACAAAATTGCCCGACATGAAAATGGTGATGCTTGGGTTGATGTCAATGGTAAAAAAATGGCTCCTCCTCAAATTTCAGCACAAGTGTTAATGAAGATGAAAAAAACGGCTGAGGATTATTTAGGTCATGAAGTCACAGAAGCGGTGATTACTGTTCCTGCTTATTTCAATGATTCACAACGTCAAGCAACTAAGGATGCTGGAAAGATTGCGGGTCTTGAAGTGAAACGAATTATTAATGAACCTACGGCAGCTGCCTTAGCTTTTGGTATGGAGAAAAAACGCGGTGAAATGAAAATCGCTGTGTTCGATTTAGGTGGTGGTACCTTCGATATTTCCATTATTGAAATTGCGGATGTGGATGGTGAACAACAATTTGAAGTTTTATCCACTAACGGAGATACCTTTTTAGGTGGTGAAGATTTTGATATGCGAATCATCGAATTTCTCGCTGGCGAATTCAAAAAAGACAGTGGTGTTGATTTGCATAATGATCCTTTGGCATTACAACGATTAAAAGAAGCGGCAGAAAAAGCAAAAATTGAATTATCCTCTTCCTTGCAAACTGATGTGAATCTTCCCTATATTACTGCCGATGCGAGTGGACCAAAACATTTGAATATTCGTTTAACGCGTGCAAAATTGGAATCGCTGGTTGAAGATTTAGTTCAAAAAACCATTGAACCCTGCAAAATTGCATTAAAAGATGCCAAATTAAAAGTCGGTGAAATTGATGAAATTTTACTGGTGGGTGGACAAACACGTATGCCCAAAGTGCGTGAGCTTGTTAAAGAATTCTTTGGAAAAGATCCACGTTTAGATGTTAATCCTGATGAAGCAGTTGCTATTGGTGCTGCAATTCAAGGTGCGGTATTGTCTGGTCATGTCAAAGATTTATTATTGCTTGACGTAACACCACTTTCTCTGGGTATCGAAACCATGGGTGGTGTGATGACAAAATTGATTGAGAAAAATACGACGATCCCCACCAAAACTTCGCAAGTATTTTCTACTGCTGATGATAACCAAACTTCCGTTACCGTACATGTTTTACAGGGTGAGCGTGATATGGCTTCAGCCAATAAATCCTTGGGACGATTTGATCTAAGTGATATTCCTCCTGCAGGACGTGGAATTCCACAAATTGAAGTGACCTTCGACATCGATGCAAATGGTATTTTACACGTATCTGCAAAAGACAAAGCAACGGGTAAGCAACAATCGATTGTCATTAAAGCTTCCAGTGGTTTGTCAGACGATGAAATTAAAAATATGGTCAATGATGCAGAGGCAAATAAAGAAGCTGATAAATTATTCCATGAACTTGTCGATGTGAGAAATAAAGCAGATACTATGATTCATGCTACTCAAAAATCCATGAAAGAGTTGGGTGATTCTGTGACTGCGGATGAAAAATCGAATATTGAGAAAGCTATCGCGGATCTGAAAGAAGCCATGAAGGGTGATGATAAACAAGAAATCGAGTCGAAAACGGAAGTGCTCACCAATGCTTCATCCAGTATGGCAGAACGTTTATATGCTCAAAAAGGTGGTGCAAGTGGTGGTTCTCAACAGACACAATCTTCAGAAGGAAAATCTGCGGCTGATGATCACGTTATGGATGCTGAATTCGAAGAAGTTAAAGATGAAAACAAAGACAAAGAATAGTGGTATGGATTAATTACTCTACATGGCAACTTCAAAAAAAGATTTTTATGAAACGCTAGAAGTTCAGCGGAATGCTAGTGCTGACGAAATCAAACGCGCCTATCGAAAAATGGCTCACAAATATCACCCTGATAAAAATCAGGGTGATAAAAAATCGGAAGAAAAGTTTAAAGAAGTTCAAGAAGCTTACAGCGTACTTTCTGATGATCAAAAACGAGCAGCTTATGATCAACATGGTCATGCTGCTTTTGAATTCGGAGGGGGCGGTGGTCATGGTGGATTCAGAGGCGGATTTGATGCGAGTGATCTAGGCGATATATTCGGCGGAATATTCGATGATTTCTTTGGTGGTGCAGGTGGTGGACCAGGCGCTCAAGCTCAAGCGCATCGTGGCGCTGATTTGGGTTACAACATGGAACTGAGCTTAGAAGATGCCGTTCATGGAAAAACGGAAACCATTCGAGTGCCTACCTGGATTCAATGTAAAGTTTGTGAAGGATCAGGTGCGAAAAAAGGCTCTACTCCAATTACTTGTAAAACCTGTGATGGACATGGTCAGGTGACGATGCAGAGGGGATTTTTTACTCTGCAACAAACGTGTCCCGATTGTCATGGACGTGGAAAAGTCATTAAGGATCCTTGTAACAATTGTCGCGGGCAAGGGCGTGTTAAAGAAACCAAAACATTATCAGTCAAAATTCCGGCGGGAATTAATGATGGTGATCGTATACGGCTTTCCGGTGAAGGTGAGGCCGGTTTTCATGGTGCATCTGCGGGAGATTTATATGTGCAAGTGCGCATTAAACCGCATCCTTTATTTGAAAGACATGGTAATGATTTGCACTGTCAGGTTCCTATCAATTATGCCCAAGCCGCTTTGGGTGATGAAATTGAAATTCCTACACTCGATGGCAAGGTTAAATTAAAAATTCCTCCCGAAACTCAAAGTGGAAGTCAATTTAGAGTACGAGGTAAAGGGGTGAAGGTTGCTCGAAGTGGTCAATCGGGTGACTTATTTTGTCATGTCTTAGTTGAAACCCCAGTGAAACTCACTGAGGAACAAAAATCACTTTTAGAGCAGTTCGCTCAGAAAATCGCTGAAGGTGGTGAAAAGCACACGCCACGGTCCAAAAAGTGGTATGAGGGTGTGAAACGCTTCTTCGGTGTGTTATAATCTTTTGAATTTATCAAAGCATTTGCCTTAAAATAAATGAATTTGACGATATTGCAGCGTGGGAGGGGTGAAGGAGTATTTTTCATATGTTGTCATTAAATTATAAAATTGGTGCATTAGGAGGAGAATTGAGTTATGAAATTACTGCCTGGATTTTTAAAGGGTTATAAACGATTCTATCGAAAATATTATTCATGGAAGAAATCAGTTTACGCCGAATTGGCTAAGGGCCAATCACCTAAAGCCGTTATTATTGCCTGTAGTGACTCACGTGTGGATCCTGCCATTATCACAAAAGCAGCCCCTGGCGATATATTTGTGGTGAGAAATGTTGCAAATTTAGTACCAAACTACAATACCGTTGGTACCGGAAACTTTTCAACTGGCGCAGCTTTAGAGTTCGCAGTCAATAAGCTTAATGTTTCGCATGTTATTGTTCAGGGTCACTCACAGTGTGCTGGTATTGAAGCCTTATTATCGACGACGAATGATAAAGAATTAGAACTAGTTAATTCTTGGGTAGATATCGCTGCACCTGCTCGCGAAAAAGTGTTAAAAGATTTAGCAGGGCAACCATTGCCTGTAAAATTATCGGCTTGTGAAAAAGAAGCACTCCATCTTTCTTTGGATAATCTCATGACCTATCCCTTCATCAAAAAACGGGTCTTTGGTGGGACGTTGAATTTGCATGCGTGGTATTTTGATTTGATGACCGGTGAATTGTATGACTATAATTTTAAAACGGAGCAGTTTGAGTCCTTATTAAAATAAATAGTGAGAGGTTATTATGTCTAATGAACATCATATCGAAGATAAAATTCTGGATGCCCTTTTAAAAATTATTGCCAATCGTCGTGCTCAGAATGAAGATGTTATTAATAAGCATAGTGTTTTTGTGGAAGCATTGAGTGTCAGCAAAACCACAGATCATGATGGAAAGTTGAAAGAAGATTACTCAGATAACTGGTCAACATTAATATTAAAGCCCGTGTTGGATGCCGATTTGCTTGAATTATTGCGCTTAGCACTTCAAGGAAATCAAAATGCGATATTAACGCTCAGCGCAAAATTAACCAATATTTCTTTTGATCATGCTAAGCGATTGGCTGTGGTTGAAATTTTATCTAAAGCATTTGAAAGAGGAAATAAAGGCGCTGATCTTATTTTAGAAAAAACTATGCCTCGATTAGAAGCGGCTGGACTCTCGAAAATTAAAAAAGATGTGCAGGATGCAATCACAAGAGGCAGTGAATATACGGCGCAGTATTTTGATATTATCAAGCCCCAATTTAATCCACGTCCTAGATTGAACAAAGAACCTAGTGATGATGATAAAGGGTCTGTTTGGTAAATTAAGCCTGACCCCAAATAATACTTAATATTTTCGCTTGCACATTTTTCGCAACCTTCGTTTCGTTTTTAACGAGATTGTTCATCAATATTGAAAATACGAGTTTATGTTTGCGTTTTGTTGTAATGTATCCTGAGAGTGTTGTGGCACCTTTCAAAGAGCCTGTTTTGGCTTGCACATGATTTTGTAAATCAAATGAATTTAAACGATTTTTCAAAGTACCATTTTTTCCCGAAACGGGAAGTGCACTGATGTAATAATTTTTGATATCAGGACTGTTATACACCACCGTCAATAAGCGCGTAAATTGATGAGGAGTAATCAGGTTATATCGTGATTGACCTGAACCATCTAATAGCATTAATTGATCAAAATCGATTTCTGCTTTTTCAGAGAGAATTTTTTCCATTGCGTTCACACCTTCCTGGAAACTCCCTTTTTGAGTCATTTTATTGGCCAGTGTTTTTGTAAGACATTCGGCATAAACGTTATTTGAATCTTTCATTAAGGTGATTAGCAAGGTTTTTAAAGGTTCTGATTTTCGTTGTGCAATAATATTCGCAGTGCTTGGCACTTTGCCATTGATAAATTGTCCGCTGAATGTGATCTCTGCTTTTTTCAATTCACTCTTAATTAATTGCTGAGCCATACGTTCAGGATTTTGTAAGGCGATTCTCATATATTTAGATCGTGAACTCATAGGCCAACAACCATTTAATGAAATGTTATTCTCATTATCAACAGACACTTCTAGCTGGCAATGCTTTTTAGCCTCAGCTTGATTGACTGTACTTACATTACTTTTTAAGCTGAGATAATCTTTAAAAGGGCTCGCTTCTAAGCTAGTAGTTGCATTTTTATATAATTGTTGATTCGGTGTTAAATTCACACCTTGAGAATTTTGATTAATAATAATCGAAGAAATTGGTGCAGAATAATACCAGTGCTTATCTTCAAAAGCCCAGCCGGGAGCATGTGTGGGGCCTTTAAATGTGGAGGAATCTATGACAACATTTCCTTTAATTGACTGAATTCCACTCTGCTTAAGTTGAGCAATTAAATTACTGAGGTGTTCTGCTTTAAAGGAGGGATCCCCAGTAAATTTAATATATAAGTTATCATTCAATTCTTGTTGAACAATTTTCTTTTTATCAGCAAAAATAGTTGTGGAATATCGAAATTCAGGTCCAAGTCCGTAAAGACTTGCTGCAGCAGTAAAGAGCTTAACGTTACTGGCTGGTAAAAAAGATTGATAACCAGAGTGATCGTAAATCACTTTGCCAGTTTCTGCATCAGCCACAACGATTCCAATGTGTGCTTGAGGAAGTTTATTTTCCAGTAATATTTCGATTTCATCATGAAATCGATGATGTCCTGTCACTGCAAATGAGCAGGCAACATATACTAAAGCTGTTAAGGGTAGAAACTGTGTAGTGAATTTTTTCATAGGCGGATTGTAGTGAATGGGAATAGATTACACAAGTGTTGATAATCAGATGGTGATCGGGCAAAATTGTTTCCTTTATTGGATCGTATATATAGGTGATGCCATGATTGATCGAGTTCCCATGACGCAGTCTGGTGCTGAGACACTTCGAGTTGAGTTAGAGAAGCTCAAACGTAAGCGACGTGATGTTGCTGCGATGATTAAAGAAGCGCGTGAACACGGTGATTTGAGTGAAAATGCGGAGTATCACGCTGCAAAAGAGCAGCAAGGCTTGATGGAAGCGAAAATCCGTGACATTGAAGCGCGCCTATCGATGTGTCATGTTATCGACGTCACACAAATGACCAATGATGGGAAGGTTGTTTTTGGATCTACCGTAAAGCTCACCAATGTGGATACTGATGATGTATTACGATATCAAATCGTTGGTGAACATGAGGCCAATCTTGAACAAGGCCGCATATCGTATTTATCGCCTGTTGCCAGAGCTGTGATTGGAAAATTTGAAGGTGATGAGGTTGAAGTTAAAACACCTCATGGTATTGTGATGTATGAGATCACTGAAGTCGAATATATTTAATTCTCAATCATGTTCTTGTTTTTTTGTTTATTCAAATAGAATGCGACTACACAATTCACGCCTGCTATCACTAAAAATATTTGCAGTATTGTAAATTTTATGGCGAATAATCCCATGATGATAATAGCTGATCCAAATAAAAATAAAGAATTAATCACATTATTACAAGCAACAATTCGTGCCCTGTGATCGGGTGGAGTATGTGATTGTAAAATGGTGTATAAAGGGACTATGTAAATGCCACTAGCAATCGCAATGCACACGAGATCGAGTAGTAAATGCCAACTGCGTAAATGTGTTAAAAATGCACTGAGCGTCGTTAGTGTTTCTTGGGTTTTTGGATAGTGTGTTGAGAGAATATAGAGATCAACAATTATTAAACTCATGATTATTAATGAACCCGAGATTCCTTTGTTAATAAAACGTGTTGGTATTTTTGAGACTAATATAGAGCCTATAGCGATACCAATTGAAAATGTCGTAAAAAATAAGGTCACTAAATAGGCTTCAGCGTGTAACACTTCTTTAGTAAATACCGGAAATTGAGAGAGAAAGGTTCCACCTATGAGCCAAAACCATGAGATACCAATAATCGCAGGAAATACGGCAGGGTGCTCTTTTGCGTAGGTCAGTGTTGCTAAGGTTTCTTTATAAATATTTTTTGTGATTTTTATATGGTAATTAATAGGTTCATCCACCGCGAATAAAAAACTACAGATCCAACCAGTGATAGCGAAGATAATCATGAGGATAGTGACATATAAAATTCCATGATTGAAAACAATTAAAACACCACCCAAAATAGTTCCTATCAAAATAGCTAAAAAGGTGGAGGATTCAACCAGGGCATTCGCATTTAATAATTGCTTGGGTTCAATCAATTCTGGAATGATTGAAAACTTAATGGGTCCAAAAAATGCGGAATGCGTCCCCATTAAAAATATCGTTGTCATTAAAAAGAAAATATTTTGGGCGTACAGTGCCATGCCACCCAGCGAAACGATGAAAATTTCAGCAGTTTTAATGATGCGTGTTAATATGACTTTGTTATATTTGTCGGCAAGTTGGCCACTGGTGGGGGAAAATAAAATAAAAGGTAAAATAAATATACCAGCCGCTAAGGTGACGAGAAATTCTTCATGACCTTTGGAAGCCAATCCTATTTTGTAAGTCAGCAATATCACGATGGCGTTTTTTAAGACATTGTCATTGAAGGCATTGCAAAATTGGGTGATGAAATAAGCTAAGAATTGACGATTCAATAGAATTGAAAGGTTGTTTTGGGTCATTGTGCCATCTCTAGTATTAAAAGGAAAATTCCATCTCTCCCCATCCTCCGCCCCTTAGGGGCACCTCCCCCCTGGGAGGGGGAGGACTTTTTTTTGTAGTCTACAGATTAATCAGGGCGCTGACTAGCAAGGTAATATTTGTTAAAATTAGCTATAATACAACTATAGTATCACCATTGGGTTATAAAAGATGGCATTACAAACTAAAATAAATTTCAATCGTGTTGAAGAAATCACAAATGAATTTGATCAGCCAGGGCTTAAGTGGTGGCTGAAAAGAATCGTTGACACCGTGCGTTATATTTTTACTTCCCAAGGCAGAGCATTTGGTCTTGCCTCAGCAACAGTTGCAGTTGCCGTTGCATTAGGAGCGGCGGCTGGCTTAGCAACAGCAATTGCTGCACCAGCTGTCATATTACCTATTATCGCTGTAGGAGTAGGAATTGGAATCCGTAGGCAATACAAAAGACATCAGCGATTAAAAGAATTGTCAGCTAATGTAAAAGTGAGTCGTGCTGCCTTAAAAGAGCGTATCCATACTCTAATCACAGAAGAAAAGTTAGCCTATGGGCTAGAATATGTATTTGAACCTTTTGAAGGCAATAACATTGAAGAAAAATTACAAAATATATTTGGAACCGATAATAAGCCCTTAGAATATGAAAATTGGATTATAAATTATAATCTCATGTTAAAACGAAAAGATGTGCTAAAAACATTTTTTGAAAAACATGGTCATAAAAAAATTGAAGATGTAAACCAACAAAACCAGATTAATATATTAATTGATAGTTTAGACGAAATTGAATATAGAGAAAATCAAGACGCCATCAATACTTTTTTTAACAGTGGAAATAATGCTTGGTTACATGACCGAGAATTACCTGGTCCTAAAAAAGCATCATTATTGGACATAGCTCCCGAAATAATGCCAACTTTGCCACCAAAGCGTTGGTATAACTATCTCATTGAAGCAGCAAGAGATATTATCACCGCCATCGTTAGTGTGGGTACCGTATTTGGATTAATTGCCGGTATTGCGGTTATTGCAGGCGTCTCTGTAGGTACGGGTGGAATGGGATTGGTTGTGTTAATTATTGCAGCAGTTCTTGGTCTTGCTGTAGGTATTGGTATTTTTGCAGTAAAAAAATATATTCATGATAAAGAAAAAACGGATGTAAATAATCTGGATAATGTCAATGACACTTGTAATAAAATTGTTCACACGATGAATGATCTTAAAGTGCGTAGCAATGAAAAATCCTGTGAAGAGTATTTAGGTGTAAATGTTGACTCTGCTTTTTTAGAGAATTTTGAAAGGGAATTTGCATTGAGTACAGATGAGAATGCTAAATCCTTTGAAGCAGACAGTAGTGCATACTCCACACCCCTAGGCTCATCATTTAGACGATCTAAAAAGTCAGCAGAAGACTCAAGTGAAGCTTCTGATGCTCCGCAGTCCGAGTCAAGTTCAGAGGATGAATCAGTTAATAAACCAAAGGCTTGATCTACGGAATTCATATTACCTCCTCAATCAGATTAGCTAAGTTAATATAACTTTCACCTTAACTATCTACTAGGATGCATTTTGCTTCCTAGCTGCCTACTAGGAAGAAATTGACTTCCTAGCTAGTTCATGTTATATTCCTAGCTGGTTATTCGTTCTTTGAGGACTTATGGATGTTGCTAGAATTATTGAACCGACCAGAAGGTAAGACAATAGAGTTCAAAGAAAATACGAGCTCTCATCTCAATATTATTAAAACTGTAATTGCATTTGCTAATACTGCGGGTGGCAAGCTAATCATTGGAGTCGAAGACGAAACTAAAAAAGTTCTAGGAATCAACAGAGTTTTACTGGAAGAAGAGCGATTATCTAATGTGATTTCAGATTCAATAGAACCATTGTTAATTCCGGATATAGATATAATCAGTCACGATGATAAAGAGCTAATTATTATCAATGTACCGTATTTGGCAGGGCCATATTATCTTAAAAAAAGTGGTCTAGAAAAAGGAGTCTATATACGATTAGGATCATCAAACCGCTTGGCAGATATAGAAACCATTTCAAACTTACAAAGATTTGCAAAGAATGTTAGTTTTGATGAAATGCCATGTATTGGCGCAAAAATAGATGTATTAGATCAAAAGTATATCACAAAAATATTGCTGTCAGCATATAAAAAAATAGATAAAGTGCACTATAAATCGATTGGACTAATTGCATCACAGAATAATAAATTATTTCCAAGCTATGGTGGTATTCTATTATTTGCGAAAAACCGAATAAATTGGTTACCAGATTCAATTATTCGATGTGTGTGTTTTTCAGGAACAGAGCGTACAAGAATTATTGATCAAAAAAACATTGAATCACCTCTAATTGATGCAGTTGAAGAAGTTCTCGCTTTTGTGGGTAGACATACAAATTTAAGTTCTGATATGTCCAGTAATGCTCGAAGAACTGATGTTTCACAATTTCCACCCATCGCTTTGCGTGAAGCAGTGATTAATGCAATAGTTCATGCTGATTATACAATGAAAGGATCATCGATTCAAATTGCAATTTTTTCTAATCGAATTGAGATCACGAATCCTGGCAGCCTACCCTTTGGGCAAACAATGGAGACGGCCTTAACAGGAATCTCGCGAATGCGTAATCGTTTGATTGGGAGAATATTCAGAGAAATCAAACTTATTGAGCAATTAGGAACTGGACTATTACGAATTATAAACGCATACAATAATTGCTTAGCAAATTCACCGATTATAGAAGAAATTGATTGTCACTTTCGAGTCACATTATTCGAGATACCATTACAAGATGAACCAAAGCATTTATGGGAAAAACAACTTTTGAGTGTATTATCAGGAGGTAAAAAACTCAGCACAAAGGAAATTGCAGTTCTTTGGAAGGTAAGTAGTAGAGCAGCTAGAGCTCGTTTGAAAAATATGTTAGATAGAAATATGATTAAAAGAAATGCAAAATCACAGAACGATCCGAATGCAAAATATTATAGTTGAGCAACCATTATTAATAGATAATAGCCCTGCGATTGCTATAATCAATGTGTCTGATTCACAGACATCGTTTCAATTTTCTAATCCTAAATATGATCTCAGTGTGTTGTTGAGACGATCATTAGATATTTAGCCGCAGCACTATTACAGATAGATTAAACAGCTAAACTCTGATGTGATAACGGGTACATGTGTCCATCCAAGTTTTAGCAAGTCTCTAAATGTATCAAATTTCGTACGCAGTGCGTACATTGTTTTGATGGACGATTACAACGCTAGTTTGGCACTGCTTTAAATCATGTTTATTAAGATTAGCTATAATATAGGTGTGAGCTTAATAAGGATAAAAAGGGTGCAAGAAAAACGAACAATCAATTTTCAGGAATTACAGCCTATGATGGAAACGGGCCATAGGTTCGTTTTTCGTCGATTTCTTAAAAGTTTTTTTGGTGTTTTTGGATCTTATGGTAGTGGTGCTTTTCTTGCTTCTGGAATACAGACGATTGCTGTAGCAGCAGGAGTTGCTGGAGGTGTTGCTGTTGGAGTTATCATGCCGGCAGTTATTGTTCCTGTCGCTGTACTTTCTATTGGCATTGTAGGGTATAACCAATATAAAACCAGAAAAATGCAAGAAGGCCGATGGAATGATTTATTTGGATACTACGAATTCGCTTTAATGACACCTGGAAAGAAGCTAAAAGATGGCATTATATATATTGAAAGCAAGGAAGGATCATTACATTATCACCTGCTTCATACTACCATCGAAATTGTAGACGGGATAGAAAAATCTAAGACCACACCCATTGAAGGTATTATTGAATTAAAACACATGCCTTCATTAGAGGGTATAACGCTAGAGGATTTAGATCTAGAAACATTAAAACCACTCCTACCAGAAATAATGAATATAATATTAAAACGAGGTGATGCTAAACCTGCTGCACTGTGGACATTTCGGGAAAATCTTAAATATTTTGTTAAGGAAGGTATCTGGGTAAATGGATTTTATGAGATGCTTTCAAATTTTGAAGGTGAAAAAATTGAAGATAAGCTCGCCAATATTTTTGGTAATGAATATGAAAACATAAAGAATGATGATTTTATAGCACAATATAATTTAGCTCAACTAAATGAAAAAAAACGAGAAGCAGTGCTATCACAATTTTTTGAAGAAAATAATGAGCCTTTAGATCTTGAAGATGAAGCTGATAAAAATCTTGCACTAGCACTGCAAAATCAAGTCAGCAAATTAACCGCAGATCAATATAAACGACTCGCTCCGAAAATATCGGCTTTTCAAGATAAGCACCCCGGGATGTATAGCAAAATTTTGTTTCCTCCAGATAATCTTTTGCCTGATGAGAATAAGCGAAACAATGAAAATGTATATTTAATAACAAAGGATGATTTAATAATCGCTCATTTCCATGATGGTAATGAGTGGTGCTCTTTAAGCAAAAAAAGAAGTGCATTAGAAGACGTGGTAAGTCTTTCAAAATCAGAATGGGATTACCCTGCAGAAACAGAAGATATCGAAAAGATCACATCATTCTACGGCTTTAAGCATCCTGGTAAGATGTTACTAAAACGTGGAATAAGCCTCCAACAAACTACGTTTACAACGGAACGAACAATAAAAAAAGGTTGGAAATATTATTTAGAGCATGGTGGAAAAACCGTTTTTACAGCGTTATTGGGAGCAGCTGCAGGATTTGGATTTGTGGCAGGCATTGGTGTACTTGCAGGAGTGGGAGCCATATCTGTAAGCGGTGTTGGGCTTGGTGTTTTAATAGCAGCCATTGTTGTCGCATTTGTGATTGCAGTAGTTGCTGTCGCCGTCAAGAAGTATGTAGATGATAAAGAAGATGATATTGCTGAGGCATTAAAAGATGCGGGTGTAGCATGTGATACTTTTTCAAAAGAATTAGCTAGAGTTAAAGAAAATATTATAAGCAAAGAAGATGTGTATAAACTAAGTCAAAAAAATGAAGATGAATTGAGCCTTTTAAAAAGTACTATCACATCTGAACATATGTCTGAAGAACAAGTTGTGCTAGCTGAAGTGGTAGAAGCACCAAAACCACAACGAGAGGATAGAAAATTTACCTTTAAAAATATCTTTTCGTTTTTTAATAGAAAATCAACTCCAGAAGTTGAAGAAAGCAAAACCTTGAGTCCTGGTAAAAAGCAATAATCCCCTTTTCAGCATTTTTAGTTTATGGCATTATAGTCATTCTTTTTTTATGCATGTTGAGTTCATATGAAATACTTTTATGATGAAAATGAAATTCGCTATAACTTAGCGAGTACAAATGGTGGCAAGGCTTTTAATTGGCTCTTTGTTCCAGGTGGACCTGGGGCTGATTCTTCTTATTTTTTAAGCCTCGTTCAATTACTTCAACCTCCGGGTAACGCCTGGTTAATCGATTTACCGGGCAATGGGAGTCATACCGTTTGGAAAGAGGGCTTTGATAAGTGGTTGTCAATGTTTGTTCCCATGATCAAAAGATTCGAAAATCCCATCCTTGTCGGACATTCATTTGGTGGTCAACTGCCTTTTTTATATGAGGAGCTCGAAGATATTCTAAAAGGATTCGTCATATTAAATGGCACGCCAACCTGGTCTCCTGAAGAAGCTGTCAGATTCGCAAAAGAACATAACCTACCCAATTTCAGGGAAGATATGAAAGTTTTTGTAGACAATCCAAATCAAACTACTTTTAAACAAGCCTTAGCAGCGTGCACGCCTTATTATTTTCGTCCGGATAATTTGGAATTTGGGAAGAGTTTATTAAAGGAACTTCCCTTTGCCTATGAACCTGCAGTATGGTGGCAAAACAAAGTGGTTGAAATCGCATTTGATGTAAAATGGCTCCCCCAAAAAGTAAAAACCTTAATTATTGGCGGAGAATATGACGGAATGTTACCTTTTTCACTCTTTGAAAAAGATTCACGATTTGATCGAGAAAATATCGAAAAAGTACTGATTAAAAATGCTGGACATTTTACCTGGATAGAAGAGCCAGAAAAAACCAGAAAGGTAATCAAGAAATTTGAGGAATCACTTTGATGGCACTAGCACAATAAGGTCAGTCCAAACAAGACTGTGAAAATACACATGATTATTATCCATAACTCCATCTTTCTTACCTCGCCTTAAAGCTATCTTAAAAACTGTGATTGTAGCTTTATGAGATAAATTATCAACAATTATTGTCGAATGCTTTTGGCACGAGGACTCATCAGACTAGGTGTACTTGAATTTGGGGCCTGAGTACCATAGATTTTTTTCAACTCAGCAATCATTTCATCTGTCAAATCCACCTTATTTGCTACATAGGCAGCAGAATTGGCAGTTAAGACGAGGTCTAATTTATGCTTCTTAGCGATAGAACTGGTAGTTTGATAAATCTGATCTTTGAGTTCTGACCACAGACTCTGACGGTCTGCATTTAATTTCTTCCCAACCTGCATTTGCAGGCTTTGTAAGTTAGTACGTAGGGTTGCGATTTCTTGGGCCAAAGCCTTTATTTGAGCCTCACTCATCGTTTTAGCCTTATCTTGCAAATCGTTTTGTTTAGCATTCAGTGTGGCTGTGGCATCCCTAATGGCTTTGCCTTGATCGCCTAATCGTCCCTCAGTTCGTTCTTGGACGATGGTATCAAAAGAGATGGTTTGTTCAACCTTTTGAAAATCGATGATCCCTATGGATTCTGGCAAGGCTTTAGCACTGAGGCTAAGGGATAATAAAGACATTATTGCTAAGGTGTTCCTTAATGTTTTCATGATTTCCTCCTTACATTTCATCTGTCCAAAATATAATTATAGCTCCTTTTACAGCTTAGTTTGTGGACCCCCTTTGACCTATCCCTGCTTTGGCTATACTTATAACGAGAGCTAAGGACAGCGTTCCCTCGTAGCAAGAAGCATTCCTTTAAAATAACTAAAGGGGTAAAATTATATGAATATATTAAATAAAGCGCTGTTGGTGGGAGTCTTTTTAATGCTCTCATCGGTAGCGAGCGCCCTCACAAGCACAACAGTAGTGTGTACAGGCTCACCAGGTTCTGCAGACCGATTGGCTATCCAACACGCAGTGGATAACTTTAATGTTGTGACATTGAAGGGTACCTGTCAAATGGATGGTCAACGGGTCTATATCACAAAGTCCAATGTTACCTTAAAAGGAGTTCGGGGTGGTATTGAAACTGATAAATCGATGCCCGGATTCGGCAGACCGAAATGGTTAACGACGATTAGAGGTTTGGAAGATACCTCGATGGGTATTAGTGCACCTGTGGAAACACTTACACCTGTTCCTGCTACCTTGTCGGGTGGGCAATCTTATAGCCTGTGTCAGAGCGGTTCTACTTACAATGCCTTATCAGCTGCTGATAAAACCCTCTGCGAACAATTGGCTTTGTTCTGGAACAGACCTTTGATGATCACCGTTGCTTCAGGTAATACCGTTACACAAAATGTTACGGTTCAAGATTTGAAATTTACGCTGAACAAAAGAGGTGTAGAAATTAATTCTACAGGAGGTGTATCAACTGGTAATTTGTGTGATCAAACTTTGTTCCAAAGCGGTGTAACCGTGAAAAATATCACCGTTAAAGAAAACTGGTTTGATAACAACCAACGAGGACCTCAAATATTTGGTACTGGTGATAATGTAGCCTTTACCAATAACCTAATCACTCGACTGGTTGAAAAGGACCCAACATTTTCCAACGTTGATGGAATTATTGCCCAAGGTGGTTCTGTATCTTGTGACCCAACAGTTCCAATCTTCTTTGGAGCTCCTGGAGCATTAGATCTTGGAGATGGTGGTAAGATTACGAACAGTACTTTCTCCTTTAATGATATTCGTGCCAATGCATCAGACCATAGTAGCCCTGGCGGAAATTGCTTGCGCTGCGGTGGTGGAGGTATAAGTTTTGAGAGTGCATTTAACTCATCAATTATCGGTAATAACATAATGTCGGAGAATACTGCAGTTGGTATGGGTAACGGTGATCCATCAGATACCGGACAACCAACATTTTTCAATAATTCATACAATGCTAATTCATTAGTTGCGTTGAATTATATTCATGATGTTGCGGGTGGTGTCAATAAAATAAATCGATCATTAGAAGTCAATATTGCTAATGGAACTGGCTTTGATGTGATCTTCCCATTCTTGCATTTCCCCTATGCGGGTTATATTGATAATGCAGGCATAACCTTGGGAAGTTCTAATTTACCTGGTTTGGTTTATTTTTATCCTTACCTCGATGTTGGACCCAGTGAATTTATGGGTCCTGCAGTCGGTTATACGGTAGCGTTGAATCTCTTTAGTCATAATCTGCCTAGAGATGTATTAGTTTCTGAAGGTGCAGGTGGTAACACTATTGTTCAACCTGGTGCGAACATTCAAGTTGCTTGCCGTTGCTTAAATTTATTGAGCGCTGATTATTGGGATCCTTCAAATCCGGCTTTAGCTTCTTTTGCAAGTAGCTTACCGGCCTTTGTGGACCTCAATGGAGTGCCCTTACATATTCCAGCAACGAATACTATTCTACCAAGGACTGCGTGCACACCATTGCATTTAGATCATGTGATTAATGGAGTACCATTACCTAGTGCAGTTACACATGCCATTAACTCGGATGTTCCGGTTGGCATTCCTGTACCTGCTTTAGATTTTAGTATATGTAGTCCATCTCATTGAGATGAGACCGTCAAGGACTGACTTAAACAGAGGAGCTTTGGCTCCTCTGTTTTTTTAATCACGCCATTTTATATTACAACCGATGCTGGGTTTTTGATCTGGATTAATGGGAGAATTATTTAGGATTGCCTCAAAAGCTGCGCGAATATCTTTGCCATTAATCGGATTGTTATTTCCTGGTCGTGAGTCGTCAAGTTGGCCTCGGTAAACGAGTTTTAATTCCTTGTTGAATATAAAAAAGTCTGGTGTGCAGGCTGCTTGATAGGCTTTGGCTACACTTTGAGTTTCATCATAGAGATAAGGGAAGGGGTATCCTAATTTTTTTGCGGTTTCTTTCATTTTATCGGGTGCGTCGTCGGGGAAATTTTTTGCGTCATTGGCGCTGATGGCTATAAATGAGATGCCTTTGGGGATGTAATCATTGGCGAGGTGGATTAATTCTTGTTGGACGTGTTTTACGAAGGGGCAGTGGTTGCAGATGAACATGATCAGCGTGGCTTTTTCAGATTTGAGTTGTTGTAGGTTGAGGGTTTTGTTGCTGATGGTGTCGGGTAGGGAAAATTCGGGGGCTGTTGTGCCTAATTTTAGCATTGATGAGGGCGTTACTGTCATGATTGTCTCCTTTTGTCATATTTTTGCTCCCCCCTCCGGAGGGAGCTGTCACGAAGTGACTGAGGGGGGATTAAGAAGAAAATTCTATTAATCTCCCCCCTCCGCCCCTACGGGGCACCTCCCCCCGGAGGGGGGAGGAAATTATCTATGTAGTTCTATTGTGTTTATGTAGGATTTTAGCTCGTTTAAGATATCTATTTGTTGCTTGCTTAAATTATTATTATTTTGAATTTTTTCAATGTCTGCAATTGCTTTTCCGAGCGCATATTTTTGCTGGCCTTTATAATCAATGACTGGGCTTATTGTATCATTAAAACTTGCCTTTTGATATTCGTCAAAAATATTTCTATCAGATTCATTAAGTAGTTTGCTATCAATTCTATAAATAATTCGGATGGCAATTTCTCTCAGTATGGGATTTTGAAATTCATTGATCATTTTTACTTTTTTATCATTATTAGCTTTGTGAAATTTTTCGGAGAGTTTTGCCTCTTGTGGAGAAAGAAATCCCATTTGATACAGTGAAGCATCAGGATCAATATTCGGTATTTTTGGGTAGGTAAAATCACGATGATAATCAATAATATCTTGTAATAATTCTTGATTTTCATTCATCCATTTTAAATTGGCTTGAATGAGTGTTTTTCGCGCATCATCAATGTGGACTAAAAAGCGCTCTAAAGTGGGCAAAATAATTCCGGGTTCACCAGGTTTTTTTTTGATGACCCAGGTTGTGTCTTTAATATTTTCTCGAGTCGTTTGATGCAGATCATTCACATCCAGCCTTAGCCATAAACTTTGATTTTTGTAATGATGATGATTCCCTAAGCTGAGTGCCACGGATTGGTATTGATTGGCCTTGCCAAAACTTCCATCGATAATGATAGCTTCTCTAAAGACATTATTATTGATGCTAAAGGCAATATCTAATTTCGTCGTGCGTTGAATATCGGTGTCTTTGTCAAAACAAGCAAAAACATAATCCCACATTTTTGGGTTGGCGTGTTTTAGTTTTCTGGCCAGTTCAAGTGTGGCGAGCACATCAACCATCGCATTATGCGCTGCACCGGGTGCTAAATTATTTTCAGTGTTAAGATTTTCAAGTTTCAATGAAACTTTCCCATCAATTACAGGCCATTTTAAAGCGTCTTTGCTAAACAAATAATACATAATCGTGATGGGGTAAAGATCTGCACGAGAACAGCCATTGGCAAATTGATGATTATAAGGGGGTAATAAATTTCTAAAAAAAGAAAATCGTAAAAATTCGTCGTCAAAACCTAAGGTATTGTAACCTAGACTGATGGTATTAGGTGCATTAATAAGATTATATATTTTCAACATCACATCGTATTCAGCTTCGCCTTGTTGTATTTGGCTAATCGGAATTTGATGTGTGATTAAAGCCTGAGGAGATGGAATGATATCGGGATTTAATTTAATGTAAAATTCGTGTCTGCTGATTTCCTGAAAATGGTTATCCGTTCTAATGGCAGCAAATTGAATAATTTGATCAAAAGATTTGTTGAGGCCTGTGGTTTCGATATCGTAAAAAAGAAATTCCTTGTTCATGCTCATAGGATAAATCCTACGGCCTCTTTTACTTTTTTGATGGTTAGTTCACCCGTTTTGTTGGCATGTTTGGCGCCTCTGGCCAGCCATTCATGCATTAGTTCGATATTGTTTCTGACCTCCTGATAACGATCTTGGATAGGCGTTAAAAATTCGACGGCAGCTTCACCGACTGCATTTTTAAAATCCCCATAGCCTTTGCCTTTAAATTCAAGTTCAATATTTTGAATGGTTTCACCGGTGAAAACTGACATGAGTGTGAGCAGATTTGAAACACCCGCTTTGTTTTTATCATCAAATCGTATTTCACGTTCCGAATCAGTGACTGCTCGTTTAAATTTTTGTCGAATTAATTCAGGTGGATCTAGCATTGCCAGGAAATTCCCTTCGTTATCATCAGATTTGGACATTTTTTTATCAGGAGTTTGAAGGCCCATTATTCTTCCGCCTGCTTTTGGAATAAAAGGTTCGGGCACTGTAAAAATATTGCCATATTGATTGTTGAATCGAATCGCAATATCTCGTGTTAATTCTAAGTGTTGTTTTTGGTCACTGCCGACGGGAACAATATTCGTCTGGTAAAGCAAGATATCAGAGGCCATTAATGTAGGGTAGCTGAATAATCCTACATTGATATTTTTTTCATGTTTTTGAGATTTGTCTTTAAATTGGGTCATACGATTCAATTCGCCCATGTAGGTATAGCAATTGAGAATCCAAGCAAGCTCAGAAATGAGGGGTACATGGGATTGAATCAGAACGTGGCTTTTATTAGGATCAATTCCACAGGCAATATGCAAGGCAACAAAGTCATAACATCGTTGACGTAAAATAGCAGGGTCTTGTTTGACGGTAATGGTGTGTAAATCTACGAAAACGATAAAACATTCGTGAGAATCTTGCATAGCAACCCAATGCTTGATCGCACCGATGTAGTTACCAATGGTTAAATTTCCTGAGGGTTGGATGCCGCTCATTAATATGGGTTTTTTGGGGTTTGTCATGGAAGCTAGTATTACATTCTTAAAACCTGAAATCTAGCCTATATTCCTCCCCTCTCCAGTGGGGGAGCAATAAATCTTGCCAAATAGGACTGATCTGGTACTATATATTAATATAGGTTTTTAGGGCATATATTATGTTGCGATTAAGCAAATTAGCGGATTATGGTGCATTGGTCTTGGACTATTTACAGTCCCATCCTAATACATATGCCAGTGCCAGCGAAATTGCTGCAACTTATCATTTAGGTAATGCCACGGTCTCGAAGATTCTGAAGCTATTACAACAAGCGCACATTGTGGTTTCGGTGCGTGGACACAGTGGTGGGTATCAGCTAGCAAAGGCGCCCAAAGATATTTCCATTGCCAGCATTATTATGGCTTTAGAAGGCAAGCCCGTATTAACCGAATGTTGTGATGGCAAACAGACCTGTTTTCATGATCAACACTGTGCCCTTAAGGGAAATTGGAATAAGGTTAACCAGGTTATTATGCAGGTATTAGAAGGGCTTTCTTTGGCCGATATGGCCAGTCCATTGAAAGCGGAGAAAATAGATCGAATTTGTGGTATTCCGATCAGTGTGGAGTGATGTGAATGATAAATGAAAGACCAGAATTACAAGAGGTTGTGAATCGTAAATACGAACACGGTTTTATCACCGATATCGCTTCCGATTCCGTACCACCTGGTTTAAGTGAAGACATTATTCGATTTATTTCTCAGAAAAAAAATGAGCCAGAATTTTTGTTGGAATGGCGATTACAAGCCTATAGACATTGGTTAACGATGGAACACCCACAATGGGCACAGGTAAAATTTGAGCCCATCGATTTTCAAAAAATCATTTATTATTCGGCACCAAAATCCATGTCCGATGGTCCTAAAAGTTTGGATGAAGTCGATCCTAAATTACTCGAAACCTACGAAAAGCTGGGAATTCCCTTGCATGAACGTGCACGATTAGCGGGTGTGGCGGTGGATGCTGTGTTTGACAGTGTATCTGTTGCAACTACGTTTAAAGGTAAATTAGCAGAAGTGGGTGTGATTTTTTGTTCATTTTCAGAAGCTGTGCAAAAATATCCGGAACTCATAAAACAATATTTGGGAACGGTGGTTCCTTACCGTGATAATTTTTATGCGGCACTAAATTCAGCAGTTTTTACTGATGGCTCATTTGTGTTTGTTCCCAAAGGTGTGCGATGTCCACTGGAATTATCGACCTATTTCAGAATAAATGCAGCGAATACCGGACAGTTTGAACGTACGCTTATCATTGCAGAAGAAAGTAGTCATGTGAGTTATTTAGAGGGTTGTACAGCGCCTATGCGTGATGAAAATCAATTGCATGCTGCAGTGGTTGAATTAGTTGCCTTAGATAATGCACAGATAAAATATTCAACCGTACAAAATTGGTACCCTGGTGATGAAAATGGTAAAGGGGGTATTTATAATTTTGTGACTAAACGTGGTGCTTGTCGCGGAAAAAATTCCAAAATTTCCTGGACTCAAATTGAAACAGGTTCTGCCATCACTTGGAAATATCCGAGCGTCGTTTTGCAAGGTGATAATTCAGTGGGTGAATTTTATTCCGTTGCTTTAACGAATAATTATCAGCAAGCTGATACAGGCACAAAAATGATACATATTGGTAAGAATACCAAAAGCACTATTATTTCAAAGGGTATTTCAGCGGGATTTGGCCAAAATTCTTATCGAGGTTTGGTGAGAGTGGCACCAACTGCAGACAATGCGCGGAATTTTACTCAATGTGATTCATTGTTGATTGGCGATACTTGTGGTGCACATACCTTTCCTAATATTCAAGTGAAAAATAATACTGCAAAAGTAGAGCATGAAGCCTCAACCTCAAAAATTGGTGAAGACCAATTATTTTATTGTCGTCAACGAGGATTAAGTGAAGAAGATGCAATATCCATGATCGTAAATGGTTTTTGTAAATCTGTATTTAAAGAGCTACCCATGGAATTTGCGGTTGAAGCTCAGAAATTAATGGAAGTTTCTTTGGAAGGTGCCATCGGTTAGTGTTGATTAATAGTGGAGATTCTCGTGTTAAATGTTGAAAATTTAAAAGTCAGTGTTGAAGAGACAAAATTGATTCTGCAAGGGTTAAATTTAAAAGTAAATCCTGGCGAAGTGCATGCCATTATGGGTCCTAATGGTTCTGGAAAAAGTACCTTGGCAAAAACACTGGCAGGTCATGAAAGCATCACTGTTAATGAAGGCAGTGTCAATTATTTTGGAGAAGATCTATTAGTTTTATCTCCAGAAGAACGTGCACGTAAAGGTATATTTTTAGCATTCCAATATCCTGTTGAAATCCCTGGTGTGAATAATGCTTATTTCCTACGCACTGCATTAAATTGTATACGAAAGGCCAATAATGAACCCGAAATTGATGCCTTTGATTTTATGAAATTGGTAAAATCAAAGCTGGCTGATTTAGAGATGGATGAGCATTTTTTACAACGTTCAGTGAATCAAGGATTTTCTGGTGGTGAGAAAAAACGTAACGAAGTTTTGCAAATGTTGTTATTACAACCTAAGTTAGCAATATTAGATGAAACAGATTCGGGTTTAGATATCGATGCGCTTCAAGCGGTTGCAAAAGGTGTGAATACTTTAAGAAATGCCGAGAGAGCTTTTATCGTTGTTACTCATTATCAACGCTTACTCGATTATATCGTTCCTGATTTTGTACATGTTTTGGCTGATGGAAAAATAGTAAAATCAGGTGGAAAAGAATTAGCGAAAAATTTGGAAGTACAAGGTTATGTTGGAATCTCAGAATAATTTGATAGAAGCACATTCATCTCTGGTTATTGTTGATGGAAAATTTTCTGCTCAACATAGTCGAATGCATGATAATGTACGCGTTAAAAATGACAAAATTCTGAGTATTAATATTGGAAAAATTGAAGGTGTGCAATCAATTATCAATATTTTATATGTATCCAATCATGAGCTTAATAATCACATTAAAATAAATGTTGAAACTGGTGTTTCGGTATCATTTATTGAAAGTTTTCAAAAAGATAAAAGTGTGTCAAATCATCTTGAATTGTATTTAGAGGATTTTTCTTCTTTTACACATCAGAAAGTTCAGAATTTAGACAATGTTTCAAGCTACCAGAGTGAATTGAAGATTATTCAGCACAAAAACAGCCAGTACAAATCTATTTTTGTAGCTAATGGAAGTTTGAATTCTAAGGAAAGGGTTTCAGTGACTTTTGAAGGTGAAAACGCGGCTTGCGAAATTAATGGGCTTCTGAAGGCAAAAGCAAATCAACAGATGTCTTATAACATTTGTGTTGATCATAAAGTGAGTCATTGCAGCAGTACACAGAATCTTAAGGGTATAGTTAGTGAAAAAGCAGTGGCGAATGTGGATAGTAAGGCAATTGTTCGTAAAAATTCTATGAAGAGTGAGGCTCATCAATATCTACATAATTTATTATTAGATAAAAGTGCTACGGTTAATCTCATTCCTCAGCTTGAAATTTATTCAGATGATGTTAAATGCTCACATGGGGCAACGGTTGGACAGATCGATGAGGATGCTTTGTTTTACTTGCGAGCTCGTGGTATTTCTCAGCTGGAAGCAAAGCAAATGTTGATTGAAGCATTTTCAAAAGAGATTAGTGATAAAAGTATTGCGGGGAGGATCAGGTTATGATGAAAGATTTTCCGATCCTGCAACAAAAAATAAATGGCTATTCCTTAGCTTATCTTGATAATGCTGCCACTACACAAAAGCCACGGCAAGTCATTGATGCTATTTCACGTTATTATTCGGAATATAATGCCAATGTGCACCGTGGTTTACATAGCCTGAGCGAAAAAGCGACGGCACAATTTGAGTTGTCTCGAAAAACCATTCAAAAATTTATTAATGCAAAAAAGGATAATGAAATTATTTTTGTGCGAGGTACCACAGAAGCCATTAATTTAGTCGCTCAAACCTTTGGGCGCACACACATTAAATCAGGCGATGAAATTATTATTTCAGCTTTAGAACATCACTCTAATATTGTGCCTTGGCAATTGCTTTGTGCGCAAAATGGTGCAAACATAAAAATTATACCTATTTTAGAAAATGGAGAACTATGCATCGAGTCTTATAAAAAATTATTAAGCCCTAAAACAAAATTAGTCTCAGTGACTCATGCATCCAATGCCATTGGTACGATTAATCCGATTAAAGAAATGATAGCTTTAGCCCATCAATATAATGCTAAAATATTGATTGATGGAGCTCAAGCCATTCCACACCTGCCAGTTGACGTTCAAGATTTAGATTGTGATTTTTATGCATTTTCTGGTCATAAGATGTACGGTCCTATGGGTATAGGCGTTTTATATGGCAAAGAAGCGATTCTTTCAGAGATTCCACCGTATCAAGGTGGTGGAGAGATGATTACCCAAGTCAGTTTTGAAAATGCCCATTTTCATGTGCCACCTTATAAATTTGAGGCGGGTACGCCCGATGTTCCAGGGGCAATTGGATTGGCTGCAGCCATTGATTTTCTGAATCAATTTTCTTGGAGCGAGATCCAAAAATTAGAAAATGATTTATTAGTTTATGCAAGCGAAGCCTTATCTAAAATTAAAGGTCTAAAAATTGTAGGCACTGCAAAAAATAAAGTCCCTCTGGTTTCATTTACTTTAGACAATTGTCATCCGCATGATTTAGGCACGATATTAGATCAACACGGTATTGCCATCAGAGCAGGACATCATTGTGCTATGCCTTTGATGAATGAACTTAAAGTAATTGCAACAGCACGTGCATCTTTTGGAATTTACAATACTCGTGAAGAAATTGATCGTTTAGTATCGGGTGTTGAAGCAGCAAGGAGGATGTTTGATGTCTGAAATTCGAGAACTCTATCAGCAAATGATTATTGATCATGGGCGTCACCCCAGAAATTTTGGGCAGCTGAAAAATGCGACTTCCATCAAAGAAGGATTTAATCCTTTATGTGGTGATAAAATTGTACTGTATCTACAAATAGAAAATGACAAGATAAGCAGTGCACAATTTGAAGGTGCAGGTTGTGCAATATCGGTGGCTTCTGCTTCATTGATGACTGAAACATTAAAAGGAAAAACACTCGAAGAAGCCAGAACTATTTTTAGTGAATTTTATAATGCATTAATGCAGGGTCATTCTTCAGATAATTTAGGGAAATTAGCGGTATTACTAGGCGTCTCAGAATTTCCTGCACGTGTAAAATGTGCCACTTTGGCATGGCACACTATGATCGCTGCAGTTGATAAAGATATTGTTGATATTGTCAGTACAGAATAGGAGACAACTATGTTAGACATAAGCCCAACAGCCATTCAATTTATTAAACAACAAATTGAAAAATCTAAAGAGGGAAAACATTTTCGTTTATCGATTAAACAAACGGGATGTTCTGGTTGGATGTATGTCCCAGATATTGTGAACGAACCAAAAGTGGATGATATCGTTGTAGATTCTATAAAGGATTTTAAGGTGTATTTAGATGCAAAGAGTTTTGATTTTTTGAAAAATACACGAATCGATTTGGAAACTAAAGCATTTGGATTTTCTCAATTGCTTTATCAAAATCCAAACGCAAGCGGCGAATGCGGATGTGGTGAAAGTTTTATTATAGAGAAGAAAGAAGATGAGTGAGCAGAATTCCATTACAGTACTTCGCAGAGATGTGGATGCTTTATTGATTCCATCCGGCGCAAAAATATTATTGCAAGCAGGCACCGAATTGCGCATTACTCAGGCCTTGGGTGGTTCTTTTACGGTGAACATTTACGGAAATTTGGCACGTGTTGATGCCAAAGATGCCGATGCACTTGGTCGGGAAATACCCGAAGATATTTCAGCAGAGCAACTACAGAATATGAGCATCGAAGAGTTGGTGTGGGCTAAAATAAAACAAGTCTATGATCCTGAAATTCCAGTGAATGTGGTGGATTTAGGATTGATTTATGGGTGTGAAGTTTTTCCATTACGCAGAAATGAACATCGCGTTGATATCAAAATGACCTTAACTGCACCTGGTTGTGGAATGGGGCCGGTTATTGCAGAAGATGTAAGAATGAAAGTGCTTTCTTTACCGAGTGTGGCCGAAGCAAATATTGAATTAGTTTTTGATCCACCCTGGGATCGAGAAAAAATGTCGGATGCCGCCAAATTGCAACTAGGAATGTTCTAAATATTATCATCCTCCCCCCTCCGGGGGGAGGTGCCCCAAA